>NZ_WOEY01000128.1 GCF_013177695.1 Paraburkholderia solitsugae | reverse complement strand
ACCATAGCGAGTCGGTCCCACCCCTTCCCATCCCGAACAGGACCGTGAAACGACTCCACGCCGATGATAGTGCGGATTCCCGTGTGAAAGTAGGTAATCGTCAGGCTCCCCAGCATGTCCAGAAACCCCGCCCCAAAAGGCGGGGTTTTTGCGTTTACGGTGCGGGAAAGCGGGCGCAAAAGACGCCGGCAAAAAGCGGGTGCAAAACGAGGCTTCGCCTCCAGCCGCGCCATCACGACTGCGATGGCATGCTCACGCCAGGACTTCGTCCGGGCGTCTATCCGTCACAATGGCCGGAGCTGAACGTCGTCGCCGCGCGACCTTGCCCAATCAAAGAACATTGCCGCTATCTGGCGGGCCATTGATGCCATCACACATGGCCCGCCGCTTCGCTATCCGCTTCGCTGCCTCGCGCAGGCGCGCTCTGCTCTTCCTTTTCAAATCTGCGTCAGTGAGCAGCAACGTCTCCGTCACCCGTGACGACATCTCCCACAGGCGCCGCGCCATCGGCAGCAGACATCTGGCCGACTTCCGCAAGTAGCGCCTCGTCGCGTGCAATCACGTTCGGCAGATGCGTACGTAAGAATTCAACCCACGTCCGCGTCTTCGCATCGATGAACTTGCGTGACGGATACAGCGCATAAACGTTCGTCTTCTGCAGCGTATATTCAGGCAACACGCGGACTAAGGTCCCGTCACGCAACCCGGCGATCGCTGAGTAAAGCGGCACCATACCAATGCCCATTCCCTCGCGAATCGCGACGATCAGGGATTCGGCGATATTCACGTGCACGGGTCCGTTCACTTGCATCATCTCGCTGCCGTTGGGGCCGTCGAGTACCCATTCGTGGGGCGGAAATGCCGGCGTGTGCAGGATCAGACACTCGTGATGCGCCAGGTCGCAGGGCCGTTGCGGCGCGCCATGGGCGAGCACGTAAGCAGGCGATGCGCACAGGATGCTGAAAGTTGTACCAAGCGGGAGCGACACGAGTTCGGAATTCGGCAGAGTCGAGGCGCTGATCACAGCGACATCGGCGCTGCCTTCGAACAGATCGGGCATGCGCTGCGACAACGTCAGCTCGACGGTCACTTCAGGATAAAGCGCGCGATAGCGCGAGATGGCCGGCAGCACGTAGTGCTGGCCGATACTGGCAAAGCTGTGCATGCGCAACGCGCCGGTCGGGCGTTCGTGCGCGCAACTTGCTTCTTCTTCCGCCGTATCGACATCTGCAAGGATCTGCTGAGAGCGCTTCAGGTAACGCTCGCCCGCCGTGGTGAGCGCGAGTCGCCGCGTCGACCGGTTCAGCAAGCGCGTACGCAGATGAGCTTCGAGTTCCGAGACGGCGCGGGACATCGCGCCAGTCGTCGAATTGAGCGACAGCGCGGCGGCGGTAAAACTACCGGCTTCGACCACGCGCACGAACACTCGCATATTTTGTAACGTATCCATCGATCCTTCTATTTCACGGCAGAAACCGTATTGTCCGCCTGTCCCGCAAGCGCATTGTTGTTCGTTCTGGAAGGGACGTTCCGCGCCCGTCCTATTAATGCGCGCGGCGCATGCCCCTACAATCGGCGCCTTGCCTGCCGGTGTGCGCAGCGTTCACCGGTGCTTCTTTCAGCGACAAACCGGGACGCGTTGCTTTCTCATGAAACGCCAACATGCGATCAAACCGACGGCGGATTCCCGCCGGCAGTGGAGCGTCATGTTGTCAACGCTTAGTCCGGCCGTCCGCGACTGGGCGAACAGCGACGGTCTGATCTGGCTGCATCTGCTGAAAACGGTCACCGCGGGTCTGCTGGCGCTGGGTATGGCCATGTTGCTGGATCTCCAGCAGCCGCGAATCGCCATGACCACGGTGTTCGTACTGATGCAGCCGTTCAGCGGCATGGTGCTCGCCAAGAGTTTCTACCGGATTCTCGGCACCGCGGTGGGTACGGTCGCGGCCCTCGCGCTCGGCGCGCTGTTCGTCCAGCAGCCCGAGTTGTACATGCTCGGCATGATCGGCTGGGTGAGCGCCTGTATCGCAGCAGCAGTCCGGTATCGGCATTTCAGATGGTACGGTTTTGTGCTGGCAGGTTATACCGCCGCGCTGATCGGCATTCCGAATGTCACGGCGCCTCACGACCTGTTTCTGGCGGGGCTCACACGCGCCGCGGAGGTGGCGGTCGGCATCGTGTGTTCGAGCGCGGTGAGCGCACTGATCGTGCCGCAGCGCTCCAGCCTTGCCTTGCGGCGCGCGCTCCACCTTCGATATACAAATTTTACTGCGTTCGCTGCTGACGTGCTGGGTCGTGGAATCGAGCGCGGCCAGTTCGAACGGCGCTTTGCGGACCTCGTCGACGAGATCGTCGGCTTTGAAGCGACGCGAACATTTGCTGCCTTCGAAGACCCGGCCATGCGTTCACGCAGTCAGCATCTCGGCCGTCTAAACGGCGAATTCATGGACGCGTGCGCGCGGCTTCATGCGCTGCACCAGTTGCTCAAACGTCTGCGCGTGAATGGCCCGAGCCGGATGGTCGACGCCATCAGGCCGTACTTCCGCGAGCTATCGGCACTGCTGGCGTCCCCCCGGGACGCGAACGCCGATGCATCGCGCGTCGCCGCCGGTTTGCGGCTCTTTCAGGCGAGTTTGCCTCGACGCGTGCGCGAAACGAAACGGACGCTGGAAGCTGCGCCGGCCGAATCGCTAGCGGACTTCGATACGGCAGCGGAACTGCTCTATCGATTTGTCGACGAATGGATCCGTTACTCCGAGACTTACGCGTCTTTGGCGCGGCGCAAACCCGGAGCCGGGCAACGCACCGCCGGCCGCTACGTTAGCAAGACGAACGGTTTTGTGGTCGCGTTTACCTTTGCCAGATCGGCGGTGGTCATGGCGATTGCCGGCTGGTTCTGGATCGCCACCGACTGGCCGAGTGGCGGTCTGGCGGTGATCGGCGCAGCGTTGGTCTGTGCGTTGACGTCGACCGCGCTGAACGCGTCGAAAATGGCCGTGCAGATGGCAGTTGGCGCCGTGCTGGCAACCATGACCGGCTACCTTTTCACGTGCTACGTGTATCCGAACATCGATGGGTTTCCGCTGCTTTGCGCGATGCTCGCCCCGGTGCTCGCACTCGGCGCCTTCATCGCATCGCGTAAGCTCGCGGCAGGGTATGGCATCGGTTTTTCGGTGTTCTTCTGCCTGCTCGCCGGACCGGACAACGTCGTCACGTATGCGCCCGATCTGCTGATCAACAACGGCATCGCGATCACGGCGTCGCTCCTGCTCGCGGCGATCGTTTTCGCGGTGGTCTTTCCCGCGGATATGCCGTGGCTCACCCAGAGAATCAAAGGTGATTTGCGCGCGCAAGTCGTGTCCGCGTGCAAGGACGAACTGCCTGGGCTCAATCAGCGCTTTCAGTCGAGTACACACGATCTGACCTCGCAGTTGCGCATGCTGCTGACGCGGCGCTCCCGACGCCGTCGTGATGCCTTGCGCTGGATGCTCGTCACCCTCGAAGTAGGGCACGCCGTGATCGATCTTCGCAATGAAGCGTCACGTGCCGGCTACGCGCAAGCGCTTCATTCGCGCTGGAGCAGTAGCCTCGCGCAGACTTGCGACGACCTCGCGCGGCTTTTCGAGCGGACTGACGCGCGTGGGCTCGAGCGAGCGCTCGTATCCGTGCGCTCGGCTACGTGGGTCGCGCAGGACGTCTTGGAAACCGTTCATGCCGACCGCGACAAGCGGCACGACCTGCAGCGCATCCTGAGTTGCCTGCACTTCATCCGCACCGCGTTGCTCGACAAAGACGCGCCTTTCAATGCACGTTAGACCCACGCGCGTTGGATCGGGCGTGCGCCCCGATCCTTCTGCCAGATGGAAAGATCACTTCCGTCCAGCCCCGTTTATCTGCGTAGGTGGCGGTCATATAGTTTCATCACTGCCACGCAGTCTCCCAAGAGGACTTCCTACTGGCCGTAATCGTAAGTACTGGAGAACGAAATGAATGTGTTGAAGATTGCCCTGATTGCTTGCTCTTTGTCCGCTGCTGTCGCTCATGCACAAACGGCGCCGGTCGCCCCGGAACAACAGGTCGCGCAAGCGACTGCACCGCGCGCGAACAGCATCGCCGAGCAAAGCCGTGTCGCTGCACCGAAGGTCAGAGCTGAAGAGTGCGTCGGGCCGGTGAGTTTCTGCAATCTCTACTTCGGCAGCTAATCAGGGCCACGCGCAATACCCGCAGTACCCTGTCACGAGCGTTTTGCACGCGACGAAACGCCTGGCCGCGACGCCGTCCCATTGAGACGCCGCGGCTGGTGCGACAATCTGGCTACTGAGCGAAGCACACCGCAGACGTGCGCACCGGTAGACTGGACTAGTGACTATGGAGAGACTCAGCTTCATGTACCAAGACCGGATTCGTTGCTCCGCGCTGCGCGGAAAGATCACTTCAGCCGCCGAGGCGGCGCTTCTGATTCAGGACGGCATGTGCGTCGGCGCCAGCGGCTTTACGCGCGCGGGCGACGCCAAAGCTGTCCCTGTCGCACTCGCCGAGCGGGTCCGTCAGGAAGGCAAGCCGCTGCAAATTACGCTGATGACAGGCGCATCGCTCGGTCATGACGTGGATCGCATGCTCACCGAGGCGCATGTGTTGGCGCGCCGCTTGCCGTTCCAGGTCGACAAGACCCTGCGCGATGCGATCAACCGCGGCGAAGTGATGTTTGTCGATCAGCACCTGTCCGAAACGGTCGAGATGCTGCGCGCCAATCAGCTTGGCAAACTCGACGTCGCCATTATCGAAGCTACCGCAATCACCGAAACCGGCGGCATTGTGCCGACCACTTCAGTCGGCAACTCGGCCAGTTTCGCGATCCTCGCCGACAAGGTCATCGTCGAAATCAATCTTGCGCAGCCGCTCGCCCTCGAGGGACTGCACGACATCTGGATTCCAGGCCGCCGGCCGAATCGCGAACCGCTGCCGATCGTGCATCCGCAAGACCGTGTTGGCACACAGGCCATCGAGATCCCGCTCGACAAAATCGCGGCGATCGTGATCACCGATAAGGCGGACAGCCCGTCCACGGTGCTGCCCGCGGATGCGGAAACAGAGTTGATCGCCGGTCATCTGATAGCGTTTTTTCAGCACGAAGTGTCGCGCGGGCGCATGCCGCGCCAACTGCCGCCGTTGCAGGCGGGCATCGGCACGATTGCCAATGCAGTGCTGGCGGGCTTTGTCGATTCGCCTTTCGACGCCTTCGAAATTTACTCAGAAGTGCTGCAGGATTCGACCTTCGATCTGATGGACGCCGGCAAGGTGACATTCGCCTCGGGTGCGTCGATCACGCTGTCGGCCGCACGTCAGGCGCAGGTGTTCTGCGAACTCGAGCGCTATCGCGATCGCCTGGTGTTGCGTCCGCAGGAGGTTAGCAACCATCCTGAAGTGATTCGCCGGCTCGGTCTGATTGCGTTGAATACCGCATTGGAGTTCGACATTTACGGCAATGTGAATTCGACGCACGTAGGCGGCACGCACATGATGAACGGCATTGGCGGCTCGGGCGATTTCGCGCGCAACGCGTCATGCGCGATCTTTGCGACGAAGTCGATGGCGAAGGGTGGCCGCATTTCGAGTGTCGTGCCGATGGTCCCGCACTGCGATCACAACGAACACGATGTGGACGTAGTCGTGACGGAGCAGGGCTTGGCCGATCTGCGCGGACTGGCGTCGCGAGAACGCGCTACGCTGATTATCGAGAACTGCGCGCATCCGCTGTATCGCGATCTGCTTCGCGACTACTATCGGGACGCCTTGCAATGGGGTGGGCAAACGCCGCATCAGTTGGACCAGGCTTTCGCCTGGCATACGCGGCTGCGTGACACCGGCTCGATGTTGCCGGTAGTCTAGGCGCCTCTCTAAACGCCAGGTAAAACCGGCGTCAGGTGGCTTTCGCCCCCCGACGCCGTAAGACATCAGGTGCTACGCTCAGGTGCCGCGCCGGACGAGCCGGATAAGAAACAGCAGAATGACGGCGCCGATCACAGCGGTAATGATCGAACCGAACCAGCCGCCGCCGAGCGAAATGTGCAGCACACCGGCAAGCCAGCCGCCGATGAACGCGCCGACAATCCCGACGATGATGTCGACGATCAGGCCAAAGCCGCCGCCCTTGACGAGCACGCCAGCCAGCCAGCCGGCGATTGCGCCGATGATGAGCCATGCAATGATGCCGTGTTCCATATTCGAGACTCCATGGTTGAGTGTGAAAAAATCACGGTGACAGAGCTTAGTCGAAGGTTATGGGACAGTCCATATTCAGGACGCGGAATTAACATTGTCTGAATCTATTGCAAGCTAAGTGTAGACGATGCGCGTGAATATGGGGAGCTTACGCCAGGTGACTCACTCCGGCGTCGGCTCCGCATCTTTGGCCGTCCAGCTCACGCTCGATACGCTCTTTTCCATGCTGATACGGCTCGCCATCTGTTCAAGCTTCGGCTGATCTTTCGGATGCAGCTTCAATGTCGCCGTAACGCGAATGCGTCCCGTATCGTCTTCGACGTCTTCGCTCGTCAGGCTCTGGAACGACAGCGGTGTCGAATACATTGAGTTGGATACCGCGGTACGAATGTGAATTTCATCGGCCTCCCGGCAAACGATCGTCAGCACATACTCGCGCACGAGGTCGGCGTCCGAAACGGGCGCGGCGTTAATGGCCCGGCTTACTTCTCGCAGCACCGTATTAGTCAGCAGCACGACTGCGGTGCCGGCAAGGGCCGGGCCGTAGTGCCCCGCACCGCACAATACGCCGACCGCCGCCGAGCACCACAAGGTCGCGGCGGTGTTGATCCCCTGAATGGAGCCCTTGTCGCGCATGATCACGCCGCCGCCGAGAAAGCCGACGCCCGATACGACATAGGCGGCAATCTGCGTGATGCCGGCCGTCCCGTTGCCGGTCAGCACGCCGAGCGTGACGAACAGGCACGCGCCGCTGGCGACCAGCGTGATGGTGCGCAGGCCGGCGTTGCGTTGGCGCATCTGCCGTTCGAGGCCGATCGCGACGCCGCAGCTGAAGGCGGCAAGGAGCCGCAAGACGAATTCAATTGTCATCGGTAAGAAAGGTTGAGGCGCGTGTTCGCACAGTGTGAACCTTACGCGTGACAGCATCACGTATCCGCAGGTGGAACGCGAACGCGATCAGGCGTGACAAGGCATGCGAGCCGGGGCTCGCGACGCAAAAGTCATGGAGCATGCGCAAGGCATCGGGCCATGCGGCGCTTCATTTGCAGCAAGAGGGTAAAAGCGACGTGCACCGTCGGGCCCGAAGGCAAGACGGCGACAGGTAAAGGCTGGCGCGGAAATCTTGCGGATCAGGCGATCGGGCGGATCGAAGCTCGACTGGTACGACTGCTACTGTCCAAGATCGTGATTCCGGTTAAATGAACTGGGCGAATTTTAGGCAGCTCTGCAAAGTTAAGTCAAGCCGGGATGAAGCGGGGCGGCGGAAGGTGCTTTCGGCTGCTTCGGAATTTTCCGCGACAAGTTCGGAATTTTCCTTGCATAAATATGGAGTCCGAATATTGACGGTGTCCATCCCGGAAAACACACTGTTTGCACACTTCGAAACACGTCGTGCGGTTTGGCGCTCAATCCACGTTTCATTTCTCACGGTTTCGCCCAGAAATTTTTCGGTTGTCCTTGCCCTATGCCAGGCGCAACCGATCCGCACGGCTTCGTCTCTTTTCCGCTGTTCACCCAATTGAGGAATGTATGAAAGATAAGGCTCTTGGCATGATTGCCGGTGCATTGATTGCTGCGGCTCCCCTCGTGTCGTTCGCCGCCGGTTTGCCCGCGCCGTTTGAAGGCAGCAGCACGCTGCAGGCAGATGGTGTCGTGAAGGCGGTCGACCAGGCTAAACATTCGGTGACCTTGCTCGACGCACAGGGCGGCGAAGCTTCATTTACTGTTACCGATACGAGCAACCTCGCGCAGATCAAGCAAGGTGGCAAGGTCCACATCCGCATGATGCGCAATGCCATGATCAGCGTGACGCGTGGTGCCGACGGCCAGGGCGCGGCTGCTCAACCGGTACCGCAGAACACGGTACAGCACGTGAGCGCCGAAGTTCAGGCCATCGACCACGCGTCCGGCATCATGGCCCTGAAGGGCCCGAATGGCGCGGTGTTTCATATCCAGGGCCGCGAGCCGGCAAAGGTCGCAGGCGTGACGCCGGGTATGCAAGTGTCGGTGGCGTACGCACCGCAGGTCAGCGTGGCCGTGGCGCCCGCGCAGTAACTCAAATTAGCTGAAGCGGCGCGTCAGCGCCGGAGCGCGGATGTCCCTGGCGGACGTCCGCGTTTTTTTCGCGCAATCCAATATAACTTCGGTGCGCCGATACCTGGTGCATGGCTCGATGCTTCAGTCAGGCTCGCCGGGCACGAGGCGCAGTCGCGTGATCTCCGAGGGAGCGCCCAGGCGCTTCGGCGGTCCCCAATAGCCGGTGCCGCGACTCGTGTAAACCCACAGGCCGTTCAGCCGAGCGAGACCGGCCGTGAACGGCTGCTGGAGACGCACAAAGAAATTCCACGGGAAGAACTGGCCGCCGTGGGTGTGACCGGATAGCTGCAGCGTGAAACCTGCTGCTGCGGCCGCTTCGGCAGAACGCGGCTGGTGCGCGAGCAGTACCTTGATCAGTACGTCGCCAGGCGCGCCGGCGAGGGCCGCAACCGGGTCGCTGCGATGCAATGGGTCGTGATGGCCTGCGGAGTAATCGGTGACCCCGGCGATCACGGCGCGCGCGCCGTCGTGTTCCACGATCACATGCTCGTTGAGCAGAACGTTCAACCCCAGGCGCCGGAATTCGTCGATCCACGCGTTCGCACCGGCGTAATACTCGTGATTGCCGGTCACGAGGAACGCGCCGTGACGCGCACTGAGCCGCGACAGCGGCTGCGTGTGCCTGGTCAGTTGCGGCACGCTGCCGTCCACCACATCGCCGGTGACGGCAATCAGATCCGGCTTGAGACGATTCACCGCGTCGACGATCGCATCCACATAACGGCCTTTGATGGTTGGGCCGACGTGGATATCGCTGATCTGGACGATCGTGAAGCCGTTGAGCGCTGCCGGCAAATCGTCGATCGGCACCTCGATCGTCACCACCTTGGCGCGGCGCCGTGCGTTGAACAGGCCAACGAGCGTCGAGAGCAGCGCAAGCAACGGTACCGCTGCCGCCGAGCCGATGCGCCAGTGCGCGATGGCAATCGTGTTCGGCCAGATTGCATCGACGGTCAGCAGCGAGGCGAGCGCGAGATCACGCGCGAACGTCAGAACCAGCAGCGACGAGAAGAAGCCCATCGCCAGCAGGCCGATCCACGCGAGGCGGTCGCTGAGCGGCTGCTGTTTGATGGTGCGCGCCAGCATGCCGAGCGGTATCAGAAAGATCGACAGCACCAGCCACAACGCGCACAGCCACCGGCCAGTGGCACTAACCGGCATATCGGGAATCAGACGAAAGCCGACATAGATATGCAGCAGGATGCCAATCAGGATGAAGCGAACAAGAAACGATGAGCGGCGCATAGAGAGGATAGAGGCGGGAAGGGGCCGGCACGAGCGGAGCAACGGCGGCGGCTCGCCAACCGCAATCATCAAATAGCGGACGAGCCGGATCATTCTACCGAGATGTGAACCCCCTTGCCGGCGACGCCTGATTCGCTTCCAGGGGCGGCCGAATACGTTCGTGTTTGACGCGGCAAGCGGATACCGCAATGCAGCAATTCCCATCGCCGCATGCCGGCGTCTGAACTGCTGCGGCACGCTAATTAAATGGGCTTTGAATTGTGTTTCGCGTGCACTATTCTCAAATAGAACCGGCTCGTCTCAGGGCCATCGCGGCCCAGCGGCGGTTCGTTTGGTGGTCGGTTGAGGGCGAGGCAGGAGGCGCATCATGAAACTGCTTGGATCGGGCAATCACGTACGCCACGGACTTCATGGGCATCACGTCGGGCGAGAGGGCAGCCATGTCATGCTGCCGCTCGTGGGCATATCGTTGATGGCGATCGCCTTGTACTTCGGCGTGCGCGACATCGACTTCTCCGAGTTGGGCAAAAGCGCTCTATTCGACGTGGTGATGGTATGCGTTGCGCTCGGCATCGCAGGGCTGTTCGGCGTCGTCGGCGCGTGGTTGCGTTCCAATGGCGACGACGCCAATGAAGGCTTTTGCTTTATCGGTGCGGTGATCGGCGCGGTGGTCTTCTACGTAGCGCTCTTCAGTTAAACGCACCGGCGGCAAAAGGCCTGTCAGACGATCCGGGCGGCTTCGTCGAAGGAAAAGCGCGGGCTGCGCGGGAACAGCTTCGACGGATCGCCGTAGCCCAGATTGATCAGGAAGTTCGACTTCACGGTCGTGCCGGCGAAGAACGCCTCGTCGACCTTGGCGGCGTCGAAGCCCGACATCGCACCCGTGTCCAGACCGAGCGCGCGAGCCGCGAGAATCAGATAGCCGCCTTGCAGCGTCGAATTGCGAAAGGCCGTATCCGCGATCGCCTTGTCGTTGCCGGCGAACCAGCTGCGCGCGTCGGCATGCGGAAACAGTTTCGGCAGATGCTCGTAAAACGCCATGTCCATGCCGACGATCACCGTGACCGGCGCCGCCATCGTTTTCTCGAGATTGCCGGGCGACAAGGCCGGACGCAGCTTCTCTTTGCCTTTGGGCGTTTTCACGTAGACGAAGCGACCGGGGCTCGAATTGGCCGAGGTCGGGCCGAGCAGCACGAGCTCGGTGAGTTGCTTGAGTACGGCGTCGTCGACCGGTTTGGCCTGCCAGCCGTTATGGGTGCGCGCTTCGCGAAACAGCTGATCGAGCGCCTGATCGGAAAGAATCATGGTGGTAGTCCGTTGAAGTAGCAGAGTGAGAAAAGTGGATGACAGCGGCGGATCACAGCGGCGGATCACAGCGGCGGATGACAGCGGTGGATGACAGCGCAAGCACCTGGCGTGATCGGCATCGTCGTTGCCGCCATAATAGCCAAGGTTCTCACTCGCGCGCGTATCGCGTGCGCAATCGCATTCAGGCAATCTCATGGCGGACCTTTTCAATGACCTTCCCGTGCCGGACGTGGACTGGTATCCCGAGTGGCTCGCGCCCGAGGCCGCGGCGCACGCTTTAACGCAACTCATCGACGAAGTGGCATGGCGTCAGGACATGATCGGCACGCCTGCCGGCCGTGTGCCGCTGCCGCGGTTGACGGCCTGGCAGGGCGAGCCGGACGCGGTCTACGTCTATTCCGGAATTCGCAACGTGCCGCAACCGTGGACGCCAACCGTCGCCGAACTGCGGGCCGCCGCAGAGGCCGCTTGCCACGCGCGCTTTAACAGCGTGTTGATCAACCGCTATCGCAGCGGCACCGACAGCATGGGGTGGCACGCAGACCGCGAGCCGGAGCTCGGCGCCCAGCCGGTGATTGCGTCGATCAGCCTGGGCGTCGCGCGCACTTTCGACTTGCGGCACAACAAGACCGGCGTCATGCAGTCGTATTTACTCAAGGGCGGCAGCTTGCTGGTCATGAAGGGCGACACGCAGGCCGACTGGCGGCATCGCGTGCCGAAAGAGCCGCGCGTGGCCGGCGAGCGAATCAATCTGACGTTCCGTTGGGTGACGCCGCGCGCGGCATAGCGCTAGCTTGTGGGCCAGCCGTTGGCCGTTTAGTCCTTGGCCCGAAATTCGAAATCCCCACACCTGCTCACCGCCTGCCCGAACCTGAAACCGGGTACTTAAGCGCATAAAAAAAGCCTCTCCAACGCCGCGCTCCCGCACCGCCCATGCCCGAGCGAGTTCGCAGCATCGCCCGCGTCCAGGCCATCGCCGACACCGCCCGCTATACCAAAATTGGTATCGCCCACGCGAATCATATGATTGGACGGTTAACGCCCCAGACACTACGCTACATCACGATCCACGCACCGTGAGGGCCGCAAACGCTGGGCGGGTTCGATGGATCGCCTACACAACAACGATCAGGAGACAGTCATGGCGAATACACGACGCGCCGCATGTCGTGCGTTGGGCGCGCTCGCGCTTTGCTCGAGCATCGGCGCGCTGATGCTGACAACGCCGGGCGCTTACGCGCAGGACAAACAGATCACGCTCGGTTTCGCGCAGGTCGGCGCCGAAAGCGCATGGCGAACCGCCAATACCGAGTCGGTGAAGTCCGCGGCGGCGGACGCGAAGATCAAGCTCAAATTCTCCGACGCCCAGCAAAAGCAGGAAAACCAGATCAAGGCGATCCGCTCCTACATTGCGCAGAAAGTCGATGTGATCGCGTTTTCTCCGGTCGTCGAATCCGGCTGGGAGCCGGTGCTGCGCGAAGCTAAAGCCGCAAACATTCCGGTGATCCTGACCGACCGCAACATCGACGTGAAGGACACGTCTTTGTACGTGACGATGATTGGCTCGGATTTCATGGAAGAGGGCCGGCGCGGTGGCCATTGGCTCGAAGATCACTATAAAAACGACCCAGGTCCTATCAACATCGCCGAACTTCAGGGAACGGTCGGCTCCGCGCCTGCCAACGACCGGCATGCCGGTCTGATCGAAGTGATCAAGAGCGATCCCAAATTCAAGATCATCGCGTCGCAAAGCGGCGACTTCACCCTTGCCGGTGGCAAGCAGGTGATGGAAGCATTTATAAAAACTTATGGAAATAAAATAAATGTAGTTTATGCGCATAACGACGATATGGCGCTTGGCGCCATCCAGGCGATGGAAGAGGCCGGCATGCATCCGGGCAAGGACATCACCGTCGTCTCGTTCGATGCGACCAAGGGCGGCTTCCAGGCGATGGTCGCGGGCAAGATGAACGTCGACGTGGAGTGCAGTCCGCTGCTGGGGCCGCAACTGATGTCGGCAGTCAAGGACGTGGTGGCCGGCAAGCCGCTGCCCAAGCGCATCCTGACGCAAGAGACCGTCTTCCCGATGAGCGTCGCGGCGCAGACTCTGCCGACACGCAAGTACTGAGGCTGCCGTATTGGGGCGGAGTGGCGTGGTTGGTTGATTAGCTATCCATACGATAGACACAGGACGCAAACGAAGTACGGACAGATCGCAGGAGTTTCTCCAGTGGTGCCTGACCGCCTGGCTGCTTCGGCAGCGGGCGGTCTCTTTTCCGCTGAATCGGGTTGCGCCCAACTTGGTCCACCCGAACTCACCCGACCAACGCACCGCCGATCGAGCGAGGTCTATGACACATCCCGCTTCAGAACCGAATCCACCGCCGGGCGGCGCCATTGGCGCCGTCACAGGTGACGCTTGCACTGGCGCCGCCTCGAATGCACTCGAGCCCATTCTGGCCACCGCCGGTGTCAGCAAAACGTTCCCGGGCGTAAAAGCGCTGCAGCGGGTGGACTTCCGCCTGTTCCCCGGCGAGATCCACACGCTGATGGGGCAGAACGGCGCTGGCAAATCCACGCTGATCAACGTGCTGACCGGCGTCGTCGCGCCTGACGCCGGCACAATCCGCCTGGGCGGCGAGATCGTGGCGTTTGCTTCGCCGCAGGAGGCCGAGGCGGCCGGCGTGCGCACGCTGTATCAGGAAGTGAACTTGTGCCCGAACCTGTCGGTGGCGGAGAACATCTTTGCGGGCCGGCAGCCAAAACGTTTTGGCGCGATCGATTGGCCCGACATCAAGCGCCGTGCGCAGGACGCGCTGCTTCGTCTCGACGTGACGCTCGACGTCACCCGATCGCTCGACGCCTATCCGATCGCCGTGCAGCAGATGGTGGCGATCGCCCGAGCGCTGTCAGTCGACGCACGCGTGCTGATTCTCGACGAACCCACCTCCAGCCTCGACGATGGCGAAGTCGCCCAGCTTTTCAAAATACTTCGCCATCTTAAACAATCTGCCATCGCCATTCTGTTCGTTACACATTTTATCGAGCAGACCTATGCCATCTCCGATCGCATCACGGTGATGCGCAACGGCGAGCGCGAAGGCGAATACCTCGCACGCGATCTGCCGGCCGATCAACTGGTCGCGAAGATGGTCGGTCACGAGCGCATGAGTGCGCGGTTGCGCGAAGCGGCTCATGACGGGCACGCCACCCATGAAGGGCCCCAGAGCAAGGAAGCTGTTCAGCCGTTCGTCGAACTGCGTGGCGTCGGACGGCGCGGCACGCTGCAGCCGATCGACCTCGACGTACAGCCAGGTCAGATCCTGGGCCTTGCCGGCCTACTTGGGTCGGGCCGCACGGAGACCGCGCGGCTGTTGTTCGGCGCGGACCGCGCCGACAGCGGCACCATCCTGATAGAAGGCCGGCCCGTGCGGCTGCGTTCGCCACACGACGCCGTGCGTTACGGCATCGGTTACTGCGCGGAGGATCGCAAGAAAGAGGGCATCGTCGCAGAACTGTCGATTCGCGAGAACATTCTGCTGGCGTTGCAGGCGCGGCGCGGCTGGTGGCGCAAGATCAAACGGCAGCGCGCGCATGAAATCGCGGACCTGTGGATCGAGCGTCTCGGCATCAAGGCGACGGACGCCGACCAGCCGATCGGGCTGCTCTCCGGCGGCAACCAGCAGAAAGCGCTGCTCGCGCGCTGGCTCGCCACCGACCCCAAGCTGCTGATTCTCGACGAGCCTACCCGGGGCATCGACGTCGCCGCGAAGTTCGACATCATGGACCGCTTGCTCGCGCTGTGCGCGAACGGTCTGAGCATCCTGTTCATTTCATCGGAGATCGGCGAGGTGCTGCGCGTGAGTCATCGCGTGGCGGTGTTGCGCGACCGCCGCAAGATCGCTGAAGTGGCCGGCAAGGCTTCGAACGAAGACAACATTTATCGACTCATCGCGGGGAGCGGCGAATGAAGCTATCGAACTGGTTCGTGCGCGACGGTGCGGAGCGTCCGCTGATCTGGCCGTGTGTCACGCTGCTGCTGTTGTGCGGCCTGAACCTGTGGGTGAACCCGCATTTTCTGTCGCTGCGGATGCTCGACGGCCACTTGTTCGGCGCGCCGATCGACGTATTGAATCGCGCGGCGCCGCTGGCGCTGGTCGCCACCGGTATGACGCTTGTGATCGCGACACGCGGCATCGATATATCGGTCGGCGCGGTTGTGGCGATTGCCGGCGCCGCCGCGGCCACGATCCTCGCGACGCAACCTACCCCGAGCACCGGCTTGATCGCGCAAGCCTTGATAGCGACGTTGATCGTCGGCGTGCTGAGCGGCATGTGGAACGGGCTGCTGGTGTCGTTCGTCGGCATGCAGCCGATCATTGCCACGTTGATCCTGATGGTCGCCGGCCGTGGCATTGCGCAATTGCTGACGGGGGGGCAGATCATACCGATTGGCGCACCCGGCTATCTGTACGTGGGTGGCGGCTATTGGCTAGGCGTGCCGTGCTCCGTGTGGATCGCGAGCGTTGCCGTGCTGGCCACCGCGGTGCTCGTTGAAGGCACCGCGCTCGGGCTCTTCATTCGCGCGATCGGTGTCAATCCGGTGGCGACGCGTCTCGTCGGCCTGCGCTCGAAAGCGCTGGTATTCGCGGTGTACGGATTCTCGGGATTGACCGCCGCGATGGCGGGCATCCTCATCAGTTCGAACGTGCGCAGCGCCGATGGCAACAACGCGGGGCTGCTGCTCGAACTCGACGCGATTCTGGCGGTGACGCTCGGCGGCACGTCGCTGCTCGGCGGCCGCTTCAGCCTCACCGGCACCGTGCTGGGGGCGCTGATCATCCAGACACTCACCTATACGACTTATTCGATCGGCGTGCCGCCGGAAGCGACACTCGTCGTCAAGGCTGCCGTGGTGCTCGCGGTGAGCGTGATCCAGTCGCCCTCGGCGCGCGCGCTCGCCGTGTCGCTCTTCATGCAGCGCGGGGTGGCGCGATGAGGCGACTCCTCGACGCCTGGGCCCATATCGTCGATCCGCGCACGTTGCCGATCGCCGTCACCATCCTGTTGTTTTGCGCGCTGTTCGGTTTCGGCTCGGTGATGTACACCGGGTTTTTTTCGTGGCAAGTGCTGCTCGATCTGCTGGTCGATAACGCCTTCCTGCTGATCGTCGCAATCGGTATGACGTTTGTGATCGTATCCGGCGGGATCGATCTGTCGGTGGGCTCGGTGGTGGCGCTGACCACCATCGTCGAAGCAGTGCTATCCGAACACATGCGTCTGCCGGTCTGGCTGATTGTGCCGATCGTGTTGCTGATGGGCACGGTGTTCGGCGCGGTACAGGGCGCGCTGATTCATTTTTTCCGCTTGCAGGCCTTCATCGTCACGCTGGCCGGCATGTTCTTCGCGCGTGGCTTGTGCTTTCTGATCACGACACAGTCGATCACCATCAACGATCCGACGTTCCAGAAGATTTCCGCGTTTCGCCTCAGCCTCGGCGTCGGTTCGGTTTCCGCCAATGTGTTGATCGCCCTCATCACGCTCGCCGCGGCGATCTATGTCGCGCATTTCACGCGTTTTGGCCGCAACGTGTATGCGATTGGCGGCAACCCGCGCTCGGCGCTGCTGATGGGCTTGCCGGTCGCGCATACGCGGATCGGCGTGTATGCGCTGAGCGGGTTCTGTTCGGCCCTCGGCGGCGCGGTGTTCACGTTCTACGTGCTGTCGGGCTATGGCCTGCAAGGGCAGGGTATGGAGCTCGACGCGATCGCGGCGACGGTGATCGGCGGAACCCTGCTGACGGGCGGCGTTGGCTATGTGATCGGCTCGTTGTTCGGTGTCGGCATTCTGGGCACGATCCAGACGCTGATTACCTTCGACGGCACGCTCAGTTCGTGGTGGACCCGCATCGTGATCGGCGCGTTGCTGTGCGCGTTCTGCCTGCTGCAACGGCTGATCGAGCGGCATGCGAAATCGGTGGGGCGTCCGGGGGGCACCGGTGCTGTCGTGACGCCAGGCCGGGAACGCGGCCGGGGTGACACAGGCGCGGCGTCCGATTCACATGTCATCGGACGCGCGCCGGAACAGGCGCTATAGGAAGAATGCGCGGTGGTGCGGCTTAAGCAGCGTTGAGTTCGCGTCCCTTGGTTTCCGGCAAGGTCAGCGCGGCGAGGATCACGATACCGTATGCCGCGGCGGCGAATACGCCGATCGCGTGACCAAGCGTCATGCTCTGCGAGACGTGGCCGATCAGGAACGGAAACGTCGCGCCGACCGCCCGCCCGAAGTTGTAGCAGAACCCCTGGCCGGAGCCGCGAATGCGCGTCGGAAACAGCTCGGTGAGGAACGCGCCCATCCCCGAGAAAATACCGGACGCGCAGAAACCGAGTGGGAAACCGAGCGCGAGCATCGTGAGGTTGTCGAGCGGCAGTTGTGTGTAGATCAACGCGATCGCACACGAGGCCAGCGCGAACGCGATGAACGCGCGCTTCCGGCCGATTTTGTCGCTGACGTAAGCGCCCGTCAGATAGCCGCAGTACGAACCGACGATCACCACGCCCAGATAGCTGCCGGTGCCGATCACGCTCAGGTGCCGCTCGGTTTTCAGATACGTCGGCAGCCACGTGGTCACCGCGTAGTAGCCGCCTTGCACGCCGGTCGCGAGAATGGATGCGCGCAGCGTCGTCCAGACGATATCGCCGCGGAAGATGTCGAGCAGCGAAGGGTGCGTTTGTGCCGCGACTTGCGCTTCTTTCTGCTGCCGATGCACCTCCGGTTCTTCGACGAAGCGGCGAATCCAGATCACGAACGGCGCCGGCGCAATGCCGATCGCGAACAGCACGCGCCATGCGTAATCGGCCGGTACCCATGAAAACACGGCCATGAACAGCAGCGTCGACACGCCCCAGCCGATCGCCCAGCCTGCCTGCACCAGGCCGACCGCTTTGCCACGGTCACGCGGACGGATCACTTCGCCGATCAGCACCGCGCCCGCCGTCCACTCGCCGCCGAAGCCGAGCCCCATCAGTCCGCGCGCCAACAGCAACTGGGGGAAACTCTGCGCCAGCGCGCAAGCCAGAGTGAACACCGCGAACCAGAGAATCGTTATCTGTAAAGTCTTCACACGGCCGATGCGATCCGATAGCACACCGGCCGCCCAGCCGCCGAGTGCTGAACTCAGCAGCGTGACCGTTCCGATAAGGCCGGCGTCGCCGCGCGTGATGCCCCATGTCGCAATCAGAGTCGGAATCACGAAGCTCAGGAATTGCGTGTCCATTGCGTCGAGCACGTAGCCGATCTTGCAGCTCCAGAACGCACGCTTCTCACCGGTGGAAATCTGCTGATACCACGCAAACGGGTTTTTGCCTGTGCCGGGTGCGTTGTAGCGCTCGGTGTCTGCGGTCAACTGCGCTTCAGTTTTCATACATGGGCTCCGGTCGTAGTCAGTGGCCGCGTCTTGCCGCACGGCTTGTGATGGGACAACTCAAAGAACGCCGCGGCTAGAGCATCGCCAGCGTGGTGTTGGGAATGTCGGTGACGAGCATGTGTCCCGGTTTATGTGCGATTGCAAACGGCAAACGCGCGCTTTCTATCGCGGCTTGCGGTGTGACACCGCAGGCCCAGAACACCGGTAACTCGTCGCTGTGCACGTCGACTGCATCGCCGAAATCGGGCCGGGTGATGTCACGAATGCCGATTAGCGAGGGATCGCCGATGTGAACCGGCGCGCCATGTACCGCGGGAAAACGGCTGGTGATCTGAATGGCGCGGATCGCGTCGGCGGCTTTCATCGGCCGCATCGAGACCACACGGTTGCCGCCGAATACGCCTGCGGCCACGTTGGGCTCGTGTGTTCGATACATCGGCACGTTGACCTGCTGTTCGATATGACGCAGCGGAATGCCCTCGCGCCGCAACATTTCCTCGAATGAAAACGAGCAGCCAATCGCGAAGACCACCAGGTCGTCGCGCCACAGCTTGTCGAGACTACGCACTTCCTCGGCACGTTCGCCGTGGCGGTACACGTAAAACGCGGGGACGTCGTTGCGAATGTCGAGATCGACGCCGAGCGACGGGATGCGCCATTCGCCCGGTTCGCCAATGCCGAGCAACGGGCAAGCCTTCGGATTGAGCGTGCAGAAGCGCAGGAAGTCGTCGGCGTATTGCCTGGGCAGGATGGCGAGATTGGCTTGCGCATAGTCGCCGCAGTAGCCCGCAGTCGGCCCGGACAGGCGGCGGCTGCGAATCTGCTGACGAAACTCGGAAGGCGTGTAGGACATGAACGGCTCGACTCCAGCTAGGTCCAGGTGACTGATGGAATCCAGATTAGTAACGCCAAAAATATCCATCCAGCGAGTTATTCTTGCGTTTCGTTAAATTAAACTTAACAGCGTCGCCAGTGGTTTTGCGGCGATGATCGAGTACTTCGGGTCGCTGTCGGGAGAACTAATGCAATGAATACCCGCTTTGTCGAAACGTTTCTGACGCTCGCCCGTCTAGGCAGTTTTCGCGCGACCGCCGCTGCGATGCATGCGACGCCCGCCGCGATTTCGCTACGTATCAAGACGCTTGAAGCCGAGTTGGGCGTCGAGTTGATCGAGCGCGACGCCGCGGAGTTTCAACTCACGGCGCATGGCGAACGGTTGCTTGCGCATGCGCGCTCGGTGGTGCAGGCCACGCGCTCGCTGCAACTGGCCGCGCAGGACGAAACCCAGGTGACCAAGCGGCTGCGGCTCGGCGTCATCGAAACGGTGGTGCATAGCTGGTTGCCGGACTACATCCGGATGCTGAACGTCGAGTACAACCGCATCGTCGTAGACCTGACCGTTGACTCGAGCGCTGTACTTGGGCCGCGGCTGCGCGCCGGCGAACTGGATCTCGTCATTCAGGTGGAGGAAACCGGCGAGCAGGAAGCGTCGATCGTTTCGACCTTTCTGGCAAGCTATCCGGTGCGCTGGATCGCGCGCCACGATCTGATTCCGTCGAGCCGCGCGAAACATGTGCGGACGGTATTGCAGAAACCCGTGCTGACGTTCGGCCGTGGCACCGCGCCGCAAGTCGCCGTGGAAGCGATCGTGGAGACGCTCGCGAAGCGCGCCGGCGTGCCGCTTGCGGATACCCAGGTGACCTGCATGCCGTCGGTGGCGGTGATTGTGAAACTGTTGCGCGATGGCTATGGGATTGCGGCCGTGCCGGCCTTGTTCGTCGAGCCTTTCCTGAGCAGTGGCGAACTGGGGCAATTGCAGGTGCGTCCACTGCCGCCGCCGATCGACGTTGCCATGTATTACCGCGACGACGCCGACGTTGGCGTGCTGGCGGCCTCACGTGTCGCGCGCAGCGCGTGTGATCAGTATGCGAAGGCGATGGGGAGGCAGTTGATTGAGAGGCGGTGAAGCGAGCGATCAAAAGCACGCAAAACACGTCATTCGTCTTATGCCGTTTGCCGTGCTACACTGTAATAACATTGTGTTTACTTTAGTGCCCCGACCGTTTAGGATTTCACTTCAGGTTCAGCCATGAAAACGACCATCCGCAGAATGGGTAATTCCCATGGTGTACTGATTCCGAAACCGATCTTGACCCAACTTGGGCTGGAGGACGAAGTGGATATGCAAGTGGAAGGAAACGCGTTGGTGATACGGCGTCCGCAAAAGAAAGCGCGTGCGGGATGGGCCGACGCAAGCCGTTCGTTGGCGGCATCGAAAGACGACACGCTGGTGATGGGCGAATTTCCCAACGCCGATGACGCGGGGCTCGAGTGGTAGCGCGCGGCGACGTCTGGCTCGTTGCGTTGGATCCGACCGTCGGCAGCGAGATTCAGAAAACGCGTCCTTGCGTGGTGGTGTCGCCGGCAGAGTTGCACGATCACCTGCGGACCGTGATTGTCGCGCCCATGACCACTGCCGGTCGCGCGGCACCTTTTCGTGTTCCGCTCACGTTCTCGCGCAAGAAAGGGTTGATCCTTCTCGACCAGATTCGCACGGTAGACAAGACGCGGCTCGTGACGCGAGCCGGCGCGGTGTCGGATACGGCGCTATCGAATGCGTTGTCTACGCTGCAGGAAATCTTTGTGGAGTGAGCAATGAAGCGTGCGTCGGCCGAATGGCGTGCCTGTGCTCAATTTGCCTCGAGGCGCCGTTGGGCAGTCGCCACCAGCCTTTCGAACGTAAAAGTACTCGCGGCAAGCGCGGTGGTATCCGGAAAGTGCTCGCGCGCAATGTCCGTCAACACCTGGCCCGGCGGGGCTTCGATCAGCACGCGGGCGCCCATTTCCTGCATAACGGTGAGCGCGTCGAACCAGCGCACGGTGTAGCGCATATTGGTCGAGAGATCGTCGCGAATGGCCTCTGCTGTGTACAAGGGGCGGCCGCCGCGATTGCCGATATAGGTGCTGTGCGGCGTGTGAAAGGGTACGTCCTGTGCGTACGCAACAAGCTCGTCCGTGGCATGCGCGAGCAGTTCGCAATGTGATGGCACGCTTACCGCAAGACGGACCGCTTTGCGTGCGCCTGCTGCCAGCGCGCGTTCGATGAACGTGTCCAGCGTACTATTCGCCCCCGCCATGACGATCTGACGCGGCGCATTCACATTGCCGACATAGACCCGTTGATGGCCCGCATCCGCATGCTGTGTGGCGAGTGTTTCCAGTTGGTGTTCGGTCAAACCCGACACGGCTGCGAGACCGTAGCCGGACGGGTACGCCGTCTCCATCAATTCGGCGCGTTTTCGCACCACCCGTAACGCGTCGGCAAAGCGAATCGCGCCGCAACTGACCGCCGCTGCATACGCACCCACTGACAAACCCGCGCTGATCTCCGGCGTGAGCTGTTCGTCCACCAGTGCGCGCATGATTGCCACGCCCGCGACGGTCAACCCGATCTGAACGGCTACAGTCGAGCGCAACGCGTCTGGCGTGTCGAGTGCGAGTACGTTGGTGCCGAGCACCTGAGACGCTTCTTCGAGTGTGTCGGTTACAGCGTGGTGCTGCGGCAGACGATGCAGAAATCCGTCGGATTGTGCACCTTGGCCGGGAAACAGAAGGGCGAGCATCAGGCATCGACGTGAGCGGGTGCCCACGGATCGGTAACCAACTGTGGGCCGCGAGCATGGCGTGCCATTACGCGTGCTTTGCCCGCTGTCCATTCGGCCAGCGCAACGCCGCCTGCGGGCGTTTCAAGTTGCGCGTCCACGCGAATGCCGGCGCATTGCGCAATGGCTTGCACATGGTCCAGCAACTGCAAGGCCATGTCGTGCGAGAGTTTTTCCGGCGTGCGGATCAACAGATCGAGATCGCTCGAGAGCGTGACAGTGGGTGCCTGAGTGGCCAGTTCGAAGCCTGTGCTGCCGGTTGGTCCCCAAACGAATCGCCCCAATGCGCCGGCTGTGTCGCCGCCGACCGCGTCGCGTTGTAATGCAGCCAGGGCCGTGAAAACGGGTAACGCATTGCGCTCCGCAACAGGAGCGCGTCGCGCTAACGCTTCCGGCGCCACAGCCGTTTCAATATCGTCCAGATGCACCCACGTGCCGTAACGCTGCGACCGCCCCACACCGCGCAAGCCGATCGCGACGAAGCCTTCAGCCGCCAGCGCGCGTCTCACGACCGCATACGGCGCGCGCTCGAATGCCCCGCGAACCCACGCAGGTTCACCGTCGAACCGCGGTAAACGGTGCAAGCGCAGCAGATCATGTGGTTGCCACCGCGCATCGCACGACAACGCGTGATCGGCTGCAAACGGCGGCGCCGCGCAGACCTGCATTACACGGCATCCCATTGTTCGGCGAGACGCCGCCGCACTTCGATCGACGCTGCGCGATTCTTCTGAGCCGCAGCCGATTCCAGACGATGGGACAGATCGCGTTTTCCACTGCGCGCGCTGTGAATCTGTTCGACTAACACCTGCCGCACGCGCTCGATTTGCTCGGCATCCGGCGCATCGGCGTCGACGCCTTCGATCAGCTGATCGAGCAGGCCGAGCTTGGCAAATGACGTCATCGAGTACGACATCGGCACAATGGTTTCGCCGAGCGCGTCGAGTTCTTCGACCGTGCGCCGCGTGACGCGTGCGGCGGCTTCCTTGCCCATCGCGTGGACCATCGTGCCTGGCGCGTCGAGTGCGACGATCAGGTTGGCCTGATAGCCGTGCGCGAGGAACGCACCCGACATGGCGGGTCCGACGATCAGCGCAATCACCGGATGCCCGGCGTCGCGCGCCGATGCATAGGCATCGACCGCTGCGGCGCAGGCGAGGTGAATGCCGAGCATTTCTTCGCGGTAGCCGTACGCCTGGCTTTTGACATCGACGATCGCGACGATCGGGCGGCGCGTACCGCTCGCTGCGTCCTGCGCGATGGCCTCGCGCACAGCGCGCGCGAGTTGCCAGCCTTGTTCGAGACCGACGACGTTATCGGTCGCCCGCGGAAAGCGGTTGTCTGGATCGGGGACGACGGCAATAAAGCGCGTGGTCTCGCCGCCGAGCGACGCATCGCCGCTCCATATGGGCGCTTTACCTGACGGTTCGCCGGCCAGTGCATGGAACCAGCGCGCGCCGCGGCTGAGAGTGGTATCGCTCATGCCTGCTCCTTGCGTGTGTTGTCCTGGACATGCGGGTTGTACACGTCACGCATCGTTTCCGGCGTGACGCTGGCCGGGTCGATCTGCGCGAGGCGGTTAAGGAAAATGTCGACCTGTTCGCTGCGATGCGCAGCCGGCACGCCTTGCGTGAACGCTGAACGCACGGCGGCGCGCACGGCGTCCGCATCGTCGTCGACTAGTTGATCGGCGAGCGCGGTTACGGCCCGTTGTTCGCCGCCAATCAACTGCCAGACGCGGCGCCGATCGCTCGAGTCGAGTTCTTCGATACCCGCTTCCTGTTCGATTACCTCGGGGCCGTTCATGCCGAGCCGCCCTTGCTTCGTCACAACCAGATAAGAGCACAGGGCCGCCGCCAGCGACATCCCGCCGAAGCAACCGACCATCCCCGCGATCACGCCGACCACCGGCACATGCCGGCGCAACGCGACGATCGCGGCCTGAATCTCGGCGATCACTGCGAGGCCGAGGTTGGCTTCCTGAAGCCTGACGCCGCCCGTTTCGAACAGCACGACAGGACGGACGATCTTGCCGCGTTCGCAGTCGCGTAAGGCCATGTCGAGCGCGGCGGCGATCTTGCTGCCCGACACCTCGCCGATGCTGCCGCCCTGGAACGCAGACTCGATTGCGGCGATGACGGCGGGCTCACCGTCGATGGTGCCGCGCGCGATCACACAACCGTCATCCGCCTGGCAGACGACACCTTGCAGCGGCAGCCACGGCGATTCGATTTTGTCGAACGGTCCGAGCAATTCGCGGAACGTGCCCGCGTCGAGCAGCGAGCGGGCGCGTTCGCGCGCCGGCAGTTCGATGAAGCTGTCGCGCAGCATCGGCGCGGAACGTGCGGTGGCGATCGTACTCATGCGTCGTCTCCCTGTTCCGCCGCTTCGATGGCTTCCGCGAGCCGCAGCGCCACGACGCCGGGGGTCGCGCCGAAGTCGTTGATTTCGATTTGTGCGGCGCCGTCGTAACGGGTGAAGAAGCGGTCGAGCACGCTCTTCCAGATGTGGCTGTAACCGTCGACGCTGGTCCGCACGACCACATGCGCGGTCAGGGCCGTGCTGTTTTCAGCAGGCGACAGCAGGACTTCCAGATCGCCCGAACCGACCACGCCGACATGTGCGCGGGTCGTGACGGCGCGTTGCGCCGGATAGTCGAAGGTCAGATGTTCCATGAGGCTGAGCTCCCGCTAGCGTCGTGATGCGCCAGCATATCGAGAAAGAGGGTGGCGGCGAGCAGATCGGCTGCGCCGCCAGGCGATGCGTTGAGCGACAGCAAGTCGTGTTCGAGTGCGGCGAGGGCGGTGCGCCCGTCCGGTGTCGAGCTTCCACCCGCTTGCAGCACTCGGCGCGCGCCTTGTTGTGCCGCGTGCAAACCCGGCAAACCCGCCCGATGCAGCAGGCAGGTGTCGTCGAGCGACACCATGATCGAGAGCAGGGCGTCGACGCACGCGGCGTTTTCGTCGACTCCGCCGGCTCGCGCGGCGAGCAACGCCGGCAAACCGATATCGATCACGTGCGGGAAACCGTCTTGTGCCTCACGGCGTGCTCCGCCCACCTGATAGCGCTGCCGCGCGCGTTCTCCGTGACTATCGGCGGGGGCGGCGAAGCGATCCGGGAAGCAGGCAATCTGCGCTGCGAGTGCGCAGACGTACGAAGCGTTCAGACGCGTACCACAGCCAGGCATCGAAGCACCCGCCACCAGCAAGCCGATAATCCAGATCGCACCGCGATGCGCATTGCTGCCGCCGGTGGCATGCAGCATGTCCTGCTCGCCGGCGCGGCCGATTTGCGCGAGTTCAGTCCGCAAAAGCGCCGATGGTTCGCCGCGGCGGCGCGCCACGCGTGCGAGCGCCGCGAAGGTCGGTTCGAGTGCATGCGCCGAGCGCAGCATGGTGGCGAGATCGAGGTCGCGATGCGCACCGCTGCCGCGCCGGTCGACCAGCGCGGGTTTCGGCGTGAGTTGCGCTTCTTCGATCAGCGCGGTGACGGCATAGCGTGCGAGTTGGGTATCAGACAGTCCCGTCAGCCGCCCCACTGCAGCGCTGTTGGCTGTGCTCGCCGCTTGCGGCATCGTGCCCGTACGGCGTGCTGGCGCAACGGACCAGTGCAGGGTGGCGGAGTCAGCTTCCGTCTCCTGCTGCGGTGCGCCTTCGACGGCCCATTCGAGCAAAGCTTCGCGGGCGCGCATGGTTACCAGCTCCTGAAGCGTGCCGGCGGCGCGTACAGGCCGCCCGACCATGTCACCAGATCGTCGATGCTGCGCGCGGCCAGCAGTGAACGCTTCGCTTCGCCACGCCGAATGCCGAGATCTTCCGGATACGCGACGATGCCGCGCCGGCGCAACTCGGCCGTCTTCTCCGGTTTGGCGCGCAGCCCGATCGGCGTGACACCGGCCACGGCAGCCAACGCCGCGCGCCGCTCGTCGACCCCTTCGGCTTTGTGCAGATACGCAATGCCTTCCTCGGTGACGACATGGCTCACGTCGTCGCCGTAGATCATCACCGGGGCAATCGGCATGCCGCTTTTCGCGCCGACCGCGACCGCATCGAGTTCATCGACGAAGGTCGGTTCGCCGCCCTTCTTGTACGTCTCGGCCATCTGTACGACCAGCTTCTGTCCGCGCGAGACCGGGCCCTGATCCTTCAGCAGTTTGAGCCACGCTTCACTCGAATGACGTCGGCCGCGCGGATGGTGACCCATGTTCGGCGCGCCCCCGAAACCGGCGAGGCGTCCGCGCGTGACCGTCGATGAATTCGCGTCTGCGTCGATCTGCAAGGTCGAGCCGATAAACAGATCGACGCCGTATTGACCGGCCAGTTGGCAGAGCACACGGTTCGAGCGCAGGCTGCCGTCGTTGCCCGTAAAAAACACGTCGGGGCGCGCTTCGATATACGCCTCCATGCCGACTTCGCTGCCGAAGCAATGGATGCTGTCGACCCAGCCCGATTCGATCGCGGGGATCATCGTGGGATGCGGGTTGAGCGTCCAGTTGCGGCAGATCTTGCCTCTCAGGCCGAGCGATTCGCCGTAGGTGGGTAGCAGCAATTCGATCGCCGCGGTATCGAAGCCGATGCCGTGATTCAGTGACGTGACGCCATACGGTTCGTAGATGCCGCGAATCACCATCATCGCGGTGAGCACCTGCAGGTCACCGATATGCCGTGGGTCGCGCGTGAAGAGCGGTTCGACCGCGAAGGGCCGATCCGCCTCGACGACCACGTCGACCCACGACCCTGGAATATCGACGCGCGGCAATTCATCGACGATTTCATTGACCTGCACGATCACGATGCCGTGCCGGAACGCGGCGGCTTCGGCGATGGTCGGCGTGTCTTCCGTGTTCGGACCGGTGTACAGATTGCCGTGACGGTCGGCCTTGTCCGCGCACAACAGCGCGACGTGCGGCGTCAGATCCACGAACATCCGCGCGTACAACTCGACGTACGTGTAGATCGAGCCGATTTCCAGCTGGCCGTCTTCGAGCAACTGCGCGACGCGCAAACTCTGCGGCCCGGCAAACGAGAAATCGACTTTGTGCGCGATGCCGCGCTCGAACAACGTCAGATGCTCAGGACGGCCGATGCTCGAAATCAGCAGATGCACGTCGTGGATTTTTTGCGGATCTACCTTGGCGAGCGAGCGGGACAGGAAGTCGGCCTGTTTCTGATTGTCGCCTTCGAGTGCGACGCGGTCGCCCGGTTGAATCAGCGTTTCGAGTGCATCGATGATGCGGTTTGTCGGCAGGACGCCGTCTTCCAGCCATGGCGCAATGGCCGCGAGGCGACGGTTCTTTTCGTCGCGGCGCGTGGTCCAGGAACGTGCGGGGGTGGAAGCGTAGGCGGCTTCGGCGGGTCGGTTCATCGGCGGATTCAGCTCCCGGAAGTGGTGCGCGTGCGTCTGGCGCGCGGCTTGGGTTGATTCGCAAGCGCGGCTTCCGCCTGCGCGCGTTCGGTCAGGAAACGATGAAGCAGGTCGCCAGTGCCGAGCAGATGCGTGACGACCAGGGACTGTGCTGCAGGAATATCGCGGCGTTGTACCGCGTCGAGCAAGGCGGCGTGTTCGTTGTCCGACTCGCCTTTGTACGACGGCAAGCCGAACTTCAGGCGCAGATACCGTTCGCCGCGCCGATGCAGCGTGCCGATCATGTCCTCGAGTTGCGGACGGGCAGCGGGTGCGTACAGGCTCATATGGAACGCCTCATTGCGCCCGACGTACAACGACGGGTCCGACTCGCGTTCAGCGGCACGGCAAAGGCCGGCGGCTTCGCGCAGCGTGGCGGCGGTGTGATTGGGAATGGCGAGGCCGATGGCAAGGCTCTCCAGCGCGGAGCGGATCTCGTAGATTTCGCGCGCTTCATCCGCCGACAACGGCGCGACGGTCGCGCCTTTATGCACGGCGGTTCTCGCCCAGCCTTCGCTTTCGAGTTGGCGCAAGGCTTCACGCACAGGAATTGCGCTGACCGAGAAATGCCGTGCGATTGCGTCCTGTCGCAGCGGTGCACCTGGTGCCAGGGTGCCGTCGACAATCGCCGCGCGCAGTGCCTCGGCGATGACGTGGGACATGCTCTCACGCGGCGCCGCAGCCGGTAGAAGCGGGCTGCGCGCCGGGGCGTCCAGGGGAAAACCATCTATTGCGTCGTTCATGATATCGAATATTATATATGAAATTGCGCACTTTAAAGGCGGGCAAACCCGGAAAGTTTTTCGCCACCGGCGGCCTGTGGTGTCCTCTCAGCGTCGTATCTCTCAACGTTATACGAGGCGTACCGATTCAGTAACAAGCGCGCGATCCCGTCGTTCCCTTTATGTCAGCCACGTACGCCACGTACGTCAACCGCAGGGCCGGAGGAGCATGATGAGTTCACTAACCGACCGCACGTCGGTCGCGCGGCGCCGTACGCCGCTCAATCGTTCGCAGATCGCAGGGTTTTGGGGAGCATGGGCCGGCTGGACGCTCGACGGGATGGACTCGTTCATCTACGCGCTCGTGTTGACGCCGGCGTTGACCGAGTTGTTGCCGCGCTCGGGGTACGCCGCGACGCCCGCGAATGTCGGTCTCGCCGGTTCGATTCTGTTCGCGTTATTTCTGGTCGGCTGGGGGCTGTCGTTCATCTGGGGGCCGTTGGCGGACCGCTTCGGCCGCACCAAGGTGCTGGCGGGCACCATTTTCACGTTCGCCATTTTCACGGGACTGGCCGCGACCTCGCACAACGTGTGGGAGCTCGCCATCTATCGCTTCATTGCCGGGGTCGGCATTGGCGGCGAGTGGGCGTTGGCGGGGACGTATGTGGCCGAGTCATGGCCGGAAGATCGCCGCAAGATGGGTGCGGGGTACCTGCAAACGGGCTACTACGCCGGATTCTTTCTGGCGGCGGCGCTCAACTATACGATCGGCGTGCACTTCGGCTGGCGCGCGATGTTCCTGACCGGCGCGGTGCCGGTCGTGGTCGCGATTCTGGTGCTGCTGCGCGTGAAGGAGTCGGAGAAGTGGCAGAAGGCGGAGGCGAGCACCGTGCAAGTCAAACCGCTGCGCGAAATTCTCGGGCCGACCTATCGGCGCCGCACGTGGGTCGCGTGCATTCTGCTGACCATCGCGATCGTCGGTTTGTGGGCGGGCGCGGTGTACGAGCCATCGGCTGTGATTCAACTGGCGACGAAGGCCGGCATGGCGAAGAACGATGCGATCAGGACGGCGTCGCTCGCGACCGGCTTGCTGTCGATTGCGACGATTCTCGGCTGTCTCGCGTTGCCGCCGATGGCCGAGCGGATCGGCCGAAAAAAGACGTTGGCGATCTACTTCACTGGCATGGCGGTGGCGATTGTCGGCAGTTTCGGCTGGGCGTTCTATCTGCCGAACGGGCTCGCCCCGTTTATCGCATGGCTCTTCGTGCTGGGTTTCTTCGGCGGTAATTTCGCGCTATTCAGCTTGTGGCTGCCGGAGCAGTTCGAGACTCGAGTGCGTGCGACGGCGTTTGCGTTTTGCACGTCGTTCGGACGGTTTGTCGGGGCGGGGGTCAACTTTCTGCTCGGCGCGGCCGTGTTGCATATGCATACGCTCGGCGTGCCGGTGGCGCTCACGGCACTGGCGTTTATCGTGGGGTTGTTCGTGATTCCGTTTGCGCCGGAGACGAAGGGGGAGGTGCTGCCGCAGTGAGTCGCTTCCACAACGACGACTGAAACGAAAAACCGGACGCACTGTCCGGTTTTTCATTTAACGCATCAACGCATGCTATGTGTCAAAACCCTCACATATGCCACCTGGCCGACACCGTCAGCGTGCGCGGCGCGCCCGGCATGTTGTACATATCCGCGTTGCCGTGTGCCGCGATGAAGTACTTGCGATCGAACAGGTTATCCAGTGTCAAGGCCACGTCCACGTTCTTGCCGTGATACCCCGCGCCGAGATCGAACGTCACAAACGAAGGCAACGTCACCGCATCGCTCGCCGATGTATAGCGTGCCGACTGGAACTGCGCACCGCCAGCCGCATAGAACCCGTACTTCAGATCACGCTTGATCCACACGCTCGCGCTATGACGCGGCATCAAGCCCGGCGTATTGTCGTGCAGCACCAGCCCGGCTGAACTCGCTTGCGGCGAGCCGTCGACGTTTCCGTTCAGATACGCGTAGCCCGCATACACGGACCACTTTGGCGCGATCTCTCCCGTCATCGAAAGCTCGAGACCGCGCGTGTGCTGCGTGCCGATCGGCAGCGCGTAAGTCGGGTTGGCCGGATCGGCGATCTGCTGATTGGTCTGCTTCATGTCGAACAGCGCGACGCTCGCGCTCGCGCGGCCCAGGTCGAATTTCGAGCCGACTTCAAAACTGGTCGTCTTTTGCGGCGCCAGCGCCGAACCGTTCGCAAACGCGCCGCTGCTGATCAGCGTATCGGCGAGCGGCGAGAACGACTGGCTATACGACGCGTACAGCGACACCCAGTCGAGCGGTTCGTAAATCAGCCCGACGCGCGGACTCCACGCGCGGTCCGTGCGATCCAGATTCACGTGCGTCGAGGTGTAGTCGTTGCGGGTCTGCGTCAGGTAGTCGAAGCGCAGGCCTGCGAGGACCTTCCAGTGCTCGGTCAGCGAGATCAGGTCTTGCGTGTAGACGCCGGCGAGTCCGAGCACCGTCGCTGCATTCGTCTTTGCCGCGGTACCCGGTTTGACGCCCGGCAAATCGATGAGCTGCGGATCGTACAGGTTGTAGGTGGCGACCTTGTTGGTCGAGTAGATCGTGTCGAACTTCTGCTGTTGTGACAACTCGACGCCGTATAGCAACTCGTGCTTCATGCCGAACAGCGTGGTCTTCTGCGTCAACTCGAAGAGGCCGTCCACACCGTGATCCTGACGAAAGCGGGTCGACTGGTCGAGCGTTACGACCGGGTTCAGTGCCGTCTTGATCGGTTCACATGTGACGTAATTTTTGCGTTCGAGCGAAAAGTCGTACGCGCGCACGGCAGTGTGCAACGACAGCGAATCGTTGAAGCGATGATCGAGCGATACGGTTGCGCTTTTCGCGTCGACATCGTTATACGACGTGTTGGCGGCGTCGGCCGAACCGTAATACGTGTTGATGGGCACGTTGACCGGGCGGCCGAGATAAGCGGGCAGTCCCTGATCCGACGTGCGTCGGTCGTGCAGATAGTCGGCTTCGAGATTGAGCGTGGTGTCTTTATCGATGCGGAATTGCGCGGACGGCGCCACGGCCTGGCGATTCAACTGGAACTGATCGCGAAAGCTGTTCGAGTTTTCGGCGGCACCGGTGATGCGAAATCGCGCGGTGTCGTTCGCATTCCAGCCGAGATCGAATTCGCCGCGCCGTTCGCCTTCGGTGCCGAGCGTCACGCCCACGGCTTGCTGTGGATCCGCCGTCGGCTTCTTCAGGACGCGGTTGATCAGGCCGCCGGCCGAGCCGCGTCCATAGAGCACGGCCGCGGGCCCCTTCAGGACGTCGACGCGCTCCACGTTCGACAGATCGCGGTAGTAAAGCGCATCGTCGCGAATGCCGTCGACGTATTGATCGGTGATGTTGTTGAAGCCGCGCAAGGTGATCTGGTCACGCTGGCCGTCGCCGACCGAAAAGCCGATACCCGGCACATTGCGCAATGCGTCCTGCAACGAGGTGGCGTTCTGTTCGTCGAGCAGCGCGCGCGGCACGACGTTGACCGTTTGCGGCACGTCCATTAGCGACATGTTCATCTTCGTCGCTGTGTTCGAGGTGCTTGAGTCGTACGAGCGATCGGCGGCGGCTTTGACGGCGATGGCGGGCAGGGTGCCGTCGGCGGCGCCGGCGGTGGGCGTCGTTTCCTGCGCCAGCAAAGGTTTGGCGCTGGCAAGAGACGTGGCGAGCAGCAATGCGCGGTAAGTATTCTTATTGACGTTCATGGCGACGTTCTTCGAGTGTGGATCGGTGGTGCTATTGGTTTTCGTGTGCAGCGGAAGCGGTGACGCAAAAGCGCCAGGCGGGCGCAAAAAAAGCGCAAGCAGGCGCGCACGGCCCGGCAAGGGCCGTGTGGTCGGTCAAGCGAGTTGAAGTGGTGATTCCCCTGTTGCTGTCGAATGAATTCGAAAATTGAAACGGCCGGGGTGCCGTGCGTCAGCGTGCGAGATGCGCTGACGTGACATCGGCTGCCTCGGAATGGCATGTCGATGTGGGGACGGGAGGTGCGGCAGAAGCCGGATCAGTGCCCGGCTCGTAATGTCTTGAAATTATAAACGAGAACGATTCTCGATTGTGCAGGCTGAATGGAAAATGCGGGGTTTCTGCAGGTTTTTTTTCGGCGAAATGAAAGCTGATGCCGCGAACGCTAACTGTCGCGCGGTCACTGCAACCGGCGTGCAACTGGCGTGCGACTGGCGTGCGACTGGCGTGCAACCAGTCTGGCGCCGCCGGCCTACTGCTCAAAGCTCAATCCGCGTGATGCCGCGCCCGTCCGCCGGGACGCAGCATCGAAAGCAACGGCCAGCCGAGATTCACGCCGAGGCTGGCGACGACGATCAATACCATGCCCGCGAGTTGCGGTAGCGACAGCGCCCGCCCATACACAACCGCATCGACCACGATCGCCGTCAGCGGATAGACGAACAGCAGCACGGCGATGATCGGCGTGGTCAGCTTCGGCAGCGCGCCGTAGATCAGCACATACGAGAGCCCCGTATGCAGCACGCCCATGCCGACCAGCCAGAACCACTGCATCGGCCCAATGTGCACGGCAGTGAGCGGCGCAATGAACGGCAGGCACACCACGCCGACCGCGCATTGCGCGAGCGTCAGCAAATGCGGCCGCAAATTGCCGAGCCCTTTGGCGATCAGCGTGACACTCGCATACAGCACTGACCCAGCCAAGGCCTCGCCGATCCCGATCAGATAGCTCGCGTGTCCCTGCAGACTCCCGGCGGCCGCGACGCCCGAGGCCAAAACAAGTCCGACGAACGCGGTCGCGATCCAGCCGAGCCGGTCGGCGCCGAGGCGCTCGTTGAATAGCGCCGCGCCCATCAGCACGACCCAGAACGGCTGCACATGAAACACCACCGTCGCCACCGCAATACTGGTGCGATGAATCGCGTCGAAGAAACCGACCCACTGCGTGACCATCAACACGCCGGAGATCAACGCCAGCGCGACGGTGCGCCGCGTGAAATGCGCGCGTGTGAAGAATCCTTTCCACGCGCAATACGCGGCGAGCGAGAGGAAACCGAACAGGCAGCGAAAGAACACCAGCGTCAGCGCGCCGAGCCGCGCTTCCTCGACGAAGATGCCGAGCGTGCCCATCAGAAGCCCGCCGCTGGCCAGCGTGATGGCGCCTTGTTGACGTTGGGTGAGGGACATGCGATGCGGCTCCATAAGGTGGAGCCACAAGTATTGCGCGGCTTGCGCGGCACCGGCAAACGAATTAAATTGAGTAATTCCATAAGCTGGATTGATAAATCATGCACCCCGAATTCGACGTCGATTTGCTGCGCACCTTCGTCGCGGTGGTGGAAACGGGCAGCTTCACGAAGGCGTCGACTACGGTGCACCGCTCGCAGGCGGCGGTCAGCATGCAGATCAAGCGGCTCGAAACCATGCTCGGCACCACGCTGTTTGCGCGCAACACGCGCAATCTTTCGCTTACACGGCCCGGCAATACGCTGCTCGAATACGCGCGGCGCGTGCTGGCGTTGCATGAGGAGGCGTGGTCGGCGATCGTGCGGCCCGAGGTGACCGGGCGGGTGGTGCTCGGCGCACCGGACGATTACGTGTCGTCGCTGTTGTCGCCGGTGTTGCGGCGCTTTTCAAATCTGTATCCGCACGTGGAGATCGAGATTGTCTGCGCGCAGAGCACGTCGCTCGCACCGATGCTGGCGGACAACAAGATCGATCTCGCCTTCGTCACGCGTGACCGCAAATTGCGTGGCGAATTCGTGCGCAGCGAGCCGATGGTGTGGGTGGGGGCGTCGGTGGATACGCCGGTGCTGGCGGCGTCGCCTTTGCCGGTCGGGCTTTACGAGCCGGGTTGTGTCGCGCGCCAGCATACGCTGGCTGCGCTGGACGGTGCGCGCATCCGCTATCGGGCGGCGTTTAGCAGCGCAAGTTTGATGGGATTAGTGGCGACGGTGGACGCGGGGCTGTCGGTGATTGCGCTCACGCGTTGCAGCGTACCGCCGCGGCTGGCGATACTCGGCGAAGCGCAAGGCTTGCCGAAGATCGCGCCGCTGGAAATCGTGGTGGCGCGCAGCGCCAAATCGGACCGGCCTACGTGCGATTATCTGGCCGCGCAGATGGTGCAGGATTTGTCGCTGCGCCCGCAAACGCGCGGGGCGGCGGCGTCCGCGTAGCGTTTATCGCCTAGACGCGCGGATAAGCTGTCACTTCGCCATCCACGGCGAGCCGCACGTGTTCCCCCGGCCGCGGCGACAGATACCCCGGTACCCGGGCGCGCACCACGGTCCGCGCGCCGGACTGCAATTGCAGCGTGACACCGGCGTCCTGCCCCTGAAAGATCACGTCCTGCACGACGGCGTCATGGGCCGCCGCGCCATTCGGCATTGTCTCTTCAGCACGAAGCAGACGGATCTGTTCAGGCCGCACCATCACATCGACTGTGCCATTGCCCATCGGCTCGCACAGCGGCAAGTCGCCGAGCTCGCAGTCGACGCGATCCTGCTTGACCACGCCCGGCAACAACACCGCTTCACCGACGAACGACGCGAGTTCACGTGTCACCGGCCGGCGGTACAGCGTCTCCGGCGTGGCGGTCTGGATCAGCCGGCCGTTCCACAGCACCGCGACCTCATGACCGAGCGACAGCGCTTCCGATTGATCGTGCGTGACAAGAACCGCCGTTGCGCCCGTCGCGGCCAGGGCGCTTGCCACCGCTTGCCGCGTTTCGAGCCGCAAGGCGGCGTCGAGCGAGGAGAAAGGTTCGTCGAGCATCACCAGCGTCGGCGCCGGCGCGAGTGCGCGCGCCAACGCCACACGCTGCTGCTGACCGCCCGACAACTGCTGCGGCGCGCGCGTGCCAAAGTTCGTCGGCAAGCCGACCAGCTCCAGCAATTCAGCCACACGATGACGTGCGCGGCGCTGCGTACGCGGCAAGCCGAACACGATGTTGTCCGCCACGGAAAGATGCGGAAACAGCGCGCCTTCCTGCGGCACATAGCCGATGCGGCGCTGCTCGGAAGGCACATGCAGGTTGTCGCCGGCGACACGGCGCCCGTCGATTTCGACGCTGCCGCTATCCGCGCGTTCGAAGCCGCACAACAGACGCAGCAAGGTGGTCTTGCCGCTGCCGGACGGTCCGAGCAGCGCGAGCAGCGTGCCGCGCTCGACGGAGAGATCGATGCCGTGTAGCACCGGATGGCCGTCGAACGATTTTTGCAGTCCGCGGATACGAAGTTCGCTCATGAAAATCCGATGGAAAAAGCGCGCAATGGCGCGCGACGTTCAGCTGCGCTCACCGAGTAGCGCCGATTTGCCAAGCAACGCGAACAGGAGGCCGGAAGCGAATAGCGAAATGCCGGTGAGCAGCGCCGCATAGGGCGCTGCGGCGGCGAATGCCATCGTGGACGTATCGGCCCAGACTTGTGTCGCGAGTGTTTGCGTGTCGATGGGGGAGAGCAGCAGCGTCGCATTCAACTCGGTGACGACCGAGATGAACACCATCGCCGCTGCCGCGCCAAGCCCAGGACCCGCCAGCGGCAACACCACGCGGAACAGGGTCTGGGACCAGGTCAGGCCGAGCGCGCGTGCCGTCTCTTCGAGACGCGGCTGTGCCTGCATGAAGGCGGCGCGCACACTCACCAGCGCCACCGGCATGAACAGCATCGCGTAAGCGATCACTAGCAGCGTCGCGCTTTGATAGAGCGGTTGCAGGGCGTGCACCGCAAGCGACACGATGGCCAGCGCGATCACCAGCCCCGGTATGCCTTGTGCCAGAAACACGGTGCGTTCGAACAGCGTCGCGAAACGCGTCGGATAGCGCACCAGCAGGAACGCGAGCGGCACGACCAGCGGCGTGGTGAGCAGCGCGGCGGCGAGCCCGAAGCCGAGCGACGAGATCGTTGCGTTGAACAGCAGTTCAGGCGACACGTCGGCCGGCGTGACGGCGGCCGCGCCGGGTTGCGTGAGCCAGTAGCCGATCATGCCGAGCGGCACGCCGAGCGTGGCGATCGCCAGCGCGGCGAAGCCGGCGACGACGATCCAGCGCCATGCACCGAGGTCGTAGCGCAAGACCGCGCGACGCGTCCCGCGATCGACGCGCTCGTAACGCGCGGCGCCGCGCACGCGAAACTCGAACGCCAGCACGATGAGGCAGATCACGATCAGCAGGCACGCGAGCAGCGAAGCGCCGCCGCCGTCGAAACTGGTGCGGTATTCCGCATAGATTTGCGTGGTGAAGGTGTGAAAGCGCAGCAGCGTAAACGCGCCGAATTCAGACAGCACGCCGAGCGCGACCAGCAGCATGCCGCCGAGGAGCGCCGGACGCAGTTGCGGCAGCACCACGCGAATGAAGGTGGTCCAGCGATTGCAGCCGAGCGCGCGTGCGCTTTCTTCGAGCGCCGGGTCCATGCTGCGCAACGCGGCGGCCACCGGCAGATAGACGAGCGGGAAATACGCGGAGCTCAGCACCAGCAGCGCGCCGTTGAAGTCCTGCAAATCCAGACTCAGCGACACCCAGGCGTAGCTCGAGATGAAGGCCGGCATCGCGAGCGGCGCGGCGGTGAGCACGGCCCAGATGCGGCGTCCCGGCAAATGCGTGCGTTCGACAAACCATGCGGCCGCTGTGCCGACGATAGCGCAGACGACCGTGGTGGATACGGTGATCAGCACCGTGTTGACGAGCAGTTCGCCGACCAGCGGCCGGAAGATCAGATCGACCGCCTCGCCGATACCGAAACTCGCTGCGCGCCAGAAGGTAAACGCAATCGGCAGCAACACCAGCAAAGCGCTGAGTGCTGCTGCCGCGAACAGACCGCGCGGCGCGCGCGAATGGGCGCGCGCCGGGGCGGGGGTTACAGCCGGGGGGCCGGCTGACACGGCTTCGCTCATTTACAGCAAGCCTGCCTGGCGCAGCAGTTTGCCGGCCTGGCTGTCGTCGCCGAGTTGCTGGATCGTCAGCGCGGGCGGGTTCAGTTCACCGAACGGCTTGAGGATCGGGTCCGGTGCAACGCCTGCATGCAGCGGATACTCGAACATGACGTGGCTGTTCGCCATCAGCTTCTGTGCGCGGTCGCTGACCAGATACGCGAGAAACTTCTGCGCACCGTCCGCGTTGTGCGCGGACTTCAGCACGGCCGCGCCCGACACGTTCACCAGCGCGCCGGCATCGTTGTTGCCGAAGTGATAGATCGCGCTACGGGTTTTCGCGTCGCCAATTTCAGCGTGCAGACGCGCCCAGTAGTAGTTGTTGATCAGGCCCGTCGCGACGCCGCCACGATTGACGGCGGCCACCACGCCTTCGTCGTCGTCGAAGATCTGCGAGTTGGCCTTCAGGCCCTTCAGCCATGCGACGGTTTGTGCTTCACCCTTCAGTGCGAGCACGGCGCTCACCAGCGGAAGGAAGTCGCTGTCGCTCGGTGCGATGCCGACCTTGCCTTTCCATTCCGGCTTGGCCAGATCGAACAGCGATTGCGGCAGTTGCGATGCCTGCAGCTTGGCCGTGTTGTAGGCCAGCACGCTTTCGCGCGCGGTCACGCCCACCCATGCGCCGGTCGGCGAGTTGAAGCGCGCCGGCACGGTTGCGAGCGTTGCGCTGTCCACCTTGTTCAGCAGGCCTTTCTCTTCGAGCAGCATCAGCTCAGGCGAGTTTTCCGTGAAATACACGTCGGCGGGCGTCGCTGCGCCTTCCGCGACGATTTGCGCAGCCATCGCCGGGCCTTCGCCGTTGCGGATCTTCACCGAAATGCCCGACTGCTTTTCGAAGTCTTTGGCGAGCACATTGACGACCTGTTCGTGCTGCGCGTTGTACAGCGTAATCGACTCAGCATGAGCCGTCGACGGCACCGTTGCGAAGGCCGCCAGCGTGAGGGCCGCAGCGCTGCTGAGGAGGCGCAGGCGGGTGCCAAACCAGGAATGAGCCATGATCCTAAAATCCGTTAGTGATGTTGTTGGTCTTCGATAGGCCGCCGCTTGCCTCGTGGCTTGCCGGCGGCCTGCTTCGCGGCTTGCATTACGTCTCGAACAGCCCCGCTCCGATATAAGAACCCGGCTTCGCGCCCGGCGGCACAGCGAAAATCGCGCTGCCGACGTGCGTCGTGAACTGGTTCATCATGTCGAACTTCGCGAGCTTTTCGTTGATCGGAATGAAGCCCTTGCGCGGGTCGCTCTGGTGAGCAAGGAAAATCAGTCCCGCGTCGTACTCGGTTTCCTGGCGCCACGGCGGCCAGCGCTCGATGTAGAAATTCGTGCCTTCGTTATACGAGTACGAACGGCGCAGAATCTGCGCGCCGTTGTTGCTCGCCTGATTCGACAGCCGCATGTGCGAGTTCTCCGGAATTACCGGATTACCGTCCTTGTCCTCTTCCTTCAGGTCCACCGGATCGAACTCGTTCTTCTTGCCGATCGGCGCGCCGCTGTACTTGTGACGGCCGAACACCTGTTCCTGGAAGCCGACCTCGGTGTTGTCCCAGTGTTCGAGCGTGATGCGGATGCGGCGCACGACCGTATAGGTGCCGCCTTCCATCCACGGCGCGTCGGCGGTGGCGCCGGCCCAGATGAACTCGTTCATCAACTGCGGCTTGGCGGTCGACGGATTGTTGGTGCCGTCCTTGAAGCCCATCAGATTGCGCGGCGTCTGCCCGCGTGGACCCGACAGGAAGCCGGACTGGCCCCAGCGCATCGTCGCCACGCCGGCGGCGAGGCGCGACAGTTGCCGGACCGCGTGAAACGCGACCTGCTGATCGTTCGCGCAGGCCTGAATGAACAGGTCGCCGCCGGTTTTCTCGGCGATCAGTTGATCGCCATTAAAGCGCGGCAAATCGACGAGCGAGGCGGGGCGGCGCGAGGCCAGCCCGTAGCGGTCCTTGCCGTCCTTCGTGAAGAGACCCGGGCCGAAGCCGAAGGTGATCGTCAAGCCGCAGGGGCCGAGGCCGAGCACATCGGCGGAATCCGGGGCGCCCTTGTTGCTGGCTGCGTCATACGCGCCGTTGGCATTCGCCGCATCGGCCGTATTAGTAGCCGTATTAGCCGCGTCGGCCGGCGGCAACGGCGCGGCCGTCTTGCCTTGCGTCATGCGGGCCGCAGCGTCGGTCCAGGCGCGCAGCAGGGCGATCACGTCATCGCGTTTCTCGGTCGTGAGATCGAGGGCGGCGACATACGTGTGGCTTTGCTGCGGCGTGACGATGCCGCCTTGGTGCAGGCCGTAGAACGGCTCGACCGCCATGGTCGGATCTGCGGCGTGCGCCGGTGTCTTGCCGAGCGCGGCCTGGGCGACACCGGTCGCGCCGAGGCTTGCGCCCGCCGCGACCGCCGCACTGCCGGCCTTCAGAAAGCCGCGCCGTGAGGGCCGCGGGGGTTGATCGTTTGCCATGATTACTTCACCTTCATTTGGCCGTGGGGGGTGCCGGGGTTGCGTCCGGCTCAGTGGCCGGATCTGCGTCCGTCTTTGCTTCTTCGTTTACTTCGCGAGCACCAGGGTGTTCACGTCGTCCTGCACGTAGTAGAAACCGTCGCCTTCAGGCGTCATCGCGAGGCCGAACAGATCGCCGTTGCCCGGGGGCGATTGTGCCTTGTCGGTGTCGATCCAGCGAGCGTAAATCTGCTTGCCGCTGGCAGGGTCGATTTCCACGATCTGGCCATTCAGCGCGTTGGTGACGAGCAGGTGGCCGTTGGGCGCGGTGACCATCGCGAGCGGGCGGTGCAGCAGCCCGTCGGCGGTCAGTTGACGGCCCACGCCGGCGCTGGTGTCGCGCGTCATCGGTTCGTCGATTTCGGTGATGCGGTTGCCGATGGCATCGGACACGTACAGCAGTTTCTGATCGCTCGACAGCGCGAGTCCGGTCGGGCCGACGAGGAACACGCCCTTGTCAGCCTGCGCGCCGAAGCCGCTGCCGATCACGGTTTCCTTCTTCACGACGGGCGGCTTGCCGGCCGGCACGTCAAGGTCCAGACGCAGCACGGTGGCCTGCTTGAACACCGGCGGATTGCCATCCGCACCGCCTACACCGAAGCCCGCATTGCTGACGAACAGCGTCGCGCTCGTGCCGTTATCGACGACCGCCATGTTGCCCCACGGATCGTTGATGTTCGGACTGGTGATGGTCGACGCAACTTTGCCGTTCGGATCGATCACGATCAGACAGCCGGCGCCCTTGGTGCCGGTTGTACCGTCATTGCTCGGCGTGCTGCCGACGATCACGTAGCCCGACTTGAGCATCGTCATCGCGGTCGACAGACCGATGCCGCCCGGGCACTCCTTCAGATCGCGCGGCACCGTGGCGAACACCGTCATCTGCCTGGTGTCCGGGTGATAGTTGATGATCGTGCTGCCGGTGCCTTGCAGATTGGTCGAGTTGTTGAAGTTGCCGACCAGCACATCGCCTTGCTTGACGGTGCCTGCCGTGACCGGCGCGACCACGACCGCGTACGGATTCTGGTCGCCGTTATCCGGCACGGTGTTGATCAGCGTGGTGTGATGCTTGACGGTTTCGAGGAAACCTTGCGGCTCAGCGTACGCGAGGCCGGCTGTCGCGAATGCGGCAGCGCTGACCGAGGCGGCGATCAGGGCCCGCGCGGCGCGCGACGAGAACTTGCGCGTGGGATTGTTCATGAGTGAGCCTCCGTGCCTGCACACAAAGCGGTAGTTGCGGTCATGATCGAAAGCATGGGATTCGATTTGTCTTGAGCGTTTGGGGTGATGGTGGACGGCATCAGAACGTAATGTTGGTCCGCAAGCCGACGACGAACGTGTTGCGCAGCGGCTGCGTTGGATCGCTCGGGTTCTGGCCGGCGCCGGCATTGAACGTGTATTGCGCATCGGCTTGCAACTGCCACCACGGGTTGACCTGGTACTGGTAGGTCGCTTCGAGCGTGGTTTCGCTGGTACGCACGCCGTACGGGCCGCCGCTGAAGGCGAGGTTGTCCTGGTCGAGACCGTTCGTATGGTTGCCGATCTTGAGGTACGTGAGCGCGATGCCGGCGCTATCGTTGTCGCGGCCGGCGAACGGTGCTTTCAGCACGATGCCCAGGTTGGCCGACACGCTCACCAGGTTGCGGTCTCCCGGTGCGCCCATCACGCGCGCGAAGACGTTGAGGCTGCGCGGCTCGTCCGGATCCGGGCGCCAGACCATCTGGTCGGCTACCGCGTAGAAGCTGTAGTCGCCGTGATGATTCTGCGCGACGCCGGTGCTCGCCGGGTTCGCAAGCGAAAGGCCGGTGTTGTCGAAGCGCTGATCGGCAAAGCTTTCGTTGTTGTACCAGACGCCGACTTTGTAGGTGCCCGGCAAACCGCCGCCGCCCGCGCTGACCATTTCGCCGTCGGCCGGCTGGTTGATCGCGTACTGCAACTCGCCGATGAACAGCGTGCCGTTATGCAGGTTGAAGTTGGTGCCGCTCTTGTTGTTCGGGTTGCTGCCGAGCGGATCGCCGTCGAATACGCCGGCGAGCGCCGTCAACGAAGGCGTGATCTGGCCGCGCACGCGCACGCCGAGGTCGGACAGCGGATAAGCCGGACCGCCCGAGGGCATGTCATACGACGGCAGCGCAGGCCAGCCGAACATCGTATTGACGAACAGTGCCGCATTCGAGCTGGTGATGAATTCCTGATCGATACTTTGCTGACCGATCTTGACGTCGACGCGCTTGTCCAGGAACGACTGCTGGTACCACAGTTCCCAGAGGCGGGTGGCGTCTTCGGCTTCGATACCGCTCGCCGTATTCAGCGTGCCTAGCTTGTTGGCGCTGAGATTGGCCCCGTGGATCTGCAAGGCGCTGACGTTGAACAGGCCGCCGGGCAAACCGAATGCCTTTTGCGTATCCACCTGCAAGGTCGCGGTCGTCAGGCCGTCGTAATCCGCGCCGCGCGCGAGACCGCCGCGGAGGTTGTCGAGTACTTCACTGGTTTCGGTGAGCGCGAACGTCACGCCGTATTTGCCGAGCCACGGGCGCAGGCCGCCGATGTCGCCGAGCAACGTCTGGCGACCCCAGACGCCGGTCCACTGATTCGTCTGTGTTGCCTTGATGTTCAGGTCGGCTTCCGGTGCCTCAGGTGTTGCATCGGGATTGGCGTCGGCCATGGCTACGCCGGCGGTCAACGAAGCCCACGCGAAAGCCGTGCAAAGCGCGGCGCGCCGCATCGAGGGCAAACGCGAACGGCGCATGGCACCGGCGCGCGAGGCGGAGTCGCGAAACGAACGCGCCTGGCCGGCGGGTTCAGTTGTTTGGGCGAACTGCATCGAAATCCTTGTTTGTGTTGTATCGACTGATCTGACTATCGCGGCGTGACGTCACCGTGTACCTGCGATTTGCCACATCGGTTCGCGACGCCAGATGCAGCAGATGGCGAGATCGTACGCATGCGGAATAGGTGCGTCAATACTAATGAGAACGATTCGCATCAATATTACTGGTATGTAATTTTGAGTTTTACGTACTGCTACTAAAGACTGTCTAGCTGTAAATTAAATGGAATTTAAGCGTAATGTTTTAGTATGGTTTGGGTCGTATACAGCAGCGCGTCCGCGGCGTTGAAGGGCGGGCAGTCATGAGCGCTTTCTGAAGTAGGCGTTGCCCCGCACGGGGGCGGTGTCTATCGGCCAACGCGGACCACTACGAAAACAACGAAGGCCGACACCTTGGGCAGACAACAAAAGACGCTATGATCGTCTTCCGAAGCCGCGCGGCAGTGCGAAGCCCTTAAGCGCCCAGCGCCCCAAACCAAACCGGGACGACACCGATGTCACACACCGTGAATCTGGAAAACTACTTCACCCGCATAGGCTACAAAGGACCTCGCGCGGCGACGTTGGAAGTGCTCCAGGCCCTCCACAACCTGCACCCCAGATCGATCCCCTTCGAGAACCTGAACCCGCTCACGCGGCGCGCGGTAAAACTCGATCTCGAATCAGTCGAACAAAAACTGATCACGCAAAAGCGTGGTGGCTACTGCTTTGAACAGAACGCGCTCTTCGCGAATGTTCTGACGCAGTTGGGCTTCAACGTAACGCCCCTGCTAGGCCGGGTCCTGTGGGGCCGCGAACCCGGCACCATCCCCCCTCGCACGCACATGGTCCTGCGCGTCGACATCAAAAACGAAGCATGGATCGCCGACGTCGGCTTCGGCAGCGTGACGTTAGCCTCACCGCTGCGCCTGATCGCAGGCACCGCGCAGCCCACGCAACTGGGCACGTTCCGCCTGGCCGACGCATCGCGCAACGCGCTCTACCTCGAAGTCCAATCTCGCGATGACACCTGGGCCCGCGTCTACCGTTTCGACCTGCACCCGGTCGAATGGATCGACTACGAAACTTCGAACTGGTACACCTCGACCGCACCGGATTCGGTCTTCCTGAACCATCTGATCGTTTGCCGGGTCCTGGCAGAATCGCGCCTGACACTGTTCGACGACCAACTGAACGAACGCGCGGCGGACGGCCAGATCATCAGCGAACGGCAACTCAAGGGCGCCGCCGAACTCGCAGCCTGCCTGTGCGATCAATTCGGTCTGAACACGGGCGACGTCGACATTGCGGAAGTATTCGGGCGCGTGCGCTCACCGGCGGCGGCCTCCGCCTGAGACAGGCGCATAACAGGCACCAGCTACGCGCACCGGCAACCACCCACCACCAGCGAGCGCCACAAACCCACTATGATCACGCGCCTCATTCTGCAAACGACGGTCTGGCTGGTCTGCATGGGCGCGCTGCTGTTCGGCGCCGCGGGCACGCTCGCCTGGCCTGCGGGGTGGTGGTATCTGATCGAGACCGGCGGGCTGAGTTTATGGGTCGGTTTCTGGCTGGCGCGTCACGATCCTGGCCTGCTTGCCGAGCGTCTCGCGCCGATCGTTCAGGCGCAACAAAGCCGCTGGGACCGCTTTTTCATGGTGGGCGTGACGGTGATGTGGTGCGCCTGGCTCGTCCTGATGGGATTCGACGCAATGCGTTATCGCTGGTCGGCGCCGTTGCCAGTCTGGCTGGTGAGTCTCGGCTCGCTGTGCATTTTTGTCTGCCTCTTCATGTGCCTGATCGTCTTCAGGGCCAATAGCTATGCTGCGCCGGTCATCAAGATCCAGGCAAGCCGCGGTCATAAAGTCATCGACACCGGGCCGTATGCCCATGTTCGTCATCCGATGTACTCGGCCGCGCTGCTGTTGTTCATCGGCACGCCATTACTGCTCGGCTCGTGGTGGGGGCTTGCCTGCGTGCCGCTGCTGGTGATCGGTACCGGTTGGCGCGCGGTACGCGAGGAGCGCGTGCTGGCCGCGCAACTCGAGGGCTATACCGACTACACCACGCGTGTGCGCTATCGCTTCGTGCCGTTTGTCTGGTAGGGCGCGCAATGCGCCAACCCGGAGCGCGTCAGCGCTTCAAGCACCAACCTGTCTAGACAAAGTGCACCACGCTGGCGCACACGGCCGCCACCGCATTCCGTCTTTCCCCACTCAAAACCCCCTTGAATTCCCTGTTGGACGGGGACGTATAGGGGCTTACCCGACGATCCCCGCAATTTCAAATAAATCTTCTTGCGACGGCTTTTTGATTAATGCAGACTTGTCTATACAAATTAAGTGGCGGTTAAAAATCCAGTTCGACGGTTTCCTCAATCCAAGGAGTTTCGACGTGAAAGTGAAGCGCACGACGTTAGCAAAAGCATTGATGGGCGCCGTTCTCGGCGCCGCGACGATTTTCGCGGCACCGGTGCAGGCGAAAGACTGGAAGACGGTGACGATCGCGCTGGAAGGCAGTTACGCACCGTGGAACCTGACCTTGCCGGGCGGCAAGTTGGGTGGTTTCGAACCTGAACTAGTCGCCAATCTGTGCGAACGCATCAAGCTGCAGTGCAACCTTGTGGCGCAAGACTGGGACGGCATGATCCCTGGTCTGCAGGCCGGCAAGTTCGACGTCCTGATGGACGCGATCTCGATCACGCCGGAGCGCGAAAAGATCATCGCGTTCTCGAAGCCGTATGCCGCCACACCGGCCACGTTCGCCGTGAGTGACGTGAAAGTACTGCCCAAGGCCGTGCCGACCGCGCCCGTCGTCAAGTTGTCGGGCGATCCGAAAACCGATCAACCCACGGTCGACGCCTTGCGCAAGCAACTGAAGGGCAAGACCATCGGCATTCAGTCGGGCACCGTCTACACCAAATTCATCAACGACAGTTTCAAGGACGTCGCCACGATCCGTGTCTACAAAACTTCGCCTGAGCGCGACCTCGATCTGGCCAACGGCCGTATCGACGCCTCGTTCGACGACGTAACCTACTACGCCGCCAACATCGACAAGAAAAATGCCGCGTCGGTCGTCATTGCTGGCCCGAAGATCGGCGGCCCGATCTGGGGGCCCGGCGAAGGCCTCGCATTCCGCAAGCAGGACGCCGACCTGAAAGCGAAGTTCGATACCGCGCTCAGTGCTGCGCTTGCCGATGGCACCGTCAAGAAACTCTCCACGAAGTGGTTCAACACCAACGTCACGCCTTGATTCGCCTGAACGTTCAGCTGTAGCGGCATGCGCGGTGTCACGCCGCGCATGCCGGCTGGTTCGATCCGCCGTATTGGTTGAGGGATAGGGAATGGCTCTGATAGAGATGCTCGGCTTCGGGCCGGAAGGCTGGGGCGGCGTGTTGCTGCTCGCGGCATTGATGACGGTCGCGCTCACGCTCGCAGCGCTGGCGGTCGGCGCCGTCTTCGGCGCACTGATCGCGGCTGCCAAGCTGTCGCGGTATCGCACGCTGCGCGTGATCGGCGATGTGTACACCACCGTGTTTCGCGGTGTGCCTGAGTTGCTCGTCATCTATCTGTTCTATTTCGGCGGCTCGACGCTCGTGACCACGATTGGTCAATGGTTCGGCGCGGACGGCTTTGTCGGCGTGCCGCCATTCGTGATCGGGGCGCTCGCGGTCGGCATGATTTCCGGCGCGTACCAGGCTGAGGTGTATCGCTCTGCGGTGCTCGCGGTCTCGCGGGGCGAACTCGAAGCGGCGCGTTCGATCGGCATGCCCACCATGACCATGGCGCGCCGCATCCTGATTCCACAAGTCTTGCGTTTCGCGTTGCCAGGCATCGGCAACGTCTGGCAATTGAGCCTGAAAGACTCGGCGCTGATTTCCGTCACGGGGCTGGCCGAACTGCTGCGCGCCAGCCAGGTGGCGGCGGGTTCGACGCATCAGTACTTCACGTTCTTCGTGGTGGGCGGCGCACTGTATCTGCTGATGACGAGCATTTCGAACCGGGTCTTCAACCGCGCCGAAGCGCGCGTGGGCCGATCCTTCAAGCGCAATTTCGCGCGCAACTGACGAGGACCGGACATCATGCATTTCGACTTCGATTTCCTGCTCGACACGCTGCGGCAACTGATCGCCGCCGTGCCGACCACGCTCGGGCTGTTCTTCTGCTCGTTGATTCTGGGCGGCTTGCTTTCGCTCGTGATCGTCACGATGCGCGTGTCGCCGCACTGGTTGCCGAATCGCTTCGCGCGTGCCTATATCCTCGTTTTTCGTGGCTCGCCGCTGTTGATCCAGATGTTCCTCGTCTATTACGGCATGGGCCAGTTCGGCGTGATTCGCGAGAGCTTCCTGTGGCCGGTGTTGCGCGAGCCGTACATGTGCGCGGTTTTATCCTTGGCGCTGTGCACTGCCGGATATACCGCTGAGATTATCCGTGGGGGATTGATGGCCGTGCCGGTCGGTCAGATCGAAGCGGGCTATTCGATCGGCTTGTCGGGTTTCGCGCTTTTGCGCCGCGTGATCGGGCCGATTGCTTTGCGCCAGTGTTTGCCCGCGTATTCGACTGAGGCTGTGCTGCTCGTCAAATCCACCGCGCTCGCGAGTCTCGTCACCGTGTGGGAAGTGACCGGCGTCGCGCAGCAGATCATTCAGCAAACGTATCGCACCACTGAAGTATTCATCTGCGCCGCGTTGATCTATCTGTTCCTGAATTTCGTCATCGTGCGTTTGCTCGGTTTCCTCGAGACACGCCTGTCGCGCCATCTGCGTGCGGCGCCCGCGCAAGGCTCGCCGAAGCGACCGGTTTCAACCACGACCGAAGCACGCCGCGCCGCGCCCTGAACGATCGCTATCTTGCAGAATCTGGAGAACTCCATGAACGCTACCGCACCTGTTGCACTGTCGGTCAAGAACATCCATAAGTCGTTCGGCGACCACCACGTGCTCAAAGGCATTTCGCTCGACGCCCATCAAGGCGATGTGATTTCGATTCTCGGCGCGAGCGGCTCCGGCAAAAGCACTTTCCTGCGCTGCCTGAATCTGCTCGAAACGCCGGATGACGGCTCGGTGGCGCTCGGCGGCGAAGAGCTGAAAATGAAGCGGCGCGGCGACGGCAAGCTGCAACCGAGCGACCGCCGCCAGGTGGACCGGGTGCGCTCGCAACTCGGCATGGTGTTTCAGAACTTCAATCTGTGGTCGCATATGACCGTGCTGGAGAATCTGATCGAGGGGCCGATGCGTGTACAAAAGCGCAGCCGCGCCGAATCGGTTGAGGAAGCGGAAGCGCTGCTGGCGAAAGTCGGTCTGGCGGAAAAGCGCGGTCACTATCCGGCACATTTGTCCGGCGGTCAGCAGCAGCGTGTGGCGATCGCGCGTGCTTTGGCCATGCATCCGAAGGTGATGCTGTTCGACGAACCGACCTCGGCACTCGACCCCGAACTGGTCGGCGAAGTGCTGCGCGTGATGCGCTCGCTCGCTGAAGAGGGCCGCACGATGCTGGTCGTCACACACGAGATGGGTTTCGCGCGGCATGTGTCGAATCGCGTGATGTTCCTGCATCAGGGTCAGGTAGAAGCCGACGGTACGCCGGACGAAGTGTTCGTCGAGTGCAAGTCGGACCGCTTCCGCCAATTCGTGTCGAGCCATCAGGATCGCACGACTAACTAACCGATCAGCATTAGCTGGTCGCCCCCTCGTCACTTCACCGGGCAGAGCACTATCATGGCCGTCATCCGTTCCGATTGTTCTCTCAACTGGCGTCAGGTCGCAGAGGTTGCTGCCGGCGAGCCGCTTGAGCTTTCTGCCGATGCGCGTGCACGGATCGCTGCGTCGCGCGAGCTGGTCGAGCAGATCGTCGCGCGCGGCATTCGCGCATATGGCGTGAATACCGGCGTCGGTGCGTTGTGCGACGTGATCGTGTCGCCGTCCGAGCAGCACACGCTGTCGCGCAACATACTGATGAGTCACGCAGTCGGCGTCGGCGTGCCACTCGGTACGGCTGAAACGCGCGCGATCATGGTAGCGGCCGTCAACAATTATGCGCACGGACATTCGGGGATTCGCCTTGCAGTCGCCGACCGGCTCGTCGCGTTGATCAACGCCGATTGCTTGCCCGAAGTGCCGACATTCGGCTCGGTCGGTTATCTGAGCCATATGGCGCATATTGCGCTGGTATGTATCGGCGAAGGCTATGTGCGCTATCGCGGCGAACGGCTCAAAGGGCGCGAGGCGTTGCGGATGCTCGGGCTCGAACCGCTGGTGCTCGAAGCCAAGGAAGGCCTGAGCCTCGTCAACGGCACGCCGTGCGTGACGGGTCTCGCCGCGTTGGCGCTGGCGCGCGCCGAGCGCCTGCTCGACTGGTGCGATGTGGTTGCCGCGATGAGCTTCGAGAATCTGCGCGGCCAGCTCGCCGCGTTCGATGCCGAATCGCTGGCATTGCGCATCTCGCCCGGCCTGACCCTCGTCGGCGAACGGATGCGCGCGGCGCTTGCCGACAGCGGCATCCTCGCCGCGGTGGTCGGCCAGCGCACGCAAGACCCGTTGAGCTTGCGAACCATTCCGCACGTGCACGGCGCCGCACGCGACGTGCTAGCCGCGACCGCCGAAGTGCTCAACCGCGAGCTCGCATCGATTACCGACAACCCGATCGTCGCCGGCACGCCAGAAAACCCACGCGTCTATTCGCAGGCACACGCGGTGGGGGCTTCGATCGCACTGGCAATGGACAGTCTCGCAACCGCGATCGCGCAAGTCGCGGCGATGGCCGAGCGGCGCCTCGACCGCCTCGTCAATCCGCTCGTGAGCGGTTTGCCGGCGTTTCTCGCGAAGCCGGGCGGCACCTGTTCCGGTTTCATGATCGCGCAGTACACGGCGGCCTCGCTGGTGGCGCAGAACCGGCGCCTCGCGATGCCCGCGAGTCTCGATGGCGGCATTACGTCCGGCCTGCAGGAGGACCACCTGTGCCATGCCACGCCCGCTGCGTTGAAAGCGCTGGAGATCATCGACAACGCCGGGCGTATCGTCGCGATCGAATTGCTGGCAGCAGCACAAGCCTACGATCTGCAACGCATCGATGCGCCGCGTGCACCACATACTGACGCGCTCTGGCAACGCGTACGCGGCGTCGTGCCGACCTATCGCGACGACCGGCCGCTCGCGGACGACATGACGATCGCGTTTCGCATGATTGCTGATGGAATGCCGCCACCGCTGCCAAACCCGGGTAATATTCGGCCCGGGCCGGACGCTTCAGTCAGCGGCGCTGGTCTTGGCGCCTTGGCGAGCTTGACTAACGTGAGCGCCGCGGGCAAGCTCGGCGCCGACCCGGCGGCCAATGATGGCCAGGCGGCTGCCCACGCAGGTTGAGGGATTCAGTTGATTGGCTTGAATTGACGGACCCGACTAGATGGATTGAATTGACGGAGACAAAAGCCGGTGAGCAGGCTTACCCGCCGGTGAACCGGACGAATGTGTACCATCCGCGTACCACCCACGAGGTCGACGTGAACACTATTACAAACACAAACGCGCAAACCGCAGACACGCAGGACAGTCCTGGCCGCACCCAGGAGACACCCGCCAAGGCGATGCCCGCCTATGAGCAGATCAAGCGCTACGTGATCAGGCGCATCAGCGAGGGCGACTGGAAGCCCGGCGGCTTGATCCCATCCGAAACGGAGCTGGTCAAGGAGTTCGGCGTCGCGCGCATGACGGTATCGCGCGCACTGCGCGAGCTCACCACCGAACGCGTGCTGACGCGTGTGCAAGGTTCCGGCACGTTTGTCGCGCCGCAGCGCTACGAATCGACGGTGCTGGAAATTCGCAATATCGCCGACGAAATCGCCGCGCGTGGCCATCGCCATTCGGCGCGTGTGCTGACGCTCGAACCGAGCGACGATCCGCACGCGCTCGAAGCGCTCGGCCTCGCCGGCGGCCCGGCGTTTCATTCGTGCATCGTGCACAGCGAAGAGGGCGAGCCGATCCAGTACGAAGATCGCTACGTCAATCCGAAGGTGTTCCCCGACTACCTGCAACAGGACTTCACCGTCGAGACCCCGAATCACTACATGGTGCGGCTCGCGCCGATCCAGCGCGCGGAGTTTCGCATCTATGCGCAGAAGCCCGACGCATATGTGCGGCGGCATCTGATGATGGATATTGGTGAGCCCTGCTTGCAGCTATGGCGCCGCACGTGGGTGGGTGACGACGTGGCGACGTCGGTGCAGTTGTGGCATCCGGCGTCGCGTTTTCATCTGGCCGGCAACGTGTGAATGGCAAGACGTGGGCAAGGACACGGCGTTCGCGCCGCTAGCCCTGGCGCTGCGACAGATCCGGCGTGAACCGGCAACCCAGCCGATAGCGCGAGCCCGGATGCACGAAACGCGCGAACGTGACCGCAACGCCGCTCGTCCATGTGCGGCGCATCAGCGTCAGGCACGGCTCATCGGCGCGAATTTCCAGCAACTCAGCTTCGGCGCGCGTCGGCAGACCCGCGTCGACGACATGCTCGACGTCGTGCGCAGGCACGGTCACGTACAGATATTCGGACGGCCTCGTTGTGGAGAAATCCTGTTTCAGGAAGTCAGGCGCGGTTGCCGGATTGACGTAACGGTCTTCGAGCTGCACCGGCAAACCGTTCTCACGATGCACGCAAATCACGTGAAACACGGAAGCGCCGGGCGTGAGCCCTAGCGCGTTCGACACCGTCACCGGTGCGGCTTCGCGTTGCGAGAGGACCGTGTCGTAGCTGTATTCGTGACCCCGCGAGCGGATCTCGTCGCCGATATGGGCGATCATCAGCAGCGTCGATTGCGGCTTGGCTTGCGCGACGAAGGTGCCGACGCCGGACACGCGGGTGACGAGGCCTTCGTCGGCGAGTTCGCGCAGCGCGCGGTTTGCCGTCATGCGCGACACGCCTAACGCCGCGACCAGGTCCTGTTCGGACGGCAGACGGTCGCCCGCTTGCCGCGCGCCCGATTCGATGATCTGGCGGATGTGGTTCTTGACCTGTTCGTAGCGGGAGGCCGGTGCGTCAGTCACCACGTGTGCGGTTTTCATGGCTGCTCGACATCGTCGGGACCGCGCGCCCAGAAGGCATTGCGGTCGAAGTAGTTTTGCAGGAACTGCCGCAAACGCGGCTGCCCCGCGTCGTGAAAGACGTCGCGCGGTTTGCCCTGCACGGCGATGCGCCCCTGATCGATGAACATCACCTTGTCGGCAACCTGGGCGGCAAAGCCCATTTCGTGCGTGACCACGGCCATCGTCATGCCGTCGCGCGCGAGCTGCTTCATCACCTGCAGCACTTCGCCGACCAGCTCGGGATCGAGCGCCGAGGTCGGCTCGTCGAACAGCATGATGTGCGGCTCCATCGCCAGCGCGCGTGCAATGGCAACGCGCTGCTGCTGGCCGCCCGAAAGTTTCGACGGGTAGGCGTCGCCCTTATGCGCGAGGCCGACTGTTTCGAGCATCGCATGGGCGCGGCGGCGCGCTTCGTCGCGCGATAGGTGGCGCACGCGCAGCAACGCTTCCATCACATTGCCGAGCGCCGTCATGTGCGGCCACAGATTGAATTGCTGAAACACCATGCCGACGTTGCGCCGCACGCGATTGATCTCGCTTTGCGACGCTCGCACGCGTTTTCCGTTGCGCTCGCTGTAGCCGAGCAGTTCGCCTTCGATACGCACGTCGCCTTGATCGTAGGTTTCGAGCGCGGCGAGGCAGCGCAGCAACGTGCTCTTGCCCGAGCCCGATGGGCCGATAATGCAGACCACTTCGGAGCGGGCAATCTCGAGATCGACGCCGCGCAGCACTTCGACGTCGCCGAAGCGTTTCTTCAGGTCGCGCACTTCGATCAGCGGCGCGCCGGGCGGCGTATCGAAGGCAGCGGTGGACGTGGAGGACGGCATGTCGGCGATAGCGTTCATAGGGTGGTCCGGATTTCCGTTCATGCCATGAAGCGCGCGATGCGGGTTTCGGCCCACATACCCACGCGCGAGGTCAGTTCGACCAGCGCGAGATAGCACACGCACAGCACCAGCAGCGTTTCGACGAAAGCGAAGGTAGCCGAACCGATGCCGGTCAGCACGAACGTGAGTTCGGGCACGGTGACGATCGACAGCACCGCGGTTTCCTTGCTCAGCACGATAATCAGATTGGTGAGCGCGGGCACGATCAGCACCAGCATTTGCGGCACCTGAATGCGCAGGACGGCTTGCCAGCGGGTAAGTCCGAGACAGGATGCCGCTTCGAGATGACCGGGCGGCACCGATTGAAAGCCCGAGCGGAATGCTTCCGCGAAATACGCGCTGCCGTAGAGGCCCAAGCCGAGCACGCCGGCTGTCATTGGTTCGAGCGTGAGGCCGAAGGAAGGACCGCCGTAGTAGAGCAAAAACAGTTGTACCAGAAACGGCGTGCCACGAAACAGTTCGATATAGAAGCGCAATGCGCCGCGCACCCAGCGTCCGCAAAAGAGCTGGAGCACGGCGATCAGAAAGCCGATCAGGATGCCGATCCCCACGCCCGCGGCCCAGGTGCCGAGTGTGGTCGCGAGACCGGCGGCAATCGGCTGCAGATTGTGCGTGATGACGGTGGGGTCGAGCTTTTGCATGGCTTATTCGATCTCAAGCTCAGGGTCGGTCAGGCGTGCTGCAAACGGTATTCGGTGGCATGTGCGACGAGCGCCAGGTTTCCGCAGATCACAAAGTAAATCAGCCCGGCGGCGAGGTAGGCTTCAAGCGGCCGATAGGTGCTGGCCGCGATGTTCTGCGCGGTGCGCGTCAACTCGGCCACACCCACCACCGAGATCAGCGACGAAGCCTTGATCAGCAGCACCATTTCATTGACGAGCGAGGGCAGCGTCAAGCGAAACGCCTGCGGCACGAGAATGCGTCGCAGCATGTCGAACGGTGAGAGCCCGAGCATGCGCGCGGCTTCGATATGCCCTGGCGGAATGCTGAGGAAACCGCCGCGCAGAATCTCGGCGATGTAGGAGGCGGAACACAGCGATACGGCGCTGATCGCAGCGACGATGGGCGACACGTTGATTCCGGCGAATGGCAGCAGGTAGTACACCAGCAACAGTTGCACCAGCATCGGCACGCCGCGAAAAAAGAACACGTAAGCGCCGCCGAACATGCGCGCGGCGCGCTTCGGCGAGAGGCGTGCCGCACACACGGCGATCGCGACGAAGAAACCGATCAGGAGACCCGTTAGCGAAATGCCGATAGTGGCGAGCGCCGCATGCAGCAGCAGCGGCAAGCCTTGTAGAAAGACGGTTGTGCTGAACATAAGCGTCGCACTCGCTAGAACGGAGAGGGCGATGCGGCCCGTCGAAAAGCGCGCATCGCATGCATCAGGAACGCGTGCTGCAAAACATCAAAACATCGAAACATCAAGCCAGCGGTGCGTCAGTTGCATCAATAGTTCGGCGTCGGCATCGTCGTCGGCGCATCCATCTCGACACCGAACCACTTTTTCTGCAAGGCCGCGAGGCGCCCGTCGTTGTGCATTTTCACGAGCGCAGCATTGAAGGCATCGGCGAGCGGCTTGCTATCCGCGTCTTTGCGCAGGCAGTAAGCAAAGTACACTTTCGCGCCGAACGGCGGCTGGACCACGGCGAAGGTGTCGGGGCGTTGTTTGGCGACGTACGCGATGTTGGTCATCGAATTCGCGACCGCCACGATGCGACCGGCAGCGAGGTCGGCGTAAGCCTGATTGTTGTCGACGTATTCGCGGATTTCAGGCGGTTTCGGCAAGGTGGCGACGTACGTCTTCAACTGGTCGAGCTGGGCCGAGCCTTTGCCCGCGCCGACAGTCTTGCCGGCGATATCCGAAGATTGCTTGACGGAGGCGTCGTTGGCGCGCTTGAGCAGCGCGTCGGTGGCGTCCGCGATCGGCAGGGTGTACGTGTAGCGTTCCATGCGCGCCTTGGTGACCGTCAGCGGGCCGCCCACCATATCGAACTTGCCGGCTTCGAGACCCGGCAGCACGCTCGGCCACGGCAAGTCGATGAAGCGCACCTTCACGCCCATTTCCTTGCCGACCTCGGCGAACAGGTCCTTATTGAAGCCCGCTTGCTGGCCGTTTTCAAGGAAGTCGAAGGGCGCGAACTGCATCTCGGTGCCGACCACCAGTTCGCCGGCTTTCTTTACTTTGGCGAGCTGGTCTTCCGCGTGGGCGGTGACGCTTGCCGCGCATAACGCCAGCATGACCAAACGACACTTCCAGCCTGCAAGGATGCTCATGGGATTCTCCGGTTGGCAAAGCGGTGTCGCGCGAAAGCGGTTCGTCAGCGGACCTTGCGCGAGTCATGCGAGGCAGTATATACCGCAGTTTCCGCGTGAAATAAATAAACGCGCGAGTAGAGAAAATCCCTTACCTGAACCCCCACGAAGCAACTTGCGGGTGCGCTTTTGGCGGTATATACAACGAAGACGCACGAGGATGCACGAGGCGCGCGAGCGAGTCGCGAGTGATGTGTCAGCCTCCGTGTGCAAGCCTCTTTCCTCAGTTGAATTGGCCGGCCTTCCTGGGAGCAGCGCAATGCCCGTGACCCGTATTCCGATCATCGATCTTGCCGGCGTTCGCGCGGGCGACCCGCAGGCTTTGACGCGCGTGGCGCACGAAATCCGCGAGGCGTGCACGACGATCGGCTTCTTCTATATCGTCAATCACGGCGTGCCGCAAATGGCAATCGATGCAGCCGAACAGGCGGCGCGCACGTTCTTTGCGTTTCCGGTGGAGACGAAGCGGCGCGCGGCGGTCAATCAAAGGCATCGAGGTTTCAACGCGCTCGGCGACGCCACCATGTATCAGGCGAAGCGCCCCGACTACAAGGAGTTCTTCAGCATCGGCCTCGAGTTGCCGGAGGACGATCCCGATGTGCGCGCGGGCCAGGCGCTGCGTGGGCCGAACAACTGGCCGGATTTCATGCCCGGGTTGCGGCCCGCGCTGTATGGTTACTACGAAGCGGTCGCGGCATGCGGCGCCGATCTGCTGCGGGCGGTGGCGGTAAGTCTCGGCGTTGACGAGCATTTCTTCGCGCCGCGCTATACGAAGCGGATGCAGCGCACGCAGATGGTCTACTATCCGCCGCAGCCGCCCCAGTCTGACGCGGATCAGTTCGGCGTCGCGCCGCATACCGACTACGGCTGCATTACTTTGCTATGGCAGGATCGGGTGGGCGGCTTGCAGGTGCGTGAGATCGCCAACGATACGTGGGTCGATGCGCCGCCGGTCGAAGGCAGCTTCGTGGTGAACGTCGGCGATCTGCTGGCGCGCTGGACTAATGACCGCTTCCGCTCCACCTTGCATCGCGTGATCAATGCGTCGGGGCGCGAGCGCTATTCGATCGCGACGTTTTATGATCCCACTTACGGTGCGATGGTCGATCCACGTGAGCTCGGCACGAGCGACGCCGACCTCAAGTACCAACCGGTCGCCGCGGGTGACTATATCCTCGGGCGGATCAACGATTCGATGGGTTATCGGAAGAAAGCAGCCGTTGAAGGAAAGCAAGGAACTACTGCATGACAGATAACAGTTTGACTAACGGCGTAGCAGGCAGCAGCGCGGCCCGCAACGCAACCCACGGCGCAGCGCCACTTTCTGCAACGCTCGATGCGCTACGTGCCGCGCTCGGTGCCGACGTGGTGCGGGTCGGCGAGCAGATCGGCGAACACGCGATGACCGACTGGACACGCCACGATCCGACGCGTCCTGCCGCGCTGCTCTTGCCGCGCAGCACGGAAGACGTCTCTCGCGCGTTGGCGATTTGCCACGCCGCGCATCAACCGGTGGTGCCGCAGGGCGGCATGACCGGTCTCGCCGGCGGCGCGATTGCGCGCGCGACCGATATTGCGCTGTCGCTCGAACGGCTCACCGGCGTGGAAGAAATTGACACCGCTTCGGCCACGTTAACCGTGCGCGCCGGCACCACCTTGCAAACCGCCCAGGAGTCGGCCGCCGAAGCCGGCTTCGAACTCGCGCTCGATCTCGGCGCACGAGGCTCGTGCCAGATCGGCGGCAATCTGGCGACCAACGCAGGCGGCAATCGCGTGATCCAGTCGGGCACCGCGCGCGACCAGGTGCTCGGTCTCGAAGTTGTGCTTGCCAACGGCGACGTGCTGACTTCACTCGGCAAGATGGTCAAGAACAACACCGGCTATGACCTGAAACACTGGTTTATCGGTTCGGAAGGCACGCTCGGCGTGATCACGCGCGCGGTGCTGCGGCTCCATCCGCCGCGCGCGGCGCGCCACACGGCGCTCGTCGCCCTTGACGGGTACGACGCCGCCGTGAACCTGCTGCGCCGCCTGTCGACGCGCTTTGGCAACGACATCGGCGCGTTCGAGATCATGTGGCCGGATTTCTACGATTTCGGCGTGAAGCTGACGGGCACGCGCTCGCCGTTCGCCGACTCGCACCCGCTCTATGCACTGATCGAACACGCGAGCTTCGACGCGAGCGACGACGGCGAACGCTTCTCTGCCGCGCTGGCCGAAGCGCTCGATTCAGAAGCGATCCGCGACGCGGTGATCGCGCAATCGGTCGCTGATGTGCGCGCGTTGTGGGCGATTCGCGAGTGCACCGCCGAGTTTCCGGTGCGGCTGGATGCGATCAACTTCGACGTGAGTTTGCCCATCGGCGAGATCGGCGCTTTTGTCGATCGTTGCCGCGCGGCGCTCGATCAGCGCTGGCCGGGCAACGCGTCGTATTTTTTCGGCCATATCGGCGATTCGAATCTGCATGTCACCGTGGACGGCCATTCGATCCCCGGCGTCGATCATCATGCGGTGTATGCGTTCGTCTACGAGATGCTCAGGCCGTTGCACGGCTCGGTGTCGGCGGAACACGGGATCGGCTTGCTCAAGCGCGAGTTCTTGCCGATCTCGCGCTCGCCGGCTGAATTGGCCGCCATGGCGGCGATCAAACACGCGCTGGACCCGCACGGCATTCTGAATCCGGGCAAGCTGTTTTGACCGAAGGCGTGCCGCGCGATTCAACGCGGCGCGTCTTCAGCGTGCGTCAGCAGCTCGTTGGCGTAGCGCCGGTACAGCCATGACAGCGAGGCTGCGGCGAACACGACGAAAACAGCATTGAGCAGCGCCTGAATAATCGCGACGACGGCCAGGCCCTGGGTCTGGTGCGCGGCCAGCATCTTCGGGCCGACGAGCACGAATAAAAGGACGGTGACGACAAAGAGCGGCACATAAGTCACGAAGCCCACGCCGATGATGCTCCATACGTGTCCACGGCTGTCCCTCCACGCCGCACGCAAGGCAACCCGGCTGCCGAGGGCAATGGACGGATAAAGCAGGCTCAGACGGATAAGCACGAATAGATAAATGAGCAGCAGCGGCACGTAAACCAGGAATCCCATCTTGAGCGCGCGCATGGCGACAAAGGTGAATCCTATAATCGCCAGCACAATCAGCATGATGGCGAGCCACACCAGCGCATAGCGGGCGAGCGGCTTGCCGTTGAGCGGCACGAGCGGGTGCGCGCCTTCGCCAAGCAGCACGAAACGATGGACCTTGATGGTCAGCGTGCCAGATACCGCCAGCTGTAGAAAGAACCAGACCAGCGACAGCAGGCCGTGGCCGACACGCGTCATCGAGTCCATATTGTCAGTGGCGGCGGGGCGTTGCCCTATCAGCAGCGAGGTGCAGGCCAATACCGCGCAGACACCCAGGAACAACCAGGGCATTTGCGTGACGGCTTGCCACGAACTGATCCAGCCTTTTTTGACGCAAGCCCCGAAGGTCAACTGTTCCATAGTTTTCTGTGAAATCGTCCTGAAGTGTGAAGCCCGCGGCCGTGTTGCTATTGATGGCGGGATTTGATTATGTCTTGCAAGGCAAAGTGGACGCGATGACACGCGTCTGTCGGCTACGCACCGGCCACTTCGTCAATGTGTTGCGACAGAGTCCATACCAGTCGACGTCACCACGGGCTGTGCGGCGGGTGAGGCGAGGTAGTCGAGCAGTGCCTTCGCCTCTTTCGGATGTTCGGCGCCCACCGGGATGCCCGCAGCATATCGCGTGACCGATTGCACCGATTCCGGAATCTTTCCAACGAACGTGGCGCCCGGCACCGGCAGCAACTCACTGACCTGCTGGAATCCCACCTCGTAATCGCCATTGGCGACCACGGATGCGACTGGAATCTTCGGGATCATCTTCGCTTTGGCTTTCACCTGATCCCCAATGCCGAGTTTGCCGAAGAGCTCGCGTTCGATATAGACACCGCTCGCGCTATCCGAGTAGGCGATCGATCTGGCGTGAAGCAGAGTCTCTTTCAGTGCCTCGACCGAACTGATATCCGGCTTCGGCGCGCCGCTGCGCACGGCCATGCCAATGCGGGAATCGGCCAGCTCGACGCGCGACCCGGGAATCACCTTGCCTTGCTTGATCAGATCGTCGAGCGCGTAGCCGACCATGATGACCACGTCCGCGTGCTCTCCGCGCTCGAGCCGGTTCGGAATGGCTTCCGGCGATTTACCCATCGACGGCCCGAGGATCGTTTCGAGCGTGTTGCCTGTCGACGCCGCGAACTTGGGGCCGAGCAGTTTATAGGCGGCGGTGAAGCCGCCTGAACTCATCACATGGAGTTCGGCGGCCTGTACGTTCGCTGTTGCAACGGTGCCGGCCAACAGCCCGGCGGTCAACGTGGTCAGAAAAAAGTTTTTCATCCGGATAAGCGTGGCAGGGTGATGTGGATAGGGTGTGATGGGCTCGCGGGGCCAGGTGCGCTGACTGTACCCGCGGCGAACCGCCCCCTTACACATACCATACCTGAACCGCCGCCCGAAGAGCGAGCGGCGTGCAACCCATGCACGCAGCCGCGGCGTTCTCCGATCTTATGGCGACGTGGCGCTTAAGCATTCGTCAATGCGCATTCAGATACCGCGCAATCACCGGATAGACATCCACCGCCGCATTCTTGCCGAAGATGCAGTCGATATGCCCGTAGCCGGGAATGATGTGTCGTTCGTAAGGCTGCTCGGGGAAGTGCTCGACCAGCATGTCGTAGGTAATCAAGGTACTCTTCGGCAGATAGGTTTCGTTTTTTTCACCGTGGATGAAGCCGATCGGCAGGCGCATGCCTTCCAGACCCCTCATGCCGTCCGCGCCGCTCAGGTAGACGTCTCGGCCTTCGGCATCGACAACCTTGCCCGCCCGCACCATCGCGGCGAGATGCTTGAAGACGGAGACGTCGTGCACGCCGAACAATTCCTGCAGGTTCGAGTGAAGTGTCTCGCTCAATTTTTCATGTTCGTAGAGCAGGCCGTAAAGGAAGGTCGCCCGGTGGCAGATTGGGCTGCCGCAGCCCTGTTTGTGAGTGGTCGGGTAGAGCCGCAGCGCTTCATCGAGCAGGTTGTGGGGCCACGACCTATGTTCCGTAAAAGCAGTCAGGTCGAGCACGCCGAGATGTTCCATGATGTCCGGGACGTGCAGCCCGCACTTGATCTTTCCGAGTGTGCCCGGCACCGGATGCGCCGAGACCTGCGAGATGACGACCGAGCGCACGCCCTCGAGGCCGTACAGCAGCGACATCGTCAACGCCAACCCACCCATGCAGTGGGCCAGCACCTGAATGTCTGGCAGGCCGGTCAGCTCCCGCACTTTAGCGACCGCGGCCGGAATGTCCTCGCGAGCGACCTTGTCGACGTTGGTCGGCACCAGCACGCTCGGCATTTCGATGCTGACGCGCAGATCGACGAGCCACACGTCGTAGCCGGCCGCACAGAGATATTCCACCAGGTTGGTCGTGACCAGATCGGTGGAAAAGATGCGGCTCGACACACCCGAGCCGTGGATCAGCAGCACGGGACGCAGCGGTGTGTTGGGCGGCCCGGCGTAGCGTGTGAGTCGCAGCGTGGTCTTATCGGGCGTATCGAAGAAGACCACCTGCGGCACAGGTGCGCGCAGCACGCGCTTCAGACGCGGGGGCGCCTTCGGATCATAAAACTGCAAGGGCGCCGCCACGCCGCCGTACTCGGTGAACAGCACGCCCGCGAAAAATTTGCCGAACTTCAGGGTCCATTCAAGGCGCGTTGTCAGATCGGGTGCGTTGGTGACTTCAAGCGTGCGTTGCTGCTTGATGAAATTCTCGGGCGTGATGATCAGCGTTGCTTTGCCGATCGCCGGTGCATCCGCTTGCGCCGATTCGCGAATTTCGGCGTAGAGCGTGTTGGTCTGGTCCCAAAGATTGATCGGCGACGTACGCGTAATGATCTTCTGTCCACTCAGATAGTAGGTTTTGCCTTCGGTGGAATTGAGCGTCATGCGGTAATTCATGTTGCGCTCGTCCACGTCCGATTCGTTGACCACGAACAGGTTGAAGGTGCCGTCCGTGATCGTCATGGGTTGCGCGGAGAGCGCGGCGCAGGTCAGCGTGCCAGTGGTGTGGGCCAGATGTTGCGGATTGCTCAGCATATCGGCCAGATCGTCCGATTCGACAGTCAGTGTGAATTCAATCGGACTGGTGGCGGCATCGCCCGCCACGCCAGGCGTGTAGGTGCCGATCATTGTTTCGGTGAAGCGCAGGCCGATCTTCTGGGGCGGCGGCGTGCCGGCCGTGCCCTTGGCCTGGTAGTCGATCTTCCAGCCTCGCGCGTCCGCAAGCAGCGCGCAATTGCGTTCGGCCAGCGCGGAAATCGTCAACAGCGGATTGACGCCGAGCGACATCGGCATGACCGCGCCATCCATCACATACAGGCCTTCGTGCACGTCATCCCCTGTCGTGCCGCTGAAGACCCGGCCCTGATGGTCGACGACACCGCGCTCGGCATCCTCACCCATCCCGCAGCCGCCGAGCGGATGCACGGTGACGGTGCGGTTCTTGAGCATTCGGGTCGAGATCGGGTTGCGCACGTATTTACCGCCGAGCGGCGCCTGCGCCTTCTCGAGCGTGTCTTCGACAGTGCGGAAGATCGGCTGCTTGCCGGCCTTCGGCCAGTCGATGCGTGGTCTGCCCTTGTCATTCACGCTGATCTGGCCGCTTTCGTCGTCATGCGCCATGACCAGGTAGGTTTGCGTATGGTTGAGGGCGCCGTGATAGGGGCCGCGCAGGAGGCTTTCGATCACGCGAGTGTCGTAGTCTGCCGGTTCCCCGGCGGCGCGCGGAGCGGGAATCTCGACGCCTTCGAGCGGCGCGGCGCCGCCGAGCAGCGCGACCATCGCGGCGCCAACCGGCCCGGCGAGCGAGCCTTCTTCGATCACGAAGCCGTCTGTCACGTCAGGGGTGTTGCGATGGTCGATGATGCCGGTAATGGTCGGCCCGACCGGTGGGATGTCGCCCTGCATGTGTACGCCCCAGCCGACACCGTTGATCACCTCGTCGGTGTTGTACGCGAACGCCAGTACGTCGCCGTTCCCGGTGAAGTGTTGGCCGAGCATGTCGGAAACGGTCAGCCCCGCCTTGCGCGAGCGCAACAGCAGGGCGGTCGAACCGATCGTGCCGGCCGAGACAATGACGATGTCGGCGCTCACGAACAGATCAGGCGCGTCATAACTCTCGCGGCCTAGCTTTACCTCCTGAAAACGCACAGTCCACTTTTGCTTAGCCGCGTCGCGCACCACCGAATGCACGGCTGCGCCCGTGAAAATATGGGCGCCGTGCGCGACCGCATCGGGCAGATAGTTCATGTGCGTCGAATTTTTTGCGTCGTAATTGCAGCCCGAATTGCAATCGCCGCATCCGACGCAGGCTTGCTGCGCAACGCCCGCAGCGTTGATGCGGTCCTCGAAGGTGACGGTGACCGGCGGTGGGTAAAAGCGATCGGCCATACCGAGCGCCTGCGCGGATTGTTTGAGCGCCTGCAGTTTTGGCAATTGCAAAAAATCGCCGGACACGGGCGACGGTTGCAGCATGGCGCGGGCAAGTTCGTAGCCCTTGTCGCGTCCCGCCTGGTCGCCGCGCAGCGCCTCGGGCCAGCGGACGTCGTCCCATAACCGCGGTTCGGCTTCGAGCGCAACGTTCGCGTTGATCAGCGACGTGCCGCCCAGTCCGCAGCCCACCACCGCATTCACGTCTTCATTCACGTGCACTTCGAGCAGCGCGAGCGGCGAGCCGACTTGCGCGAGGGCGGTGTTGTATTGCACCTGCGCGGCGCCTTCGAGCGGCGTGCGCGGAAACTCGCCGGCCATGAATTCGCGCCCACGTTCCAGCACGCACACCCTGCGGCCGGCGCGCGCCATGCGGCTCGCGGCAATCGCACCTCCATAACCCGAACCCACCACCACGACATCGTAATGCGGCTGCATGGCCGTCAGGGCGCTCGATAAGCGGTTCATTCGGACCACCTCGTCAGGAAAGGGATGCCGGGTAGGGGAGCCCGGACTTCGGAAGGAAGACGGCCTGTGGTTGCGGCTTTTTTATCGTAGGCGGTGCGCGATGACAAAAAAAGGCGCATCGTACGTGGCGCGTGCGTGGCACGTGCTCGATTTGCGGAAAGGGGAAAAAGCCGCCGTCGGCCCAGGCTAGTCTGGGAATACGCTATTAGGCGGCTACTTCATTCATTTCGCTGTCGCTCGATTCGGCGGCGAGCAGGTTTAACGCGAGCAGAATCGCTGGGCGATTGTCGAGCTCGATCTCGATGCCGAGCACGTCGATCAGCCAGCGGCCGATCTTGGTATTAGAAAATTCGTCGGCGCCGGCCGTCTTTTTCATGGTGACGCCGAGTTTGACGGCGCGATAGTGATACGAGGGCACACGATGCTGAGCAGCGACCGCCGACAGGCCGCCTTTCCCTTCCGAGCACCAGCCGAGGCTGCCGGCCAGCACGATGCGTTCCGGCTCGTCGAGGCTGTCGATAAAGGCGCGCGCGGCGAACCGCACGCGTTGCTCGTCGAGGCCGTATTGCAGCAATACGCTTTCGACGGGGTCTTCCAGCGCTTGCGCGTGAAGATCGATCTCCTGCGCCATGCCTTCGTTTTCCATCGACACATTGCGTTGATGGCCGGCGCTGCGCAGGCAGTCGATCAGGTAACGGCGAAAATACGCGCACAGCGCGTAGCCGTTGGAGGGGGCGCTGTCGGCGCAGGCATGGGTTTCCGTGTGGCCGGGCGCGAGGCGCAGTACTTTCGCGTAAATGAACTGCGCGACCAGTTCTTCCTTGTCCTCGCCGAGTGCCTGCAACTCAAGCGGGTGATAGGTGCGCAACGCCCGCTTGACCAGTTCGACCATCGACACCATTTCGTCGGCGGACAGTTGGGTACGACGGCGCCACAGGTCGGGCAGGATCGCATCGTCGAGATTGCGGACGAACGCGTGGCTCGGAACTGCGCCCATGAAAACCTCCATAAAGGGTAAGGCGAGGAGCGCGCGGAGCCTCGACTGCAGGCAAGGAAGGGGGTGTTGGAGCTTGTAAGCCGCGCTGGAATGTGAACCCAGTATGATTTCCGGCGACGGCTTCGCCTATATGGATTAAGTGGTAGCTGATGGGTAAACTGCCGGGTAAACCATCCGGTCAGCATAATTTGCCGTGCCCCACGAGGAGACCGCATGATGCGGGCCGACCCGATCCAGCGTGCAATCGACGAAGACCTGGTGCGCGTGCTGTACGCGCAAGATCCGATCGCCTTCTTTTCGCACTGGTTCTCGATCGCGGTGCTGGTGGCGATCTACTGGCCGAACATTCCGTCGCCACGGCTGTTCATCGCGTGCTTCGGGTTCTATGCGGTGGCCAATTGCGGCAGCCTTGCGCTGTGGATCTGCAATCGCCGCTACCCGCACCTCGTCACGCCGCGTGGCTGGATCAACTTGCACGCGGTGCGCGGCGTGCTGCAGTATAGCGCGCCGGGGCTGGCGATATGGTTCGCGTTTCAGAGCCCCCAAACCGATTTGCCGCTGCTGCACACGGTGATGCTCGTCACGCTGGCGGCCGGCGTGTTCATGTCGAACGGCTTCGATCTGCTGAACTTCTCGACCGCGATTCCGTTTCTGCTGGTCCCATCCATCGTGCTGCATTTCGGCACGCATACGTTCGATCGCACGATTCTCGCCATCGTCCTCGCGTTCTTCTTCTGCGCGATCAACGTCTATGCGCTGAGTTATCGCAAGCTGTTCCGGCAAGTCGTGCAGGCTCGCGTCGATCAGCAATACCTGGCGGAATCACTGGCGGCGCAAAAGCGTGTCGCCGAAGAAGCCAGTCTCGCCAAAACACGGTTTTTTGCGGCCGCGAGCCACGATTTGCGCCAGCCGCTGCATGCGATCGGCCTACTGGCGGCCTCGCTCAACGACACGGCGGCGACGCCCCTACAGCATGGGAAGACCGCCGAGCACATCGTTTATAACGTCGAAGCGTTGAATCAGCTGTTCAACCAGGTGCTCGATCTTGCGAGGCTCGAAAGCGGCGTGACCCAGGTCATCCGCTTGCATTTCCGGCTTTCGGAACTGTTCGAGCGGGTCGGTAGCCAGTACCGCCCGCAGGCGGCGGCCAAAGGCCTGGCGCTGCGGATCGCACCGGCTTCGGTGGTCGTGCATGACGATCCGGTGCTGCTCGAACGCGTACTGAGCAACCTGCTCTCGAACGCCGTGCGCTATACCGAGGAAGGCGCGATCTGGGTCGGCTATCGCCGCGCCGGGCGTCGATCGGGCGGCTATGTCGAGGTGCGCGATTCGGGTATTGGCATCCCTGCCGAGGAACACGAGCGCATCTTCGAAGAGTTCTATCAGGTCGCCAATCCACAGCGCGACGCGCGCCAGGGGCACGGTTTGGGCTTGCCGACGGTGAAGCGCCTGGTCGAGATGCTCGGCGGCGAGTTGCAGATGCGCTCGGCGCCGGGCCGCGGCTCGGTGTTTCGCTTTCCTGTGCAGCAGGGCGACGCCGGCGGGATTGTCGCGAGCCTGAACGAAGCGGTGGCGGGCGGTCCATCGGCACAAGGGCGGCGGGTGCTATGCATTGACGACGAACCGTCGATTCTCGAAGGCCTTGCCAGTCTGCTGGGACGCTGGGGTTGCATCGTGCGTGGCGCACGCGACGAGGTGGATGCGCTCGTCGCGCTGGAAGACGGTTTCGTCCCGGATGCCGTGTTATGTGACTACCAGTTGGCCAATCACCGAACCGGCGCGCAAGCGCTGGCGGCCGTGCGCAATGTGCTCGCGCGGGCCGGGCACGAAAGCGTGGTGACCTTGCTGATCACGGGCGATATGGCGTCGGCGGAACTGGCGGCGCTGGCCTTACAGGGGATTCCGGTGCTGCATAAGCCGGTGACACCGGCGCGCTTGCGGCGCACCCTGGAAATGCTCTGGCAGCAGGCGGAACTGGATAAGGGGCGGGCGGCGTGAGCACCGGCCGCCGACCCGCTGTTACAGGGTTCTGCCGGCTTCCAGCCAGCCGTTGATCACGGCGATCGCCGTGGACCGGTTGTGCACGCCGAGCGCCCGGAAGATCACCGAGAGATGCACCTTGACCGTTCCTTCCGCAACGCCCAGTTCACGCGCGATCATCTTGTTGGTCCAGCCGCGATGCACGAGCCGCATGATGTCCTGCTGTCTTGGCGACAGGTTCTCCAGCAAATGTTGCTGGTGCGGCTGCAGTGCCTGGATTTGCATGATCGGTTCGGTGAGCGCTGCGCCGCCCTGAGTCGAGGCGGGGGCGGTGCCCTGAGCGGAACGCTCGGCCGCCGCTTCGGTGTGCGCCTCACGCGAGCCCAGCAGACTGAGTGCTTCCATTGGCACATAGGCGCCGCCTGACAACACCAGTTCGATTGCTTTGAGCATGACGCTGGCGGGTTGCCGCTTGGGCACGAAGCCGAGCGCGCCGGCGGCCAGCACCGCGCGCATTTCGTCGGGCGATTCTTCGGCGGAGAGCACGACGACCGGCAACGCAGGGTTTGCCTTCAGCAGCACTTCAAGCGACGAAGCGCCGCTCATGCCCGGCATATGCAGATCGACGATGGCGAGGTCGTGGTCGGCGTCGGGCCGCGCGGCGGCGGCGAGTGTTTCCCAGCTATCGGCTTCGTCGAATTGCGCGTCAGGATCGAGCCCACGCAACAGCCCTTTGACGCCTTGCCGGATCAGTTCATGGTCGTCGGCCACAAGAAACTTCATGATGTCTCCGCGAGTCGGACCTGCGAGTTGTGGACTACCGCCGCCGTGCTGCTGGCTTCACTTCCCGTTTTACTTCTATTTTCGAATGGCGTCATGGCCGGTTACCCCGCGATCATATGCCGATCGGTGGCGCGGCGCGCTTTCCGGCGCGCCGCATATTTGACAGTCTATTTATATGATCGCCGGCTGGTTCGATGCACCAGCATATTGTGTAAGGCAGGTCTCTCGCGCATAGGTTCCGGCTTGCTACGAAGACGAGCCGTATGCCCCAATTTTGAAGCCGTCCACGCAGGAATCCGAAGGTTATGCGGGCCGAATGAAATCACGCAAGCGCCGTGGTCATTTGACTGCAAATAGCGTCGCATTCATCAGAAGCTTGAACGCGAAGCCGAGCGATACCGCCGAAGCCACGCCGAAACACCAGAGCGCGATGAACCACAGCCACCCCGGCAGTTTGCCTGCCGGCGGTTGCGACGCGCTGCGGGGGGCTTCAGCGCCCGCGTCCTTAGTGATAGTGATGTTGGTCGTCATGACGCACCTTGCCACGAAATACCCAATAACCCATCGTCGTATAGGCGATGATGACCGGCAGAATCACCGCTGCGCCGACCAGCGTGAACATCTGGCTCGAACGTGGCGCAGCCGCTTCCCAGAGTGTCATGCTCGACGGAATCGCATACGGCCACAGGCTCACCAGCAGCCCCGTATAACCGAGCAGCACCAGCAGGAGCGCCAGCACGAACGGCGTGTTGTGATGCCGGGCACGCACCGCGCGATGCATGAAGAACGCGCACACCGCCACGAGGAACGGCACCGGCAGCAGACGGTAGAACAGGTTGTCGTGGAACCAGCGTTGCGCGATATTCGGATCTTGCAGCGGCGTCCACAGGCTGACCATTGCGATGAACCCGAGCAGCACGAGCGTCAGCGGCCACACCACGCGATGCAGGCGGCGTTGCAGATCGCCTTCGGTCTTCGCGACCAGCCAGCAGCAGCCAAGCAACGCGTAAGTGGTCACCAGACCGAGGCCCGTCAGCAGACTGAACGGCGTGAGCCAGCCGAAGGCGTCGCCCGCATAGCCGCCGTCGATCACCGGAATGCCTTGCAGGAACGCGCCCAGCACGATGCCCTGAAAGAACGTCGCGCCCGCCGAGCCGCCGATGAACGCCAGATCCCACAGATGTTTCGTGCGCTTGGCCTTAGCGCGAATCTCGAACGACACGCCGCGAAAAATCAGGCAGACGAGCATGAAGATCAGCGGCAGATACAGCGCGGACAGCACGGTCGAATAGGCCACCGGAAACACCGCGAACAGCGCGGCGCCGCCGAGCACCAGCCAGGTTTCGTTGCCGTCCCACACGGGCGCGACGGTGTTCATCATCAGGTCGCGTTCTTTCTCATCGGGGAAAAACGGGAAGACGATGCCGATGCCCAGATCGAAACCGTCCAGCACCACGTATATGAATAGGCCTAGCGCAATGATTGCGGCCCACGCTACGGTTACGTCCATTTTCTTTCTCGCAGGCAAAGAGGTTAGGCGGCGTCGATCATGTGATCGGCGGCGGACAAGGGGCGGCGCGCGGTGTGATTCGGCGTGTGCTCAGGCACGCCATGCGGCGTCTGTCCCGGCAGAGCGGGACCGGAGCGCATCAGCTTGAGCATGTAGTAGATGCCGGTGCCGAATACGAGGAAGTACACGACCACGAATGCCATCAGCGAGATGCCGACTTGCTGCGTGGTGAGCGGCGACACCGCCTGTGAGGTGCGCATCACGCCGTACACCACCCACGGCTGACGGCCTGCTTCAGTGGTGACCCAACCCGCCAGCAGCGTGATGAAACCGGTCGGGCCCATCGCCACCGCAAGACGCTGGAACCACTTCGCTTCAAACAGGCGTTCGCGGCGGCGCAGCGCCCATGCCGCCACAGACATCAGGATCATCAGCACGCCGAGCCCGGCCATGATGCGGAAGCTCCAGAACACCACCGTCGAGTTCGGCCGGTCTTGTGGCGGGAACTCCTTCAAGCCGCGAATCTCGCCGTCCCAGCTATGCGTGAGGATCAGGCTGCCGAGGTGCGGGATCGACACCGCGTAGCGCGTGGTCTCCGCTTGCATGTCGGGAATACCGAACAGGTTGAGCGCCGTGCCGCCTTTCTCGGTTTCCCACAGACCTTCGATCGCGGCGATCTTGGCCGGCTGATACTTGCGCGTATTCAGACCGTGCTGATCGCCGACGAATGCCTGAATCGGCGTGAGGATCAGCAGCAGCCAGAGCGCCATCGAGAACATCTTCTTGACGGCAGGATCGCGCCGGCCGCGCAGCAGATGCCATGCGCCCACCGCCGACACCACCAGCCCCCCAACGATGAATGCCGCCAGCGCCATATGCGCGAGCCGGTACGGGAACGACGGATTGAAAATGATCTTGAACCAGTCGAGCGGCACGACACGGCCGTTCACGACTTCAAAGCCCTGCGGTGTTTGCATCCAGCTATTGGACGCAAGAATCCAGAACGTCGAGATCAGCGTGCCGATCGCCACCATCAGCGTGGCGCCGAAGTGGGCGCGCGGACTCACGCGCTGCCAGCCGAACAGCATGATGCCGAGGAAGCCCGCTTCGAGAAAGAACGCGGTCATGACCTCGTACATCAGGAGAGGTCCGGTGATGGGTCCGGCGAAACTGGAGAAGCCTGACCAGTTGGTGCCGAACTGATAGCTCATCACGACGCCGGAGACGACGCCCATACCGAAGGCCACCGCGAAGATCTTCGACCAGAACAGGCAAAGATCTTTGTAGTACGCCTTACCGGTTTTCAGCCAGCGCCATTCGAGTACGGCGATGAAGCTGGCGAGGCCGATGCTGAGCGCCGGAAAAACAATGTGAAACGAGACGGTGAACGCAAACTGAATGCGGGCGAGATCGAATGCCGAAATTGCGGAGTTCATGATCGTGAAGTGCTTTAGGTGCGTCGTGCCTGGAGGCGGACTACGCGCGTCGACCGTTGTCGGTGCGCACTGCGCTGGGCAGATGACGCAAGAGTAGTGGATGAGTGGCTTTTTTGCTGCGATGCGACGTGCGTCAAAAAACCGCGTTGTTTTACGTGGTTTTTCGTTTTTGAGACGGCAAAGCGTTGATAGGTATCAAGTTTTCCTTCACGTGCTTGCGCGTGTCTTTCTCGAGGTCGGCGCGGAACTGCGGCAATAGACCGCGCTGCAACAACGCGACCCCGGCGCTTTCGCGGTGACTGACGTTGGCCTGGTGTTTCCCCGGAACCTGCTTGACTTGATAAATTCTTGGGCATAAAGTTTTATTCATGCGCAGGAATTAACGACCATGGTGCGCCATCGTCCAATCAGGAGACACGCCTTGCTCAATCTCACGCCCGGTTCGCTCTCAGGGCTTCGCATCATCGATCTGTCACGCGTGCTGGGTGGCCCGTACTGCACGCAAATCCTCGCCGACCACGGCGCGGAGGTCGTCAAGGTCGAGCCGCCTAACGGCGACGAAACGCGCACATGGGGGCCACCGTTCGACGGCGACACGGCCTCGTATTTCATCGGCGTGAATCGCAATAAGCTTGGTGTGGCGCTCGATCTGACGCAGGAGCCCGACCGTCAGAAACTGCTGACGCTGCTCGACACCGCCGACGTGCTCGTCGAAAACTTCAAGATCGGCACATTGGAACGCTGGGGCCTTGGCTACGACGCGTTGCAGGCGCGTTTTCCGCGCCTCGTGCATTGCCGCGTGTCGGGTTTCGGCTCGGACGGTCCACTCGGCGCCTTGCCGGGCTACGACGCTGCCGTGCAGGCGCTGACCGGTTTGATGAGCGTGAACGGCGAGGCGGGCGGCGCGCCGTTGCGCATCGGCGTGCCGATCGTCGATCTGGTCACCGGGCTGAACGCGGCGCTCGGCATCCTGATGGCGCTGCGCGAACGCGAGACGAGCGGACGTGGTCAGTTTGTCGAATCGACACTGTTCGACAGTGCGTTGTCGATCCTGCATCCGCATACGCCGAACTGGTTCTACTCGGGTAAAGAGCCGCAACGCAGCGGCAACGCGCATCCCAACATCACGCCGTACGACATGTTCCACACCGGTAGCGTCGATATTTTTCTGGCGGTGGGCAACAACACGCAGTTCGCGGGACTGTGCGCCGTGATTGACGCGCAGCCGCTCGTCGACGATCCGCGCTTTGCCAGCAACAAGGAGCGCAGCGCGCATCGCCGCGAATTGCGCGCCGAACTCGAGAAACGCTTTGCGTCGTGGGAAGGCGAACTGCTTGCCGATACGCTGATCCGGCGCGGTGTGCCATGCGCACCGGTGCTTGAGTTGGGCGCGGCGCTGGAGCATCCGCATACGGCACATCGCGGCATGCGGGTGGAGATGGGCACGTACAAGGGTATTGCATCGCCGATCAAGCTGAGCCGCACGCCGGCCAGTTACCGCAGCACGCCCCCGGCGCTCAATGAGCACGCCGAGCAGGTCTTCGGCAAGCCGCCCGCGGACGCCTGAAGTTTTCGCCGCCACGATCATCATGGTGTTGACCGCGGTGCTGGTCGGTGTGTTTCCGCTTTGAGTGCGCTTCGAGCACGTTCGGATCAGCGCAGGTACTACCCGGCAACAACCCAGGACGTTGTTATGAATTTCGATCTCACCGAAGACCAGCAATCGATCCAGTCCGCGATCGAGAAACTCTGCGAAAAATACGACGACGAATACTGGCTCGCCCGCGATCGCGACGGCGGATTTCCACACGACTTCCATCGCACGCTGGCCGATGCCGGCTGGCTCGGTATCGCGATGTCGCCGGAATACGGCGGCTCGGGTCTCGGCATGACCGAGGCCGCGCTCATGATGCGCACGATCAGTGGCTCCGGTGCGGGCTTGTCGGGAGCCTCCGCAGTGCATATGAACATCTTCGGGCTGAACCCCGTACAGGTGTTCGGCAGCGAAGCACAGAAGCGCCGCTTTTTGCCGCCGCTGATCGAGGGCCGCGACAAGGCTTGCTTCGCGGTCACCGAACCGGACGCCGGCCTCGACACCACGCATCTGAAAACCCAGGCCGTGCGCGACGGCGACCACTACGTGCTGTCCGGCCGCAAGATCTGGATCTCCACGGCCCAGGTCGCGAGCAAGATGCTGATCATCGCGCGCACCACGCCGCTCGAGCAGGCCGCCAAACCGACCGACGGTCTCACGCTGTTCTATACCGACCTCGACCGCGAGCGCGTGGAAGTGCGCGAGATCGAGAAAATGGGCCGCAAGGCGGTCGATTCGAACATGCTGTTCATCGACAATCTGCGCGTGCCCGTTGAAGACCGTATCGGCGACGAAGGCGCGGGCTTTCGCTATCTGCTGCACGGCCTGAACCCCGAGCGCATCCTGATCGCCGCCGAAGCGATCGGTCTCGGTCAGGTCGCGTTGAAACGCGCGACACAGTACGCGAAGGAGCGCGTGGTGTTTGGCCGGCCGATCGGCCAGAACCAGGCGATCCAGCACCCGCTCGCCCAAGCCTGGATGCAACTCGAAGCGGCCAATCTGATGGTGTTCAAAGCCGCCTCGCTCTACGACGCCGGCCAGCCCTGCGGCGCGGAAGCCAACGCGGCCAAGTACCTCGCGGCGGAAGCCGCGTTCCAGTCATGCCAGACGGCGATTGCCACGCTCGGCGGCATGGGCTATGCGAAGGAGTATCACGTCGAACGCTATCTGCGGGAGTGTATGATTCCGAGGCTCGCCCCCGTGAGCCCGCAGATGATCATGTGCTTCATCGCGGAGAAAGTGCTGGGCCTGCCGAAGTCGTACTGAGCGTTTCACCCCACCGCCATGGATGTCAAACTCGTTGCCCGCACGCTAGACCTGTTCGAATTGTTCGCTGCCGAGCAACGGCCGCTGCCGCTCACTGAACTCGCGCGTTTGTTGAACGTGCCGGTGTCGAGCTGTCTCGCGCTCGCTCGCACGCTGGTAAGCCGCGGCTATCTGTACGAGGTCAGAAAACGCGGTGGCTACTATCCAACGCGTCGCTTGCAGTTGCTCGCCAGCGCCATCAATGCGGTCGACCCGATCGTCGAGATGGTGCATCCGCGGCTCGTTGAATTGCGCGACGCGTGTGGCGAGACGGCGGTGCTCGGCAAGATCCACGGCACAGCTGTGGTGTATCTCGATGTGGTTGAATCGACCAAGGCGATTCGCTACACGCGCGCGCCCGGCGAGTTGCGGCCCTTGCACGCGAACTCGATCGGCAAGGCGATTTTCGGTGAGCTCGATGCCGCCGCACAGCAGTCACTCGGCGCGCAGCTTTCGTTCGAACGCTTCACCACTGCGACCGTTGCCGACCTGCAAGCGCTCGTCGCGCAAGCGGCCGCTGCAAAGGCTAAGGGTTGGTGCGCCAATCTCGGCGAGAGCGCGCCGGAGTTGTCGGCGATCGCGGTCGCTTTGACGATTGGCGGGGACCTGTACGGTCTTTCAGTCGTGGGCCCGACCGAGCGCATACAGAAAGATCAGAAGGCGCATGCCATCGAATTAATGCGCGTGAAACAGGCGATCGAAGCGCAAGAACAGCAGGAGCCGCAGGAGTAACGACGCCGGCTATGCGATCGAGATAAACAGTTGCTTGTCACACGCGGCCGCGTATCTGCGCAACGTGTCGATAGAAGGCGAGTGCTGCCCCGAAGCCAGTGCCCGTTCCAGCCGGGTGATGGCCGGCGCTTTCGTGCCCATGCGCTCGGCGACTTGCGCCTGCGTCAAGCCGGCTTCGCGGCGCGCGGCGAGCATCTGGTCGAGCAGCGCGAATTCTTCGCGGTTCAGCCGTTCGTATTCGGCGCGTACTTCGGGATCGGCGAGCGCCCGTTCGCGCATTGCCTTATAGGTTGCCATTTCTGATCTCCAGCAGTCTTTTGCGCGCCACGTCCAGTTCGTTACGCGGCGTGTGTTGCGACTTCTTCACGAAGCTGTGAAGTATGACGATTTTCCGTTCCACGATCGAGCAGTAGAACACTCTGGCGATACCCTCCGCGCCTTTCAGGCGCGTCTCGAATAAGCCACCACCCATTGACGCGGTATGCGGCTCGCCGAAGTTCGGGCCGTATTCCTCCATGCGATCGGCCAGCGCGATGAGCGGTTACGACGGCGTTGGCGTATGCTCGACATGGACGAGCACCGCATCGCCATTCGCTGTTTCATTCCTGCTGGTTATTTCGAATACCGCGTGAACCGATTCGGTTCTTCGTGGGTCCGTCATCAAAGTGTGTTGCAGGCCGTGTCATGCTTGAGTAAGCATCCCTGCCGTGTATCGCCGGTCGTTTTGCTCCCATGTTCCGCCCCCTACGCGCGTCGAGTTCGTCGAGCATTCGCAGTTAACGGTTTTCGTCGGACGGCACGGCTCGTGCCGTCCGAATGGTCTGAGAGGCACGCATCATCCACCTGCCGGCGACGGCAGACTTCATTCCCAAGGAGTCAGCAGATGAGCACGATCACCACGAAAGACGGTACGGACATCTTCTACAAGGACTGGGGCAAAGGCCGCCCGGTTGTCTTCTCGCACGGTTGGCCGTTGTCCGCGGATGCCTGGGACGCGCAGATGCTGTTCCTCGGCAGCAAAGGGTTTCGCGTGATCGCGCATGACCGGCGCGGTCATGGCCGTTCGGCGCAGACGTGGGACGGCAACGACATGGATACCTATGCCGACGATCTCGCGGCGCTGATCGAGCACCTCGATCTGCAGGATGCCACGATGGTCGGCCATTCGACCGGCGGCGGGGAGGTCGCGCACTACATCGGCCGGCACGGCACGAATCGCGTGGCGAAGGCTGTGCTGATCGGTGCAGTGCCGCCGCTGATGCTCAAGACAGAGGGCAACCCCGAAGGCACGCCGATCGATGTGTTCGACGGCATCCGCAAGGGCGTGGTCGACGATCGTTCGCAGTTTTTCAAGGATCTGGCGCTGCCGTTTTACGGCTATAACCGTCCGAACGCGAAGGTGTCGCAAGGCGTGATCGATTCGTTCTGGGCGCAAGGCATGGCCGGCTCGATCAAGGGGCTGTACGACTGCATCAAGCAGTTCTCCGAAGTCGACTACACAGAAGATCTGAAGAAGATCGACGTGCCGACGCTGGTTCTGCACGGCGACGACGACCAGATCGTGCCGATCGACGCGGCAGGTCGCAAGACGGCGAAGATCGTGAAGAACGCCACGCTCAAGGTCTACCCGGGCGGGCAGCACGGCATGTGCACCGTCGAGGCGGACAAGGTGAATGCCGATCTGCTGGAATTTATCAGCGCGTAATACGCTGACGTAGCGAGTGCGGCGGCGTGCGGCGATTGCCTTGCGTCAGCCGCACCCGTGCCCGCCTATCGAAGCGCCGGTCAAGCCGTCGGCCAGCCGATGCGCGCCGCCCGGCGCAATGATGAGCGAACCACCAGTCGGTGGAACGGTGCGATGGCAAAGATATAGAAGCGACCGAGCCCATTGTGGCAGTGCACGACCGTGGACAGGATCAAATAGCGCGCGCTGCCCTCGTGCGTATCACGCGTTTGCTGCAATACCGAAAGCCGGAAGTCGAGATGGCTATCGTTCTCGCCGAGGATGATCTCGCGCGCGCTACGCGTGTAGATTCTGAAGATGTCGAGCCGTTCCCTGGCGCCGTGCGAACCTTCCGCGCGCAGCTGCTTCGCCGTCTTGAGTCCGAAGCGGGCGACCAGCGCATCGCGCAGGCTCAACAGTTTCGCAACCCAACCCGGCTGGTGTGCAAACAGAAAACGCGCGAGTAATTCCGGATCGGCAATGGCGTCGTCCGGCAAGCGGACGGCGAACGCGTCCGCGAGGTCCGGGGCATCGTACAGGCGGGCCACGCCGGATTCGGCCGGCACAGCGACTGCAAGCACGGAACGGTTGGTGTCTGGCATGGGAAGGCGCTGCGCCGAAAATGGATCGTAGTGGGAAGGGCGACGTCGCTGCGGGCGCGCCGCAGTTCGATCGCGCGAATGCGCGTCAAGTCTACGCGCGTCCGACGACGCGCGCTCGAGCGCCGATGCCCATCGAGCCAACTGGGCGTGTGCGCTGAATGGCGTATGACTTGGCGTTAATTTACGTTTAATGTTATACGACGTCATATAAATAGAATGGCCGTATATGTTTGTTTATTAACGACAAATTGCCGCTCAGCGCAAGCCAATAGGGGTAAGTGCCTGGTTGAAATTGACCTCGGGATCGCAGATAGTACGTTATCGTACAACTAACAGCCGTTCTCGGTCCGATGCCGCCGCGGCTCGACCGCTTGCCGTCCTCCGGCTCAATCGCGCGCAGCGCTGTAAAGGAACCTTATGAAGAAGATTGCCCTGAGTGGGGCCGGCGGACAGCTCGGCTCGGTAGTCCGTGCGGCGTTGATCGCGCGCGGCATCTCGTTGCGTTCGGCCGCGGGTTCCAGGGCTCTGGTTCCGCTGGTGGAAGGCGAGGATGTGATGCACGGCGACCTGCGCGATCCCACCGTCGTCGATCGTTTGCTGGAGGGCGTCGACGTGTTGATCCACTTCGCTGGCACAAGCGTGGAACGTCCGCTGCCGGAAATCATCGACAACAACCTGCGCGCGCTGGTCGAAGTGTACGAAGGCGCGCGCCGACAAGGCGTCAGGCGCGTGGTGTTTGCCAGCTCCAACCACGCGATTGGCATGTATCCGGTCACCGAACATCTCGATCTCGACTGCGCGCTGCGCCCGGACGGCTTCTACGGCCTGAGCAAGGTGTGGGGCGAAGCGCTGGCGCGCATGTATTGGGACAAGCACGGCATTGAGAGTATCTGCGTGCGCATCGGCAGCTGTCTTGAGCGGCCGACCGAGCAGCGGCACTTGAGCACCTGGTTCGGTCATCGCGACCTGCTGCATTTCCTCGACCGCTGTGTCGAGGCAGAGGACGTAGGTTTCATCACCGTGTGGGGCGTGTCGGCCAACAAACGGAGCTGGTGGGACAACAGCGGTGCCGAGCGCCTCGGTTATCAGCCGATCCAGGACGCCGAGGCCTACGCCGAGGAAGTGCTGGCCCGGCCGAACCCGCTCGATGCATTGGGTCAGCGTTACCAGGGCGGCAGCTTTGTCGGCATCGATTACTCGCGCGACGAAAATGTGAGCAACGACAGCGCGAGCAACGACAGCGCGGTCCGGCCCGTCTGATTGGTTAGGGAATACGAGGAGACACAGGCATGAAAATCAAGGGCATCCGCTGGTGGATGGTCAGTCTGGTCGCGGCCGGGCTCATCATCAATTACCTCGCGCGCAATACGTTGTCGGTGGCGGCGCCGACGCTGATGAAGGACCTCAATATCACGACCGCGCAGTATTCGCATGTCGTGGTGGCGTGGCAGCTTTGCTACGCGTTCATGCAACCGGTTGCGGGCTACGTGCTCGACACCGTCGGCACCAAGATCGGCTTTGCGGCGTTCGCGCTGGCCTGGTCGCTGGCCTGTGCCGCGGCGGCATGGTCGACGGGCTGGCGCAGCCTGGCGTTCTTCCGCGGCATACTCGGTATCGCTGAAGCGGCGGGCATCCCGGCCGGCGTCAAGGCGACGAGCGAGTGGTTCCCGGCCAAGGAGCGTTCCGTTGCGATCGGCTGGTTCAACATCGGCTCGTCCGTGGGCGCGCTGCTGGCGCCGCCGCTTGTTGTTTGGGCGTTGTTGCACGGCCAATGGCAATGGGCTTTCCTGATCGTCGGTGTGGCGGGGATTGTCTGGAGCGTGCTGTGGATGCTGCTGTACAAGCACCCGCAGAAACAGAAGCTGTTGAGCGACGCTGAGCGCGATTACATCCTCAGCGGGCAGGAGGCGAAGCATAGCGAAGCCGGCGCGGTCAAACGCAATTGGGTTGCCATGCTCGGCAGCCGCGATTTCTGGGCAATCGGCATTCCGCGGATTCTTTCCGAGCCGGCCTGGCAGACCTTCAACGCCTGGATCCCGCTCTACATGATGACCGAGCGGCACATGAACCTGAAGGAAGTCGCGCTGTACGCGTGGATGCCCTTTCTGGCTGCGGATATCGGCTGCGTGCTCGGCGGCTACCTCAGCCCGCTATTTCATAAGTACGCGAAGGTCTCGCTGTTCACGTCGCGTAAGTTGGTCTTCGTCGTTGGCGCGCTCTGCATGATCGGGCCGGCTTGCGTCGGGCTGGTGGCGAGTCCTTATGCGGCCGTTGCACTGCTGTGCGTCGGCGGCTTTGCCCACCAGACCCTGTCGGGTGCGCTGTATGCAATCACGTCCGACATGTTCGGCAAGAACGAAGTCGCCACCGCCACGGGCATGGGCGGCATGGCGGGCTACCTGGGCGCGGCGGCGTTCACGGCGCTGTTCGGCGTGCTGGTCACGCAGATCGGCTACAGCCCGTTGTTTGTGGTGCTGGCGGTGTTCGACATCATTGCGGCCGGTGTGGTGTGCCTGCTGGCCCGAAGCAATGACAAGGTGCCCGATCCGCGCTGGGTGGTGGCGAGTGCCGGGGCCAAGTGAGTGATCCTGAGTAATCCTGGGTAATCCTGGGTAACGGGGTTAGGGCCGGCCGCGAATCGCGCCGGGTAATGAAAATGGCGGCGCCCGAGGGCGTCGCCATTTTTTTGCCATCTCGCTTAACACTGGTTGACGATCGTTGTGTTGCAAGTCGTCGAGTGGATGATCGCGCGCGGTCTCCGGCATGGCGCGCGCCGGAGACCGCTTGGCGGTTACCCTACCAACGCACTGTTATACGTGACGCCACCAATCACCACGTTGCTGAGCGTGATGGATTTCACGTTGCTCACCAAGACCGGCCCCGGCGTGGTCGTCGTTGCCGGTCCTGTGCAGATCGGCGTCCCCAGGTTGCAGTTCGAGATCGTCACGCCGGTAATCGGCGGCACTGCCGGCACGGGCAACGGACCGTTGTAGTCCGCAGCCACCGGACCCTGCGCGACGATCGCCTGGAAACACGAAGCCGACGTCGCGGAGAAGCCTGTAGGCATCGGGTAGCTCACCGTACCCGACGTGTTGGTCGCGTTCACGTTCGTGATGTTGACGTTGTTGATCGTCGCGGGGTTCCAGCGCACCGCATCGCCGCTCGGTTGGTAATCGCAGTCGAACGTGATCAGCCCGCCCTGCCCGGTAGACGGGGCTCCCGCGAGACCGACCGTGCCCGCACCGGTGACCGCACCCGGATAGCTAGAGCTCGGGGTCAGCGCATGGCCGCCGTAGGCCCCGGCCAGGTTCACGCCGTTGGGCAGCGTCACACCATTGATCCACACGTTGTTGATGAACCCGCCCCGGTTCATGTTGGTCTTGAAGCGCAGCGCGATGTTCAGCGGATTGGTCGCCCAATTCTCGTTCTGCATTGTCAGATTGCGCGCGTAGACGTTTTGCACGCCCGCGCTCATTTCGCTGCCGATCGTGAGCCCGCCGTGGCCGCTTTGCATCGTGCAGTTCTGGACCACGATGTTCTGCATTGGGCCGTACTCCGTGTCGAGGCACTTGCCAGACTTGATCGCGATGCAGTCGTCGCCGGTATTGAACTGAACGTTCTGCACCAGCACGTAATTACACGCATCCGGGTCGAAGCCGTCGTTGTTCGGGCCGATGCTGTCCGCAAACACGCCGTCGATCACCACGTTCGTGCAATCGGTCGGGTGATGCTGCCAGAACGGCGTGTTCTGCGTGTGGTAATTCTGCAGCAGCACGTTGGTGCAGCCGATGAATTCGACCATGCACGGACGCAGAAAGTGACCGAGGCCGAAGACGCGATCCACGACCGGCACGCCGAGTTCCGACAGCGCGGGCAGATAGTTCTGGTCCTGATTCCAGCCCGAAACCGTGAGCAATGCCATCAGCGTCGTCGTCGTGCCATCCTGATTCATGAACGACACGTTGGTCTGCGGATTCGTGACCTGGGCAGCGGGCAGACTCGTCAAGGCGGTGCTAGCCGGGTAGGTGGCGGCGTTGGCCGGGTAGGAGGTGGTGCCCGTGTTCGCGTCAGCTTGCGAAACCGGCGCGCCGCCCGAAGCCGGTTTCACGTAACCGTACGCGTTACTCGTGCCCTTGAACGTCCACCAGCACGACGTCGGCGGCTTGGTGCTCAACTGCATCGGCGTCATCGCCTGACCGTTCAAAACGCACGTGTTGTCGTCGGCGGTCAGCGCGATGTTGTTCTGCTGATACGCGTAGATCGGCGAGCCGAAGTTCAGACAGTCGTTCGCCTGCCAGCGCGTCCAGTACAGATTGCCGTTCGCCGTCGGGTACGGACCGTTCTTCGCGTAGTCAGCCGGGTTCGGGCTGAAATAGATCGTGCAACCCGAGGTCAAATGGAAATTCACGTTGCTCAGAAGCACGATCGGGCCGCCGCAATACCAATTGCCGGCAGGCACCACCACACGGCCGCCGCCCGCCGCGTGCGCGGCCTGAATCGCGGCATTGAACGCGGAGTACGAATCATATGCAGTGTCCGTCATATCCCACGGCACCATCACGGTCGAGCCAGGGCTTTGCGGCGACGCCGCGGCCTGCGAGCCAGACACCCATGGAATCGCGCCACCGGGCCACGCGTTTGCCTGGATCAAGGCGGACGCCTGCAGTGTCCGCGCGCCGTAGCTCGTCACCTGAAAATCAGCGGCCGGGAATGTCGACGTGGTGATGCTGGCAAGTTTGTTGATGATTGCTGTTGCCTGGCCGGTCGGCCCCCAGATCGGATCCGCAGCCACGGTTGGCGGGGTCGCCGCCGGCGGCGTGGAGCCTAAAGAGTCGCTGCTACCGCCGCAGCCGGGCAGAGTCCCGAGCAGGGTGGCGCCCGCGGAGGCACCTGCGAACACCATAAACGATCTGCGTTTAGGTGAATTCGGTTCGTTCTGACCAGGGATTCTTGATGTCACCTGCTTGCTGCTGTTTTTATCCTGGGTTGCCACGGATGTCTCCTTGCCCTTTGCGGGCGTTGTGAGTGATCGTCAGAACTCGATGGGGCGCAGTTCGTCTATCCGTTGCCTGAATAAGCGTTGGATATGGAAACAGTCTCCCTGGCCGTAAGTTATCCTTAATATTTGTAATGAAGCGCTGTAGGTGAGCGTGAAGCTGCTGTCGTTGAGACCCGCTCGCTCAGGACATGAACGCGCGGATGCGCCGCTCCATCTTCCCTATCTGCATAAGGCGGGTGGAACGGCGCCTGGAGTAGGGCCTGCGGGTTTAGGCGGTCGTCTGGCCGATTTCGTGATTGGCGAGTATTTCGAGTGCACGCACCATGGCGGAGTGATCCCATGCTTTGCCGCCGTGCGCGACACAGGCGTTGAAGAGCGCCTGGCAGGTGGCCGTATTCGGCAAGGAAACGCCGAGCGCCTGGGCCGTCGAAAGCGCGAGATTCAGATCCTTCTGGTGAAGCTCGATCCGGAAGCCCGGATCGAACGTGCGCTTCGTCATCCGTTCACCGTGCACTTCGAGAATGCGCGAGGACGCGAAGCCGCCCATCAATGCTTCGCGCACGCGCGCCGGATCGACGCCGGCTTTGGACGCCAGCAGCAATGCTTCGCCGACGGCCTCGATCGTCGCGGCGACGATCACCTGATTGGCGACCTTGCACACCTGGCCCGCGCCGACCGCGCCGATCAGCGTGACGTTCTTGCCCATCATGTCGAAGAGCGGTTTGACCTGCTCGAAGGTCGCTGTTTCGCCACCCACCATGATGGTCAGCGAGCCGCCCTTGGCACCGACCTCGCCACCTGAAACCGGCGCATCCAGATAGTCCGCGCCATGCTCACGTACGCGGGCTGCGAAGTCGCGGGTGGCCATCGGCGAGATCGAGCTCATGTCGACCACCGTTTGTCCTGGGCGTAAGGCGTCCGCGAGACCGTGTTCGCCAAACAGCACGCGTTCGACGTCCGGTGTGTCCGGCACCATGACGAAGATCACGTCAGCATGCGCGGCCACGGCGGCGGGGCTGTCACACGCAACAGCGCCGGCCTGGATGAGATCGTCAGGCACGCCGCTGCGCGTAAACGCAGCCAGGGCCACGCCGTTCTTGAGAAGGTTGGCGGCCATGGGCTTGCCCATGATGCCGAGTCCGATAAAACCTGCTTTTTGCATGGAATGCTCCGTAGATGTCATGGCGGCCGTCTCTACTTCCGGTCTGCCTGTTTCTGCATGAAGTGTTTTTGAACCGTCTGTGCAGCGGCTTTCAGCAGCCCCATATCCGCACAGACCGCGATGACGCGGCAGCCCATCGCGAGATAGCGTTCCGCATCGGCTTGCACCGGCGCGAGGATGCCGCTCGGCTTGCCTGCGGCCTGCGCGCGCTCGAAGACGCGTGCTATGGCCTGCTGCACGTCGGGATGACTCGGATTGCCGATGTGGCCATAAGCAGCCGCGAGATCGGACGGTCCGACGAAAACGGCGTCGACGCCGTCCACGGCGAGAATCTCGTCAATGTTGTCGACGGCCTTGCGGCTTTCGATCTGGACGATGACGCAGACGTTGTCGTTGGCGATGTCGAAGTAATCGGCGACCGTCGCATAGCGATTGCCCCGTTGGCTCACCGAGACGCCGCGGATACCCTGCGGTGGGTAACGCGTCGCGGCGACGGCGCGGGCCGCGTCTTCGCCGCTGTCGACGAATGGCACCAGAAAATTCGAGAAGCCGCTATCGAGGAGCCGCTTGATGAACACGCTGTCGTTGGCCGGCGGTCGCACCACCGGCGCGCTCGGACTGTCCTTGAGCGCCATCAACTGGGGGATCAGCGTCAGCACGTCGTTCGGGGCGTGTTCGGCATCCAGCAGCATCCAGTCGAAGCCGACAATGCCGAGCAGTTCCGTGACAATCGGGCTGGCGAGCGAAGCCCAGCAGCCGATCAGGGTTTCGCCACCGCAGACGGCGCGGCGAAAGCTATTGGGTAAGGGCTGGTAAGGCGTGGCGGCTGTCATGGGATGTCTCCTCGAACTGAGATTAACCGGGCATGCTCTGACGGGGTAGGGCTGAACTGAATGTTATAAGTCGTCGTACCTCTGAGTGAAGATTAGCATCGACACGTTTGATTGTAACGGCCACGTAAACCCGAATTCCTCACGTGACAGGGGTTTCGGGTTGCACATCGGCATTCATATGTTGTAGGATGACCTATATCTGAAGCATCCATCCAAGGAAAGCGAAATGTCTATTACCGGCGAAATGCTGATTGGTCGCAAAGCAGTGCGCGGCGAGGAAAAACCCTTGCGTGCGTTCAATCCCGCCACGGGATCCGAGATCGCCGAGCCGGTGTTCGGCAGCGGCTCGGTCGCGAATGTCGAACTCGCCTGCGAACTCGCGCAGAAAGCGTTCGACCCGTACCGGCATCTGCCGCTCACCGTGCGCGCCGAGTTTCTCGAGCGTATCGCGGACGGCATCACGGCGCTCGGCGACGCGCTGATCCAGCGCGCTCACGAAGAGTCAGGCCTGCCGAAAGCGCGTCTCGAAGGCGAGCGCGGCCGTACGACTGGCCAGCTCAAACTGTTCGCGCAAGTCGTGCGTGCCGGCCAATGGCTCGCCGCCACGCTCGATTCGCCGTTGCCCGAGCGCAAGCCTTTGCCGCGCTCCGACCTGCGGATGCAAAAGATTCCGCTGGGCCCGGTCGCGGTGTTCGGCGCCAGCAACTTCCCGCTCGCGTTTTCGGTGGCGGGCGGCGATACCGCTGCGGCGCTCGCGGCAGGCTGCCCGGTGGTGGTGAAGGCGCATCGCGCTCACCTGGGCACCTCCGAGATGGTCGGCCGTGTGATTCAGCAAGTCGCGCAGGAGATGGACCTGCCTGAAGGCGTGTTCTCGATGATCGTCGGCGCCGGCAATTCCGTCGGTGAAGCGCTGGTTGCGCATCCGGCGATCAAGGCGGTGGGCTTCACGGGTTCGCGCGCAGGCGGTACGTCGCTGATGCGCGTCGCGGCTGCACGGGCCGAACCGATTCCGGTCTACGCGGAGATGAGCAGCATCAACCCGGTGTTCCTCCTGTCGAATGCGCTGTCGCAACGCGGCGAGACCATCGCGCGTGGCTTTGTCGACTCGCTGGTGCTCGGCGCGGGGCAGTTCTGTACCAACCCTGGGCTCGCGATCGCCGTCGACAGCGACGCACTCAAAGGCTTCGTTGCAACGGCGTCCGAGGCGCTGAGCGGCAAGCCTGCTCAGACCATGCTGACCGCCGGCATTCACGCGGCCTATGAAGAGGGCGAGGACAAGCTGGAGGCGACCCGGGGCGTCGAGGCGGTGGCGCGCGGCGTTGAGGCTACGGGGCCGACGCAGGCTCGCGCGGCCTTGTTCGTGACCGATGCGCTGACCTTCCTGTCCACGCCGGCACTGGAGGACGAGGTTTTCGGGCCTGCGTCGACGATCGTGCGTTGCAAGGACGAGCAGGAAATGCTGGCCGTTGCCGAGCACTTTGCCGGTCAACTGACCGCCACGGTGCAGATGGACAGCGCTGATCTGCCGGCGGCGAAGAAGCTGGTGCCGATTCTCGAGCGCAAGGCCGGGCGGATTCTGGTCAACGGTTTCCCGACTGGAGTTGAAGTTTCACACGCGATGGTGCACGGCGGCCCGTTCCCGGCCACGTCCGATAGCCGGGCGACGTCAGTGGGGACGACGTCGATCGAGCGCTTCCTGCGGCCGGTGTGCTATCAGGATTTCCCGGCCGATCTGCTGCCGGAGTCGCTGGCCGACGGTAATCCACTGGACTTGTGGCGTCGCCGTGATGGCGAAATCACGCGCAGCTAAGCGATGCATGCGCGGCGCGCAAGAGGGCGCCGCGTGAGATAAAAAAATGGCCGGGATATCCCGGCCATTTTTCGTCCAGCGCGACGAATCAGCGCTCGCTAAGCGTCAGCGCAAAGAATCAGCTGTTTGCTTCAGCGGCTTCGTTAGCGCGCCGCAGCCGCTCGCGGCTATTGGACAGGTGCATGCGCATCGCCGCGCGCGCCCCTTCGGCGTCGTGTCGCGTGATCGCCTCGAGAATGCTTTCGTGCTCCAGATTGACGAGCGACAGATACGCGTCGGGCTCTGCATGCGCGATCCCCGCCGAGTCGAGCCGGTTGCGCGGAATCAGCGCGCTGCCCATTTGCGTCAGGATGTCGACGAAATACCGGTTGCCGGTGGCGCGCGCCACGGAGATATGGAACTGCAGGTCGGCGTTGACGCTATCCAGCCCGTTGTGGCGGGTGGCCTCGATCGCGTCGAGCGCCGCGCGCATGCGCGCGAGGTCGTCCGGCTTGGCCCGTTGAGCCGCCAGGCCGGCGCATTCCGTTTCGAGACTGATGCGCAGTTCGAGGATCGCCAGGACGTCGCGCAACGTGGTGGCGGGCACCATGTCGATGCCCAGCTTTTCGCGCTGCGGTTCCAGCACGAAGCTGCCGATACCGTGGCGCGTCTCAATGATCTTGCCCGCCTGCAAGCGTGAAATCGCTTCACGGATGACGGTGCGGCTCACGCTCAACGTGACCATCAATTGCGATTCGGTCGGCAGTTTGTCGCCGGGCTTCAAGGCGTTAGACGCGATTTGCTCGGTGACGTAGCTGACGACAAACTCGGCAAGATTACGCGCGCGTCGTGGCAGTACCGCGGATGCCAGTGGTGTAGCCATCGAAAACGCCCCTTAAATCAGATAGTTGCAGATACTTCCTGTAATCCATTATACCGTCGTCTGACGACTGATTATATAAACGCCGGATCATTTTCGGTATCGATGTCTGACCTGGTGTCGATGCCCGGTTTCGGGCGCCTGGCGGACGAGGCGCGTTGTTTGGCAGGCGCCCGCGGAAGTACGATAACCGCCTGGTTGCTAGCCTTGGCGCAGTTCGACCCGTTTGATGTCTTTCACGATCACGAGGTAGCTGAATACCGTCAGCAAGGCATTCAGGCCGACGAAAACCAGCGCGCCGTTGAACGACCCGGTCTTCGCGACGAGGTAGCCGATCACGATGGGCGTCACGATACCGGCGACATTGCCGAACATGTTGAAGATCGCGCCCGACAAGCCGAGTGCCTCCTTCGGCGACGTATCCGCGACGACGGCCCAGCCGAGCGCGCCGATGCCTTTGCCGAAGAACGCGAGCGACATGAGCGCGACGACGATCCAGTCGGTCGACACGTAATTGCAGCCGATGATGCACACCGACAGCAGCATGCCGCCGACAATCGGCACCTTGCGCGCGATCGTGAGCGAATGTCCGCGCCGGATCAGCCCGTCGGACAGGATGCCACCGAGCACGCCACCGGAGAATCCGCAAATCGCGGGCAGGGATGCCACCAGACCCGCCTGCAGGATCGTCATGCCGCGCGCCTGCACGAGGTAGACTGGAAACCAGGTCAGGAAGAAGTAGGTCAGCACGTTGATGCAGTACTGCGCGAGATACACGCCGAGCAGCATGCGGTTGGTCAGCAGTTGACGCACCAGCGACCAGCCGCCGGCGCCGGCGATGTCCTCAGCCCGGGCTGCTTTCGTGTGCCCGTTCACTACGCCGCCGCCCTGTTCGATGTAGTCGAGTTCGGCGCGCGAGACGCGTGGGTGGTCGGCGGGGTTCTTCATCACCTTCAGCCAGGTGAGGGCGAGTAACAGTCCGGTCGCGCCCATGACGAGATAGACCGTGTGCCAGCCGAACGCATGGGTCAGCCATGCCATCAGCGGCGTGAAGATCACCGCCGCGAAGTATTGCGCTGAATTGAAAATGGCGGACGCGGTGCCGCGTTCGTTCGTGGGGAACCAGCTGGCCACGACTTTGGCGTTGGCCGGAAACGCCGGCGATTCAGCCGCGCCCATCGCGAAGCGCAGCACGAACAACGCGGTCACTGCGGCGGCTGCGCTGCCCAGCAGACCGATCGAGCTTTGCAGCAGCGTGAATAGCGACCACAGGAAAATGCTCGCCGCGTAGACGCGCCGCGCGCCGAAACGGTCGAGCAGCCACCCGGCCGGCAATTGCGACAGAACGTAGGCCCAACTGAACGCGGAGAAGATGTAGCCCATCTTGATCGCGTCGAGGCCGAACTCGGCGCGCATCGCGGATCCGGTCACCGAGAGCGTGGCGCGGTCCGCGTAATTGAACGTCGTGATGAGAAAGATCAGCAGCAGAATCGCGTAGCGGACTTTGGTGCGCTTTGCGGCGTGGGCGGGGCTCGCCGTACGGCTCATTTCCATGCTTGTCTCCTGAATCTTTTGCAAGGGAGTGGGCTCCCGGGTGTCGTGCCGCAATTGGCCGGCCGCCGCGGTCCCGGCTGGTCGGACCCGCGCTTTTTCGTGGGAAGCGCCGTGCGTCAAGGCAGAGAAAAGCGCAGTAAAAACCGCAGTGAAAAAACGCCCGGCGACGTTGCCGTCCCGGGCGCCCTCTGCGGTGCCGTGCGCGCGACCCAGGTTCGCACGGCTTGGCGCCGAACTGCGTTACTGCGCGCCGAGCTTCTTGATCAGCACGTCGAGCTGCGCCATTTCTTCTTCGGTCAGATTGGTCAGCGGTGCGCGCACCGGACCTGCGCTATGGCCGACCAGCTTCGCGCCGGCCTTCACGATGCTGACCGCGTAGCCCTGGCGGCGGTTGCGGATCGCCAGATACGGCAGGAAGAATTCGTCGATCAGCTTGCCGACGGTAGCGTGGTCGTCCGCGGCAATCGCGCGGTAGAAATCCATCGCGGTCTTCGGGATGAAGTTGAACACGGCCGACGAGTACACCGGCACACCCAGCGCCTTGTAAGCCGCGGCGTAGACTTCAGCAGTAGGCAGGCCGCCGAGGTACGAGAAGCGGTCGCCGAGGCGGCGGCGGATCGACACCATGTTCTCGATCTCGCCGACGCCGTCCTTGAAGCCGATCAGGTTGGGGCAGCGCTCGGCCAGCCCTTCGAGCATGTCGGCGTCAAGCTTGGAGTTCGCGCGGTTGTAAATGATCACGCCCATGTTCGGTACGGACTTGCAGACTTCTTCCGCGTGGGCCGCGATGCCTTCCTGGCAAGCTTCGGTCAGGTAGTGCGGCATCAACAGAATGCCGTTCGCGCCGTGACGTTCGGCTTCCTGTGCATACGCGATCGCCACGCGGGTCGGGCCGCCGGCGCCGGCGAGAATCGGTACCTTGCCCTTGCAGACTTCCGTTGCCGTGCGCACGACGTTGGAGTAGTCGTTATGCGTGAGCGAGAAGAATTCGCCCGTGCCGCCGGCGACGAACAGTGCTGACGCGCCATAAGGCGCGAGCCATTCGAGGCGCTCGGCATAGGTATCGGCGCGGAAATCGCCTTGTTCGTCAAAGTCGGTAATGGGGAAGGACAGAAGGCCTTCGGAAACGATCTGCTTCAGTTCCTGCGGTGTCGTCATGATGAGTCTCTTGGGCGTCGAATGGGGTCGGTATTGAGAAATGGAGATTTATTATACGTCATCGTACAACAACAAATCGTCTAACTCAACGGTGTTTTCACGGCATAATGCACGCCATAGGGTAAATACGGAACATCCAGGTCATCTTCTGTGTTGTAGGATGACGTATGAATGGCCGGTGCAGCAGGCGTGAAATCGCCATAAGGATCGATGCAATGGAACAAACCCCGCTCTACATTCGCGTTCACCCCAATGACAATGTCGCGATCGTCGTCAACGACGGCGGTCTGGGTGAGGGCGCCGTATTTCCCGATGGTCTTGCGCTGCGCGAGCGTGTTCCGCAGGGGCACAAAGTTGCGCTGGCCGATCTCGCGGAAGGCGATGAGGTCATCCGCTATAACGTGGTGATCGGTTACGCGCTCAAGGCCTTGCCGAAGGGCAGCTGGATCAACGAGCATGTGATCCGTATGCCGAGTCCGCCCGGACTGGACGATCTGCCGATCGCGACCATCAAGGCGCCGGAAATGCCGCCGCTGGAAGGCTTCACGTTCGAGGGCTATCGCAATGCCGACGGCTCGGTGGGCTCGCGCAACATCCTGGCCATCACGACCACGGTGCAATGCGTGGCCGATGTGGTTCAGCACGCGGTCACGCGCATCAAGGCCGAACTGCTGCCGCACTACCCGAACGTCGACGATGTCGTGAGCCTCGGGCACACCTATGGTTGCGGCGTCGCGATCGACGCGCCGGACGCGATGGTGCCGATCCGCACAGTACGCAACATCAGTCTGAATCCGAATTTCGGCGGCGAAGTGATGATGGTCAGCCTCGGTTGCGAGAAGCTGCAGCCCGAACGCCTGATGCCGCCGGGCACGATCCCGATTGCCGCGGCTGCGAATGTCGCCGAAGTGGCTGACATCGGCGACGTCGAGGCCGATCTGAACGGCGACGTGGTGGTGCTTCAGGACGAAGCGCACGTCGGCTTCCAGTCGATGATCGAATCGATCATGAGAATGGCCGACGGCCATCTGAAGCGGCTGAACAATCGCCGTCGCGAGACCTGCCCGGCCTCCGATCTGGTGGTCGGCGTGCAATGCGGCGGCAGCGACGCGTTTTCCGGGCTGACTGCGAATCCCGCCGTGGGCTTTGCGACCGACTTGCTGGTGCGCGCCGGTGCGACGGTGATGTTCTCCGAAGTCACTGAAGTGCGCGACGGTGTCGATCAACTGACGGCGCGCGCGGCCAACGCGGAGGTGGCGGCTGCGATCATCCGCGAGATGCAGTGGTACGACGATTATCTGAAGCGCGGCGGCGCGGACCGCAGTGCTAACACCACGCCGGGAAACAAGAAGGGCGGCTTGTCGAACATCGTTGAAAAGGCGATGGGTTCGATCATCAAGTCGGGCAACTCGGCCATCTCCGGCGTGTTGTCGCCTGGTGAAAAGGTCAAGCAGAAAGGCCTGATTTACGCCGCCACGCCGGCCAGCGATTTCATCTGCGGAACGCTGCAAGTCGCAGCGGGCATCAACCTGCATGTGTTCACCACGGGCCGCGGCACGCCGTACAGCCTCGCGGAAGTGCCGGTCATCAAGGTCGCGACGCGCTCCGATCTCGCGCGACGCTGGCATGACCTGATGGATATCAACGCCGGTACCATTGCAACCGGCGCCGCAACGATTGAAGACGTGGGTTGGGAGCTGTTCCGCCTCATGCTCGACGTCGCAAGCGGACGTAAAGAGACCTGCGCGGAGAAACTCAAACTCCACAATGCGTTGACGCTGTTCAATCCGGCGCCGGTGACCTGATAGACCTGATCGTTCTGATAGTAATCACGACAAAGACTGAGACATGACTGACTCGAACCTTGACCGCCCGGCGGCGCAGAAACCTTTCCGCCGTCTTCTGCTCACCGGCGCTGCCGGTAACCTCGGCAAGCAGTTGCGCGGTGCGCTCGCCGCATGGGCCGATGTCGTGCGCGTCACCGATATCGCGCCGCTCGGCGACGTGGCGGCGCCCGAAGAAGCTTCGATCGTGGACCTCGCGGATGAAGCCGCCGTTCACGCGCTGCTCGAAGGCGTGGATGCGGTCGTTCATCTTGGCGGCATTTCCGTCGAGGCGCCATTCGAAGATCTGCTCGAAGCGAACATTCGTGGCCTGTACAACCTCTATTCGGCCGCGCAAAAGCAGGGTGTGAAGCGCATCGTGTATGCGAGCTCGAATCATGCCGTGGGCTTCCATCCGACGACGTCGGTGGTCGATATCGACGCGCCGCTGCGTCCGGACAGCCTGTATGGCGTGACGAAGTGCTTCGGCGAATCGCTGTCGCGCTATTACTTCGATCGCTTCGGTCTCGAGACGGTGTGCCTGCGGATCGGCTCGTCGTTCGAGCAGCCGAAGAATCCGCGCATGCTCGTCACCTATCTGAGTTTTCGCGACTTCATCGAGCTGGTGCGCTGCTCGCTGTTCACCAACCGGGTCGGACACGCGATCGTTTATGGCGTCTCGGATAACCGGACCAAGTGGGTCGACAACACCAGGGCGGCGTTCCTCGGCTTTCGTCCGCAGGATAGTTCGATCGAATTCGAGCATCTCTTTCCGGTCGCTGCGCCCACCACCGATCTCGGTGATCCGACGCAGCATTTCCAGGGTGGCCCGTTCGTGCTGGCCGGCCCGATGGAGCCGAAGCGGTGAGCGCCATGGCGAACGACGCGCGCGTGGAGCGTGTTGAGGCGGCGGGGCAGGTGCCCGCGTCGGTCGGCGAGAGCCCGGTGTGGCGTGCTGCGGAACAGGCGCTCTACTGGGTAGATATTCCGGCGCAAAAGATCGTGCGGCTACGGCTCGATTCGGGAGAACGCGCCGAGTGGCAATTGCCCGAGAGGGTGGCGTGCATCGCCTTCGATCGTCACGGCACGGTGCTGGCGGGCTGTGAGACAGGGCTCTTCGCGGTCACGCTGACTGAGGGCGCGTCCCGCGGCGAACCGATGAAGGTGACGGGCAGGAAGCTCGCCGCTCCGGTCTTCGCGTTCGACGATATGCGCTTCAACGACGGCCGTTGCGATCGGCAAGGGCGCTTCTGGTCCGGCACGATGGTGCAGGACATGGCAGCGGCAAATCCCGCGGGCGCGCTATATCGGTTCGATGAGCGCGGCGTGTTGTCGGCGCCGGTCGTCGACGCCTTGATCACACAGAACGGTCTGGCGTGGTCGCCCGATGGGGCCACGATGTATCTGTCGGACTCGCATCCTCTGCGCCGGCAAATATGGGCATTCGATTACGACATCGAAGCGGGCGAGCCGAGTAACCGGCGCGTATTCGCCGATCTGCATCACTACGCAGGGCGTCCCGACGGCGCCGCGGTGGATGCGGATGGCTGTTACTGGATTTGCGCAAATGACGCAGGCCTGTTGCTGCGCTTCACCCCACAAGGCAAGCTCGATCGGCAGATTGCCACGCCGGCCGTGAAGCCTGCAATGTGCGCGTTCGGCGGCAATGATCTGGACACGCTGTTCGTGACGTCGATTCGTCCCGCGACTGGCGCGAGCGAACACGACGGCCATCTCTTTGCCGTTCGCCCCGGCGTGACGGGGTTGCCCGAGCCTGAGTACGCAGGCGAACTCTGAAAAAGCGATGTGCATGAGACGAGGCGCCGGGTATTAGCACGTCGGAGCCCAACAGTCGTCATCTTTTATTCATCACTTGTCGTACAACATAGTGGCGTAAATGCCACTTTCGAGTCATCTTTCCCTGTACGAGAAATATAAACGCATGAAGTATGGGGGCGGCTCGCGCCCTTATCTGTATTGGCTTTTCGCCTGATTTAAATTCGGAAACTCTTACGTTCAACTCGCTTTCCTGCGGGTAAATACCGGCTGTACAACTCAGATTACGTTTTATAAACTTCATATGTCGTCGTATAACATATGAGCCCAAACAAATTCATTTCAAGATGGCTTTGGGTCGCTGGACAAAGAGGACAGCGTTCTCTACGCGCGGGAGCAACCCGCGCAGGGATCATTCCGATGCAGTCGAAGTAAAGAAGTCGAGTTATCCGAGAGGAGTGCTGAGGATCTGTGCCGGGGATATCGCGCAGGCCAGCACGTTAAAACTCTCGCCACCCGAAAGGGCGGTGATCGTACGGCAGAGAAACGAGCGCGGCATTTTTTGAAGCCGGGAGACGCATTAAAACCATGTCGCAACATCCGCAGACGGCCCCCCCGTATTCGATTGGATGATCTATTTTTCAAGGAATGTCACGATGAACAAGAAGTTTGCCTCTTCCCGTGTTTCGATGATTGTCGCGGCCTCCGTGCTGGCATTCAGCACCGTGTCGGCGCACGCGCGCGTGTTCCGTGTGTCGGACGTGCATGGTGACACCTATCCGACCAATATGGCCGTGAAATACATGGGTGAAGAAATCAGCAAGGCAACCGGTGGCAAAGATTCCGTGAAGGTCTTCGGCAACAGTGCGCTGGGTTCCGAAAACGACACGATCGATCAGGTGCGCATCGGCGCACTGGACATGGCGCGCGCAAACGGTGCGGCGTTCAATGAGATCGTTCCTGAATCGATGATTCCGTCACTGCCGTTTCTGTTTCGCGACATCGACCATTTCCGCAAAGTGATGTACGGCCCGGAAGGCCAGAAGATTCTCGACGCCTTCACGGCGAAGGGCATGATCGCGCTGACGTTCTATGAGAGCGGCGCGCGCTCGATGTACGCGAAGAAGGCCATCCATTCGCCCGCCGACATGAAGGGCCTCAAGGTGCGCGTGCAGCCCTCCGATCTGATGGTCGATGAAATCAAGGCGATGGGCGGCACGCCGACGCCGATGCCGTTTGCCGAAGTCTATACGGGCCTGAGGACGGGACTCGTGGATGGCGCGGAAAACAACCTGCCGTCGTACGAAGAGACCAAGCACTTCGAAGTCGCGCAGGTCTATTCCGAAACCGAGCATTCGATGACGCCGGAAGTCCTGGTGTTCTCCAAGAAGGTGTGGGACACACTGACGCCACAAGAGCAGGAGATCATCAAGAAAGCGGCGGCTGACTCGGTGCCTTACTACGAGAAGCTGTGGACCGCGCGCGAAGCCGATGCGGCCAAAACGGTCACCAAGGGCGGTGCGACGATCATCACCGCCGCGCAGATCGACCGCCCTGCTTTCGTGAAGGCGATGCAACCGGTCTGGGCGAAGTACGAGAAGACGCCGCAAATGAAGCAGATCGTCGACGAAATCCAGGCAGTCAAGTAATCCGGAAGTAGGGCGACGGCGAAAGGCCTTGCAGGAAGCGCTGCCAGCCTTCCCCGTCGTGCGGTTTCCTGAGCCGGTGATGGCTGGCAGGATTCCTGAAGATTAAGAACAAATCCGTTGTATGCAAGGATGGGGTCAATGAGATTCATGAAACGCCCAAATGATTTTCTCTCCCGCGTACTGGTTGTCGTGGCGTCGACGAGTCTCGCCACGCTGTGCCTGTTGGTGATTTATAGCGTCGTGATGCGCTATGTCTTCAGCGACGCGCCGGATTTCGTCGAGCCCATTGCCCTGTTGCTGGTGATCGTGATCGCCATGTTCGGCGCCGCGCTCAAGGTTCGTGAGGGTGGCCATATCGGGCTGGATTCGCTCGTCAAGAAATTGCCGCCGAAAGGTCAAGTGGTCGCGCACGCGTTCCAGCATCTTTGCCTGATCGTGCTGGCCGTGGCGATTTTCTTCGGCTGCTGGCAGATGGCGGAGACGACCATGGACGACAAGATTCCGATTCTGGGCCTTCCGGAAGCGCTTCGTTACATCATTCCGATCGTTGCCAGCGCCTGCATCGCACTGTTCTCATTTGAGAACCTGCTGGGGCTTTTCGCACAGAAACAAAAATAGAAGAATCATGGAACTTGCCATCCTCTCAGTTAGTTTCCTCGTTTTCCTCGTATTCGGGGTTCCTGTTTCGTTTGCGTTGGGACTCTCGTGCGTCCTGACTTATCTGTATGAAGGCTTGCCGGCGGCCACCGCCATGCAGTCGATGATTTCGGGCATGAACGCGTTTTCGTTCCTCGCGGTCCCGTTCTTCATTTTTTCCGGTGAGTTGATGCTGCACGGCGGTATCGCCGACCGCATCCTGCGTTTCGCGCAGGCCACGGTGGGCCATTTCCGCGGTGGGCTCGGCATGGCGAACGTGGTCGCGTGCACGTTGTTCGGCGGCGTGTCCGGCTCGCCGACGGCAGACACGTCCGCGATGGGCGGCGTCGTCATTCCGCTCATGAAGCGCGAAGGCTATAGCGCGGCCTATGCAGTCAATGTGACGACCCATTCGTCGCTGGCGGGTGCGCTGATGCCCACCTCGACGAACATGATCATCTATGCGTTCGCGGCCCAAGGCATTACCGGGACCTTGAACGGTCAGCAGTTGAGCGGTGTGTCGATCGGCGATCTGTTGTTTTCAGGTCTGTTGCCGGTTCTGTGGGTAATGGGTTTCGTGCTCATCGCCGCGTACTGGCAAGCGGTCAAGTTCGGCTATCCGCGCCGCCCTGACGGCTCGACTGAATTGCAGCGCTTTCCCGGCTGGTTCGCGGTGGCCCGCACGTTCCTCGGTGCGCTGCCCGGCTTGATGGTGATCGCGATCATTCTGTTCTGCGTGGCGAGAGGGATTGCCACCGCGACGGAAGCGGCAGCCATTGCCGTGGCTTATTCACTGGTGTTGACCATCGTCGTTTATCGCTCGATGACGATGAAGAAGCTCTCTCATGCGCTGTCCAAGGCGGCTAAAACCACTGGCGTGGTGCTGCTGCTGATCGGCGTGTCGAACATGCTGCGCTACCAGATGGCCTATCTGGAGATTCCCGACGCAATCGAACACATGCTCGACGGTGCAACGAGTCACGCCTGGTTGATGCTGCTTTACATCAACATCCTTCAGATCTTCCTCGGCACGTTCGTCGACATGGCCGCGCACATCCTGATCACCACGCCGTTGTTCCTGCCGATGGCGATGCACGCCGGTGTTGGCCCGGTGCAGTTCGGGATCATGATTCTGCTGAACTGTGCATTGGGTCTCGTGCATCCGCCGATCGGCTCGGTGCAGTTCATCGGCTGCGCAATCGGCAATGTGTCGATAGGTGAAACCACTAAGGTGGCGTGGCCTTATTACCTGGCTATCTTCAGCGCGATCAACATTGTGACCTACGTCCCGATGTTTTCGACGTGGTTGCCTAGCCTGATCAATGGCCACCCGGTGTTTTGAACGCTTGATTAAGAGTCTGCACCGGTGAGGCACTGCCAGAAACAAAGAATAAGTTTTTTACAGAGGAGCAGAAATGAAAAAGGCAATAGCAACCTCGGCCCTTGGGTTGGTCGCCCTCGGCGCGCACGCTCAAACCAGCGTGACGTTGTACGGTATCGTCGATACGGGGATCGGCTACCAGAGCAGCCAGACGTCGCTCGGTTCGACGACTGG
>NZ_WOEY01000127.1 GCF_013177695.1 Paraburkholderia solitsugae | reverse complement strand
GTTCGCCGCCCGTCTCGACCTTCGCACCCGTCTTGCGGGCATCGTCCAGCACCTTGCTCATCGCCGTGAGACGGCGCGCATTAGCGAGCGGCCCCAGGGTCGTGCCTTCCGCCAGACCGTCGCCGAGTTTGAGGCCCTCAGCGTGCTTGACCAGCGCCGCGGCGAATTCTTCGCGGATGCTGTTGTGCACCAGAAAGCGCGTCGGCGAGATGCAGACCTGGCCTGCATTGCGGAACTTCGCAGCACCCGCGGCCTTGATGGCCAGCGCCACGTCTGCGTCTTCAGCCACGATCACAGGCGCATGACCGCCCAGTTCCATCGTCGCGCGCTTCATGTGCGTGCCGGCCAGCGCGGCCAGTTGCTTGCCGACCGGCGTCGAGCCGGTGAACGTGACCTTGCGGATCACCGGATGCGGAATCAGGTAGCTGGAAATCTCCGCCGGATCGCCGAACACGAGGCCGACCGTACCGGCCGGCACGCCGGCTTCAACGAACGCCTGCAGCAGCGCCGCCGGCGACGCCGGGGTTTCTTCCGGCGCCTTGACGAGGAACGAGCAGCCGCACGCGAGCGCCGCGCTCAGCTTGCGCACGACCTGATTGACCGGGAAATTCCACGGCGTGAACGCGGCCACCGGGCCGATCGGTTCCTTGAGCACCGTTTGCTGTACCGCCAGATTGCGCGGCGGCACGATCCGGCCGTAGACGCGGCGGCCTTCGTCGGCGAACCATTCGATGATGTCCGCCGCGGACAGCACTTCGACGCGCGCCTCGGCGAACGGCTTGCCCTGTTCCTGCGTCATCAGACGGGCGATGTCCGAAGCGCGTTCGCGCACCAGCGCCGCGGCTTTGCGCATGGTCGTGGCGCGTTCGTTGGCCGGAATCTTGCGCCAGGCTTCGAAACCGCGCTGCGCGGCGGCCAGCGCACGGTCCAGATCGGTAATGCCAGCATGGGCCACCTTGCCGATGGCCTTGCCCGTGGCGGGATTGATGACGTCGAGGGTTTTGCCGCTGGCAGCGTCGCACCACTCGCCGTTGATCAGAAGTCGGGTATCGGTATAGCTCGAGGTAGCCATGCTGGGTTCCTGTAAGTGGGGAAAACGATAGGTCGCGCGGTCATGATGCATTGGGCTGGACCTGCGCGGCCAAGGATGGACTGCCGATAGCAAACATCTTATCTGATTGCACGCGATCGCATCGGCGGCGCGCCCATGGGCGGTGCGCGGCACGGGCTTTGCTATCCCGGTTGCCGCGGCGGAGAAACATCTGCCTGAGCGCCGCCGCGCAAACAGGCGTAAAGTCAAGCAGCAGTAGCAGGAACCGGCGAAAGACGGTGAACGCAACCCAATCAACCAAGGTGCAAGCGAGGAATCGACATGCCAACCGGTACAGTGAAGTGGTTCAATGACGCGAAGGGTTTTGGCTTTATCACACCGGACGACGGTGGCGAAGATCTGTTTGCCCATTTCTCGGAAATTCGCAGCGAAGGTTTCAAATCGCTGCAGGAAAACCAGAAGGTCAGCTTTGAAATCAAGCAAGGACCGAAGGGCAAGCAGGCGGCGGATATCAAGCCGGTGTAAAAGCGGTGACTGATCCGCGCGCGCAGGCGCGCGGATTGGACGATTTTTTCGTGCAATACCGGTAACGGCACCACGATTGTCATATGTTTCGCCTATAAATGACGGAAGCGCAGGCGAGGCGAAGCCTAGGTGTATTAACCGTGTGGAACAGCACGGCCTGTGTTATTTTCCTTAAGGTTTCCTTCAGCTTTGCTCCGTAGTATTTGCGCGATTCGCTGTGCCCGCGCATCCCTGCGGGCAATAGTTCCCAGAGTTTTCCGACAGAAAACTGAAAGCGCCGATCAAAGGCTTGCTGGAGCATCCATGAAAACCCTGTTCTTGCAGGCGCCGTCGTACGACGGCTTCGACGGTGGCGCGGGTTCGCGCTACCAGGCAAAACGCGAAGTGCGTTCGTTCTGGTATCCGACGTGGCTCGCGCAGCCCGCGGCACTTGTCCCCGATAGCCGTGTACTCGACGCCCCCGCTGACGGCCTGTCCGTCGAAGCATCGCTCGATATTGCGCAGCAATACGACCTGGTGATCATCCACACCAGCACTCCGTCCTTTCCCACCGACGCCCTGTTTGCCGAAGACCTGAAGAAGCGCAAGGCTTCGGTGCTGATCGGCATGGTTGGCGCGAAGGTCGCGGTCGATCCGCACAATTCGCTGACCGCCAGCGAGGCGATCGATTTCGTCTGCCGTGAAGAATTTGACTTCACCTGCCAGGAAGTCGCCGAAGGCAAACCGTTTGCCGGGATCAAGGGCCTGAGCTATCGCGCCGCGGACGGCTCGATCGAGCACAACGAAGCGCGCCCGATCCTGGAAAACATGGACGAGCTGCCGTTCGTGGCGCCCGTCTACAAGCGCGATCTGAAGATCGACAACTATTTCATCGGCTATCTGAAGCACCCGTACGTGTCGATTTACACGGGTCGCGGCTGCCGCTCGAAATGCACGTTCTGCCTGTGGCCGCAAACGGTGGGCGGGCATCGCTACCGCACGCGTTCGACCGAGAACGTGCTCGAAGAAGTGAAGTGGATTCGCGACAACATGCCTGAAGTCAAGGAGATCATGTTCGACGACGACACCTTCACCGACTTCAAGCCGCGCGTCGAGGAAATCGCCCGCGGCCTCGGCAAACTGGGTGTGACGTGGTCCTGCAACGCGAAGGCGAACGTGCCGTACGCGACGCTGAAGATCATGAAGGAAAACGGCCTGCGCCTGCTGCTGGTCGGCTACGAGTCCGGCGACGACCAGATTCTGCTGAACATCAAGAAGGGTCTGCGCACCGACATCGCGCGCCGCTTTAGTGAAGATTGCCGCAAGCTCGGCATCAAGATTCACGGTACGTTCATTCTGGGGCTGCCCGGCGAGACGCAGGACACGATCCAGAAGACCATCGAGTATGCGAAGGAAATCAATCCGCATACGATCCAGGTGTCGCTCGCCGCGCCGTATCCCGGCACGACGCTCTACAACCAGGCGGTCGAGAACGGTTGGCTGGAAGAGAACAAGGTCATCAACCTCGTCAGCAAATCAGGGGTGCAGCTGGCGGCGATCGGCTATCCGCACCTGTCGCGTGACGAGATTTACCACCAGCTCGAAAACTTCTATAAGCGCTTCTATTTCCGCCCGTCGAAGATCTGGGAAATTCTGCGCGAGATGCTCACGAGTTGGGACATGATGAAACGGCGCCTGCGTGAAGGCGTCGAATTCTTCCGCTTCTTGCGCGCCCACCAAGCGTGAGCGCCCTGCATCTGCTCGCCGTCACGCTTGCCTATGCGTGTGCGGCGAGTGCGGTTTTCGGCATCGCCTACACGGTGCTGGCGGGCGCCCTGATCGGCCGGTTCTTCGCGAGAGCGGTGTCCGAGCCGACCAGCTTTCCGCCGGTCACGATTGTCAAACCGTTGCACGGTAATGAGTGGGCGTTGCTCACCAACCTTTCGAGTTTCTGTCAGCAGGATTATCCGGGTCCCGTGCAATACCTGTTCGGCGTGCACGATTCAGCCGACCCCGCCTTGCAAACCGTTGACGACCTGCGGCGGTTGCATCCTGAAGCGGACATCACCGTGGTCGCCGACGCGCGCCTGTACGGTCCGAACCGCAAGATCAGCAACATCCTCAATATGCTGCCGCAGGCTCAGCACGACGTGCTGGTGTTTGCTGACAGCGATGTGAGCGTGGGGCCGGATTATCTGCGCAATGTGATCGGTGAATTGCAGAAGCCCGGTGTCGGTCTCGTCACCTGCGTCTATCGCGGTGCGCCCGACCCCGGTTTCTGGCCGCGCATGTCGGCCAAGGCGACCAACTACCAATTCCTGCCCGGCGTGGTGACGGGGCTTGCGCTGGGTCTCGCGCGTCCCTGCTTTGGGCAGACCATCGTGATGCGGCGCGATACCCTCGAAAAAATCGGCGGATTCACGCCGTTCGTGAAGCATCTGGCCGAGGACCATGCAATCGGCGAAGCGGTGCGCATGATCGGCGAGAAGGTGGTGATTCCCCCGTTCACGATTTCGCATGCCTGCGTGGAATCGAGCGCGGCGCAACTGATCGCGCACGAACTGCGCTGGAGCCGCACCATTCGCAGCATCGATCCGCTGGGTCATCTCGGCTCGGCGCTGATTCATCCGGTCGCTTTCGCAACGCTCGCCGTCGCCTTCTCGGGCGGCGCGCTGTGGTCGTTGCCGCTCGCCCTGGTCGCCATATGCGCCCGGCTCATGCTTAAACTGCTGTCCGATCGTGCGTTGCAGCAGGCGCATCGCGACCTGTGGCTGTTGCCGTTATGGGATATCGTATCGTTTGCGATTTTTGTGGCGAGCTTCTGGTCCTCGCGCGTGATCTGGCGCGGTTTCAGTTTCAAGGTAGATGGCGACGGCCTGTTGTCGGCGGCACAGGACGGCATGACGGATGAACAACAGGTTGGGTAAGGAATGATGCGCGGGTATCGGGCAGAGGTTAGCGAGGACAATGCAGCGGGCTTGAAGCGCGCGAGAAGGGTGGCCGCGTGATGAAGCATCTTGGCCGCGTCGCCGCGCTTGCCGGCTTGCTGGTGTCATTGTGGCTGGTCTGGCAGGACAATCCCGGCGCCGTGCTCGGCGCACTGCGCGCCGCGGGTGCCGGCCTTCTTCTGGCGGCGATCGCGCACGTGTTGCCGATGCTCGCCAATGCCTGCGACTGGCGCTCGCTGATTCGCGGCGCGAACCGGCCCAGCATTGCCAATATGCTGCATCTGGTCTGGGTGCGCGAATCCGTCAATTGCATGTTGCCGGTGGCGCGTATCGGCGGCGAGGTGGTGTCGTTCCGGATGCTCAAGCGCTGGGGCGTGCGGCCGTCTACGGCGGTCGGCAGCATCATCGTCGATATGCAGCTCACGGTGATCAGCCAGTTGCTGTTCACGATGGTCGGCATCGGTTTTCTGTTCGCGCATGCGCACTCCGACACGCTGCGGCTCGCCGGGCAACTGGCGTGGGGCGTGGTGGTGCTGACGCCGCTGCTGGTGCTGTTCGCGCTCGTGCAGCATGCCAGTCCGTTCGAGCGCATCACGCGCATGCTGAATCGGATGACGAGCGGCAAGCTCGCCGCGCTCGTCGGACAATCGGCTCAGATCGACCAGGCCATCAAACTGATCTGGCGCCGGCGCGGCGTGATACTGCGCTATCTGTTTTTCTGGCAACCCCTGCAGTGCTTCCTGACGTCGCTGGAGATCTGGCTCGCGCTGTACTTTCTCGGCGTTCACGTCACGCTGGTCGAAGCGGTGGTGATCGAATCGCTGATCCAGGCGATCAGCAGTGCGGCCTTCTTTGTGCCGGGCGGTCTGGGGGTGCAGGAGGGCGGTTTTATTCTGATCGGCGGCGCGCTGGGTCTCGATCCTTCCATCTGCCTCGCGCTCGCCGGCGCGCGGCGCATTCGCGATCTGGTGATCTTCGTGCCCGGACTGATTGCGTGGCAGTTTGCCGAGTCGTCGAATCGCGAACCTAAACGGGCAGAGCGGGCGGAACGGGCAGGGCGAACGGTCGTGGGCGAAGCAAGCCAGCGCTAGTACGCTATGAGCGCGGGATACGTCCCTCGGTCGCCCGGTCCCGCGATCGCCGTACCGGCGCCCCCATAGACACCCTCGGCAACCCCCTCACTCCGCTTCCGCATAAGCAGGAAACGACACTTCCACCGCGAGGCCGCGCTCGCCGATCCCCGCGCCGAGACGCAGGCTCGCACCGAAATGCTCCGCGATCCGCGCGACGATCGAGAGGCCCAACCCGCTGCCGGTGGCATGGTTGCCCGTCGCTCGGAAAAACCGGTTCGTCAGGCACGCGAGATCGCTGGGCGCGACGCCTGGGCCATCGTCCCGCACAGTAAGCTGCACCCGGCCGAACTCAGACTGCACCGCCACTTCGATGCAACCGCCCGAGCGTCCATACTTGATTGCGTTATCCAGCAGGTTGTCGAGCAGGATGCCAATGAGTACGGGTTCCGCATTGATCTCGGCGCGCATGTCGCCGGTGAGCGTCACGCGAATGTCCTTCTGCTGCGCATTGCGTTCGTTGGCAAGCAGCGCGTCTTTCGCCACCGCCGCGGGCTTGAGCGGCGCGGTGGAGAGTTTTTCCTGCACGTCCAGACGCGCGAGCAGCAGCAACTGCTCCGCGAGGCGCGCGCTGCGATCGACGCCTTGCACCACGCGTTCCATCGCCAGGCGCTGTAACGCCGTGTCCGGTTCGGCCAGCGCGACCTGAGCCTGCACCTTGATCGCTGCAAGCGGCGTTTTCAGTTCATGGGCGGCGTCGGCGGTAAACGCGCGTTCGCGCTCGATGGAGTGCCGCAGGCGCGACAGCACCAGATTGATCGCGTCGACGAGCGGCCGCACCTCGGTCGGCGCCCGGCCGATATCGACCGGTTCTAGCCGGTTGATATCACGCGCTCGAATAGCGCCGGAGAGCACCTTGAGCGGCGCCAGACTCCAGCCGATGCTCAACCACACCAGCAGCGCCAGCACCGGCAGTGCGAACAGGGTGGGGCGGGCGATCCGGCTCGCCACACCGCTCACCAGATCGCTGCGCGTGTTGGCCGGTTCGAACACGCGCACCGTGTGGCCCAGCGCGGTATCGCGCAAGGTGAATGAATGCCACAGTTGACCGCCCAATATGATGTCTTGCGTGCCGCTTGCGGAGGGGACGGGGAGATCCCACGCTTTGAGCACGCGCAATTGCGGGCTGCCGGCCAGCACGTCGCCGTTCGCGCTGCGCACCTGGAATAGCGCGTCGCGTGGCAAGGCGTCGTCGTCGTCGCTGTTGTTCGCGCCGGCTTCGCCGCCTTCTTCTTCTTCGCGCACATCAATGCGCGCATTGGCCAGGGTGGTCAGGTTGCGCTGATCGAGCAGCGCGAGGATTTGCGTGAGCTCCGCGAGGCGCGCCTCTTCCCATTCGCCGACTTCGCGCTTGGCCTGACGATAGCTCGATATCAGCGCGATGCCCCAGATCAGCACGATGCTGGTCAGGACCAGCAGCACCAGCCGGCGGCGTATCGATGCCGACATTACGCTTTCTCTACCACGTAGCCAATATTGCGCACTGTTCTGATCAGCTTGGCGCCGAGTTTTTTGCGCAGATTCGACACATGGACCTCGATCGCATTACTTTCGATTTCTTCCTGCCATCCATACAAACTTTCTTCGAGGCGCGAGCGCGACTGGGGAATGCCTTGATTGGTCAGCAACTGCATCAGGATCGCCCATTCGCGCGAGGTGAGGGGCACGCGAGTATTGCCGACTTCGACGGTTTGCGCGGCGGGATTGACCGTCAGATCCTGGTAGCGGATCACTTCGACGCTGCGCCCTTGCGCGCGACGCAGCAAGGCCCGGCAACGCGCAATCAGCTCGGTCAGGTCGAAGGGCTTGCCGAGGTAGTCGTCGGCGCCGGCTTCCAGGCCGCCGACGCGGTCCACCACCGTGTCTCTCGCTGTCAGCACGAGTACCGGCACGTCCTTGCCGGCGTCGCGCAGCCGTTTCAGCAGTTCCATACCCGATACCTTGGGTAAGCCGAGATCGAGCAAGACCAGCGCATAGGCGGTAGTATCGAGCGCGAGGCTGGCCTTGTGGCCATCGCGTGCCCAATCGACCGTGAAACCGGCCTGACGCAGTCCCGCTTCGATGCCGCAGCCGATCAGGTCGTCGTCTTCTACGAGGAGTACGCGCATAGGGGGAGAGATTCCATTCGATATGTCCATTGCATCGTGGTGACAGCTTTTAAGTAAGCGCCAAGCCGCATACCTGGAGTGTAACGGTCATGTTCCTGACACGCTTTATACCTCTTTTTTCCTTAAGGTTTCCTTCAGCTAGAATCGCTACTATCGCCCGTGAATTGGTTACTGCCAGTTACTGTCGCATGGCCAACACGAGCACGCGAAACTACGTCGAGTTGTCAGAACATCGCAACTTAATCGTAAGCACATCGATCGAATGTACGGCCGGCGCTTATGCTGGCGCTTTTTGCCGGCGCTTTTGCCAGCGCATTGTCCCGCAAACCGCGCCGCTACACGTCGCCGTGCGTTTCTTCAGGCCACGAGATCACGCCATGAAGCCACTCACCGTCGACATGTTGCGAGCCCATCTGATGGCGGCTTCGCTTACGGCCATGGGGACCGAAGTGCTTGCATTGCTGGCACTGCTGGTCTTACCGGTTTCCCAACAGGTCTTCTTCAGTTCCACAAGCTTTCAGCTCCTTGCGCTCGCGCTGATCGTGAGTGGCGTCCTCGTGATGCGGCAGATCGCGCACGCCGCGTTCGACCTCGCTATTCAGGGCCGGCACGCCACGCATGCCGGCCGGCCCGTTCTGATTGAAGCGGATTGTCCGCAGCGCTGGTTCGTGGTTCTTCATCTCCGCTTTACGGGCAGACCGTTCGTGCTGGCCGGGCACTGACGGACGCAGGCGATGGCAGCGCACACATTGACGGCATGCCAATGGATCCTGTTATCCGGCTGCGTCCCGGCTTCGCTCTATGCGATGCTGGCGGCGGTGGCGATGCCGTTCTTCGCGGCGCGCCGCGGGAGGGCAGCGAGCGCGGCAGCGGCTGCGAATGCCGCCGGCAGCGCTTCAGATGTTCTGGCGCCTTTTGTCGGTGTCGGCGTCAGCGTGCTCAAGCCGCTGTGCGGCGCCGAGCCGCGTCTCTACGAGAATCTCAGAACCTTCTGCGACCAGCGCCACGGGAATTTCCAGCTCGTGCTGGGCGTGTCTTCGCCGGACGATCCGGCGATTGCGGTGGTGCGCCGTTTGCAGGCTGCCTACCCGAGGCACGACATCGAGCTTGCGATCGATACGCGCGTGCATGGCAGCAATCTCAAGGTCAGTAATCTGATCAACATGGCGGCGCGGGCGCGCCATGACGTGATCGTGATCGCCGATAGCGACATCGCGGTCGAAGCCGATTACCTCGACAGCGTAGCAGCGCCGCTCGCCGATCCGCACGTGGGGGTGGTGACCTGTCTCTACGTGGCGCATAGCGTCGGCGGTTTCTGGCCGCGGGTGGGCGCGTTGTTCATCAACGAATGGTTCGCCCCGTCGGTGCGCGTCGCGCATGCGACGGGCTCGCGCCGCTTCGGTTTCGGCGCGACCCTGGCTTTGCGCCGTGCGACGCTCGAGCGTATTGGCGGTTTCGACGCGTTGAAAGACTGTCTCGCGGATGATTACTGGCTCGCCGAACACGTGCGGGCGCTCGGGCTTAGCACGGTGCTTTCGCGCGTGATGGTGGCCACCGACGTCATCGAGCCGACCTTTTCAGCTTTGTGGCAGCGTGAGACGCGCTGGTTGCGCACGATCCGCTCGGTGAACCCGCTTGGCTTCGCGTCTTTGATCATCACGTTCCCGACGCCGTGGCTCATTGCCGGCGCATGGCTCACCGCCGGTCTCGTCAACGGTCCCTTCGACGGCGTGCATCTGTGGGCGGTGCTAGCGAGCGGCGCCAGTACGGCGGCGGGTTTTGCCGCGCGCATGCTGCTGCATCTGCGTGCCGCGCGTCATGAACGCACTTTCTGGCGCGACTTGCCGCTCGTGCCGTTGCGCGATACGTTGCTGGCGTTCCAATGGCTCGCCGGCGCGTTCGGCTCGCATGTGATGTGGCGTGGCGCGCGCGTGCCGGTCGTGGCCTCTGCGTCGACTACGCGTGATGCGACGCTGCGTGTGATGGAGACTTCGGATGGCGGCTAAGCCACGTGGGCTGATCGTCACTGCCGACGATTTCGGCCTGCATTCACGGGTGAATCTGGCGGTCGAGCAGGCGCACCGGCACGGCGTCTTGACGGCCGCGAGCCTGATGATCGGTGCACCTGCCGCGGGTGATGCGGTGGCGCGTGCTCGCGCACTGCCGGAGTTGCGGGTCGGCCTGCATCTGGTGCTTGCTGACGGCGACGCGGTCACGCCGCGCGCCGGGATTTCTGCGTTGCTCGACGAGCATGGCCGCTTTGGCGACAACATGGTGCGGGACGGGGTGCGGTTTTTCTTTTTGCCGCATGTTCGCAAACAGCTGGCGCGCGAGATTCGCGCGCAGTTCGAGGCTTTTGCGAGGACGGGGTTGACGCTCGATCACGTCAATACGCACAAGCATTTTCATTTGCATCCGACGGTGCTTGGATTGATCCTGGAGATTGGCCGCGAGTATGGGATGCGGGCGATGCGTTTGCCGTTTGAAGTTGGCGCGCCGCTGTGGTTGCGGCCGTGGATCTCACGGGTGCGGGCGAGACTGGATCGGGCCGGGATCGTGCATAACGATTATGTTGTTGGGATTGCTAATAGTGGGCGGCTATTTTGGCGTTGCTGCCGCTTGCGTTTGCCCTTGGGCAGGGGGCGGCTATGCAGCAGCCTTTGGCGGTTGCCATTATTTCTGGGTTGATTGTGCAGTTGCCGTTGGTGTTGTTGCTTTTGCCTGTGGTGTTGAAGGTGTTGATGAAGAAGCAGGCTATTTAAAATTGGGGTTTTTGCCTGCTCGGCGTTTGTTTCTGTATGCCTGCGGCGTTGGCCTTTCCTTGATCTGTTTGCCTGCTCGGCGCTTGTTCGTCTGTTTGCCTGCGGCGTTGGCCTTTCCTTGATTTGTTATTGGTCTATTAGCGTTGCCCCTGTGCCAGGCAAAAGAAAGCGGCTCACACCGCTAATTCTTAAGCGGGTCCCCTGGCTTGGAGGGGGCAGTGGTGCATCTGGAATCTGTGTTCTCGCACATTCGGCGCCAGTGACAAGGCAGTCATACTTCCGGCGGCGCTGCGCGCGCCGAAACCCACTTCCTAAAACCGCCCGCAGCGGTTTAGTGTTCGCGCTTCGCTCAACGCTGCGGCTCGCCGTTGCATCGCCACCGCGACCAAATCTGCCACCGCAACTGGGGCCGGGGCCTGCGGCTAAAGCTGCCACGCAGCCGACATTTCATTCGAAGTAGGGGTTCGCGCATGATTGCAGAGGCGCTTCGCCGAGGCGAAGCCGATGGCCCCCACCGCCCCCGAACGAAGCCCCTGGTTTCCCTGGCAGACCCATCCGCGACGCACGCAGTGCGGAGTGGGAGCTGATGAGCGCTTTGTCGCCAACGCCGAATGTGCGAGGGCACGGATTCCAGATGCACCACTACCGTGGCTGCGCGGGGGACCCGCTTAAAAATTTGCGGTTTGAGCCGCTTTCTTTTGCCTACTTTTCTTTGCGGCAGGCAAAGAAAAGTAGGTGCCCGTCCCGCACAGGGGCGACGCTAATAATCCAATATCAAATCAAGGAAAGGCCAACGCCGTAGGCAAACAGAAACAAGCGCCGAGCAGGCAAAAAAACTAAAGCAAAGCCCAACACCGCAGGCAAACAGGCAGATAGCGCCGAGCAGGCAAAAAAAACAACAATCAACACCCTCATCCTTCGAAAATCGCAAAAAAATACCGGATTTACCTGAGACCCATAAAACGCGAAAGCGGGGTACATAGCAGGAAAAACCTCGAATTTAATCGTGCCACAAGGGAACTTTCACCGCCGCCGTCATGCGGCACATCGCACCCCGCCATGAGCGCGTTTCAACACGCTGCTACAATCCTGTCTTTCTCGATCGATTGTGCGCTATGGGTTTCGAACAACTCGCTGAATTGAAGAAGCAACTGGCGGCCGCACGCGCCGAAGCTGCGCCTGCGGCCAAGCCTGTCGCCAAGCCCGGTGCGAAGCCTGCGCGCAAGCCGTCGCCGCCGCGACGTGGCGCGCCCGCTCAAAAGCCAGCGGCCGACTCTAGGCCCGCAGCCGACGCCAGGCCCGCGCCCAACGCCAAGCCCGCGGCCGACGCACGGCCCGTGGACCCGGTGGTGAAATCGATCGGCAGGCTGCAAAAGCGCTTCCCGAACGCGTTCCCGAAAAATCCGGCGCCCAAGCTGCCGCTGAAGGTCGGCATCTTCGAGGACCTCGTGGTTCACGCGAAGGAGCTGTCGCTGAACGAAGCCGAGCTGCGCGATGCGATCAAGACCTGGTGCCGTGGCAGCCGCTACTGGAAATGCCTGGTCGAAGGCGCCGCGCGCGTCGATCTGACGGGCGGCGAAGCAGGCAAGGTCACCGCGCAGGAAGCGGCAGGCGCACAACGCCTGCAGGCGCATCGCGCGGGCAGGGGCGCAGCGAAAGCAGCAGCTTCGGCGGCGGAGGCGTCCGCCAATGCTTCGGGCGCTTCGTCGGATTCGGGCACCGCGGTCGCTTCGGCCGATGCCGCAGCGCAAGCAGCGGCCAGCTCGCAAGGTGACGCAGCGAACGAGCCGCAGGCCGCCTCGACGGACACCCCGGCCGCTGAGTCGGCCACGCCGTCGACAACGCCGCCGTCAGCACCGTCGGCCACTGCCGAAGCGTAACGAGACCTGCCGCCCCCGCCTAGGGGTGGCTGCCGTGCGCCGCCGCCAGCCGGCCGCGCACGAAGCCGACGTGCTCGCGCAGCACATAGAACGCGTCGGCATATGCAAGGGGCATTCGCAAACGGTTAAGCGACGCCTCGATTTGATCGAGTTCCGCGAAAAGCTGCTTGCGCTCCGCGTCGCTCGAGTCGGCGAGTGCGCCGCGTTCAATTGCAATCAGCGCACCGTAATAGCGGTAGATGCGCGAGCGCACGCGCCACCGGTACAGTGCCGGAATCAGGCGCATCGCCGGAAACAGCAGCACTGCCATCGGTAGCAACAGAACGAGCGTGCGGTCGCCGATGCTCGCAAGCCAGAACGGCAGCGTGCGGTATAGAAAACTCTTGCCGGTCTTGTAGTAGCGCTGTGCGTCTTCGCTGATCTGATACTCATGGGCGACCGGACTCGGGAATTCCCCCGCGTGCTGCAACAGCCCGGGCATGCCGTGCACCTCCTGCGCGGCCTCAATCAATAAGTCGGAAATCGCCGGATGCAGATTGGTCCGGGCCACGAGTTCGACCGTCGGGCTGATCAGATGGACGGTGACGGGCGGAATTCTGCGCTTGAGATCCAGCACGCCGGGCGGCAGGTCGATCTCGTCGAGATAGGGAAAGCGGCGCGTATAGGCGCTGGCTTCGTCGAAATCCATCACGGAGATGCCCGGCACTCTCAGGAGCCTCAGCATCAAGCCGCGCGTGGCCGAGTCGCCGTTCAGGATCGCCGCGTCGACGTCGCCGGCCACGAGTTGTGTGGCGGCCTGCAAGCCATCGCTCGGCACCAGCACGGTGTCGCCGCCCGGTTCGATGCCGTTTGCTTCCAGCAGTTTGAGCGCCAGCAGGCGCGTACCGCTGCCTTCACGGCCGATTGCAATCCGCTTACCTTCCAGTTCTGAAAGCTCGTTGATGCCCGTGCCGCGATAGAACACGACCACCGGAATATAGAAAACGCTGCCGAGCGACATCAGCGATGACGTATCGAGCCCATCGGCCACGCCGCCTTGCACGAGCGCGAGATCGACATGCTGTTTGGGGTCCAGCAGACGACGCAGATTCTGCACCGAGCCATCGGACTCCAACACGTTCAGCGTGATGCCGTTGTGCGCGAGAATCTTCTTGTACTGATCGGCGGCGACAAAGAACGAACTGTCGTGCGGGCCCGCGCTCATCGTGATGGTTTTCGGCGGCGCCGGATCGACCAGCCAGACGATCAGCGTGACCATCAGCACGATCAGCGCGGCCACGATGACGTAAGGCAGGGTGTGATCGCGCCACTCCGCATGCGATTGATCGCCGGGAAAATGCGGGGGACGCGAGCGAGGCGCTTTCATGGACACTCCGTGCCGATAGCCGGGATGACGCATTGTCTACTGTCCGCAGCGTATAAGTGAAATGTCCGGCATAACCGGCGCCTTGCCGGCCGGGATGCGCGTCAGATCGTGGCCTGAGCCTGCTCGCTTATTCATTTGGTCTGAGGCATGCGGTAGACGCGGATCATATCGCGGCTATCGACAACGTCACGCGCAAGCTCTACTACATCATCAGTCAGAGAATTGCAGAAGGCACGCCGGTCGGTGTCAATACGCTGCGCCATGTTTCGTGAGTAAGTGACGAAACTGGGTGATTTCATATCGCTGAACTATACTCAAAAAAGTTTTTCGGGCTCATCACGGTGGGCACCCTTCCCGAACAATACATGCAGCAAATCCGATCCTTTTAACCGCATCGTGCGGAATTATTACCGATCGATTGCTGGACACGTGACTGCCGTGCGGCACTCGCCACGTATCTTTGCTTGACCTAAAAAGAACGTGGTTCGCAGTGGAGAGACACATCATGGCAGAAGCAGACAACGTCCCCTATGGGCGCAAGACTCAGCACGCGCCGGCTCTCAAGGAAGTGCACATCATCTGGATCACCGCGGGCCTCGGCTGCGACGGCGATTCGGTATCGATTACCGCGGCAACTCAGCCAAGCATCGAGGATGTCATTCTCGGTGCGATTCCCGGCCTGCCGAAGGTGCATTTACATAACCCCGTACTGGCGTATGAAAACGGCGACGAGTTTCTCAAGCCGTTTCACCAGGCCGCGCGCGGGGAGCTTGAGAACTTCGTGCTGGTCATGGAAGGCTCGATTCCAAACGAACGTATTAATCGCGAGGGATATTGGGCCGCATTAGGCACCGACCCCGATACGCAGGAACCGATCACGATCCCGCAATGGCTCGACCGGCTCGCGCCGCGCGCGCTGGCGGTAGTCGGCGCGGGCACCTGCGCGACCTACGGCGGCATTCACGCGATGGAAGGCAATCCGACCGGCTGCATGGGCCTCGCCGATTATCTCGGCTGGGACTGGAAGTCGAAAGCGGGTTTGCCGATCGTCAACGTGCCAGGCTGTCCGGTACAGCCGGATAACTTCATGGAGACGCTGCTCTACCTGCTCTATCAGTTGGCGGGTCTCGCGCCGATGATTCCGCTCGACGAAGCGTTGCGGCCGAAGTGGCTGTTTACGCGCACCGTTCACGACGGTTGCGATCGCGCGGGTTCATACGAACAGGCGATCTTCGCCACCGAATACGGCAGCCCGAATTGCATCGTCAAGCTGGGTTGCTGGGGACCGGTCGTGCAGTGCAACGTGCCCAAACGCGGCTGGATGGCGGGCATTGGCGGTTGTCCGAATGTGGGAGGCATCTGCATCGGCTGCACGATGCCGGGCTTTCCCGACAAGTTCATGCCGTTCATGGATGAGCCGCCGGGAGCGGTGCTGTCGTCGAATCTGATCAAGAGCTATGGTCCGCTGATTCGCAGCCTGCGCAAGCTGACCAACAACACGCTCAACCACGAGCCGAAATGGCGTCACAACGGTTCGAAACTCACGACCGGCTACGATCGCTGATCGGGCGGCGTAGTTGACGGAATTCGACTTGTCAGCAGGGAGGAGGTCATGGCCGTTAGTACCGCACCTGAAGCGACCGCAAGCACCCAGGCAGCGCCGGGCAAGCTGGTCGAAATGAACTGGGATCCGATTACACGGATCGTCGGCAGTCTGGGCATTTACACCAAGATCGATTTTGCGAACCGCCGCGTGGCGGAGTGTTACAGCACGTCGTCGATCTTTCGTGGCTACAGCATTTTCATGAAGGGCAAAGACCCGCGCGACGCGCACTTCATCACGAGTCGCATCTGCGGGATCTGTGGCGATAATCACGCAACCTGTTCCGTGTACGCGCAGAACATGGCGTACGGCGTGAAGCCGCCGGCGATTGCCGAGTGGATCGTCAATCTGGGCGAAGCGGCCGAATACATGTTCGACCACAACATCTTCCAGGACAACCTGGTGGGGGTGGATTTCTGCGAGAGGATGGTCAAGGAGACCAATCCCGGCGTGTGGGACAAGGCACAGAAAACGCCCGCGCCCCATGCGGACAAGCACGGCTATAAAACCATCGCGGACATCATGACCGCACTCAATCCGTTCACGGGTGAGTTCTATCGCGAGACCTTGATGGTCAGCCGCTATACGCGCGAGATGTTCTGCCTCATGGAAGGACGCCACGTGCATCCGTCGACGCTCTATCCCGGCGGCGTGGGTACGGTGCCGACCATTCAGCTGTTCACGGATTACATCACGCGTCTGATGAGGTACGTCGAGTTCATGAAGAAAGTCGTGCCGCTGCATGACGATCTGTTCGACTTCTTCTATGAAGCGTTGCCGGGTTACGAAGAAGTCGGCCGCCGTCGCATTCTGCTCGGTTGCTGGGGCTCGTTCCAGGACCCGAACGTGTGCGACTACAGCTATAAGACGATGACGCAATGGGGCCGTGGCATGTTCGTCACGCCCGGCGTGGTGGTGGACGGCGAACTGGTGACGACCGACCTCGTCGATATCAACCTGAACATCCGCATCCTGCTGGGCAGTTCCTATTACGACGACTGGGACCACGAAGAAACCTTCGTCAAGCAAGATCCGCTCGGCAATCCGGTCGACCGCAAGCATCCCTGGAATCAGACCACGCTGCCGCGTCCGCAGAAGCGCAAATTCGACGGCAACTACACGTGGGTGATGTCACCGCGCTGGTTCGACAAGCGCACGGGCGATCATCTCGCGCTCGATACCGGCGGTGGACCGATCGCACGCTTGTGGGCGACGGCGTTGGCGGGGCTGGTCGATATCGGTTACATCAAGGCGACCGGCCAGAGCGTGAAGATCTATCTGCCGAAGACCGCGCTCAAGCCCGAAGTCGAATTTGAATGGAAGATTCCGAAGTGGAGCAACGCGATCGAACGCGATCGCGCCCGCACGTATTTTCAGGCGTATTCAGCGGCTGCGGCCTTGTATTTTGCCGAGCAGGCGCTGGCCGAATTGCACGCGGGCCGCACCCGCACGTTCAGCGACTTCACGGTGCCGGAGGAGGGCATTGGCTGCGGCTTCCATGAAGCGGTGCGCGGCGTGCTCTCGCATCACCTCGTGATCCGCGACGGCAAGATCGCCAACTATCACCCGTATCCGCCTACGCCGTGGAACGCCAATCCGCGCGATATCTACGGCACGCCTGGGCCCTATGAAGACGCGGTACAGAACACGCCGATCTTCGAAGAGAACGGGCCGGACAAGTTCAAGGGCATCGACATCATGCGCGCGGTGCGCAGCTTCGACCCCTGTCTGCCGTGCGGCGTGCATATGTACGTCGGCAATGGCAAGACGATCGATACGTCGCACTCACCGACCTTCGGCGTGATGCAGGGAGCGCTCAAGTGAGCCACGAGAGCGCGGTCGCCGCCCAGCAACGCCGCATCGACGAACTGATTGCAGCGCTGGAGGCGCTCGACGACCCGCGCGCGCGTGAGCCTGCCAAAGAACTGTTGCAGGTTGTCCTCGATCTGCACACGAACGGGCTCGCACGACTGATGGAGATCGTGGCGGACGCGGGCGCGATGGACGACGCCATGGTCCAAGCGTTCGAGCGCGACGCCGGCGTGTCGGCGTTGCTGCTGTTGCACGGCTTGCATCCGCAGGACCTGCCGACGCGTGTGTCGCATGCGGTCGACAAGATGCGGCCGTTGCTCGGCGCCCAGGGCATCCAGATCGAACTGCTCGACGCCGCGGAAGAAGCCGTGCGTGTGCGCGTAGCCGGCCGGCTGCAGGGCAAGCACAACTCAGTGGGCGAATTGCAGCAGGAAATCGAACGCTCGATTTTCGAAGCGGCGCCAGAAGCGATGCGCGTCGAGATCGCGGGTCTGCCGGACGTTAACGTGCATGAACTGCGCTTTGTGCCGCATCACACACAGGCAGCAAGTGATGGAGCAAACCAGGTACCAAGCGAGGTAGCAGGCCGGACCGAGGCCGGCGCGCAATGACCCCCGCCGCCACGACACGCGGCTGGGTCGCGCGGCTGCGCCATTTCGTGCGCAAGGCCGACGACATGCAGTGCGAGTTGTGTGGCCTGCCGATTCTGTCCGACCACCCCCATCTGTTCGAAACTGCCAAACGACAGCTCTATTGCTGTTGCCGTGCGTGCGCGCTGCTGTTCGGCAGCCAGCAGAATGCGCGCTATCGTCCGGTGCCACGCGACGCGCATTATCTCGACGGCTTCCGCATGAGCGATGCGCAATGGGATGCGTTGGCGATTCCCATCGATATCGCTTTCTTCTTTCATGACAGCCAGGCACAGCGTGTCGTCGCGCTTTATCCCGGGCCGGCCGGTGGCACCCAGTCGCTACTGGCGTTGCAAGCGTGGGACGAACTGGTCGCCGAGAATCCGTTGCTTGCGCAATTGCAACCCGACGTCGAAGCGCTGCTGGTCAATCGCAGCGAAGGCGCGCGCGATTATTACCGCGTGCCGATCGACCAGTGTTACGCGCTGACTGGTGTGATTCGCGCACGCTGGCGCGGACTGTCTGGCGGCCGGGAGGCGTGGGATGCGATTCATCGTTTCTTCGCCGCGCTGAAGACTCATGGCCGGGTGCCGGAGGGCTTGCTCCATGCCTGATCTCGGATTCACTGTCGAGTCGGCGGAAGTCGTGCCGTTCGCCGCAGCGCCGCTGCTGACGTTCAGGCTGCATATTGCCAATACACCGGTGCAGGAAGAGATCGCCAGCATTACCCTGCAATGCCAGATCCAGATCGAAGCGACCAGGCGCCGCTACGCGCCCGCCGAGCAATACGGACTCGAGGACCTGTTCGGCACGCCACCGCGCTGGGGCGAAACGCTGCGCACGCTGCTATGGGCCCATACGACAGCGATCGCACCACCGTTCACCGGCGAGTGCACGCTCGATTTGCCAGTGCCGTGCAGCTTCGATTTCAATGTGGCCTCAACCAAATATTTTCACGGCCTTGAAGAAGGCGAGATTCCGGTGATGCTGCAATTCAGCGGCACGGTGTTTTATCGCGAAGCCGACGGTGCGTTGCAGGCCGCGCCGATTCCGTGGCACAAGGAAGCGGCCTATCGGCTACCCGTTGCGCTATGGCGCGACATGATGACCCGCTACTACCCGAACGGTGCCTGGCTGTGTTTGCACCGGGATGTGTTCGATCGCCTCTCGCGTTACAAAAGCAGGCGGGGTCTCACGAGCTGGGAGCAGGCAGTGTCGAGCCTGCTCGACGGCGTCGAGGAGGACATATCGTGAACGCGGTCGAGAGTGTGGTTCAGGCGGTGCTGTACGAAGGCTACATGCTGTATCCGTACCGGCCGACCTCGGTCAAGAACCGGCAACGCTGGACCTTCGGCGGTGTGTATCCGCGCGTCTATGCCGAGGCATCCGGCAGCGATCCGTGGGTGACGCAGACCGAGTGTCTGCTGCGCGGCGACAAGCGCACCCGCGTGGTCGTGCGACCCGGTTTTCTGCAGGTAATCGAACGGATGGTGCTCGATGTGGCGGAGGGTGCCGCCGCGCGGCCGGAGTCGGGTGAGCCGGTCTGGCGCACCGTGCCCGTGCTGGATATCGACGAACGGCGCTATACCCCATGGCAGGAAGCGGCCGAGCGACACATTGCCGTGCCGGTTCTGGTCATTGGCGAATTGCTTGATGCACCGTTGCAGATTGCGTTTTCGTTCGACGCTACCCGTGAGCTCGAACCGCTCGCCGACAGGCAAGGCACACTGCGTGGCGCACTTAGCCGCACCCGCGCTTCGCTGCAAGGCCGCGTCGAACTGAGTGCGGCTAGCGTGGCGGCCGGGGTTTATCGTTTGAAGGTGCGTATCGTCAACGAGACGCCACTCGACAATGCAGGCGGCCTGAAGCGCGATGCAGCTTCGCTGTACGCGCTGGTGTCGTGTCACACGGTGCTGACCACCGAGGGCGGCACGTGGATCTCGTCGATCGATCCGCCCGCGGAACTGGCGGCGGCTGTCGCCGCGAGCCGCAATATCGGCGTATGGCCTGTCCTCGTGGGCGACGAACAACAGCCCGACACGATGCTCGCCTCGCCGATCATTCTTTACGACTTCCCGCAGATCGCGCCCGAAAGCGCGGGCGATCTATTCGATTCTACGGAGATCGACGAGATCCTCACGCTGCGCATTCTCACCATGACCGACGACGAAAAGCGCGAAATGATCGCCACGGACGAGCGCGCGCGCGCGTTGCTTGCACGTACCGAAAGTCTCGGCGCCGAGCAGATGGAGAAGCTGCACGGAACCTTGCGCCAGGTGCGCGCGCTCGACGCGGCAAGCGTGGGCGCATTCTCGCCGCTGGAAGCTGCCGCCATGCCGGTGTCGCCCTGGGCGGAGCTCGACGCGCGCCCGCATCTCGCGTGCGTGCGGGTGGCGGGCGTGGAGATTCGGATCGGCGACCAGGTGCGCTTGCGCCCACGTGGCCGCGCGGACATCTTCGATATCGCACTGAGCGGCATGATTGCGACGATTGAATCGATCGAGCGCGATTTCGACGATCACGTACACGTTGCCGTCACAGTCGACGACGATCCCGGCAAGGACCTCGGCATGCAGCGCATGCCCGGCCATCGCTTCTTCTTCGGCCCCGACGAGATCGTGCCGCTGGTCGATGCGTCCAGCTCATCTGGTCCGTCCAGTCGCAAAGGAGGCCATGCGTGAGCGCGATTCTGGTGGCGGGCCTCGGCAATGTGTTTCTCGGCGACGACGGCTTCGGCGTCGAAGTGGTGCGCCGACTGCGGGAGAAACTGGCGGCCGGTGAGCTGCCGGCGTTCGGCGGAGGCGTGAGCGTCGCGGACTTCGGGATTCGCGGCATCGACCTGTGCTATGCGCTGCTCGATGGCGTGGACAGCGCGATTCTGATCGATACGACGCAGCGCGGCGGTGCGCCGGGCACGTTGTATGTGATTGAGCCGTCTGTTGAAGACACTGCCGGCGATGAACCCGGCGATCCGTATGCGGCGCCGATCCTGATGTCGCCGCATGAAATGGATCCGGCCAACGTGCTGCAAACGGTGCGGATGCTGGGCGGCGGTTGCGAGGACATCGTGGTGCTGGGTTGCGAGCCGCATGACTTCGGGTTCGAGAATGGCGAGGAAGGACGGATGGCTTTGAGCGGCGCGGTGGCGGCGGCGGTCGAGCCGGCGGTCGAACTGGCCGTGAAGCTGGTGATGGCGAGGATGGAGCGCTTGTCCGCACGTGCGGCTTGAACGGCCGGGCAGGCAGGTGGTTGAGTTGCAGTCCGCATGCACCGTTCGAACGGTTGAGCAACTGAGCAACCCGGCGGCAGACCGTCACGGATACGGTGCGAGATAACTGAAGTGGGAGGCATCATGAAAGGCTTTCTGAAGTACCTCTTGTTGCCTGCGTTGATCGTCGGCGTGATGGCAAATATGAAGGACATCAAGCGCTATATCCGTATCCGCAACATGTAGGCGGTAGCAGCCAGGGAGTTAGCGATGAGCACACATGTACAGCCTGCCGGACGGTCTTCGCCGCCACGTTCGGCGATCCCCGGGGCAGTCGGCGAGGAAATCCGCGTGCGCGGACTGGTGCAAGGTGTCGGCTTCCGGCCGACCGTGTGGCGGCTCGCGCATGCATGCGGCGTGGTCGGCGACGTGCGCAACGATAGCGACGGTGTGCTGATTCATGCGTGGGGCGATGCGTGGACGCTGCAGCATTTCATCGAAAGCCTGAGCACCGAGTGTCCGCCGCTCGCGCGGATCGACGCCATCGAGCGGCATCAACTGAGCGCAGCGGCCGAAGCCAGCGATTTCCGGATCGTGGCGAGCGTGAGCGGCCAGGTGCAGACGGGCGTCACACCTGACGCAGTAATCTGCGCGGACTGTGCCGCGGAGATCGCCGACCCGGCGAACCGACGTTACCGTTATCCGTTTACGAACTGCACGCATTGCGGCCCACGTCTGTCGATCGTTCAGGCCATTCCCTACGATCGCGCCAATACGACCATGGCCGCGTTCGACATGTGCGACGCGTGCCGTGCCGAGTATGAGAATCCCGCCGACCGGCGTTTTCATGCGCAACCGGTCGCGTGTCCGGTATGCGGCCCGCGTGTCTGGCTGGAAGGCCGGTATGGCGCGCGTGCCGATGGTGACGATCCCTGTCGCGCGGCAAGCCTGTTGTTGCGGCACGGCTCGATTGTCGCGATCAAAGGACTGGGGGGCTTTCAGCTCGCCTGCGACGCCGGCGATGAAGTCGCGGTCGCGCGTTTGCGTAAATTGAAGCGGCGCGAGCGCAAACCGTTCGCGCTGATGGCGCGCGATCTGCAGGCAGTACGCCGCTATTGCACGCCCGACCCAACCGAACTCGCCCTGCTGCATAGCGCGGCCGGACCGATCGTCATCTTGCGTGCTGACGGGGCGGAGTGCGTCGCGCCGAGCGTCGCGCCGGGTGTCGGCACGCTCGGCTTCATGCTGCCGTCTACGCCGCTGCACCGTTTGCTGATGGAGTCGATCGACTCAGCGCTCGTCTTGACGAGCGGTAACACCAGCGACGAGCCCCCGTGCATCGACAACGCGGATGCCCGCGCGCGGCTCGGCCGCATCGCCGATGTTTTCCTGATGCACGATCGCGACATCGCACGCCGGGTCGACGATTCGGTGGCGCGCGTGGTGCAGGGCGAACCGCGCGTGCTGCGGCGCGCACGGGGCTATGCACCGGCGCCGTTGCTGTTGCCGGAGGGTTTCGCGCAAACGCCGGCGGTGCTGGCGATGGGCGGCGAGCTCAAAAACACCTTCTGCCTTGCGCGCGACGCACAGGCGATCGTCTCGCACCATCTCGGCGATCTGGAAGACGCGTTGTCCTATGCGGACTATCGCCGCTCGGTGGCGCAGTATCTGCGCCTGTTCGACCATGAGCCACAGGCGGTGGCGCTCGATCTTCATCCCGAGTATCTGTCGCGCAAGATCGGCTACGACCTCGCGCAAACGTGGCAGGTCCCCGTGGTCGAGGTGCAGCATCATCACGCGCATCTCGCCGCGTGCATGGCCGAGAACGGCGTTGCGCTCGATGCGCTGCCGATGCTCGGTATCGCCCTCGACGGTCTTGGTTTTGGCGACGACGGCACGCTGTGGGGCGGGGAATTCATGCTGGCGGATTACCGCGGCTTCACGCGTCTCGGCAGATTCAAACCGGTTGCGATGCCCGGTGGTACCCGCGCCATCGAAGAACCGTGGCGCAACGCTTACGCGCATCTCATGGCGGCATTCGATTGGCACGGCTTTACGCGGCAATACGGCGGACTCGACGTGCAGCAGTTCCTGAGCCGCCGTCCGCGCGCCGCGCTCGATACGATGATCGCGCAACGCGTCAATAGTCCGCTGGCAAGCTCCGCGGGCCGCCTGTTCGATGCCGTGGCGGCCACGCTCGGCGTGTGCCGGGAGCGTGTGCTTTACGAAGGGCAGGCCGCTATCGAGCTTGAGGCGCTGGTTGATCTGCAGGCGTTGAGAAACGACAGCGACGTCCACGCGTATCCGTTCGAAATCGTCAGCACCACGCCGGACGGCTTGCGTTGCATCGAGCCTCGGCCGATGTGGGAGGCCTTGCTCGGCGATCTGTTGCGCGGCACGTCCATGCCGGTGGTCGCGGCGCGGTTTCACAAGGGGCTGGCCATCGCGATCGTGCGGATGGTCGAATGTCTGGCCGATCTGCTGACAGGACCGGTTGATGCGCGGAGTGTCGCGCTGTCGGGCGGTGTTTTTCAGAATCGTATTCTGTTCGAACAGGTCGCCGGGCGGCTCGGCGCAGCGGGTTTTCGTGTGCTGACGCATCGGCAGGTACCCGCCAACGACGGTGGTTTGTCGCTAGGGCAGGCGGTCGTCGCGGCGGCGCAGCAATGCAATGGCATGTGAACGTGGCGCAGCGGTAGCAGTGCGGAAGTAGCGGTACAGAGGCGGTGATGCAGAAATAGCGGCGCAAAAGCGGGTTAAGGGGAGAACACCATGTGTTTGGGCATCCCGGGACAAATCGTCGAAGTGACTGACGCGGCGAACGATCTCGCGCTCGTGAACGTCGGCGGTGTGCGGCGCGTGATCAACATCGCCTTCGTGATCGACGAGGGGCGGCCGGCGAGCGCGTGCATCGGCGAATGGGTCTTGGTGCACGTGGGCTTCGCGATGAGCCGGCTCGACGAGCAGGAAGCCGCGCGCACGCTCGCGTTATTGCACGAACTGGGCGTCGCGCAGGGCGAGATGGACGACATGGCTGACATGGATGAGCTGCGCGATGAACTGCGCAGTGCGCCATGAGTGCGCGATCGGAAGCCAACGGAGACCGATATGCCCGAACATGAATCGCTGCAGGCGTTGTATCCGTTCCTGCACGGCGCTCGCCAGGACGTGGACAAACTCGACGCGGCATTACTTGAATCCGTGCGTTTGAAAGCACAGGACAGCGTTGACACCAAACGACGTTTCTTCGACGAAAACGGTCCGGCGGTGGTACGGATCGCTCATGCGGTAGCCGACATGTACCGCCGCGACGGCCGGCTCTTCACGATGGGCAATGGCGGGTCGAGCTGCGATGCCGCGCATATTGCCGTCGAGTTTCTGCATCCGGTGACCACGGGCCGGCCGGCGCTCACCGCGATCAATCTGGTGGCCGACGTCGCCATGATGACCGCGGTCGGCAACGATGTCGGCTTCAGCCATATTTTCGTTCGGCAACTGGTGGCGCAAGGCCGGCGTGGCGATGCGCTGATCGGCGTGTCGACCAGCGGAAACTCCGAAAACCTGCTGACTGCCTTTACGAAGGCGAAAGAGATGGGCCTGCTGACCATCGGACTGTCGGGTCACGATGGCGGACGCATGTCCACCAGCGCCGCTGTCGATCATTGCCTCGTGGTGCGAAGCGACAGCATTCATCGCGTGCAGGAAACTCATGTGGCGATTTATCACATTCTGTGGGACCTCGTGCATACGCTGCTTGCCGACGACCGCGGCAACCTCGCCGGTTCGGGGGGGCTGGCAGGCTCGGCAGAGGGAGGCGCGCCATGAAATACGTCGATGAGTTTCGCGACCCGCACAAAGCGAAGACGCTGGAGAAGGAAATCCGCGTGCTGGTGTCCTGCATCGAACGCGCCAAACAACGGCCGCTGCAAATCATGGAAGTGTGTGGCGGTCATACCCATACGATTTTCCGCTACGGCATCCAGCAGTTGCTACCCGATGCGGTGGAGTTCGTGCACGGCCCGGGTTGCCCGGTGTGCGTACTGCCGATGGGCCGCGTCGACGATTGCGTCGCGTTGGCCGAACGCCCGGAAGTGATTTTCACGACCTTCGGCGACGCGATGCGTGTACCCGGTTCGAAAAAGAGCCTGCTGAAAGCGAAAGCCGACGGCGCCGACGTGCGCATGGTCTATTCACCGCTCGACGCATTGAAGCTCGCGCAACTGAATCCTGACCGGGAGGTGATCTTCTTCGGTCTCGGCTTCGAGACGACGATGCCCAGCACGGCGATGACGGTTCTGCAGGCGCACGCGCAAGAGATCCACAATTTCTCGCTGTTCTGCAATCACATCACGATCATCCCGACTATCAAGGCGATTCTCGATTCGCCCGACTTGCATCTCGACGGTTTTCTCGGCCCGGGGCACGTCAGCATGGTGATCGGCACGCGACCCTATGATTTCATCGCGCGGCACTATCGCAAGCCGATTACGGTGGCAGGATTCGAGCCGCTCGATATATTGCAATCGATGTGGATGGTATTGCGGCAGATCGCGGACGGGCGCTGTGAAGTGGAGAACCAGTATGGCCGGGTCGTGACGGAGGATGGCAATGCGCAGGCCTTGTCGGCGGTGACGCGTGTGTTCGAGACGCGTGAGTTCTTCGAATGGCGCGGACTGGGTTCGATCGATCACTCGGGTGTCCGGGTCCGTGAGGCGTTCGCCGCGTTCGACGCGGAGCGCAAGTTCGACGTGCCGAACCTGAAGATCGCGGACCCGAAAGCATGCCAATGCGGGGAGGTGCTCAAGGGCGTGATCAAGCCGCACCAATGCAAGGTGTTCGGCACCGCCTGCACGCCGGAGTCGCCGCTCGGCTCGCTGATGGTGTCGAGCGAAGGCGCGTGTGCGGCTTACTACAACTATGGGCGTATTGATACGTCGCGGATTGATGAGCGGCGTGTTGCGCGGCAAAGCGTGAAATCAGCGGATGCGATGGCTACGGCGTGCCTGGGCGCCAGCGACGTGACTGTTGCACCTGAGCATGAACCTGAGCGTGCAGCTGGCCTGATCGACGATGCGATTGCTGCGACGGCCACACGAGGCGCCCTATGAAAGGGCAACTGTCCACTCCAATCCGACCAGGCGTACCTCAGCGCATGGTCTTCTCTGCCGATGCAGGTTATGCATCGACCACGGGAGGCCATTCGTGAACGACCGGGCGTCTGATCCTCTGCAGCCCACGGCACGTCGTCGCGTACACGACGTTTCCGTCAATCTGGCGCATGGTAGCGGCGGCCGCGCGATGCGCGATCTGATTGAGGACGTTTTTGTTTCGACCTTCGACAACCCCACGCTTGCCGCGCTGGAGGATCAGGCCGTATTCGCGCTCGCCGATCTCGCCACGCGTGGGGACCGGCTTGCCTTTACGACCGATAGCTACGTAGTCGATCCGCTGTTTTTTCCAGGCGGCGACATTGGCACGTTGGCCGTATCGGGCACGGTCAACGATCTCGCCGTATGCGGCGCGACGCCCTTATATCTCTCGTGCGCGGTGGTGATCGAAGAAGGTCTTGCAGTCGATATCTTGCGGCGTGTCGCCGCGAGCATGCAACGGGTCGCGCTCGAAGCGGGCGTCGCGATCGTGACGGGCGACACCAAAGTGGTCGAGCGCGGCTGTGCGGACAAACTGTTCATCAACACCGCCGGCATCGGCGTGGTACGCCGCGACGTGTCGATTTCGGCTCGCAACGCGCGTCCTGGCGACATCGTGATTGTGAACGGCTATCTCGGCGATCACGGCGCGGCGATTCTGGTGGCGCGCCAGCAACTCGCACTGGAAGCTGATGTAGAAAGCGATTGCTGTCCGCTCAATAGCCTGATCGCGGCAATGCTCGACGCATGTCCGCAGATTCATTGTTTGCGCGATGCGACTCGCGGTGGCGTCGCGACCGTGTTGAACGAGTTCGCACAGAGCTCAAACGTGACGATACGGTTGCGTGAAGCGGACCTGCCGTTGCGCGAGCAGGTCAAGGGCGCGTGCGAGATCCTCGGCCTCGATCCACTGTATCTGGCCAATGAAGGCAAGCTGGTGGCCGTTGTGCCCGCCGATGCAGCCGAGCGGGTGCTGACTGCCATGCGCGCGCATCCAGCAGGACGTGAGGCAGCCGCCATTGGTACGGTGGAAATGGGCGAGGCGGGTCCGGATGCGCTCGTCGTCATGCAGACGGTGTTCGGTGGGCAGCGTATCGTCGACATGCTGGTGGGCGAGCAGTTGCCGCGCATCTGCTGACTGCTGGAGGAGCGCGCCATGCATGAGTTGAGTATTGCCAACAGCGTCGTCGAGATTTGCGCGGAGCAGGCCAACGGTGCGCGCGTGAGAAGTGTGACACTCGAAATCGGGCAATTGTCGGCAGTGATGCCGGATGCGATCCGGTTTTGCTTCGACGTCTGCGCGAAGGATACGGCGGTGGAGGGCGCGACCCTGGAGATCATTGAAATTCCAGGGCGGGCACGTTGCCTTGCGTGTGGCGAGACACTCGACATCGACGTGCCGTATGGGCAGTGCGAATGCGGGAGCGAAGACCTCGAACTGATTTCGGGGCAGCAGTTGAAGATCCGGCAGATGGAGGTGGTGTGATGTGTACGACATGCGGATGTTCGAATACGCAGGGCGTGGCGGTGACCGATCTGGATGCGGAGGAGGCGGTGCAGGCGGAAACGCAATCGCAATCCGCGCAGGATGGCGCTGCGCTGGGAGCGCGTGAACCGGCATATCGGCGAGTGATTGCACACGAGCAGGGCCATGCACACCCCCATCCGCACAGCCACTCGCATGTGCATAGCCAGTCACATACACACGACTCACTGCATTCGGACGACCACGCCCATTCACACGGCCACCCCCCGCACCCTCACCCTCATGAGCCTTTACCTGATGGTGACCCGGCGCATGCGGATTTGCACGACGGTGTCTTTGCGCATTCACACGGGCATGAGCATTCACATGACGGCGATCACTTGCATGGTCATACCCATGTACATGATCACCCGCACGACCACGACCATGGGAGCGAGCATGTCACTTCAATTACGTTGGAGCAGGACATTCTGGCGAAGAACCAATTGTTGGCCGAACGCAATCGCGGCTGGCTGGCGGGCCGTTCGATTCTCGCGCTGAACCTGATGAGTTCGCCGGGTGCGGGCAAGACGACGTTGCTCGAGCGCACGATCCACGATCTCGGCGCGACGTTGCCGCTGACGGTAATCGAAGGCGACCAGGCGACGCTCAACGACGCCGAGCGGATTCGCGCAACCGGCGCGCGTGTCGTTCAGATCAACACGGGCACGGGTTGTCATCTGGATGCGGAGATGGCTTCGCGCGCTCTGACGCAGCTTGATCCGCCGATGCATTCGGTTCTGATGATTGAGAACGTAGGCAACCTGGTGTGTCCCGCGTTGTTTGATCTTGGCGAAAGGGCCAAGGTTTTGATTCTTTCCGTGACGGAAGGTGAGGATAAGCCGATCAAGTATCCGCATATGTTTCGGGCTTGTTCGTTGTTGTTGTTGAACAAGATCGATCTGTTGCCGTATTTGCGGTTTGATGTTGGGCGGTGCATGGACTATGCACGGAAGGTCAATCCTCAGATTGAGATTTTGCAGGTGTCGGCGCAGAGCGGCGAGGGGATGGAGGCATGGTATGGGTGGGTTGGGGCGCTGCGCGCGCTCGGGCGTTAACGTTATATGCCTGCTCGGCGCTTTTTTGTCTGTTTGCCTGCGGTGTTGGGCTTTGCTTTAGTTTTTTTGCCTGCTCGGCGCTTGTTTCTGTTTGCCTACGGCGTTGGCCTTTCCTTGATTTGATATTGGATTATTAGCGTCGCCCCTGTGCGGGGCGGGCACCTACTTTTCTTTGCCTGCCGCAAAGAAAAGTAGGCAAAAGAAAGCGGCTCAAACCGCTAGCTCATAAGCGGGTCCCCCGCACAGCCACGGTAGTGGCGCATCTGGAATCCGTGCCCTCGCACCTTCAGCGCTAGTGACAAAGGGCTCATCAGCTCCCACTCCGCACTGCGTGCGTCGCGGACGGGTCTGCATGGGAAACCAGAGGCTTCGTTTGGGCGCGGTGGGAGCCATCGGCTTCGCCTCGGCGAAACGCCTCTGCTCGCATGGGCAAACTCATACCTCAAATGAAATGTCAGTGAGTCGCAGTGGCAGTGGCAGTGGCAGTGGCAGTGTTGACGTGGCCGCCGGCCGCGGTTCCGTGACAAACGCGGGAGCCGGAACACAACGGACGGTTTTATGAAATGCCCTTCGGCGCGCGCGGCGCCGCCGGAGGTATGACTGCTTTGTCACCAAGGCCGAATGTGCGAGGGCACAGATTCCAGATGCACCACTGCCCCCTCCGAGCTAGGGGACCCGCTTAAGAATTAGCGGTTGGAGCCGCTTTCTTTTGCCTACTTTTCTTTGCGGCATGCAAAGAAAAGTAGGTGCCTGCCCCGCACAGGGGCGACGCTAATAGTCCAATATCAAATCAAGGAAAGGCCAACGCCGCAGGCAAACAGACAAAGCGCCGCGCAGGCAAAAAAAACCTACACCGCCATTACAGCCCTCTTCCTCTCGGCCCGCTGCATAAAATAATTAGCAGCAACAACCCCAACCGTAACAACAGCAATAAACAACGTAGCCAACGCATTCATCTCAGGATTCAACCCAAGCCGAACGCGAGAGAAAACGACCAACGGCAACGTAGTCGACCCAGGCCCCGACAAAAACGCCGACAACACCAGATCGTCGATAGACAAAGTAAACGACAACAACCACCCAGAAACCAGAGCCTGCGAAATCAACGGCAACGTAATGAAGAAAAACACCTTCAGCGGCGTAGCCCCAAGATCAAGCGCGGCCTCCTCAAGAGAAGGATTCAACTCCTTCACCCGTGACTGCACAATGATGGCCACATAAGAAATACACAACATCACGTGCCCGATCCAGATCGTGAAAATACCACGCCCGGCGGGCCATCCCAACCACTTGGCCATTTCGATGAACAGCAGCAGCAGCGAAATCCCCTGAATCACCTCGGGAATCACCAGCGGCGCATTGATCATCCCGGTATAAAGCGTAAACCCACGAAACCGCCCCATCCGGGCCAAAACAAACCCGGCCCACGTGCCGATGATCACCGACGCAAACGCCGTCAGCAACGCCACGCGCAACGACAACCACGCAGCCGCGATCAACTCGTCATCCTGCAACAACGCCGCATACCAGCGCGTGGAAAACCGCGTCCACACCGTGACCAGTTGCGATTCGTTGAACGAATACACAATCAGACTCACGATCGGAATGTAGAGAAACAAAAACCCAATCCCCAAGGCAATGAACTGAAAAATTCGGTTTGGCTTCATCAGCGTCTTTCCTCCATCGCCTTCGCCTGCGCGTACTGGAAAAACGCCATCGGCACCAATAACAACAACACCATCGCGCACGTCACGGCAGACGCCATCGGCCAATCGGCATTGTCGAAAAACTCATTCCACATCACACGGCCAATCATCAGCGTGTTCGCGCCGCCCAGCAATTCCGGAATCACGTACTCGCCTACCGCCGGAATAAACACCAGCAAACAACCGGCAATGATGCCGTTCTTCGACAGCGGCAAGGTAATCTGCCAGAACGCCCGCCACGGCTTCGCGCCGAGATCGTAAGCGGCTTCCAGCAACGTCATGTCCATCTTCACCAGATGCGCATACAGCGGCATCACGAGAAACGGCAGGTACGAATACACCATGCCGATATAAACCGCGGTGTTCGTGTGGTACAGCTCGATCGGCGTATGGATCAACCCGGTCGACATCAGGAAGTTGTTCAGCAAGCCGTTATTCTTTAGGATGCCGATCCATGCATACACGCGAATCAGAAACGACGTCCAGAACGGTAGCATCACGGCCATCATCAACAGATTGCGGCTCGCCGGATTCGATCGCGCAATGTAGTACGCCATCGGATACCCGATCAGCAAACACAGCAACGTGGATATCGCCGCGACCACCACCGAATTCACATAGGTCGCGAAATACAGGCTGTCGGTCAGCAGAAACGCATAGTGCGACAGGTCCAGCGCGACGTGAACCACACCATCCGTGTACGTGGTCAGTTCCGTATAGGGCGGAATGCCAAGCTGCAAATCGGCAAAGCTGATCTTCACGACCAGCAGGAACGGCACAAGGAAGAACAGCAGCAGCCAGATGAACGGCCCGGCCACCACCGCGGTGCGGCCGTTCAGGTTGAAACGGCGCACCGGCCACGACGCCAGAGAACTGATCGAGCGCTTCATGACGTCAGCACCACACCGGCCGACGCGCTCCAGCGCACATACACTTCGTCGCCCCAGGTGGGCGGGTCGATCTCCGTCAATGCCAGGCTCGTCACGTTGGCAATCACCGTTTTGCCGGCGTCGAGCTTCACGTGATACAGCGAATAGCTGCCCATGTACGCGACATCCGAGACCACGCCGCGCGCCCAGTTGTGCGGCGTCGACGGTTTTTCGAGCGACACCTTCACGCGTTCCGGCCGCACCGAGATGCCCACCGGCATGCCGAGCGGGCCGGTAATGCCATGGCTCACGTAGATGTTCGTTTCGAGGTCTTCGCTTTCGACGAAGATGTGATCCGGTTCGTCCGCGACCACGGTGCCTTCGAACAGGTTGGTCGAGCCGATGAACTCGGCCGAGAAGCGGCTATTCGGAAACTCGTACACCTGGCTGGGCGAGCCGATCTGTACGATGCGGCCTTCGCTCATCACGGCGAGGCGCCCCGCCATCGTCATGGCTTCTTCCTGATCGTGTGTCACCATCACGCAGGTGACGTCGACCTTGTCGATGATGTTCACCAGTTCAAGCTGCGTTTTCTGGCGGATCTGTTTGTCGAGCGCGGACATCGGTTCGTCGAGCAGCAGCAGCTTGGGGCGTTTGACGAGCGAACGGGCCAGCGCCACACGCTGCTGCTGGCCGCCAGAGAGCTGATGCGGTTTGCGCTGCGCATATTTGGTCATTTGCACGAGATTGAGCACGTCGGCAACCCGTTCCTTGATCTCGTTCTTCGGCGTGCCTTCCTGCTTGAGGCCGAACGCGATATTCGATTCGACCGTCATGTGCGGGAACAGCGCATACGACTGGAACATCATGTTGACCGGCCGCTTGTACGGCGGCATCGCGGCGAGATCTTCGCCGTCGACGAAAATGCGCCCGGAGGTGACCGTTTCCAGTCCGGCGAGCATGCGCAGGAGCGTGGACTTGCCACAGCCTGAGCTGCCGAGCAGGGCGAACAGTTCGTTCTTCGCAATGCTCAGGTTGACGTTATCGACAGCGGTGCTGTCGCCGAATTTTTTCACGACATTTTCAATGCGAACGAATTCGTCCGATTTCGATTTTGTCGTCGGTGCGGGGCGGGCCGTCTGGGCGGCGCCGGCCGTGCTTTTTAAGGTCGTCGAGTTCATGATGTAACCATTCCTTGCGGATCGCGGGCGCAAGTGTCTCCATACGAGGCGCGGGAAGCGGCTCGCAAATGCGGCGCGATCGGAAAACATGGGACTGCGCGCGGGTGGGACGCTAAAAGCGCGCAGGCTGACTACCGTTACTGCCATTCATGCGCTCAGGGTTCGAGCGATCCCTGAGCGCGGGATCGATTCTTTCTAGTTTGGTTTAATCAATGACCGGTTTTAAGCTGTGCCCAAAGACGGTTTTCAAGGCGCAGAACGTCGGTCGGCATCGGCTTCATCAGTGTCATCTTGCTCAACACGTCGTCGCCCGGATAAACGGTCTTGTCCTGACCGACCGCCGGTGTGACGAACTGGCGCGCGGCCTTGTTCGCGGTCGGGTAGAACACTTCGTTGGTGATCGCAGCGTTGACCTTCGGATCTTCGATGTAGTTGATCCACTTCAGTGCGGCTTCAGGATGCGGTGCGTCTTTCGGGATTACCATCACGTCGAACCACAGCAGACCACCTTCCTTGACGTTCGAGAATTTCACGTCGTATGAACGCTTTGCTTCGGCGGCGCGGCGGCTGGCGATGCCGACGTCGCCCGACCATGCCACCGCGACGCAGACGTCGTTGTTGGCGAGGTCGTTGATGTAGCCGGACGAGTTGAACTGGGTGATATACGGACGGACTTTCTTCAGCATTTCGAACGCTGCCTGATAGTCAGCGGGGTTTGTGCTGTTCGGATCCTTATGCATGTATTGCAGCGCGGCAGCGAAGACGTCGACGGGCTGATCGAGGAACGACACGCCGCAGCCCTTCAACTTCGACAGATTGGCCGGGTCGAACACCAGGGCCCAGCTATCCACCGGCGCATTGGCACCGAGCGCCTTCTGCACGGCCTGCACGTTGTAGCCGACACCGTCAGTGCCGTAGGCCCAGGGCACACCGTACTGGTTGCCCGGATCGGCATCGGTAATCATCTTCATCAACACGGGGTCGAGATTCACGAGGTTCGGCAGCTTCGACTTGTCGAGCTTCTGATACACGCCGGCCTGAATCTGCTTGGCCATGTAGTTCGACGTCGGCACCACGATATCGTAACCGGAGCTGCCCGCAAGCAGTTTGGCTTGCAACGTATCATCGCTATCGTAGTTGTCGTATTTAACGTGAATGCCGTCCTGCTTCTCGAAGTTCGGAATCGTGTCTTTCGCGATGTAGTCCGACCAGTTGTAGACATTCAGTTCCGTGTCGGCCGCAAGGGCCGGCGTAACCGACAACGCCGCAAAACCCGTGAAGGCGAGAAGCGCGGCCCCCGCGACCGCATGACGAAGATGACAAACGCTCATGGTTTTTTCCCTTGAAGGTAGTAGATTGTGTTTACTTTAAGTAGGAATACATAAGAAACCATAAAACGATCGGATCGCCCCGTCCGGATATCCTCCGCTCATGCAGTGACGGCACTGTGCCGACGAAAATGCAAGCCGCCGAGTACTGGCACCGACCATTCTTTTTTCGCATCTGAACCAGCCAGCCATTTAATCTACATTCCTAACTATTTGGATGAACTGAATAGCGACAGGAATGGATGGAGAATCGTTGCTCATCCGGCATCGCGTCTCTCGCGTTGCCGACTGGTGAACCATTCTCGGCCGAACAATATCTGATGAGAATTGATGTTTTTTGCTTGGTTTGATCAATTTCTCTCATGTCTTCTGCAGCGGGCAGCAGGAGACACAAAAGCCGCCCGCTAACCCGGAGCTAGACACGCGTGTGTTCGAGAGGCTGCCGCAGCGGCAGCCCAAGGTCGAAAATGGAACATCGGTGGGAACTTCGATGACGTCCGTCTGCCTCGGCGCGGAGCCCAGGCGGAGCCCAAGCCGCGGCTAATCGTCCGGATCGTGCAAACTTTGGCGGTGGACTCGCGCAAACTGCTAAACGGATGCCATCGCGCCATGGACGGTCAATAACTGCAGCGATCCACGCGGTGTTCGCCACGTAAGGTAGTGAATCTGACAGTCGCTGAGATAACTCAGTCAGCAAGGTCGCTGAGAAATTTGCGGGCCGGAGCGAAGAACGTCACGCCGGCGACGGCCTTGGAGAAGTCCAGGATCCGGTCGTGAAGCGGTGGAGGATCGCCGATGAACATCCGCTCCATCATCTTCTCGATCACCCAAAGGTGGCGCGAATAACCGATGAAGTAGGTGCCGTACTCGCCCCGTCCCGGGACCGCGAACGGCATGTTATCGCGCAGGATGTCGTGCTCGCCGTCGGCGTCCTGGATCGTGCAGAGCGTCTTGTGCGACTTTTGACCCTGCGTCGCGTCCGGTAACTCGACGTTGTCGAACTTGGTGCGCCCGATAATCGCCTCCTGGGTTTCGACTTTTTGAGCGCGCCAGGCTGAGAGGTCATGAAGGTACTTCTGGATCACGACATAGCTACCGCCGGCGTAGTCGGGATCCTCCTCGCCGACGATCGTCGCGGCGGGCAGGTCAAGGCCGTCGGGATTCGCGGTGCCGTCGACAAACTCGAGCAGGTCGCGCCCGTCGAAGTAGCGGAACCCAGCCACGTCGTCGACCGCCGTGACGGCGTCGCCGAAGGCCTCAAGGAGAAGCTTCTCGAACTCGATGATCAGATCCATCGTGTCGGCACGGATGTGATAGAGCAGATCACCTGCTGTGGCCACCGCCGTGTGCGTAGCGCCCCGCACCTCCCGGAACGGCACAAGCTCGCTCGGCGCGGGTTTGCCGGTGAGCGGTCCCCAGACACGATGCGAGATCCCGACGTTGCAGGTAAACAGGCCGCTATTGGCTCGGATCCTGAGGTCTTTTATGAGGTCGCCGGTACTGGCCACCACGGAGCGGGCGGTGGCGATCGATGCGTCATCATCCTTGACGACAAGCACGAGAAACGCGGCGGCCGCCGACAGCGGAGCATCGACGGATTGCGGCTCGGTGTCGAGTGCGCGCTGGGCGTTGGAGATCGGCGAAGCTTTCGGGCTCACGGATGCCTCCTGTGGCGAAGCGAGGTGAGCATTGCCGAAGAACACCCTTGGCAAATTCAATCATGGCCGTGAGGCACGGGTCAAGCGCAATGTGACCGTAAGCCTTCTAATTCACAATGAGACTTCCCCCCTTTGGTTAAGAGACGTCAACATGCGCAAAGACCCCGTTCACCTCAAGTTGAGCGAGCTTCTCGATGCAAACGCACACTTTGACCTTGCGGCTAGAGGGACAACGAACCATTGCCCGATGGCGCTTGTTGCCTTGGCCGAAATGGGGGCTTCGCCAGTTCGACTGCAGGCGTTCTTCGATATGTGGGAGCGCGAGTACGCCTTGAGTGCTCCGCCGATCGACGCGGTTATCGCTCGTCACGAATGGGCACGACATTTAGGCGAACGAGCCGCATTCGGCGCATTGCGCCTTTGCTTTCAGGACTGGATCGCCGACGCCGGCCCCGATCCCGTGATCACGACAGTGCTGCAGGAGGTGCCTTTCGCTCCTGCTACGCAGGCCTTCCACTCGCTGATCCGGCTGGCCTACGGCATTGAGGCCGGGCATGCCGGCGAGATTGCCGCGGGCTTGGCGTCGTTAATCTCGTCGCATCTGCCGATTGACGTTAGTCCGGAAGAAAATCGCACGGCGAGGCGCGCTGATGCAGGATTCGACCACGTCGCCCAGGCACTGAGCGGCACGGCTTTCGAGGGCACCTCGATCACGTCGCGCTTGCGTGCTGTTGGAGCCGATCCGCGGTTTGGCAACGCCGTGCTTGCGCCTCCCGCCGATGTGGCGTTGCTGGACGATCTGGCGCGGGCGACAATTGGCGCTTACTGGCGTAAGCCGGACTTCACCTTGCTCCATACGGTTACCGCAACGCGAGCCGCGCGAATCGTCTTTGCCCAGCTTCCCGATGAACTGGTCAAGCAATTGCTGCCGGGCCTGTGGATTGCGCTATGCGCCGCTTATGCAACGGTCGGCAGACTGGCTGACGCAGAAGCAAACATCCCGGATCTCGCCATCGACTGGAACGACGTGTGCGGGATGGCGGTCGCCTCGGACGACGATCACGTGATCAAGATGACCTACACCTGTTTTTGCGAGCACCGACGCGACCCATCGCCGCTATACCTCGCATCAGCGGCAAGGCTAGTGTCGTAGCGGCCTTCCGTTCGCGTCGCATCATGGCTTACGGAAAGATCAATAGCTCGGAGCCGTCTTGAGCTGAGGGCGCAGCGCCAGACAGAAAGCGGCAACATGCGTAATCATCAGCAAGGGCACGTAGATGATCGGAATCGCGTACACGGCGCCAAATTCTCCCGCATGCGCAGGAAGGTCGGCCTGAATTGCGTGGTAGTAGTCGACGATGATGTCGGTCGCACCCACAAAATTGAAGGCTACGACGAACAACCAGAAGAGTCGGCGTATGCGTACCGTCAGGAGCGCCAGCATCGCCAGCACGCCCGTTGCGAAATCGCCGTATGCGGCAAACACGGCGAAGCTGGCAGGAAGATCGGGACTGACGATGCCCGGGAGGATGAAGACAAGCCCGAAAAAACGGAAACTGTGCAACGTGGCGATTGCGCGCTGCGCGTCGAATGGGGCCATCGACTTGAGCCTGGGCCAGACGTATGCGCCGAAGCAAAGAAGCCACGCGACATACCCCAGAACGAGTTGCAACTGAAAGAGAAGTTTCGGTGACATGGTGCTTGTTATCCAGTGTTGGGTGGAGCATTGATGGTCGGGAACGCGATCAGGCGGCGCGTCGTCGGATCAGTTGCCGCAGCGACAGCGCGTGCAGCAGGATCGAGCTGGGCACCACGAAAGCAGGGGTCAGTACATACGGATAAGCGCCCGCGCTAATGCTTAGCCCATGCAGAGCGATCAACTGGAAGCGGCCGGGCGCGGTGATCATCCCCAAGGTAATCGCGACGGCGAAATCGGCAAGGCCGAAGAAGTTCCAGGCGATCGCCGTCTTGCGCCCTGGAGCCGTGCCGCTTGCCAGGGATATCGCCGCCGGCAGTGCGAATAGGCCGGTCAGCACGTCGCCCATCCCTGCCGGCAGCGCGACGATGCCTGGCATCACGCCGTGCAGCCAGGCAGCGAGAGCCCAGCTGCCGAATATGCGGTAAAGCTGAAGCGCGACGAGCCAGGTCGCCGGCATCGCGTCGAGCACTTGACCGACCCGCTTCGAAAACAGCAACAGAGGCGCGCCAATGATTACCGGCAGGAAGATCGCCATAGGCAGGAACGGCACCGGTGGGGGTGTGGCACTCAGGAGAAAGACGCCATTGATCGCCGCACTCCAGACGACTGCAAACCAAAGCGTGTCCGGGATCATGATCGCAAGCCAGGTCGCGCGGCGTTGGCCCGGCGTCAGGTCAGTGCTTTCGAGACCGCGCCACAAGCCAAGCGCGATAAACGCATGGGCCATCAGCTGGTGGGCCGTGGTCTGAACCCCGCTGGAGGGGATTATTGGCTGCCAGTAGATCAACGCAATCCACATGGCCGTCAGCGGCGCGAACCAGAGCAGGCTGCGCCAGGCGGGGCGCGGCGGGACGATCCTGGCGGAATCAGCGCGCGTAATCAGCGGCGGTTCGCCAGATGAATCCTGGACTTCGTGGCCGGTCAGGCCGGTCGTGCGATCGTGTTCGCGCACGCCATCAAGTACGTCAGTCATTGAAGGATCTCCCACTCCTGATCTGCAGGTGTTAGGTGTACCATCGTCTCGCGCGAGTGACTATTCATCACAATGTTGACAGGCTATGAAGCAGAACTTCACAGTTCGGCAGGGTGCGCTCGATGGCGTGGAGGTGTTTTTGAGCGTTGCCCAGCATCGCAGCTTTCGAAAGGCAGCTGCAGAACTCGGCGTGACGCCATCGGCCGTCAGCCAGACGGTGCGCGTGCTCGAAGCGCGCATTGGCGCAGCGCTCTTCATGCGCACCACGCGCAGTGTCGGCCTGACCGAGGCCGGCGAACGGTTTCTTTCGCGCGCCAAGCCCGCCTTCGAGGAACTTGTCGCGGCCGGCGAGGTTGCGCGCGGGCTCGGTCAGCGGCCGACCGGATTGCTGCGTCTCACCGTACCGCGCGCGGTTGTCCCGATCCTGCTGGAACCGCTGATCGCATCCTTCTGCAAGGCCTATCCCGAGATCGAGGTGGAGCTTGCCACCAGCAAGGAGGTGATCGATATTGCGGCGGAAGGATTCGACGCCGGCATCCGGCTGGGGCATCTCGTCGCCGCCGACATGGTCGCGGTGCCATTGACGCCGCCGTTTCGCCTCATCGTTGTCGGTAGTCCTTACTACTTCGCGGCGCATGGCCGGCCCGAAAACACGGACGATCTGCGCCAACACGCATGCCTGCGATGGCGGCGCTCCAGCGGCGCACTCGCGCCATGGTCATTCAACGTCAACGGGCAGGCGATCGAAATCGCCGTATCCGGTCCGTTGATCGCCGGCGATTTTCCGACCATGCTTGGCGCCGCGATCGAAGGCCTGGGCCTCGCGCAGCTACCCGAGCCGATGGTCGCCGAAGGGTTGAGAGCAGCAAGACTGGTGCACGTGCTGGAAGCGTACGCGCCGGTGCTTCCGGGGGTGTTTCTCTGCTATCCCAGTCGCCGGCAAATCTTGCCGAAGCTGCGCGCGTTCATTGATCACGTGAAGAGCCGCCAGGCGGGCGATGGCAAAGTCCAGGCACAAAGTGTCGCCGGGCGAGCCGGATCGCGGAAGAAGCGTTGATGGCCGTTCGGAGACGGACGGTCGGTGCAGGACCCGGGCCGACCCTTGAATGCCGAACTTGCGCGGCCGACCAATCTGAGACGTTAAGGAAGAAATCTCAGCGTGGCCAAACCAGGGCCATCAAGCGGCGTTCGCAAACGAAATTTTTAGCCTATCCGGACAGGATCCATGACTGCGCGACCGAGACTGACGTTGCATGAATGCGTCTTCATGTCCCCGAAAAAATGCTAATAGACCTACCTCGGACATGTGAAACCCTGTATCTTCGACTGAATAGTGGCGTGGCATAATCGGCGTCGTTCATTGCTTCCTCCCGTCCTTAGCGGCCAGCATGCTTCGTCTTCGCCTTCAGAAAATCGGTAGCCTGTTGGGATTGCTTGCAATCCTGATGAGTACGCTTGCGCCGACGGTTTCGCAGGCACTGGCGGCACACGATCGGCTCGGCCAGGCACTCGCCACCTACTGCTCGGCAGAACCGGACAACAGCCCGGTCGCGCAGAACAGCAAGTCCTCGCATTCACCGGCATTCCATTGGCAAGCTTGCGCCTATTGCGGCATGCTTGCCCACGCGCCGGTGCTGCCGGGCACGCCAGCGGTGTTTGCCGCCACGCTATCGGTGGCGCGAGCACCGGTCGTCGCAACGCGCGACGCGGTCCACGTCCCCCTTTTCTACACCGCGGCCCAGCCGCGTGCGCCTCCCGTTCTTTCCTGAGTCGATCTGTACCAGAACAGAGTCCGCACTGCGCGAGCAGTCGCGGGATGTCGCCGCACCTAAACGCGGCGATGTATCAAGACAATTGGAGAAGAATTAGATCATGCGTACGTTTTTCAAACGGCACGCGGCGCCCGCACGCGCCGCCCTGATGGCGGCGGCCAGCGCCGCCTGCCTCACCGGTTCGCCGGATGCTTCGGCCCATGCAGTGGTCGGCGACCGCGTATTTCCTGCCACGCTGACCATCGACGACCCCGGTGTCGGCGACGAATTCGACACCCAGTTCGGCCACATCAAAACCCCGGACAGCAACGGTGACAACATGAACGTCAACACCGTGTCGTACGAGTGGGACAAGCTCATCACGAAGAACCTCGCGTTCAGCGTTGCCAGCGACTACGTGACCCAGAACGACCCGAACGGCGGCTCCGCCAAGGGTTGGAACAACGTCACCGTCGGCGCCAAATACCTGATCTACGCGAATGCGCGGCACGAATTCATGGCGTCGATCGGGCTGCTGGCTGCAATCGGCGGCACAGGCGCGAAATCGATCGCCAGCTCGTACTCGACGTTCACGCCGAACGTCTATTTCGGCAAAGGCTTCGGCGATCTGCCCGCCTCGCTCAGCTACCTGCGGCCTTTCGCGATTACGGGGCAGCTCGGTCCCAACCTGACGACGGCATCGTCGGATAACGGTCCGAATTCGTTGGGCTGGGGCCTCACGTTGCAGTACAGCATTCCTTACCTGCAATCGCAGGTCAAAGACCTCGGGCTCCCGCAACCGTTCCGCAACCTGATTCTGGTCGTAGAAGCCCCGATGAGTACCTGTACGGCGGGCGCGTGTGCCGGTCAAACAACCGGGACCGTCAACCCAGGCGTACTCTGGCTCAACCGTTATGGCCAGTTCGGCATCGAAGCGCAGATCCCGGTCAATCGCCTGACCGGCAACCACGTGGGCGTCCTGTTCGACGCTCACCTGTATTTCGACGACATCTTCCCTAACTCTCTCGGCAAGCCGCTCTTCAACTGATGAAAACCGCTCTCCTGAACTCCTCCATGGTGCGCGGCCTCGTCGCCGCGCTGACGTTGACTGTCGCGCAATTCGCGCACGCCCACGCCTATCCGACTCACCAGGTGCCGTCTGCCGGCTCGACCGTCACGACGTCGCAGAAAGATGTGGCCATCGACTTCGATGATGGTCTCGAACCGGCGTTCAGTTCGATCACCGTCACCGATGCGCAGGGCAAGCCGGTGACGAGCGGCAAATCCGTGATCGATCCGTCCAACAGGAAGCACATGTCGGTGGCGCTGAACCCACTGACGCCGGGCGCCTACTCGGTTGCCTGGGTGGCGGTCGCTGACGACGGGCACCGCACGCAGGGGCACTACACCTTCACGGTGAAGTAACAGCGAATCCGCCCCTTCTCGTTTCCGCTTATCCGGCGATGCGCTCGGTCGTCATGGCGCGCGACAACCCGTGCATCGGCCGGCGCAACGCGACATCGAAGGGATTGGTTTGCGGGCCGATCGCATCGGCCTGGCGGCGCAGCAATTCGACCACCATCGGCAGTCGATCGTCGCCGAGACGCGCCGCCAGCGTGCCGACGCTCAATGCCGCCACCGCCACGCCGGTACGGTCCAGAATCGGCACCGCGACGCCCGCCATGCCGTCGAGCACCCCGCTATTGCGGCCCGCGTAACCGAGTTGGCGCACGCGTTCGATCTCGGTACGCAAATACACTTCGTCGAGCACGCCATAGCCGCGAATGCGCGGCACGTTAAAGCGAATGATCTCTTCACGCTCGGCTTCCGGCAGGAACGCGAGAATCGCCAGACTCCCCTGGCCGACACCCAATGCGACGCGCCCGCCGATATCGCCGGTAAACGAGCGAATCGGAAACGGCCCTTCGCAGATGTCGAGACACACCGCGTCGAAGCTGCTTTTGACCAGCAGGAAAATCGTGTCGCCGAGACTCGCGCACAGCCGCAGCAACGCCGGACGGCACAGCGTGCGCATGCCGCTCGGATTGCCGGCCTGCGCGGCAAGCGCGAAGAAATCCACGCTCAGCCGATAGAGCTTCGAGCTCTCGTCCTGTTCGACAATGCCTTCCGCGATCAGCGCGTGAAGAATGCGGTGCACCGTGCCTTGCGTCAGACCCACCGCTTTCGCGAGACGCGTGACGCGGCCGCCGTCGGATTGCGCTTCGGATAACGCGCGGATCACAGCGAAGGCGCGCTCCAGCATCCCGGGACCGGGCGCACTGCCGGTTTCGGTCAGTGCGGCATCGGCATCTCGTTTGGCGGCAGCATTCATCTCCAGCGCTCCGAATTATTTCATTGATCGGAACACTATAGAGGGTTTTATCCGTGAATGGAATCTTCACGGCACGCTCGTTCCATTTGTACTTTGTTCTGATTCATAGGGATTTTCCGGACTTCATGCAGCGGAACACCTGACGCCGGTTTCATCGAATATCTTCCATTCAACGGAATTTTTCTGAATCTTATACCGGCAAACGGAATTTGAAATTGACGCGATCCAATTTGGCTAGATAGAGTCGGCTCCATCGAGGCAGTAGCCGATTGAACCGGTGTCGATCCATCCAAAGGCCAGATCATGTCGTTCCTCACACTCACGGACGTAGCGAAATCGTTCGGCGATCTGCAGGCCGTCGCCGACGTGAACCTGTCGGTTGAAAAAGGCGAGTTCGTTTCGCTGCTCGGGCCGTCCGGCTGCGGCAAAACCACCACCTTGCAGATGATCGCGGGCTTCGTCGAAACGACGCGCGGGCGCATCACGCTCGACGGCCGCGACATCACGCACATGAAACCGAATAAGCGCGGCCTCGGCATCGTGTTCCAGAGCTACGCGCTGTTTCCGCATATGAGCGTCGCGGACAACGTCGCTTTTGGGCTCGAGATGCGCAACGTCGACAAGGCCGAGCGCAAGGAACGCGTGCGCGAAGCACTGGCGCTGGTGCGGCTCGATACGCTCGCGCACCGCTTTCCGCGCGAGTTGTCCGGCGGTCAGCGCCAGCGTGTGGCGCTTGCCCGCGCGATCGTGATCGCGCCGCCCGTGCTGCTGCTCGACGAACCGATGTCGAACCTCGACGCCAAGCTGCGCGAAGACATGCAGTTCGAACTGCGCGCCATTCAACGCAAGATCGGCACGACCACCATTATGGTGACGCACGACCAGTCGGAAGCGCTGTCGATCAGCGACCGTGTGGTGGTGATGGAAGCCGGCCGCATTACACAGATCGACACGCCGTACGAAGCCTACGAGCGGCCTGAAAACCGATTCGTCTCGCAGTTCATCGGCAAGGCCAACATGCTGGCGGGCACGGTGGTGGCGCGCGACGGCGACGCGATCCGCATCGATCTCGGGCACGACCTCGCCGAGACCGGCCACACCGCACAACTGCCCATGCGCGAACGGGTGATCGGCGTCGGCGACGCGGTCACGTTGTGCATTCGTCCGGAAAAGCTGCGCCTATGCGCGCCGAACGCGGGACGTTTACCGGCCACCGTGACGAGCCGCTTCTTCCTCGGCAGCCAATGGCTGTACCGCGTGGATAGCCGGCTCGGCGAAGTGCTGGTGTGTTGTCAGAATGAGGGCACCGAGCCGCTGCCGGAGGGCGCGGCGGTCGGTGTCGACTGGAACAGCGAGGCGATTCGCTTCATTCAACGGGATGCGCATCATGGCTAGTACGCTGCCCGCTTCGAACCACAGCATGAAGACCGGCAAGGCGCGCCGCGCGCCGTGGCAGGCGTTTTTACCGTTGTGGCTGATGTGCGCGCCGGCTTTCCTGCTGTTTGCGACGCTCGTGCTGGTGCCGCTCGTGATGACGCTGGTGCTGACCTTCTACCGCTTCGATCCGTCGAGCGGCCCGATCGCCGCATTCCAATTCGGCAACTACGCGGAAGTGCTGAAATCGTCGTATTTCCACACGATCTTCCTGCGCACCTTCGGCATCGCCTTTCTGACCACCCTGCTGTGCATCGTGATCGGTACGCCGGAGGCCTACGTGCTGTCGCGAATGCGCGATCCGTATCGCTCGATGTTCCTGCTGATCATTCTCGCGCCGCTGCTGGTCTCGGTCGTGGTGCGCGCGTTCGGCTGGAGCATGCTGCTCAACAGCAACGGCCTCGTGAATCAGGCGCTCGGTCTCGTCGGGCTAGGGCCGTACAAGCTCGAATACACCACCTTCGCCATCGTCATCGCACTGGTGCACGTGATGCTGCCGTTCATGGTGATTCCCGTGTGGACCGCGTTGCAGAAGCTCGACCCGCAAACGGAGAATGCGGCGCTTTCGCTGATGGCATCGCCCGCCATGACCTTGCGGCGCATCGTGTTGCCGCAACTCACGCCGGGCATTCTGTCGGGCAGCCTGATGGTGTTCGGCCTGTCGGCGAGCGCATTTGCGATTCCCGGCCTGCTCGGCGGACGGCGCCTGAAAGTTGCGGCCACTGCCGTCTATGACGAATTCCTCGGCTCGCTGAACTGGCCACTCGGCGCAACCATTGCGCTCCTGCTGCTGGTCGCGAATCTGATCGTGATGCTCACGTACTACCGGATTCTGGAACGCAAGTACACCAGAAGTCTCGGTTAATGCATCGGCTCGTTCATCAGCTCATTCATCGGCTCACTGAGTAAGATCATCATGAGAAAAAACGGCCCCATTGCGCTGATTTTCCACACGCTCGTCATTGCGTTCGTGCTCGCGCCGCTCGTGATCGTCGTGCTGGTCGCCTTCACGCCCGACGAAACGCTCACGCTGCCCACGCACGGCTTCTCGCTGCGCTGGTTCCGCGCGATCCTCGATTACCCGGACTTCATCTCGGCGTTCTTCAACAGCCTGAAGCTGGCGTTTGCCTCTGCCACGTTGTCTTTGATCGTCGCTTTGCCCGCCGCCCTGGCGATCGGCCGTGCCCGCTTTCCGGGCCGGGGCTTCCTCAACGGCTTACTGTTGTCACCGTTGGTGATTCCCGGCCTCGTGCTCGGCATCGCACTGCTGCGCTTCTTCGCGCTGATCGGCGCGACCGGCTCGTTCGCGTGGCTCGTGCTCGCGCACATGATCATCATCACGCCGTTCGTGATGCGGCTCGTGCTGGCCTCGGTCAGCGGTCTCGACCGCAGCGTCGAACATGCCGCGCACTCGCTCGGCGCCGACGCGTGGACCACGTTTCGCCGCATCACCTTCCCGATGATTCTGCCGGGCATTACCGGCGGCTGGTTGCTCGCGTTCATCAACAGCTTCGACGAACTGACGATGTCGATCTTCGTCACCTCGCCGCAAACCGTCACGCTTCCGGTGCGCATGTACATGTACGCAACCGAATCGATCGACCCGATGATGGCTTCGGTCTCCGCGCTGGTGATCTTCATCACAGCGGGCGCGATGCTGCTGCTCGATCGCGTGTATGGGCTCAACCGGATTCTGATCGGCCAGCACTGATGTCTTCTCCTGCCCTCTCTCCCATGCCGTCGAATTTGCCGTCTTCCGAACCCGCCGCGCCGATGCGTGATGCGCAATTTGTTCGCGTTGCGGAGACGCAGCGTGAACCGCTCAGCTTTTTTATCGACGGTCGCGAAGTCTTTGCGCTGCAAGGCGATACGCTGCTCACCGCCGTGCTCATGCAACAACGTCGCGTGCGCGAAAGCGAATTCAGCGGCGCGCCGCGTGCCGGTTTCTGCCTGATCGGAGCTTGCCAGGACTGCTGGATGCGCACCGAAGCGGGCATGCGCTTGCGCGCGTGCTCGACGCTGGTGACAGAAGGCATGCGTGTGGTCACGCGGCTCGCTGACGTTGCCTCTGCTGCTGATGTTGCCTCTGACGTTGCCTCCGTCGCTACAGTTGCATCTGCGGCGGCGGCGACGACGACAAACGGAGACACGCAATGAGCAACGAACACCGCGTGGTTATCGTCGGCGCGGGACCGGCAGGTGTGCGCGCCGCCGAAACGCTGGTGGCGGCCGGTATCAGGCCCATTGTGCTGGATGAAAACGCCCGCTGGGGTGGACAGATTTATCGTCAACCGCCCGCGAACGGTGCATTCCAGCGCTCGAAAAAGACGCTCTACGGTTTCGAAGCGCACAAAGCCGACGCGTTGCATACGACGATGGCCGCGCTTCTTCCGCACCTCGACTATCGCCCCGACACGCTGGCCTGGGCTTGTGAACCGGGCCGTCTCGATACGCTGCACGAGGGACGGGAAATCAGCGTGCCGTTTTCGCATCTGATCATCGCGAGCGGCGCCACTGATCGCGTGCTGCCGGTGCCGGGCTGGACACTACCCGGCGTCTACACACTGGGCGCGGCGCAGGTCGCCTTGAAGGCGCAGGGCTGTGCGATCGGTCGGCGCGTGGTGCTGGCAGGCACAGGGCCGCTGCTCTATCTCGTGGCTTACCAGTACGTGAAAGCAGGCGCACAAGTAGTAGCCGTGCTCGACACGAGTCCGCTATCGCAGCAGATTGCCGCGGCGCCGAAACTCGCGCGGCAACCTGCTACGTTCGCCAAAGGACTCTTTTACGTCGGCTGGCTAAAGATGCACGGCGTGCGGATCGAACGCGATGTGAGCCTGATCGGCATTCACGGCGCGCAAGGCGTGAGCGCAATCAAATGGCGTCCTTCAACCGACTGCTCAAAGACCGAAACCCTCGCGTGCGACGCCGTTGGCATCAGCTTCGGCCTGAAGCCTGAAACCCAACTCGCCGATCTCGCCGGGTGCCGCTTCCGCTTCGATACGCACAATCGTTGCTGGCTGCCCGATCTCGACCCCGCCGGCCGCAGTTCCGTACGGGGCATCTATCTTGCGGGCGACGGTGCGGGCATCGCCGGCGCCGACGCGGCCGAACTCGCCGGCCGCCGCACCGCGCTGGCGCTACTCGACGACCTCGGCATCGCGCATCCACGGGACCTGGGCATGCGCGACGCGGCTTCCCTCGACCGCAGCCTGCAACGTATCGCGGTGTTTCGCCAAGGTATCGAAGCGGCATTCGCGCCACCCGCACAATGCGCGGCGCAATGGCCCGACGACATGACCGTGTGCCGCTGCGAAGAAATCGACGCGGGCACTCTGCGGCGCTGTATCCGCGGTGGCGAAGCGAACGAGATCAATCGCCTGAAAGCGCTCACGCGCGTCGGCATGGGCCGTTGCCAGGGACGCATGTGTGGCGAAGCGGCATTGACGCTGCTGGCGGAAGAAACCGGCAAACCCCTCGAAGCCGTCGGCCGCTTGCGCAGCCAGCCGCCTGTCAAACCGATTCCGCTATCGCCCGCGATGTATTCCGATGACGTCATCGAGATTCCCGAGGAGGCGCGCGATGAGTGACACCCTGCACTACGACGTCGCGATTGCGGGCGGCGGCCTAGTCGGCTCATCGGCGGCGTTGGCGCTGGCACGGCGCGGCTTGCGCGTGGGCCTGTTCGAGCGGCGCTACTGCGGCGCGCAGGCAAGCGGCGTGAACTACGGCGGCGTGCGCGTCCAGGGACGGCCGGTCGAACAGATGCCGCTCGCCATGCGTGCACGGCGCATCTGGGATCGCTTGCCGGAACTGATCGGCATTGACGGCGAGTTCATCGTGTCAGGACATTTGCGGCTCGCGCGCAGCGAAGCCGATATCGCCGCGCTCGAAGCATGGGCCGAGATGGCGCGCGGTCACGGACTGCAAGCGCATTTGATCAGTGGCGCCGCGTTCCGCCAGTGCTATCCATGGCTGGGCGCCGCAGCGATTGGCGGCTCGCTGTGTGCGACCGATGGTCATGCGAATCCGCGTCTGGTCTCGCCCGCGTTCGCCCGTGCCGCGCGAGCCGCACGCGCGGATGTACACGAGCAAACCGAGCTGACCGAGATTCATCACAACGGCACACGCTTCCAGTTACGCGCAGGCGACATGCGCATCAGCGCCGACTGGTTGATCAATTCCGCGGGTGCATGGGCGAACACGGTTGCCGGTTACTTCGGCGAAACCGCACCGATGCAACCGATCTACCCGAACATGTGGGTCACCGAACCGCTGCCACGCTTCATCACGCACAACCTCGGCGTGGTCGGCGGCGGTATCTACGCACGGCAAGTGGCGCGCGGCAATTGCGTGATCGGTGGCGGGCGCGGACATGGCGACGGCGAATACGGTCAACCGTCGACGGAAACCACCCGCGCCGTGATGCGCGACGCGTGCGCCCTGCTGCCCGCGTTGCGCGAGGCGCTGCTGATCCGCACATGGAGTGGCGTGGAAGGTGAAACGCCCGACAGCAATCCGATCATCGGTGCGAGCCGCACGGTGCCACGTCTGCTGCATGCGTTCGGCTTTTCGGGCGGCGGGTTTCTGCTGGCGCCGGGCGTGGGAGAAGTACTCGCGGATCTCGTGATCGACGGCGCCACAAGCACACCGCTCGACGCTTTCTCGATCAATCGCTTCGCCGCTGTTGCTGCGTCATCCGTCGCTTAGTTATTACCTGGTCATTGCTCAGTCATCGCCTCGTTATCGTTTAATGAAACTCAGGAGCCTCACAATGAAACTGTTCAAGACGATCGCGGCGCTGGCCGCATTGTGCGCATTCGGTGCGGCCGCGCCGGCATGGTCGGAGACCAAGACCATTTACATCGGCATGAACGGCGGCCCGATGGAAAAGGCTTATACGAGCCAGGTCTTGCCCGACTTCGAGAAAGCCAACGACGTCAAAGTGGTCGTGGTGCCCGGCACCTCGTCGGACATTCTCGCCAAGCTGCTCGCCAACAAGGCCAATCCGCAAATCCATGTGGTGTTTCTCGACGACGGCGTGATGGCGCGCGCGGTCAGCATGGGCGTGTGCAAGAAGCTCGACGACTCGCCGGTGCTCAAGGAGCTCTACCCGTTCGCGCGCATGAAAGACGACATGGGCGCGGGCGTGCAACTCGGCATGACCGGCATCGCGTATAACAAGAAGCTGTTCGCTGAAAAAGGCTGGGCGCCGCCGACTTCGTGGATGGACTTTGCCGATCCGAAGTACAAGGGCAAAGTGGTGTTCCAGTCCGCTTCGAGCAGCACCTTCGGCCTGCACGGCTTTCTGGCGATCAACCGTTTGATGGGCGGCAGCGAGCAGAACGTCGAACCGGGCTTCACGAAATGGGCGAGCACAGTCGGGCCGAACGTCGTGGAGTACGTGCCGAACTCGGCGAAGATTTCCGAAATGGTCCAGACCGGCGAAGCGGGCCTGTTCCCGTTGACGCCGACGGCCGTGAGCGACCTGCAGGACAAGGGCATTCCGGTCGGCTATGTGAACCCGAAGGAAGGTCCGGTGTTGTTGCTGGTCGACCTGTGCGTGGTCAACAACAACCCGGATCCGCAATTGGCGCAGAAACTCGCGCAGTTCCTCCTGTCCGCGCCGGCTCAGACAAAAGCGGCCGAGGCCGGCAAGCAGATTCCGACCAACCGGCTCGCGAAAATGACGCCGCCGATGCAGCAAAGCCTCGGTAGCGTCGACGATCTGGTGAAGAAAGTGACCGTGGTGGATTGGGACACGATCAACGCGCATCGCGCGCAGTGGGATACGCGCTGGAATCGGCAGATCGAGCGTTGAGCCTGACTTGCTGCGGTGACGCGCGCGCCTTGTTTGCTGCAAGGCGCGCGCGTTTTAATGGGTGCGCCGCGCCTTATGCGACGACCGACAGCGCCACCGCGAGCCATATCGCCGCCACGCCGGCGAGAAACAGACGCCGCGCGACGCGGATGCCGGCGTCGCTGGTTTCGGTTGCGACGGGGCGCGTCGCCATCCACGGCACGAGCCCGAGGCAGGCAAAGCCGACCAGCGCAAACACCACCACCGTCACCTCGCTGAGGCGCCATTTCGCCGACTCGTGCACGCCCCAATAGCCGAGAAACACAATACCGATCGAGAAGATCGTGGCTGCGGCCGAACTCAGCGCGGGCACCGATCCGGTTGGACTCGGCATGCTTGACCTCCGAAACGTTAGGCTACTATAGGCATGCACTGATACCCGCGACGCTCACGACGTGCGGGTCTGGCGCGCTTCATACGTCTTCAGATGACTATAGGCGATACGCAGCAGCGACAAGCCGTGCTCGCCCTTTTGCGCATCGCCGCCGCGCGAGATCAGATCGCCGAGAATGTGATCCGCCTCGGTATGCGAGTGATTTTCGACGTCGCGCATCATCGAAGCCGTGAGCGGCGAAGGCGTAAAGAGCGTTTGGGTCGCTCGGGCATCGAAGTCCGGGCCCATGGTAAAGCCATTGTTTTCGGCCACGCCACGGCACTCGCCGAGCAGGTTTTCAATGATGTGCTTGCCATCCGGCGCGGCCAGAATATCGCCGACCGAACCACGCATCAAGCACGTACCGGCCGCCAGCGTGGCCAGGAACACCCACTTTTCCCACATGCGCAGCAGGATCTTGTCGCTGATCACCGCATCGAAATTCGCGCCGGCCATCGCGTCCGCGATCGCCTCGACGCGCTCGGACGTGCCGCCGTCCAGCTCACCGAAGGTGATCGCGTGCGTTTCGTTCAGATGCAGGATGTGCTGCTCGGGGCTGAGCGTCGCCGCGATCACGCATTGACCGCCCAGTACGCGTGACGCACCGAACTTTTCCTTGAGCACGTCGATATGGCGCATGCCGTTGAGCATCGGCAGAATCAGCGTCGATTCGCCGACCAGCGGTGCGAACGAATCGATCGCGTCGTCGAGACTGAACGCTTTGCAACTGAGCAGCACCAGATCGAACGGCTCCGCGCCGACGCCGGCGAGTATCGTCTTGACCTCGTGCAACGTGAGATTGCCGCGCGCGCTGTTGATGACGAGACCGTCACGCTGGAGTTTTTCCGCACGGCCAGGGCGCACGAGGAAGGTCACGTCCTGGCCCGCCGCTGCGAGACGTCCACCGAAATAGCCGCCCACGGCGCCCGCCCCTACGACTAGAATTCGCATCTTTTGCCTCTTGATAGATTTGGGTCACACACGCCGGGTCGATAAGCCAAGGCTTCGCGGACCACGCACGCAGCACGTCTGCAGAAATGTAGCAAAGATTGACGATGCGCATCGGCCACACATGCGGGACCGGCTTGCTGCAACGCACCGCGGCGGCGCTGTTTTCCGCACTGTTCTCCGCACTGCTCTCTTATGTCAGATCAATCGCCGCGCCGCCAGCCGTCCGCTACGCCCAGGTCTGCATAAAACGAGGTACTGAGAGAGGGCTTCCCGGAACAAGCGGCAGCGACGTTGCGAGATCGTCCTACAGCGTGCCACAAAGGGTTCGCTCGTAGAGCGCGAGCATTCCGGGCACATCCACGTCCACACAGACTTTGCACTCGGGCCGGCTGTCCCAGTCCGGCGCGGGCACCGGCATCGTAGAAGGCTTCTGGATGGTCTGGCCCACCGCGATACCGTCCGTCAGCACACGTACGGGGCCATTGCGCGTCGTATAAAGGTGCGGCGCCAGCACATAGGTCACCGCCGACGAATCATGGACGTAAATGCCCCTGAGTTGCGCGCTTTGCTCATGAAAGGCCTCGTAGTGCCGCGACACGTCCCACACGAACTGCCCTGCTGCACCGCCGCGATCGCGCAGCGACGCCAGATAGTCCCGGCTCATGATGGTGCGCTGCGTGACGTCGAGCCCGACGATCGCCACCGGCCAAGGCGCGCCGAGCACCATGTCAGCTGCATCGGGGTCGCCGAGGATGTTCGCTTCGGCGGCGGGGGTCACATTGCCGAGCACGCCGTCCGTACCGAACGCGCCACCCATGATGACCACCTGCTTGACGAGCGAGGCGATCTGCGGATCGTCGGCCAGCGCCAATGCCAGGTTCGTGAGCGGGCCCACGGCGATCAGCGTGACTTCGCCGGGATGCGCGCGCACTGTGTCGATGATGAAGCGGTGTGCGGGGCGTGCGTCGAGCGCGGCTTCAACCCCGGCTTCGATCGCGATGTTGCCAAGTCCGTTATCGCCGTGAATCCAGGCGAGCGGCTCGGGCGCTGCGCGCTTGAGCGGAGCGGCAGCGCCCTGCGCAACCGGCACGCCCGGCGCGAATCGCCCGGCCAGGAAACGCGCATTGCGCGTGGTGGTCTCGATCGTGGCATTGCCGAATACGCTCGTCAGACCGAGCAATTCGATGTCCGGATGCCGCGCCTGGAAAACGAGCGCCATCGCATCGTCCACACCGGGATCGGTGTCGTAGATAACTTTGTGCTTGCTCATAGATAAAACGCGTCCGGCAATTGTTCACGCGCGGTGGTGTCGCGGGTCGCGCCATGCAGATTGCCGAGGCGGATCGGCAATTCGGGGCCGCCCAGTTCGATGATCACCTGGCGGCACGCGCCGCACGGTGCGATCGGTCCATCCGTATCGCCGATCACGGCCAGCGCGGCGAACTGGTCGCGCCGATAGCCCGCGGCGATCGCGCTGAAAAAAGCCGTACGTTCAGCGCAATTACACAGTCCATACGATGCATTCTCGACGTTGCAGCCGTCGAATACGGTGCCGTCTTTGGTCAGCAGCGCGGCGCCAACCTTGAACTTCGAATAAGGCGCATAGGCCTTTTCTCGCGCAACACCCGCGCGTTCCAGCAGTTGTTCCATGTTCATGCAACGATCCTCAATTCAATTCAGCGTCAGGAACATGCCCGCGATCGTGGCGCTCATCAGATTCGAGAGCGTCGCGGCGAGCACGACACGCAGGCCGTAGCGCGCGACTTCGGCGCGGCGTTCCGGTGCGACGGCGCTAAAGCCACCCGTCAGCACCGCGATCGACGCAAAGTTCGCGAAGCCGCACAACGCAAACGACAGAATAGCAAGGGTACGCGGATCGAGCGCCTGCAGGCCGGCCGCGCTCACGCTGGCGGCATCTTTCAGATACGGCGACAGCGATGCATAAGCGACAAATTCATTCAGAATGATCTTCTGGCCGAGGAAATTGCCGGCGATTGCCGCCTCGTTCCACGGCACACCGATCAGATAGGCGAGCGGCGCGAACACCGTGCCGAGCACCGACTGCATCGACAATTGCGGATGGCCGAACCAGCCGCCTATGCCGCCCACAATGCCGTTGAGCAACGCGATCAAGCCGACGAACGCGATCAGCATCGCGCCGACCATCACGGCGATTTTGAGGCCCACTGTCGCGCCTGAACTCGCGGCTTCAATCACATTCGCGGGACGCTTCTCGTCGAAGCTGAGATGCTCGAGATGGACGCGGCTCGGTTCGGTGGTCGGGTGAAGGATCTTCGCGAACAGCAAGCCGCCTGGCACCGCCATGAACGACGCAGCCAGCAGATAGTCAATCCGCACACCGAGGCCCGCATAGCCGGCCAGCACCGAACCGGCAATCGCCGCCATGCCGCTCGACATCACCGCGAACAGTTCAGCGCCGGTCATGTCGCGCACGAACGGTTTGACCACGGCAGGCATTTCGCTTTGGCCCAGGAAGATCGTGGTCACGGCCGAGAACGATTCGAGCTTCGATACCCCGAGCAGTTTGTGAAACAGCGTGCCGAGCACGAGCACGATCCAGCGCATCACGCCGATGTAGTACAGCACCGAGATCAGCGCGGTCACGAAGATGATGGCCGGCAGCACCCGCACGGCAAAAACGAATCCGCCGTCGCCGAACACCTGGAACATCTTCGCTTGCACGAGGCCGCCGAACAGAAACGCGATGCCCGCGTTGCCATAGCCGAGTACATCATTGACGCCGGACGCGACGGACGCGAGGATCGTCTTGCCGAGCGGCACGAAGAGAATGAACGCACCGATACCGATCTGCGCAAGCAACGCCGTAATTACAGTCCGTAAGCGGATGGCGCGCCGGTTGGTCGAGAAGATGAAGGCGATAAGCAGCAGTACGGCAATCCCAAGGATGTTTCGTGCGATCAGTGCCATGTCTCTTGGTGTTCTTGTGAAAGTGACAACGATGCTAAACGAAACCGATGCTGGAGAAAAACTTTCAATGTGGCCTCACTCCAACACCGACGACCAGGCGGTCCACGACAGTGCGCCTCGCGCGCAGTCGTTGTTGGATCACCGCCGTTCAGGTACCCTCACGCCACAGGCGTTTCCCATTCGCTTCTTGACCGCTCCACACGCCGTCAGACGCCTCGTCAAGCTGTGAAGACCATTCATTCTCAACGAGGTCGCCTATGAACGTCGGTATCTACGGAACACTCGTCGCGGCCTCACTGGTTCTGCTGTTGGGGAACAGGCTAGTCGGATGGATCCCCCCGCTGCGCAGCTATACGATTCCCGAACCCGTTGCCGGCGGGCTCCTGGTGGCGATCGTCCTGCTGATCCTGCGCACCACGAGCCACGTCGAAGTACGCTTCGATACCGCGCTGCAAACACCGCTGATGCTCGCCTTCTTCGCGACCATCGGCCTCAACGCCAACCTCGCCAGCCTCAAGTCAGGCGGCCCGCTGTTGCTGCGTTTTCTCGGTCTCGTGATCGGCCTGCTGGTCCTGCAGAATGCAGTAGGCATTGCCCTCACTTATCTACTGGGCATCGATCCGCTGTACGGTTTGCTGGTCGGTTCGATCACCCTGTCCGGCGGTCATGGCACGGGCGCAGCATGGAGCAAGGTGTTCGCCGAACACCACGGGCTTCAGTCCGCCACCGAGGCGGCGATCGCCTGCGCGACTTTCGGCCTCGTGATGGGCGGCATTCTCGGCGGCCCAGTGGCGCGCGTGCTGATGCGGCAAGTCGCCAGGAAGGACGCCGCGCATCATGCAGCGAATCAAGCAGAGAGCCACGGCGACAGCCCCGTCGAGGCGCCGCTCGCCTTCGAAGAACCGAAGGCGGAACAAGCCACCACACCGGGCGCCTTCATCGAGACGCTGGCACTGATCGCGATCAGCCTCGCGGCCGGCGACGCGCTCGCACAAGTATTGGCCGGCACCGCGATCGAACTGCCGACTTTTGTCTGCGTGCTATTCGTCGGCGTGGTGCTAAGCAATGCACTCGGGCTCGCGGGCAAGCCCGTTCTCGATCACGCCGTCGCCCTGCTCGGCAACGTGAGCCTCGCGCTGTTCCTCGCCATGGCGCTGATGACGCTCAAGCTCTGGGACCTCGCCTCGCTAGCGCTGCCGGTCGTTTCGATTCTCGTTGCGCAGACCGTTTTGATGGCGCTCTATGCGATCTTCGTCACGTTCCGCGTGATGGGTCGCAACTATGATGCTGTCGTGCTCGCCTCCGGCCATTGCGGTTTCGGACTCGGCGCCACGCCCACGGCCATTGCCAACATGCAGGCCGTCACGGCCCGCTTCGGCCATTCGCACCTCGCCTTTCTGGTCGTGCCGATGGTGGGCGCTTTCTTTATCGACATCGCCAATGCGATCGTCATCAAGGGATATCTGGCCTTGCCGATCTTTCATTAGCCGATACGGCCGCGGCCGTTTCAGCGACATGCCAGCGCCGCGGCGCGTCATCGGTTCCTGGCACCGCAACGCGCCGCAGCCGATTTCAGATCACTTCCAACGCCAGCGCAATCCCCTGCCCACCGCCGATACACAACGTGACGACGCCGCGTTTCAGGCCGTCGCGGCGCATTGAATGCAGGAGACGCGTCGTCAATACCGCACCGGTCGCGCCGATCGGATGACCGTGCGCGATCGCGCCGCCTTGCACGTTGATCAGCTCATCCGCGATGCCGAGTCTGCGCGCCACCGCGAGCGGCACGGCTGCGAAGGCTTCATTGATCTCGAAGCGTTCGACGTCCTCGAGTTGCCAACCTGCGCGGGCCAAGGCCATTTGCACAGCCGGCACCGGACCGAGGCCGAACATGCCCGGCTCGACAGCCGCGACTCCATATGCCACCAGCCGCGCGAATGGCTCGATGCCACGCACCTCAGCGAACCCACGCTCAGCGACCAGCATGGCTGCCGCGCCGCTGTTCAAGCCCGGCGCGTTGCCCGCGGTAATCGTGCCGTCCGGACGGAATGCCGGACGCAGTTTGGCGAGCGTTTCGACGGTGGTATCCGGGCGCGGCTGTTCATCGCTCGAAAAATGTTGCGGACCTTTGCGCCCCGGGACTTCGACGGCGACCAGTTCAGCGTCGAAATCGCCGCGCGCCTGCGCTTGCGCAAAACGCTGTTGTGACCGCGCGGCCCAACGGTCCTGCGTTTCGCGCGTGAGGTCGAACTGCGTGACGAGGTCTTCGGTATGCCAGCCGGAATGCTCGCCGGAAAACGCGTCGTTCAGGCCGTCGCGCAGCAGGCTGTCGTGGATTTGCGCGTTGCCCATCCGGTAGCCCCAGCGGCTGCCGTCGAGCAGATACGGCGCGCGGTCCATGTTTTCCATGCCGCCGGCCACGGCTGCATCGCCGAGGCCAAGCCAGATTTCCTGGGCCGCCGACGCAATCGCCTGCGCGCCCGAACCGCACACACGATTGACCGTCAACGCAGGCACGGCCACCGGCACGCCGCCGCCAATCGATGCCTGACGTGCCGGATTCATCTTGTTGCCGGCCTGAATCACGTTGCCCATCACGACGGACGCCAACACGGCCGGATCGAGGCCGCTGCGACGCAGCGTCTCACGCACCGCGACCGCGCCGAGTTCGGTTGCGGGCACCTCTTTCAGCGATCCGCCGAATGCGCCAATCGGCGTTCTCACCGGATTGCAGATCACTACTTCTCGCTTACTCATCGTTCATCTCCAGTTGGACTACCCATTTCACCCATCTCGCCGCCACGTCCACGCGCATCAATTTGCTGATGCCGCCGTGACTGTGGCGGGCACATCCCAGCCGCCGCCGAGCGAGCGGTACAGCGCGACGGCTGCAAGCGCATGCTCGCGTTTGGCCTGATTTAGCGATTCCGCATCGCGCAGATACGCCTCCTGCGCGGTGAGCACATCGAGGAAATCCGTCGCGCCGTTCTTGTAGAGCTCAGTCGACAGATGCAGCGCATGATTCGATGCATCGAGCGCGCCGCCTAAGCGCTGCACCTGCACACCGCCACTCACCAGATCGCTGCGGTTGTCCTCGATTTCCTTGAGCGCTTGGAGCATGGTCTGCTGCAGGCCGAGCTGCGATTCGCGCATCCGGCTCTCGCTCGCGTCGATGTTCGCGGTGATGCGACCGGCGTTGAAGATCGGGCTCGTGGCATTTAATGCCGCGCTGAAGAGGTTATCGGTCAGCGTCGGCAAGCCGAGATAGGACGAGGCCAGTAGGCCGTCGGCGAGATTGAGCCTGAACTGCGGATAGCGCTGCGCTTTTGACACGCCCACTTCCGCCGCGCGCTGTTCGACCGTCGCGTAGGCATTGCGCACATCGGGCCGTTGCAACAGCGCGTCGGACGGCAGCGTCTGCGGCACGCTTTGCGCGGGCACCGGAATGTCGCGAGCCATATTTGGATCAGCCAGCAGCAAGCCATCGACGCTCTCCGGCGTGCGCCCCGAATACACCGCGATCAGACTCAACTGATGCTGCACGGCCGACTGCACGCGCGGGATCTGCGCCTGCAAATCCTCCAACTGGTTCTGCGCACGCGCAACGTCGAGTTGGGTCGACAGTCCGTAATGCAAGCGCTCCTGCGTGAGTTTCAACGCGCGCGCACGGATCTGTTCGTTGTCGCTGAGAATCTGCAATTGGGATTGCGCCCAGCGCAGATCGATATACGCCGCCGCTGTGTTCGCCGCGAGCGCCAGACGCAGTTGATTCAAAGCCGCCTGCCGACCTGACACTTGCGCCTGGGCTGCGAGCACTGCAAGCCGTTCGCCGCCGAAAACGTCCGGCGTCCAGCTCGCCGTCACGCCGAACCCGGCTTGACGCACGTAGCCGAGCGGCGGCGGCGTGTTCTGCCGGGAGTCGGATGCGCCCGCGCCGGCGTTCAGCTCCGGCAGCAAGGCCGCGCGATCTTGCGTCGCGAGATCCTGCGCCTGCTTGACGCGCTCCACCGCGGCCTGCACGTCGAGATTGCCCGTTAGCACCGATTCCACCAGCTGATGCATCACGGGATCGCCGAATTGGGCCCACCATGTGTCGGCGTTGATGCTGTCTTGAGGAGCATCGACATTCCACGCGGTCGGTGCAACGGTCTGAACCGTATGCTGGAGGTCCGCATGCGTTTCAGGCTGCACCGCGCATGCCGCTAGTGTCAGCAGTGCCGCGCTCGCGAGTACTTTCATAACGATGGGTTTCATGCTGATTTCCTCAATGCGCATCGGGCGGCGGTGCGGTATTGCCAAACGGGCGCGAAAACAGCACGCTTAGCAAACCAACGACAAAACAGAGCGACAGCGCAAAAAACGTGTCGGAGAACGTGAGCACGAGTGCTTCGCGCATCAGCAGCGCATGCAACGCGCCGAGGCCCGCATTGGCTGCATTCAGCGCATCGCCGCCGACTGCCGCGAAGTGCGCGCTTTGCTGCTGCAAGATCGACTCGATCACCGGACGGCCCGCGCTCAAATGCTCGTCGAGCCGCTCGTAGTGGAGATTCAACCGATCGTTGAGCATGGTGCTGCTCACGGCAATGCCAATCGCGCCGCCCAGATTGCGCATCAGGTTGAAGAGACCGCTGGCGGATCGAAGCCTCGACATCGGCAATGAACCGAGCGCCATCGTGACGATGGGCGGAATGCAGAACTGCTGGCCAATGCCGCGCAACGCCTGCGGGATCAGCAATTCCTGCCAGCCCCACTGATTGGTCAGTGGCACATACAGATAACAGCCGACGCCGAACAACACCAGGCCGAACACCAGCAACAAGCGCATATCGACGAAACGCGCGACCACCGAATACGCGACCATCGCGACCAATTGAAAACATCCCACCGACAGCAACGCCACGCCGATCTGCAACGAATCGAAGCCGCGCACACGCGACAGGAACACCGGTGTCAGGAACACCGCGCAGAAAATCCCGATCCCTGTGATGAAGGACAGCAGACTGCCAATGCCGAAGTTGCGGATCGCCAGTGCGCGCAAATCGACGATCGGCTCTTTTGCGGTGAACGCGTGCACGATGAACAGGAATCCGCAGATCGCCGCTACCCAGGTACACGTCAGGATCACGTCGTCGCCGAACCAGTTCTTGCGTGGCCCTTCCTCCAGTATGTATTCCAGGCACCCAAGAAAACCGGACATCAACAGGATGCCGAGATAGTCGCCTTTTTTCAGCAGCGAGAGATCGACGTTGTCGAAGTGCACGTACTTCGGCACCATCAGCGTGACGACGGTGCCCGGCACCAGGTTCAGATAGAACAGCCAGTGCCACGACCATTGCGATGTGATCCAGCCGCCGATCACCGGGCCGACCGTCGGTGCGAGCGTGGCGAGCGCGCTGATGGTGGTGGATGCAATAAGGCGCTGCTTGCCGGGGAACAGCACGAATGCCGTCGTGAACACGGTCGGAATCATCGCGGCGCCGAGCGCGCCCTGCAAACCGCGAAACAGGATCATCGAGTTGATGTCCCATGCAAGGCCGCACAGCATACTCGTGACCGTAAAACCCAGCGCGGAAAATGCGAACACCCAGCGTGTCGAGAACACACGCGTGAGCCAACCGGACATCGGGATCACGAGAATCTCCGCGATCAGATACGAGGTCTGCACCCACGAGAGCTCATCCTGACTCGCGGACAAGCCGCCGCCGATATCCTTGAGGGAAGACGCTACGATCTGAATATCGAGCGTCGCCATGAAAAAACCGAGACACATCAGCACGAACGCGAACACTTTGGTGCGCGTCGGCAGGTCGGCGGGATTGGCGAGGACCTGAGTCATGATCGTTTAACCGTGAGCAGCGTCGAGGTGCACTTTCACCGTCGCCGACAGGCCCGGGCGCAGTACGCCTTGCATGTCCTTCGGCACGTCGAGACGCACGCGCACCGGCACGCGCTGCACGATCTTCGTGAAGTTGCCGGTGGCGTTCTCCGCCGGCAACACGCTGAAGGTCGCGCCGGTCGCGGGCGCGAGACTCTCAACCACGCCGTGAATCCGGTTGCTCGATGCATCGAGATCGACGTCGACGCCGTCGCCAACGTGCATCTTCTTCAACTGGTCTTCCTTGAAATTGGCGTCGATCCACAGCCCGCTCGACGGCACCACCGTCAGCAGCGAAACACCCGTGTTCGCCAGCAGGCCGACGCGCGCAGTGCGATTGCCGACGTAACCGTCGATCGGCGAGCGGATCGTGGTGTACTCCACATTCAATGCCGCAACACGTTGTGCCGCCTGCGCGGTGGCGATGCGTGCCTGCGCATCGCCGATCTGCGCGTCGAGCACGGCGATCTGCCGTTGCGCGGCAATAAACGCCGCGCTGCTGCGGTCGACCGCGGCATGCGCCTTGGTCAGATCTGCGTCCGCGCGTTCGACGACCTGACTCGATACCGCGTCGTCCTTCACCAGTTCGCGATAGCGCGTCTGATCGGCGGCGCTGCGTGTCAACTCGGCGCCTGACGCCCGAACCTCGGCGGCCTGCTCGTTGATGGTGGCAAGCTGCAAGGACTTCTTCGCCTGCAGTTCGGTAACGGCGGCCTCTGCGCTCTCAACCTCCGCGCTGGCCTGCGCGAGGCGAGCGTCGTAATCGCGCGCATCGAGCCGGATCAGCACCTGATTCGCATGGACGAACTGGTTGTCGCGCACCAGCACGTCCGTGACGAAGCCGTTCACCTTCGGCGACATCACGGTCACATCCCCGCCGACGTAGGCATCGTCCGTCGTTTCGATAGAGCGGCCGACGAAGAACCAGTACGACGCGGCAAGCGCCAGCACGGCGACCACCGTGATGATTGCGAGCAGCATCCACGGAATGCGCCGGGCCGGTTTGGCGGCCTTGGCCACGCTGGGCGGTGCAATAGTCGAGGGTGTAGTGGACATGATGTTCGAATGTGTGTATGCACTCTTTGAGCTAAAAAAAACGGCGCGTTGTACTGCGCCGGGCTTGGCCCGCTCCACGCGGGCCTGATTCAAATGGGATCGCTTGTGACGGCGAACAACTCACTGCGCAATGCCGCCGCGCGCTGCTCGCCAAAGCGATCCTCGAACTCGGCTTGCGCCGCATCCCAATGCTTGCGGCCTGCGTGCAAACGCGCTTCGCCGGCTGCCGTGATTGCAATCCACAACGTCCGCGCGTCCGCCCCGCGTGTGTCGCTCGACACCAATCCGTTGCGCCGCAGCGGCTGAATCGTGCGGACAAGCGTGGTGCGTTGCATGCGCATGGCCTCGGCCAGTTCCTTCATGGTCAACGGACCGGTGCGTTTCAGACGCCCCATCAGCGAAAACTGCGTGATAGTCAGGCCGACGTTCCCCAGGTGGCGGTCGTAAAGCTGCGACACATAGCGCGCGGCCTGGCGGATCGCAAAGCAGTCGTCGTCGAAGAGTCCGTCCATCGCTGTACTTCCCTATCGTGAGTGCGTATGCACATAATCGGGCGTACCCAAGCTCGTCGGAACGAGCTCATAGGGTTTGTCTATCCGGTGATGCTGAACAGTTCGGAGCGCAACGCCTTGGCACGTGCGTGACCGAACTCTTCTTCGAACTCGCTCTGCGCAGCACGCCATGCGACGGCAGCCTGATCGAAGATCGTTTCGCCCTTCTCCGTAAGACTGAACAGAAGCGTGCGGCCGTCATGCTCCGCCGATTCGGCGACCACCAGCCCGTCGCGCTGCAACGGCTTCATGGCGCGGACCAGTGTGGTGCGCTCCATGACCATCGCGTCCGCAAGGTCCACCATCGGCAGGTTTGGCGTGCGCGCGAGCTTGGCGAGAATCGTGAACTGCGCGGCCGTGAGCCCGACCTGGCCGAGATGACGCTCGTAGATTTGCGTGACGTGCCGGGCCGCCTGGCGCAGCGCGAAACAGTTGCATTCGTCGTAAGAGAGAGGACGGTTCATGCTAGGCAGTCTATATGTGCATACGCACAGAGTCAAGTTTACGATCGCTCAGCAGGTACTTCGCAAGAATCGATAACGACTGCCTTCGAAGCAATAATCTATCCATACGCCCGTTTGAAATACGCGTGCCGGCACGGCGATCACCGGCGACTACGATACACCGATCGACGCGATGCGACACGGCGCGGCACAGTGCGGTGCGCTGCACTGCGGCGCCGCCCGCTGCCGTGCCGTGCGGCTAACGTGCGTTAAAGCAGCCGGTATGCCAGGCGCGCCGCCGCCCTCGCCGTGCGCTTATCCTGATCGAGCGACGGGTTGTACTCCGCAATATCCGCCACGCGCAGCTTGCCCGACGCCCGCACGCGCTGCACCATCGCTTCGACCACCGACAAGGGCACGCCCAGCGCGGCAGGCGCCGATACACCCGGCGCGGTAGCGGCCGGGAGCACATCGAGATCAATGGTCAGATAGACGTCGTCCGCTGCGTCCAGCACCTGCCGGAGATCGTCCAAACGCTGCGGCAATTGCGGTTCCTGCATGTCGATGTCGAGCACGTAGCGCACGCCGAGTCGTTCTGCATGCGCGAACAGCGAAGCAGTGTTACCCAGATCGCTGATGCCGAAACATACGTAGTTGAATGGCACACCTCGTTCGGCGCAGTCGCTGGCAATCTGATCGAACGGCGTGCCTGAATTCGCCGGCCGCTTCTGGCGCAGATCGAAGTGGGCGTCGAAGTTGATAATGAGGAGCTTGCGGGTTGCCGTTGCTGACGTGACGGTCGAAACCACACCTGCATTCGCTGCAGGAGCCACGGAGCTTGGTGAGGTGGCCGCGACGCCGGCGCCCGCTGCCCCGGCCACGCGATCCTGATGCAGGCGAAAACCGCTATACGTCCCCCACGCGACCTCATGGCCGCCGCCCAACACCAACGGCCGGCCGCCGCTCGCGAGCACGTCGCTCACCACGTTCGCGAGTTCCGCCTGCGCGCCTTCGAGGTCGCCGTCGTCGCACACCACATCGCCCGCATCGGCGAGCGTCACCATCGACGTTTTCGCCGGCAAGCCCGCCAGCACGCGACGCAGTTCCTTCGGCGCATGGGCCGCGCCGATACGCCCTTGATTACGCCGCACGCCTTCGTCGGAACCAAAGCCGATGATCACGGGCGCATCGCTTCCAGTAAGCGGCGCGGCGCGTAAAGCATCCTCATGCCGCAGCGCGCCGCCAAACGGCACCACCTGATTGAAAATACGCCGGGTGTCGCCGGGTTCTCCCTCGTCGGAACGGCCGCTCCACACCTTGCCATCGAATGGAACTCTCATGCGCGCGACAACACCGCCTGAAGGAAAGCGCGCGTGCGCGGCTGCGACGGCGCCGAGAAAATCTCAGCAGGGGGTCCCGCTTCGACGATCACGCCGCCGTCCATCACCACCACCACGTCAGCGACTTCTTTCGCGAAACCCATTTCGTGCGTGACGACGACCATCGTCATGCCCTCGCTCGCTAGCAGCTTCATCACTTGCAGCACTTCGCCAACCAGCTCGGGATCGAGCGCGGAAGTCGGCTCGTCGAACAACATCACGCGCGGCTGCATCGCCAACGCGCGAGCAATGGCAACACGCTGCTTCTGACCGCCCGACAAACTCGCCGGCATCACGTGCGCCTTGTGGGCGAGGCCCACTTTTTCCAGCAACGCGGTTGCAGTCGCTTCGGCTTCGGCCTTGCTGGCGCCACGCAACATCCGCGGACCGACCGTGATGTTATGCAGCACCGACAGATGCGGAAACAGATTGAACGACTGAAACACCATGCCCACTTCGGTGCGCAGCGCATTCAGCGAGCGCTCCTTGAGCATCGCCCCGTGATCCACCAGCCGGTGCCCGCAGATATCGATCGTGCCGCCTTCAGCCTCTTCAAGCCCGTTGCAGCAACGCAGGAAAGTACTTTTGCCCGAGCCGCTCGGCCCGATGACGACCACCACCTGCTGCGGCTGGATGTCGAAATCGATGCCGTTCAGCACCGTATGCGAGCCGAACGATTTGGTCAGTCCGCGAATGCTGACAATAGGTTCATCTACTTTTACGGTGTTCATTGCACCATCCCTCCTGCACGCAAGCGGCGCTCCACACGATGCAGTGCGTAATTGGTCACCTGCGTCAACACCAGATACACCAGCGCGATCGCCAGATACACTTCGAGCGAACGGTACGACACACTGATGATCTTCTGGCCTTCGTGCATCAGATCGTCGATCGTGAGCAGCGATACCAACGCCGAGTTCTTGATCAACGCGATGAACTCGTTGCCAAGCGGCGGGATCATCCGCACAATCGCCTGCGGCAGAATGATCGCGCGCATCGCCTGGCCCGACGACATGCCGATCGAACGCGCCGCTTCCATCTGCCCGCGATCCACCGACTGAATCGCACCGCGCACGATCTCCGATACATAGGCCGCCGAATACAAACCAAGCCCTAGCATCCCGCACACGAAAGCCGGCAACAGAATGCCGAATTGCGGCAAGCCGAAGAACAGCAGGAAAAGTTGCACGAGCAACGGCGTGCCGCGAAAGAACGTGAGGTACGCGGTACACAAGCCGTACATGATGCGCCGCTGCGGCGTGAGCCGGCCGATACCGATCAACAGACCCAGCACGCAGCTCAGCGCGAGCGCGGCGGCGGTCACTTCGACCGTCACCAGCGCGCCATGCATGATGTCCGGCCAGCCGGCAATCACCGGCGAAAAATCGAGGTCCATTATGTTTGCTCAGCCGGTTATTGCGCGGTGGCGCCGAACCACTTCTTGACGATTGCCGCATACGTGCCGTCGGCCTTGATCTTCGCCAGTGCCGTGTTGAATGCCGTCTTCAGTTGCGGTTCGTCCTTGCGCACGGCGATGCCGTAGGCTTCGGTCGTCAGCGGCTTGTCGAGCACGCGGAAACCGCCGCGCGTCTTCACGAGCTGATAGGCGGCAGGCTTGCCGGTCACGGCAGCGTCGGCACGGCCGATACCGACCAGGTCAAACATCTCCTGATTCTTCTCGACTTCGACGCGGTTAATTTGCGGGAAGTTGTCGCGCAGGAAGTTGACCGACTTCGTGCCCACCTGGACCGACACTTTCTTGCCGTTCAGGTCGGCGACCGACTTGATCGGCGAATCGGTTTTCACCAGCGCAACGAGGCCGCCCGCGTAATACGAGTCGGTGAAGTCGACCACTTTCGCGCGCTCATCAGTGATGTAGATGCCGGAGATCGCCGCGTCGAAACGATGCGCGATCAAGCCCGGAATCAGCCCTTTGAAGTCGATATCGGTCCATTGCACGCGTTTGCCCATGGCTTTCGCGAGCGCATTCATCATGTCGACGTCGAAACCGACGCGCGCGCCGTTTTCGGTGTATTCCATCGGCGGGAAAGTCGCGTCGGTGGCGACGTTCAGCACGTCCGGCGTTTGGGCGGACGCCGCACCGGAAAAGCCGGCAAACGTCACCGCAAACGTGACGCATGCGAGGGACAACAGTCGATTCAGTTTCATGGGAGGGCTCCTGGTGGTTCGTTCAGTTCGTTCGGTATCCAGATCGAATGCGGCCGCGAGCGGCTTTGCCCGATCAATCGGTTTGCATATGCTCGGAAATGGCGCGGGCCGTGCGTAGCGTCCCGTCTATGAATTGGCTTTCGCGGCCGATGGCGCGCGTGGACGGCGCCATCAACGTGATCGACGCGCTGCTGCCGATGCCGCGTCCGCTGCGGTGAAATACCGGCGCGCTCACGCCCCACACACCCGGGTCGACTTCGCTGTCGCTAACGGCGTAGCCCTGAGCGCGAATCTGTTCGAGTTCGGCTTCGATCGCGGCACGGCCGGCGGGGTCGTTGTCGAACACGCTGTCGAGTACTTCGGTGCGCGCCTTGTCGGCCATGAACGCCAGCAACGATTTCGCCGAAGCGCCGGCTTTCAGCGGCACGGCACGGCCTTTTTCGAACGAGCAACGCAACGAGTGCTGGCTGTCGACCATTTCCAGGCACATCACCTGATGCTTGACCGCAACCACCAGCCCGATGCTTTCCTGCGACGCGCGCGCCAGTTGCTGCATCTCCGAGCGGCTCGCTTCGACAAGCAGCGAATTCACGTCGAAGCCGAGCGCGAGTTGCAGGCTGATTGGACCCGGCGCGTAATAGCCCGCGTTTTCAGCGACGAAACCCCAGCGCTTGAGCAAGGCGATCTGCCGGTACAGCGTGCTTTGCGCGAGACCGGTGACAGCGAGCAGATCCTTGACCGACATGGCCTTGCCATGACTGGCGAGCGCCGCCAGCACCAGCAATACTCGTTCAGCCCCTGTCACACCCTGTTCCGCGTTCACGATGAAAACTACCCACAATGAATAATGGAATCAGAATGCCAGAACATTCTCGAATTTCAAAAAATGGATTCCCGGTGAGTGGGAATACGAGGAGAGGGTTTTCCCCGAACGCGGGTAAAAGAGCGTGCCGCGGCGGATACGCGGCTCGTTGATGGAAATCGTCTGACCACAACGTGGCGTATTGAAGGGTGAGAGCGGCAGGAAGTGATGGCTTGAAGCGGGGGGTAAAAGCGGGCAGTTAAAGCTGAGCGTAAAAGCGGCGGCTTAAAGCGCGAGCACCGTCACACCCACCTCCACCCGATGCGCCCCGCCCCCCAGGATCATCCCGCGCAGCAGGGATACGTCGCTGTAATCGCGGCCGATCGCGAGCGTCACGTGGTCCATATCGGCGAGCACGTCATTGGTGGGGTCGAGATCGATCCAGCCACTCTCCGGGCAATACACGGACACCCACGCATGCGAGGCATCCGCACCGATCAAGCGCGGTTGCCCAGGCGGCGGATCGTTACGCAGATAACCGCTCACATAGCGCGCCGGCAAGCCCAGCGAACGCAAACAGCCGATCATCACCTGCGCGAAGTCCTGGCACACCCCGCTCTTCAATTCGAAAGCGCGCTCGGCGGGCGTGTCGAACATCGTCGCCGAAGGTTTGTACGCGAAGTCTTCGTGAATCCGGTGCATCAGATCAATCGCGCCCGCCACGATCGGCATGCCGGGAGGGAAGCTCGGCAGTGCGTAAGCGCGCAACGACGGCCGCGGCACGATGTTCGGCGACGCAAAGCAGAACTCCACCTCGGGCCGGAACTCGCCACCGACCCAAAAGCGCAACGCGTCCGCCACCTCTTCCCATTCCGGCGTCTCGTCGGGGTCGAGGTCGGTCCAGCGCGGCATCAGCGCCACCGTCGTTTCGCTGACGAGTTGCAGGCGTTCGTGAGGCGCGTCCAAGGCGAAGTACAACACGTCGTTACCGAATGCATCGAGACGGCTAGTCTGATACGACGGCTCCGGTTCGATCTTTTCACTGTGCGAGACCACCCGCTGCCACGAACAGGCAATCGGACGGATCGTCGCGAGATGCTGGGCGGTCTCCACGTACGTGGAGTAGTGGTAGGTCGTGCGATGCGAGACGGACAACACGGTCGGCGCGTTCTTCATGACCACACCCTTGATGCGACCGTACTGGCATGACTGAAATAGCGCGCGCTGATCTCATGCGCCGCCGCGCCGACATAGCCGCCAATCTGATCGCACACTGCAATCAGCTCGGCGTATGAATCATCTTCGTCGATTGCGCACAGCGATTCGAGCGTCGGCAACGAAGCGGCAGGCGGCATCAATTCCGCAAATGGCCGATGCCGCATGCAGCCCGCCGCCACGGCGATCTCGTCGAGCTTTTTGCGCAGGCGTTCATAGACGCCGTAGATGCCGCGCGGATTGGTGGGCTCGATCACCAGCAGGTCGAGCAAAGCCGGCACTTCGAAACGGCCCGGATACAGCGAGCGATAGGTCAGCGTGCTGTCGAACAATTGCAACAGCAGATCGAACCCGGCCGGTGTCACGAGCTGGCCTTTATCGGCGACCACGCGCAGGAACGACGTCATCGCCGATACCCGCTCGATGTGCCGTCCGACGAAGAGCAGACGCCACGCTTCGTCGCGTGTCATGCGGTCGCCTTGCGCGCCGCTAATCGCCGACAATTGCACCGACAGGCGTTCGAGTGCATTCATCAGCGTCACGCGGTCATAACGATCGTAGCGTTCGCTGCGCTCAGCGCGGCCGTTGCCATTCGCGCCGCCCTGCGATGAACCACCGCCATTACCATTGCCAGTCCCATTGCCGTTGAAACCCGCGGCCGGCATCAAAGTCTGCAATGCATCGCGAAAGTCGTTGCGCGCCGCGAGAATCGTGCGCCAATGATCGTTCGACAAACGCCCCCGCACTTCACCGTTCGAACGCGCCTGGTAGTTGAGGTTCTGGCCGATGCTCGCAGCGCCCGTGCTCTCGATCAGATTCGCGACCAGCGCGCGCTCGAATGCCTGCGGCGAATACGGCGAGGACATATCGCCGGACTGCACAAGGCCGCAATGCAAGGCGAGCTCGACCAGCGTGGGGAACATCGCGTCGGCGTCGTTGCCTTCCAGCGAGCCGAGAATCAGGCGCAACAGCCGCACATTGTTTTCGGCGCGTTCGCCATAACGTCCGGCCCAGAACAGATTTTCCGCCGCGCGGCTCGACACGGTGCGATGCTTGCGCGCAAGGTCGGCGGGTTGCATCGGCGAAGGCAGCAGCGTGAAGGTCGAGGTCGGCTGACTCGACAGCACCCACGTATCGACGCTGCTGCCGCCATATTGCATCGACACCGTCGTCTGACGCTCGGCGGCCATACGCGTGAAGCCGCCGGGCATCACATGCCAGCCGCCGTTGAAGTCGGCGATCGCATAGACGCGCAGCACCGACGGACGGCGGCCGATGGTGCCATCCTCATAACGTGGCGTGCAGGAAAAGCGCAGCGGTTGCTGGATCGTATAGGTGTCGGGCATCGCTTCGATCCGTTCGCGCCATGTCGACAGCCGCTGTCTGCCCTGCTCGATCCCGGGCGGCGCATCGCGTGGCGCGACCGGCCATGTCGGCACGATGAACGCTTCGTCCTGACGCGCGAACGCATGCTCGCGCGCCGCCTTTTCGCCGCACCACCACGTCGCCACGCTCGGCAGCACGAGGTCTTCGTCGAGCAACACTTCGGCGATGCCCGGCAAAAAACCATGCAAGGCCGGCGATTCGACAAAACCCGAACCCGGCACGTTCGACACGATCACGTTGCCCGCTCGCATCACCTGCAACAGGCCCGGCACGCCGATGCTCGAATCCGCGCGCAGTTCGACCGGATCGCAGAACGCATCGTCCAGACGGCGCAGCACGACGTGCACACGTTCGAGGCCACCGAGCGTCTTCAGATACAGCATGTCGTCGCGTACCGTCAGGTCCTTGCCTTCGACCAGCGTGACGCCGAGATAGCGCGCCAGAAACACGTGCTCGAAGTAAGTCTCGCTAAACGGCCCGGGTGTGAGCAGCGCGATATGCGGCGAACGATCGGCCCTCGAACTGTCGGGCTCCATCGTGCACTGTGCGGCCTGCACGAGTGTCGCGATCAGCTGCGAATAAGTCGGCGCGAGGCGGCTCACGCGCATCGTGCGGAACGGATCGGCGAACAGCGTCGACACGATCAGGCGATTTTCCAGCGCATAACCGAGGCCGGATGGCGCCTCGGTGCGATGCGCCATCACGGTCCAGTTACCGCCGGGCGTACGCGCCAGATCGACGGCGACCACCTGCAGATATTGCCCGCCAGGCGGCGTGAAGCCCTTCACGGAGCGCAGATAACCCGGATGCCCGAACACCAGCGCAGGCGGCAACTGCCCACGTTCGAGCAAGGTCTGCGGCCCATAAATATCGGCGACGATCGCATTGAGCAGGTGCGCGCGCTGCGTCACGCCACGCTCGATATGCGCCCACTCGGCCTCGCTGATCAGGAACGGCAGCAGGTCGAGCGCCCACGGCCGCGGCTCGCCGTTGTCCGCGTAGACGTTGTAGCTGATGTCGTTGTCGCGGATCTGCTGCGCGATCGACGCGTAGTGATCCTCCAATCGCGCGATGCCGTCTTCGCCGAGCCGCTCGAAGAACTGCCGCCACGGTGCGCGCAACGCGCCTGAGGCATCGCGTAACTCGTCCCAATGTCCCTCGTAGGCCGGCAACAGCCGCAATAAGGACGAAGCGTCCGCGCGGGCGGCGGACGTTTCGAAAGGAAAAGTCGATTGAAAGGCCAAGGTCGTGTCGTTCTTAAAAGTATGTTGCCGCTTTTCAGTCTACCAGGTTACCAGGTTACCAGTACCGCAGGTCCAGCGTGAACGGAAACTCCAGGCTGCGCGGCGGCCTCTCGACCGTGAGCGGCCCCGGCGTATGCCCGGACGAGAAGAAGCGCGCGCGCCGCCGGCTTTCCGCCTCATAGGCGTTGACCGGGAAGGTCTCATAGTTGCGCCCGCCCGGATGAGCGACATGATACTGGCATCCGCCCACCGAGCGGCCAGTCCACGTATCGACCAGATCGAAGGTGAGCGGCGCATCCACGCCGATGGTCGGGTGCAGCGCCGACGGTTGCGACCACGCGCGAAAGCGCACGCCGGCCACATATTCGCTGACGCGGCCGGTCGGCTGAAGCGGAACCGGCACCCCGTTGACGGTCAGCACATGACGGTTGTCGTTCAAACCAAGCGCGTGCACTTCGAGCCTTTCCACCGACGAATCCACGTAACGCACCGTGCCGCCCGGCGAGCCCTCCTCGCCCATCACGTGCCAGGGTTCCAGCGCGTTGCGAATGGTCAGCGAGACGCCGTTCACCGTGGTCGCGCCGACCAGCGGGAAGCGGAATTCGAAGTGCGGCGCGAACCAGCTGCTCTCGAAGGCGAAGCCCGCCTGGTTGAGTTCGCCGAGCACGTCGTCGAAATCCATTTTCGCGAAGGTGCCGAGCAGAAAGCGGTCATGCAGTTCCGTGCCCCAGCGCGTGAGCCGCTGCGTGTACGGCGTGTGCCAGAAGCGCGCCACCAGCGCGCGCAGCAGCAACTGCTGCACGAGACTCATGCGCGCATGCGGCGGCATTTCAAAACCGCGCAATTCGAGCAGGCCGAGGCGGCCAGTCGGACCATCAGGCGAATAGAGTTTGTCGATGCAGAATTCGGCGCGGTGTGTGTTGCCCGTCACATCGATCAGAATGTTGCGCAACGAGCGGTCGATCATCCACGCCGGCAGATTCGCGCTGTCGCGGCCGCCGAGCAGATCGATCTGCCGCTGCAACTCGCGGAACGCCACTTCGAGTTCATACACCTGATCGTTGCGTGCTTCATCGACGCGCGGCGCCTGGCTCGTCGGCCCGATAAAGAGCCCGGAAAACAGATACGACAGCGAAGGATGGTTGTGCCAATACGCGATCAGACTCGCGAGCAGATCGGGGCGTCGCAGGAAAGGACTGTCGGCAGGCGTCGCGCCGCCGAGCACGAAGTGGTTGCCGCCGCCGGTTCCGGTATGCCGGCCGTCGGTCATGAACTTCTCGCTGCTCAAATAGCTCTCGGCCGCGGACTGATACAGGTACTCCGTGTTGTCGACCAGTTGCGCCCAGCTCGAAGCCGGATGAATGTTCACCTCGATCACACCCGGGTCCGGCGTCACCTGCAGGACTTTCAGGCGCGCATCGCGCGGCGGCGGGTAGCCCTCGAGCACCACCTTCATCTGCAACTCAGCCGCCGTCGCTTCGACCGCGGCGAGCAGGTCGAGATAATCATCGAGTTCCGTGAGCGGCGGCATGAACACATGCAGCAGCGAACGGCCGCTGCCGAACGCTTCGGTTTCCGCTTTCGGACCGGCGGCACGTTTCGGGTCGCGCGCTTCCACGCAGATCGCCGTACGCAATGTTTCCTTCGACGACTGCCCGCGCGCGGGCGCCTGCTCATCGCCCGGTTGCGGCGCAAACGCCAGCACCCCGCTGCCCGCCATGCCGCTCAGCAACTCCGCCGCTGACGACGACAAAGCCGCCGCCTGCCGCGCTTCGGCGGCGCTCAGGGTGCGGCGGGCCTCACCGTCGCCGTCGTATTGCATGCGCAATTGCGCGGCCGGGCGCAACGGCACCGGCGGCGCAAACGGATCGTGCGCGTGCTGATACGGATAGTCGGTCTTCGACACCCACGGCAGCGAGTCGAGCGGCAAGCGATAACCCATCGGCGAGTCGCCGGGAATCAGGAACATACGGTCGTCGCGGAAGAACCACCGGCCGCTAACCCACTTCGGCGCCTCGTGCGGCACATCGCGTTCGCGCGCGAGCGGCAGGACAAAACCGGTCGCGCCACCCAGGCCCGCATCGAACACGCGCCGCAGACGCACGCGTTCCAGCTCGTCGTCCAGACGCGCATCGAGCGGATCGACATTGACCGGCAGGCGGCGCTCGCGCCACAGGTAGTACCAGACGTCTTCGAAACCGGGCTGGATGCAGTCGTGGTCGACTCCCAGCTTGCTCGTCAGATGAGAGAGGAAACGTTGCGCGTCGGCTGCCGTGTAGGTGCCCGGCTCGCGTTCGTCGGCGAACAGCGTGGGGTCCTGCCAGCACGGTTCGCCATCGGCGCGCCAGTAGAGCGACATCGCCCAGCGCGGCAACTGCTCGCCCGGATACCACTTGCCCTGGCCGATGTGCAGAAAGCCGTTTGCGCCGTAGCGCGAGCGCAGCTTGTCCATCAGCGCGACCGCGTAGCCGCGTTTGGTGGGGCCGAGCGCGTCAGTGTTCCACTCGGCGGCGTCGCGATCGCGCACCGACACGAAGGTCGGCTCGCCGCCCATCGTCAGGCGCACGTCCATCTCGGTGAGGCGCTGGTCGACCTGTTCGCCCATTTTCAGCACGTCGCCCCACACCGCTTCGCTGAACGGCCTGGTGACGCGCGGCGTCTCCAGGACCCGTTCAATCGACATGGTGTGCTCGAACTCGACTTCGGATTCGTCGACCGCGCCTGAGATCGGCGCCGCGCTGCCGGGTTCGGGCGTGCAGGCGACCGGGATATGGCCTTCACCGGCGAGCAGGCCGGAGGTCGGATCGAGACCGATCCAGCCCGCACCCGGCAGGTACACCTCGCACCATGCGTGCAGGTCGGTGAAGTCGACTTCGGTGCCGCTCGGGCCGTCGATGGATTTGACGTCGGGCGCGAGCTGCAGCAGGTAGCCGGAGACGAAGCGCGCCGCCAGCCCCAATTGCCGCAGCGTCTCGACCAGCAGCCAGCCCGAATCGCGGCACGAGCCCGCGGCGCTCACCAGCGTTTCCTCGGGCGTCTGCACGCCGGGTTCCATGCGGATCAGGTAGCGGATCTCGCGTTGCAGCCGCTGATTCAGTGCGACGAGGAAGTCGGCCGTGATCATTGGCGTGCGGTCGATACTCGCGACGAACTCGGCAAAGCGTGGCGTCATGGGGCGCTTGACGCGGTACGGCGCGAGTTCCAGCGCGAGGCCGGGCGCATACTCGAACGGAAACTTTTCCGCCGACGGTTCGAGAAAGAAGTCGAACGGGTTATAGACGGCCATCTCGGCGACCAGATCCACGGTCACCTTGAATTCGCGCGTCTTCTCGGGGAAGACGAGGCGTGCCTGATAGTTGGCAAACGCGTCCTGCTGCCAGTTGATGAAGTGTTCGGCCGGTTCGACCCGCATCGAATAAGACAGAATGGGGGTCCGGCAATGCGGCGCAGGCCTGAGCCGCACGACCTGGGGCGACAGCGCAACCAGCCTGTCGTAGCGGTAATGTGTGACATGATTCAACGCGACGCGTATGGACACACCGGACTCCTGGACAAAGGATGGCAGCCCGCCAAAAAGCAAGCTTCATGCCGTTGATCGAAAAACCGCGTGAACTGCCTGACCCGCCCGGATTAGCGCCTGCTACGAAGTTTGCCGCGTCTACCGACCGTCCGGCCGATCGATCCACGCGCCTTTCCACTGCTTTTTCGAAGGCCGCGCACCAAAGCGGCGCAGCGCCAATGCACGATCATGTACGTAATGTGCGTTAAACCAGTGACGTCTGGCAAATGCGGCATGAAGATTGCACATCGCCTTCGCTCTTGCAGGCGCCTGGGGATGCCCGGCGACCGACATACGGCCTGCCGGCAAAGCGCCCCCCTGCTGCTCCATGACTGCCCCCACCCCTCCGGGCTCGATCGATGAAAACCTTCCACTGCAATCGCTGCTCGCATCTTGTGTTCTACGAAAACGTGCGCTGTGAACGGTGCGAGTCATTGCTCGGATACGTACCCGAACTGGCCGAAATCAGCGCCTTCGAAGAAGCCGATGACGAACGCTGGCGCAGTCTGCATCCGCGTGCCGAGGGCGCCCTGTTCCGGCAGTGCCACAACTACGCCGTCGAAAATGTCTGCAACTGGATGATCCCCGCCGACTCGCCCGACACATTGTGCCGTGCCTGCCAGCTCACGCGCACGATTCCGAATCTGAGCACGCCGGATAACCGGCTCTACTGGTATCGGCTGGAGATGGCGAAACGGCGTCTGCTGTACACGCTGGCCGCGCTCGGCCTCGACGTGCCGTCGCGCCAGGCCGATCCGGAGCATGGATTGGAATTCGAATTCCTCGAGGACGGCGAAGACGGTTCGCGCGTCATGACCGGCCACGACGACGGCCTTATCACGCTGAATATCGCCGAAGCCGACGACGCCTACCGCGAAAAGGTGCGCAGCGCGATGGGCGAGCCCTTCCGCACGCTGCTCGGCCACTTCCGCCATGAGACGGGCCACTACTACTTCAGCCAGTTGATCGAGAGCGATCCGCGCTGGCTCAAGCCGTTCCGCAAGCTGTTCGGCGACGAGCGTGCCGACTACGGCAAGGCGTTGACGGCCTACTACCGCGACGGCGCACCGGCGGACTGGCAGGCCTCGACGATCAGCGCCTATGCGACGACACATCCTTGGGAAGATTGGGCCGAGACGTGGGCGCACTACCTGCTGATCGTCGACGTGCTGGATACCTCGACGTCGTACGGCCTCGCCCTGTTGCCCGACGACCCGAGCGAGCCGACGCTGACTGACCGCACGCCGGTGGAAGACGCGAGCTTCGAAAATCTGATGAAGCGCTGGTTTCCGCTCACCTATGCGTTGAACAGCCTGAACCGCAGTCTCGGCATGCCCGACGCTTATCCGTTCACGCTGGCCTCGCCGGTGATGGACAAGTTGCGGTTCGTGCATCGGCTGATTGCGGCAGTCGGCGACAAAACGCAACCGCGCGAAGTGGCGACGCCGGCGGGTGGTGCCGGGGCGGTGCAGGCGCCGCAGCAATCCAAGCCCGCTGCCACCAAAACAGCACCCGCCAAGCGGGCCGCACGCCGGCGTTAGTCCAATTGCAATGCCCGCACGTGACACACTTCGCGCCCCCACAAAAAAGCCCGCTGCCGAATAAACCGGCAGCGGGCTTTTTCCCATCGGAGCGAAACCTGGCTATCGCTCAATACGCGACGTAAGGCCCCGTCCCGCCAGGCGTCGCCTGCTGCTCGACAGCGGCATACACGTTACGCCCGTAGAAGAACGGCAGGCCCCAGTCGAAAATCGACGACGTCACAAAGGCCGGTCCCGCCAGCAGCGGCAACGCCGAATCGCCGCTGTACGTCTGCGAAATGGTCGTCGCATTGCCGACGCTGAAGTTCACCGTGCTCGTCGTGCCGTTCACCCCCTGGATCATGGCACTCAACGACTGGGTCGACACCGGGCAGTAGTACGCGTTATTGGGGCTTGCGCATGCAGGCATTGCACTGGTCTGGAAGAACAGGCCGGTCGAGCCGCTGTCCAGAATACTGCTCGAATACGTCGTGCCGTTCTGCACCGTCGTAAAAGTGCCATTCGACGGACTCACACCGATCACCTGCGCGCTGCCTAGCGAATTGTTGCTCTGCGTGCCGATGCCGAACACCAATTGCCCACTCACCGACTGCGCGCCGCCCGACACCATCGGCAGGCTCAGCATCGAACCGTTGTTGTCGGTCGCAAAGTACGGAATCGGATTGGCGACCTGCAGCGGTTCAGCGAGCGGAATCGACGTGCATGCCGTGCCGTTGCAACCGTAGTACGTGCCGGCCACCGCATTCTGCACACAGTTCGCGCCGCAATCGTGCTTGAACACGCCGATGCCCAGAATGCCATTAGCCTGCAACGTAGCCGGTGTGTTGCGCGACGCACCGTAGCTCGCGCAATCGGACGGCAGCGAAGCGTAGTTCGGATCGATCACCTGGATCGGCAGCGAGGCCGCTTTTTCACCCGCGATCTGCAGGTCCGCGAGCTTCACCGAACCCCATGTGTAGCCGTCGAAGAACTGCATGCATTCGGCGACCAGATTGCCCGAGGCGTCCTTCTGCTGCGGCAGCGTCATCGAAGCGGGCAATTGCGAGGCGAACACGCGCACGCCCCATGAACCGGTATCCACCAGCATGTGGTCGATGGTCTGGCACTGGGTCGTGCCGGGCACGCAAATCGTGACGCTGACAAACGGCATGTTCGGCACGTTGCTCACGCCGGAGTCGACCGATACGAGGACCGCGTTGTCGGCTACCACTTGCGGCGAAGGCGAAGCATTGGTGACGGTGGGACCGGCCGACAGGCTCGTCGTACTGCTGGAACTCGCCGAGGGGCTGGAACCGCTGGAGCCGCCGCCTCCGCCGCCGCAGGCACTGACGAGCAACGCGAGCAGCGCCGCGCACAACACGGTCACGAACGAAGAAGATTGACGCATGATCCGCTCCGTTATTGAATGACGCCGACATCGACGCCCGCGGGCACCGCTTGCGGCAGATACGCATAGCCGGCGAACGCACGCAGGTGCCCGCCGGAGTAGACCACCAGATCGCTGGTGGACACCGCGAGCGGCGTGCCACGCCGCGTTGCGGTGACGGCGACGTACTGGTCGAACGACGTGCCCAGGATGGATTTCAGATCCGGCAATGTCGGGCCTTGCCACGCGACACCAAACGCGGTGCCGTTGGGCGCAACGTACTCACGTACGAGCGTGCCGGACGGCATCGTCATCAGGTGCACCGAATACGCGCTTTGCGTAGTTGCTGTATGCGTCACTGCGCGCAGGCGTGTCTGATCGCTGTCGACGGTGCTGACGTTCTGGCCGAGCGTGGCGTGCGCGGCAAACGACAGCGCGCAGCTTGCCCCGAGCATTGCGCGAGCAATGCTGATAGAGAGCTTCGGTTTCAAGAGATGTCCTTCGAGGTGAAACGCTCGTGGCCGGCGGGTGAGCCCATCACGAGCGGGAATCCAGGGGTGCACTCCGGACCGGTGGTGCCGGTACTGCATTCACACCGGTTGGGTTGCGTGAATGCGTCTACGGAGTGGCGGCGCGAAACTTTAGGCATCGCGACGTGGCACAGCAATCGTTTGCGGGACGATTTAAACCTTCCGCGAGCGCGATGCCGTTTCAGACTGTTTGAAATTTGCGGACCGGATCACCAAGGGGCGGCGTTTCGATGCATTTTTTTCCGCTTCTCCCTGTTTAAAGCGAACACCCTGAAAAAATAACGGGGCCGCAGCAGAAAAATATCGATGCGTGTAGCATGTGACGAGCGATGTAAGCGTTCGCTGAATAATTCGCGTTCGCGGGCCTGTTTCATCTGATCATTGCGGCGCGTGCAGACTGCATTTGTGTGAAGAGAAAATCGCGGGATGGGGGTGATTCGAGGCGAAAAAAATGCCGCGGATAATTTGATCGCCATCCGCGGCACCTGGCACTTCATTGCTGCTTCATTGCGAATTCATTGCGAATTCCGCGAGTGGCGCCGGATCCGAATCGAGCGATCCGACGCGGGCGCGCCGGTTACTTTTTCTGCTGCTGCAAGAGCGATTTGAGCTCCTGCACATTTTCTTCTACGCGTTTTGCGATCACCGCGTACGACTCAGCCTGCGTCTGATACGCGGCTTGCGCCAACTGCTGCATATCGGCGAGCGACTTATGCAGGCTTTGCTGGATCAGTTCGGCGGCTTTCGCCGGAGGCGCGGCGCCGCCGGCCGACAGCTGCCCCGTGAGCGACTGCAATTCGCCCAGCGTGGTACGCAGCATCTCGGTCTGTTTCTGCGCGAGCGACTGCATGCCCTGGAAGGCCGTCTGATTCGCTTGAACCAGTGCCTCCATATCCTTGCGTCGTGCTTCCATGATGGCGGGTACGTCGAAGCCGGGGAGCTTGAACTGCTCCAGCATTTTGGTGAAATCGCCAAACGGATTGGCGGCGTCAGGTCGGTCCATGCGAAATCCTCCTTAACGATTGAATACTCGCCCGCAGTGCATCGCCGCGATGGGCCTCTCCGGCATATGCACCCGTGGCGTCGCGTGCGCCGCGCCTCCCGCAGAGGCTTGCTGCTTCTAGGGTCGGACGGCACATTGCTTCAATCATGCGCCATCCAGCCACATTGCGCCAGCGGGCACACCCTGGCGTCGTCTGTCTTCGTGCCGACGCGCACACTCGTTCGCTTTGGGGCCCGGTCATTCCAAATCACGGAACGGAACACGGCAATCCATCCCGACGCAAGATCAGTTGGAAGCGCTCCCGCCAAAAAGCAGCGTAGCCATTCAGCAGGCTACGTTGGCTTTCGCACATAGCCGCCTCGCTGCCCACTTTTCATCTTCCCTCAGGTGATTAGGATAAGAACACCGCAACGCTAGTGCCAGGTGAAGAATGCGCTATCCGCTGAACATGGCCGTCGCCGCCGCGCTTCTCGTCTTCGTTCTTTGCTGCATCATCCAGCTCGCCTTGAGCTGATGTCCTCGCCGTCGCTTTCACCCCCTGCCTGAACCACCCCGCAGCGGCCTGTTTCGCCGTGACATAGCGCGAAATAATTGTTGAATGGAGTTTGGGAAGTGACTCACCCATACTTCGTTTCGCTGCCGGTGCGTACGAAAAAAGACGCATGAGATCAAGGGTGCTTTAGTGAAAATGCGCGTGCGAACGCGATCCCGATGATCACCGATCCCACGGTTGCCCGATCATCGGAAGATGCGTTCGAACATAACGGCACCCAGTGCCGACGACAGGATGAACATGTTGACTTCAGTGAGTTTCCTCAAAAAGAATGCCGCTCGTTTTGCATGCGTCGCGATGGTTTTCGGCAGCGCGCTCCTGACCGGCTGCGCCGGCGGCACCATCAGCAACGCGACCCAGACCAGCGCACAGCCGCAAGTGCGCCCGGACAACATTTATGTCTACACGTTCGACACCAATCCGGATCAGGTGAAACTGGACAATGGCGGCATGCTGAAGAAATTGAAATCGCAGCTCGACGGCTCGTCCCCCGCGGACAAGCAATCCGCCGATGCGATCGCCGTGCGTGAGCAGGTCGCCAACGAAATCGTGCATCAATTGCAGTCGATTGGGCTGCGCGCGATTCGCTCGGACATCCCCGCCCCCGCCGACCAGAACGTCCTGCTCGTACAAGGCAGCTTCGACACGATCGACCAGGGCAATCGCCGCCGCCGCGTGCTGATCGGCCTCGGCGCAGGCAAGAGCGAGGTTAGCAGCTCCGTGCAGATTCTGTACAAACCAGCGGGCGGCACCGCGCGGCTGGTGCAAAGTTTCAATGCCACCGGCGACAGCGGCAAGGCACCCGGTATGGCAGAAACAGCCGGCGTGGGCGCCGCGGTCGGGAGCGTCGCGACCTCAGCGGCTGTGGGCGGTGGCCTGCACGCTGTATCCGAAACCAAGAAGGCCGGTGTTTCAGCGGACGCGAAGCGTCTGGCCGACGCGGTGGCAAAACAGGTGGCGCAGATCGGCGTAAGCGGGGGCTGGCTCTCGACGGAGCACATCAAAGGATAAGCAACCCGCAGCAGGATTGATCTGCAAATAGCGCGCGGCAGGGTGTGTGGAATTCACACCCTGCCGCGCGCTTTATTACGCCCTCACCGCTTTCGCGTAGCGCAGCGCTTAAGCGACGGCGAAGCGGGGCTGGTGCGCACGCGCGTTGCCGGCACCGTGCATCAGAATTCGCTGCGGCGTGCCGAGCTGGACGCCGGGTTTCCAGGCTTGTTGGAAGCGGTCATCAAACAGATCGTCAATGAGCCGGCGTTGAGCGAACCGGCCTGATAGCCGGCTGAGGTACGCCTACGCGCCGCCCTTTTCCATCGCGCGTTGATAAGCGGGACGCGCCTCGATGCGATCGACGAACGCAGTGATATTCGGGAACGCGTCGCGTCCACAAAACTTCAGGCACGTCTGAGCCACGAAGGAGAGTTGGATATCGACACCAGTCAATTCATCGCCCATGAAGTAGTCGCGGCCGGCCAATTCCTGATTCAGAAAACCGAGGTGATTCTGCAACTCACTTTCGATTCTCGGTTGCAACGGAGCAGCACCGTCGCCAAGACGTGCCGTGTACACCTTCAACATCAATGGCAGCATGGCGGAGCCTTCCGCGTAGTGCAGAAACTGCGCGTAACGGTCGTACGCGTCGGTTCCGTATGCCGGGCTCAGGCGGCCGTTGCCATGGTGGCGAATCAGATAGTCGACAATCGCGCCCGACTCGAAAATCACCTTTTCGCCGTCACGAATCACGGGGGCCTTGCCCAGCGGATGGATCGCCATCAATTCCGGGGGAGCGAGACGGGTCTGCGGATTCCGCTGGTACTGAACGAGCTGATAGTCGAGGCCGAGTTCTTCGAGCAGCCACGTAATGCGGCGCGAACGGGATTCATTGAGGTGATGGACTTCGATCATGGATTGGGCTTTGGAGTCGACGAGAAAAAATGCGGCCAACGCCTGCCGTGCATCCGATCGATAGATTCGGACAGACAGCCAGGCGTTGGAGATAGCTTGCGAACTGGCATTGGGACGGTACTTCGCTACACGGCGCGGCGCGCGGTGCAGCGAAAAGGCCCGCTGCTTATTTAAACCGCAGCAGCACCTTGCCCTTGCGCGCGCTCTTCTCGCTCGCCGCTGCCGCTTGCGCCGCGTTTTCGACGTCGAAGACGGCTTCGACTGGCAGCTTCAACTCGCCCGATGCAGCGAGCTTCAGCAGTTCACCGATCATTCGCGCTTTATCCGCGCCAGACGTGACCTCGGACACCTTGGTCGCCCAGAAACCTTTGACGGTCGCCTGCTTGAAGATCGCGTCGCCGGAGCTGAGGCGCATCGGCTCACCGGACATGGCGCCAAACGAAACCAGCGTGCCGTTCTCGCCAAGCAGACTGAAGATGTCTCCGCTGGCATCGCCACCAACCGAATCGACACCCGCTACCAGCGGCGCATCGCCGACGATGCCACGAACCTGCTTCTTCCAGCCGTCGCTTTCGGTCGACACCGCATTGCCGATGCCCACCTCGGCCAATTCCGCAATGCCCGACTCGCGCCGGACCAGATTGACCACATTGATGCCGCGTGCGTTGGCCAGCATCGCCAGGGTCTTACCAACCGCACCGTTCGCCGTATTCTGGATGAACCACTGACCGGGCTCCAGATGCAGATACTCCAGCAACATCACCGCGCTCAACGGCATGGCGATCAACTGACAGCCTGTTTCGTCGTCGATCGCGTCGGGCAGCGGGATGACCGCTGCCGCCGGCGCCAGAACGTAATCGGCCCAGGCTTCGTAGATGCCGGCCACCACCACGCGCTGACCGACTTTCACGTGATCGACACCCTCGCCGATCGCGTCGATTACACCGGCGACTTCAGTGCCGCCCACAGCCGGCAGTTTCGGCTTGTAGCCGTATTGACCGCGAATCGTCCACAGGTCGTGATTGTGGATCGACGACATGGTGGATTTGATGCGCACCTGTCCTGCGCCGGGATTCGGCGTGGGGCGGTCCGCGACCTGCAGCACGTCGGTGGGATTGCCGAAAGAGGAATAGATAACGCTACGCACAATCAATCTCCTGGAATGTGCAACGGTAAGGACTCCGCTCTGCACGGAGTTAGTGGTTCTGCGAGTGATTTTGCGAGTGCTTCTTCAGCGAGCGCTTCTGTGAGTGCTTCTGCTGGTGCTTCTGTTCGAGAGGCGTCAATAGCGTCACGGTCTCGGCCTCGACCGCGGCACGGTCAAGGCGCGCGAAGTACGCTGACGGTGACCGCCATGGCTTGTGCCATCGCGCTTCCATCCTGTCGCAGCTTGGTGACGAGCGCCGCGCCGAGCCACATGTGATAAAGGAGTTCGGCGGCTTCCTTGGCCTTGATCTCCGGCGAAAGCGAGCCATCTGCTTTACCTTCTTCGATCACGGACGCCAGACGCGTCATCAAGCGGTCGACGCCGTCGCGCAGCACGATGCGCATCTCATCGGACAGGTCGCCGACTTCCGCGCTCAGCTTCACCACCAGACACTTTTCGTCGCCGTCCTGATCGAGTTGCGCCTGTTGCCAGGCGGCCCAATAACTCAGCAGCTTGTCGCGGCCGTTGAACCCGGGCTGACCGAACAGCTCGTCAAGGCGCGCCGCGTAGTCGGCGACATACTGCTGCAGCAACTCGCTGCCGAACGATTCCTTCGAGCCGAAGTAGTGATAGAACGACCCCTTCGGGATCTCGGCAGTGGTCAGAATCTCGTTCAGCCCGACCGCGACAAAGCCTTTGCGCGCGATCAGGGCGCGCCCGGCGTCGAGGATGTGCCGACGAATGTGGGGATGGCTAGCTCTCATAGGAACCGGATTATGGCTTCAATTAGACCAGTCGTCTAGAGCGCATAAATACGGCTGCGCATGGCCGAGGTTGAGCGCCCTATCCGGGCGGCAATCGTGGAAAGGCGAGCGGATCGCGTGTCGAAATGGATTTACAACCGGCTTGCGTTCCCCGCGTGCGTACGCTGTTCGATCAGGTTGCAGGGCGGATTCGTTGGGAAGCTGCTGGCGGCTCGGCTTAATGTGCCCGTCACCTTCCAGCAATATGGCGGTGTCATGATGATGCTTCGTACCCGCCCCTGCGGCTCGAGAAATTGCAGCCGGATGCGCTGCAGTCCGACACCGCCCGGGCGGGCACGACGCCAGCTAAATCTTGCATCGAACCACAATGCCAGGTTTAGCCCTTCGCGGGACGCCCCGTCTTCACCGTCTCGAGCGACGACACCGCAGCAAGCAGGCGCTGCGGCGCTGCCGACTCCAGCATCATCAAGCCTGCTCGCAACAGTTCGCTCTTCTTGACCGGCACGCCGGCGTCAAGGCACTTCTGCTTGAGCGACGCGATCTTGTCATAGTCCGATTTCGGCATCGTGAAGCTGTCGCGCACGACTTTCTCTTTCTTCGGCGCCTTGGCTTTCTTTGCTTCAGGAGTGGCGGCAGGCGTAGCTTCCGCGGTTGCCGAGCGCTTCGGCTTGGTTGCTTTCTTGACGACCGGCGCTGCTTCCGCTGCTACCGAACGCTTCGCTTTGGCCGCCTTCTTGGCGACCGGCACCGCTTCCACGGTTGCCGAACGCTTTGCTTTGGCCGCCTTCTTGACAACAGGCGCCGCTTCCGCCGTTGCCGAGCGCTTTGCTTTGGCTGCTTTCTTAACGGCAGGCGTCGCTTCCGAAGCCGCCGAGCGCTTCGCTTTACCCGCCTTCTTACCGGCAGGGGCCCCTTCCGCGGCTGCCGAGCGCTTCGTTTTGGCCGACTTCTTGACGACAGGCGCCGCTTCCGCCGGCTGTTCCGGCGCGACGTCCTGCGCCGCGCCGTCCGCCGCGTGCTTAGCCGAACTCTTCGGGAAATGGAACGCCTTCTTGGTGTGCTCCCGAGTGACGGGTGCTGTCATGTTTACCTCCGAATTGATAACTGTATAAACAGTATATATCGTTTATTTTGTGTCGGAGCCATCTGGCGACGGAATGGCCGATATGCGACCGGCCGTTTGCAAGGCCACATCTGCCTTTGCCGCAACGCCTTACGATGCACTCAGCGGTATCAGCCGCGGCTTTGTCAGGCTGTATGCGATTTGCCCGAACAGGGTATTCAGGCTGTTGGTTCCACCGGCGGCATTCGACCAGCGCACGCAACGGCGTGCAATGTAATGCGCGAGCACCCCGGATGTCATGGCAGTTGACCAGACTTTCAAATCATTCCTGGTCGAGAAATGGGCCGTTCCCCATGAAGAATCGGCAATATGCAAATGCGCACGTTCTATCGATATGTCCAGCGACGGTGTGTGACAAAAGTGAGCGGCGTTATCGTGCAAACGACCATCGCAATTCCTATCCACGGTCCGGCTCCTGCAGCGTGCGCCAGGTACGACACCAGACCGGTCAAAACGACACCGCCAAACGAAACGGCCGCAAATCGCCAGACGTTCCTGAGCCGAAGCGAATATGAGAAGCTCCAGAGCGTGTTCACCAGGTATGACCAACACGTCGCGCATGCGAACGCCACCGTGTTCGCCAACGTCGACGACGCACCAGCGTGCGATATCAGCACGACGGCCACGACGATATGCAAGCCCGTCGCCAGCACGCCGCAGACACCGAAGCGGACCACTCTTATAAACTCGGTGTTGTTTGCCATGGCTGTGTCACTTTACCGTCAGCACTGCGAGCAGCGACACGCCGCACGGCAACGTACGATGTGAAACCCAGTGACGCTCAGCGCTGAAGATGCGGTATAGGAACGTGTTCAGCACATCGGCCGGAGTAGCATCGCCGCTCGATTTATCGTGCTTAAGCAGGCGGTCGATAAAACGTACCGCAATCGCCAGCGGCAGCAGCAGCGTGTTGAAGTACGTGATGCGTTCGATGCGGTAACCTGCTTCGTCAGCGCACGCCGTCAGCGCCGCTCGGCTGTAGCGTCTGTGGTGCTGAAGAAACACGTCATGCGCGCTCCATAGCCATTGATATGCCGGCACGGTTACGACGACTTTTCCGCCGGGGGCCAGTACCTCCCGCATGCGCACGAGCGAGCCAACATCGTCGGCGATATGTTCGAGGCAATCGAAAAAACAGATCAGATCGAAGCGTTCGCAGTCGAAAGGCAAATCATCCGGGCAACGGCCTGCGCGGATATCGAAACGCTCTCCGGTGCTTTTTGCTGTCAGCACCCGCGCCGTCTCGTCCATCTCGATTCCACTCACGCTGCCGAACTCGGCCAGCATTTCCAGGTTGCCGCCGGTGCCCGAACCTACTTCGAGCACACGCGCGCGGGACGGTAACGCAAGGCGGCGCAACACCGAACTCAACACATCGCGCCGGCCGCGAAACCACCAATGTTCGGCCTCGGTCTCGGCCATCTGAAGATAAGCATCAGGGGACATGATTCATGCCTCCACGAATCAGCGGCCAGCGAACCGCACGCGCTTGCGCGAGGATTCGAGCCGCAGGGTGTTCGACATGCGCGAGCTGTTGCGCCCGACGGGCAGCGTGCTGATCTTGCTATTTTCCTGATAGCGGCGGCGCACGAGATAGACTGGCCGTCCCTTCGTCTCGTAGTAGATTCGGCCGATGTATTCGCCGACCACGCCGATCCCAATCAACTCGATACCCCCCATGAACAGCATCACGGAAAGCAGCGACGCGTAGCCGGGCACCGGGTTGCCGAGCCACAGCGTGCGGCCGATGATGAAGCCGCCATACACAAAAGCCACAGTGGCGATCGCAAGGCCAATATAGGTCCAGCTCCGCAGCGGCACGGTACTGAAACTCGTGATGCCTTCGAGCGCAAAATTCCACAACCGCCATCCGGAGAACTTCGAATGACCGGCGCTGCGCGGTTCGCGCTGGTACTCCACAATCACGGTCCGATAGCCGACCCACGCAAACAGCCCTTTCATGAAGCGCCGCCGCTCCGGCAAATTTCGCAGTGCGTTGACGACCTGACGGTCCATCAAACGAAAGTCGCCGACGTTTTCCGGAAGCTTCACTTCAGACAGCGCATTGTGAACGCGATAGTAGATCGCGGCAGCGGTACGCTTCGCGAAGGTGTCGCACGCCCGGTTAGTCCGTTTGGCGGCGACGACTTCCGCACCTTTCCGCCAATGTTCGACCATGACCGGAATCAGGCTCGGCGGATCCTGCAGATCGGCGTCGATAGGGATCACCGCGTCGCCCCACGCTTCGTCGATGCCGGCCGTCAGCGCTGCCTCCTTGCCGAAGTTTCGCGTCAGGTCGATAACACGTATGCGCGCATCGCGCGCGCTGGCGGCGATCAGCTTGTCGAGCGTACCGTCGCTGCTGCCATCATTGACGCAGACTATTTCGAAACGCGTTGACGCAATCCCCTCGAGAACCGGAACGATCTCGCTAAAGAACTGATCTACCGCCTCGCCTTCGTTGTAGAACGGCACTACCAGTGAAATCAGTGGAATATTATATTGTTCAAACATGATTACCTCCCCGTAATTCTGATTTGATGCTATGAGCCGGTGCGAATGTAGGCCGCACATCGCGCACGTTTTTCTCCGGCGTTTCCTTCTCTTGTGTAGTGGCCCTCACTCGTCGGCATAACGTTGGAAGACCGGGGCCGCGCGCCGTTCCAGCGCGATGCGCCGCAGCAGCATCCCGAGCGTTGTCAGCGAGATCAACGGCAAGAACTGGAACGGCCCACAGGCCATGATCAAAATGCCCCCGAGTGGCGCGATCCAGAGCACGGTCAGCCATTCCCGCTCGCCGCGCTCCCAACCCGCGACCAGCGCGTGCCGGCAATACCACGCGATCAACACACCGAACCAGGCGAGATCGTAGTCGTAGAGATACGGGCTCACGAGCAGGCTCGCGCAGATCAACGTTGCAGCACGCAGGGCATACGAGCATTCACGGCTCCACGCGTAACAGACGGCAGCCGCGGCGATCAGCGCACACGCGCCCTGCGCCGCGTAGGCGAGCCCAGCCGGCGCATGAACCAACGTAGCGAGCGCGAATACAGTCGGCACGCGTTCAAGCGTGGCGTGTGCGGACTCGATGCTGTAAGTGGCAATCCCGGTGTTATGCAGGAATGCCGTTAGCGTTTGGGCGCCGAACACGAGCATCGCAAGCGCGAGTGTGGCCCCGGCCGTCAACACGAAAGCAGCCAGCGCGCGCCAGGACCGGGAGCACAGCAGAGCCAGCGGAAACAGCAGGACCAGTTGCGGCTTCATGCACAACAGGCCCAGACAGACCCCTGCAGCAACCGGCCGGCGGCGCAACCATACAAGTCCGCACCCTGCGAGCGCGGCTGTCAGCAAGCCGTTTTGCCCGGTGCTGATGACGAAAAGCGCACCAGGAAAGAACAGCACGGGCAGGATAGCGTGCCGGTCTGGCACGATGGCCCGGATCACCTTGACGAAGAGCGCATACGCGCCGCCGAGCCATAGCACCGCAGCTGCCTTATAGGGAAGCAGCGCAAGCGGAGCAACCAGCAGCAGCGCGTTGGGCGGATACAGCCACGGCAGGATGCCGTTGACCGCGCCCAGGTACGGCACCGCGCCGATCTCGATCACGGAGAGCGCCTTTACGTTATAGGCATCGACTGCGTGCCCATGCAGGGCAAGAACTGCTGCACTCCAGAACGGCAGGAAATCGACCATGAATGGACTCATGCCGCTCATCCCGCTCTGCCCGCTTATCCGGACCAGAAAGATTGCGATGAATAATGTGTAGCACCCAAATACGATGATCGGGTATAGCCGCAGACGATCCGCGTTGAGCCAATGCGGACGCCTCGTCGGACCCGCTCCGTGCAATACCGGCAGCGGCCGGCATTTCGGCGCGGCATGACGGAACGTGTGCAGATTCATGCCGCCTCCTGTGTATCGAGCCGCACGCGCCGCACGATAACGAGCAGAGCGAGCAGCAGGACTACCGGTCCGATTTGCGGCAACAGGGTCAGGCGATTGAAGTACTCGTATAGCGGCAGCAGCCACGCCACCACCAGAATGGCCTGCTCGCCGCGCCGCCAGCCCTTTTCCAGACCACACACCGTCATACAGGCAAGCGCCACGCCAAGCCAGGTGAGTTCGTAGAACCATAGATAGGGGATGGCGAGCAGCGTCGCCACTGCCAGTACCGCAGCCCGCATACGCAGATCGTCTGTGCGTTTCCACACATAACAGGCTGCCACAGCCGCGATTAGTGCGACGCCGCCTTGCGCGATATAAGCCATGGCGATCGATGCATCGGCGAGGCGCAATGCGGCGAACGGGGTCGGAGACGCAAACAAGTACAGCGTGCGGTTCTCGAGTACCAACTCTCGGGCGAGGCGCGTGCTGGCCGCAAACGCGTGGAGCGATTGAGTGCCGCACACCAGCACACTGAGTCCTGTAAACGCCCCTGCGCTGATCGCTGCCACCCACATGGTTTTCCATGCACGCGCCGCGATCAGCACTACCGGAAACAGCACCGCCAATTGCGGCTTGATCGCTAGCAGGCCGATGCAAATACCAGCCAGTACGGGCTTTTTCTCGGTCCAGCGAACGGCGAAGGCCATCAGCGCGGCGGTCAGCAACGCATTCTGTCCAATGGAGGCTGCGACATAGACACCCGGATACGCCAGCACGACGAGCCCCGCAACCTGCGGACGACGAAAGTGCGTCGCGAAACCGCTGACACCTAACGTGCTCGTTGCGAACAACCAAGCGCCGACGCACACGAACAGTAAATAGCAAAGGGTGTAGGGCAGAAGAGCAAGCGGTGTGACGAGCAGCAGTAGCGTCGGCGGATAAAGCCACGGATAAAAACCATGATTCACATACGCACCGAGAAGTGCCGATTCTGCCCGTGCAAACGTAGGATAGTCGTAGACCGCCGCCGGTGAGCCGTTCAACATCATGTGCGATGCAGTCCAGAACACTGAGAAGTCGACGCCCGGCCGGGTGACGCCAGTCGCCATGAAACCGCCGCTAGTCCAACCCCATGCCGCCAGCAGGATGGCGCAAAGCACGAGCATCACGCAGCTATACAGCAACACGCGTTCGCGTGTGAGCCAGTTATGGATGCAACGTTCGGTACCGAACACTCCCCGACCTGAAAAGTACATGATCCCCGCCTCGCATGAGATCCGGATATTTTTTCGCATCCGGTCTATCTGATTTTTTTGTTTCCATTCCTAAGCGAACGAATGATTCATCGCGCGCTTGTGGTCGATTCATTGTTGTAGGAAATACTTTGACTTTCAAGGCATCGTTTTCCTCCCCGGCCGTGGCACCCGTCAAAGACACGCGTCACAGCGCAAATTCGACGCGTTTTTTAGCGACCTGGATGAGTCGCGTTTCAACATTGAAACGATTTTGGCCGGCGAGTCCGTGGAAATGCCGCCGATCTCATCGACACCGGCGTCCGAACCGAACCAGGGTAAATCGCGAGTATTTTCCGCAGAGCAACGAACGGCGGGCCTCTCCGGGATTCTGCCCCTGGCGGATCGGCGCCCGAAATCGTCGCAGATTAGAGACAACCTGTGCGTCGGAGGTGAGATTGAACAACCGGCAAACCGCCCTCACCGCCGTATTTCCTGGCATTTGGGGAAGCTGGCCCAGAGCTTGCGAAGGAAAGGGCGCGGAAGTCGACGACGTGACGACCGGCGCGATTCAGGTAGCAGGTACGAGGGAGAGCCTGAATCGTGACCGGAGTCAGCCACGGGGAAATCTCTTCACATACGCAGCTGCAATCATCAAAGACAGCGCGGGGAGAAAGAGAACAGCGGGTAGTCGCCGACTGACTAGCGGGCTCCGGCTTTGGCCGGAAGCCAATAACGAGCAACAGAATGCGAGGACCACGACATGAAGATCGATCAAACAAAACGACGGGCCCACCGTCGCCACAGCGACACTGGCTTCGCGTTCCCGGCAGCAACCACATCGATCATTCGCTGCGCGCACCATCGCGCCGGCAATGATCTCCACAGACCCTACGCCTGGCAATTCGCCTTGCACACGCTCCGTGGTCTGTTTACTCGCTGCGACTCTTCCGACCAGATCGGTTTGCACGCATCCGTGTGTACGCCGACACGGCCGGCCTAGACTCGGCGCCCCTTTTTTCCGCAGTGCCCGTAGTACCTTCCCTCAGCCAATTCAGGCCAAGGGTTTTTAATTAGTGATCCAAAGGAGTTAGCCATGCAACATATCATCGCCCAAGCCAAGCGTTTCGTTCGTGACGAAGATGGTGTAACCGCTATCGAATACGGGCTGATCGCATCATTGATCGCCGTCGCCATCATCGTCGCCGTAACGCTCGTCGGCACAAAGCTGAATGCGGTCTTTAACACAGTCGCGGCCGACCTATAAGCGGCGCGTCGACGGACAATGACTAGCCGTTGATTTGTCCGTCTCCGCCGGGTCCTCGATTCTGACAGCACTCCCCAACCAAGACAGGAGCGACCTATGAATGCGATGAGAGAAGCAGCACGACGCGTCGCGCTGCTGCAGTTCTTCAGGATTGACGCAGCGCGTACCAAACGTTTCGTGTTGGACAAACAAGGCGTGACAGCCATCGAGTACGGCCTTATCGCGGCACTAATTGCGGTGACCATCATCGTTGCCGTAGCGCTAGTCGGGACAGATCTGAACGCGGTGTTCAACACCATCTCAAGCGATCTGTAGAGACGGGATTTGACGGGTGGGCGGTTTTCCGTCTCTCCCGTCTTCCCCAGAATCATTGCGTGTTCCACCGTCGAGCGAGAGCGACGACGAATCAATTCGGGAGATAGCCATGCACGCATGGAGCGACATTGCGAAGCATCAGCGCATCGCGACCAAGGTCACGGCGGCGCTTTCATAAACGCAGACAAAACCCATCGAGACCCGCCATGTTTCTGCCCCCACAACCCATTCCTGCATGTGTGATTGCGCTGGCCATCGTGACAGCCAGCACCGATCTCACTTGCCGGCGAATTCCGAACCGGATCATCGCGATCGGCCTCGTCGCTGCACTTGTCGTGCAGGTCCGGCTGAACGGCCCGCTTGCCGGAAGTGCGGACTGGTTGGCCGGCGCCCTGACCGGGTTCGCGGTGTTGCTGCCCTTCTATCTGTTGCGGGGCATGGCCGCCGGCGACGTGAAACTGCTTCTGACGATCGGCGCCTGGGTCGGACCGGCGATGACCGTCCGTATCGCCCTGGCAACGTTCGTCGCGGGCGGGATCTGGTCACTGTGCGTCATCTTGCGTCACCGACGCACGCGGCAATTGCTCGTGAATCTCTGGTGCATCGTAAGCAGCATGTGGCACCCCGGACGACAGATGGCCGGGAATCCTCAGTACCAGCAGATCGAATCGGTTGGATCACTACCCTACGGCGTTGCCATTGCCGCGGGAACATTGGGTGTGTTGTTCGCATCGGCTGCGTAGCCGAAGAATCCGGGGTTGCCGCCAGCATGGACAGCCAGAGCCGTACAGCCTGTGATGCCGGTCGCAAACCGGTGCGGGAGAAAAGAGCGATGAACCAGCAGAACCTTGAAAGCGGGAGTGTCGCGCAAGTTACGCACCTGCCGGAGCCTGAGCCGTCGTATGGCCGTCAAGCGGAGGAATCCACCGTGTCGCTGCGTGCTCCACGCACGCTCGCCGAAACCGGACTGCCGCAGGAGTTCGTGACACGGCTCGTACTCAAGTCCGTCCTGCTGCACGGCAAGTCGAGTTTCGCGGATCTCGCCGAGCGGCACAAGCTGTCGGTGAGCGTACTCGACGACGTGCTGGCATTTCTTGTGCGCGAGCACCTCGTCGAGATCACCCACCGCGGGGCGAATGACATTGACGTGCAGCTTCGTCTCACAGACAGCGGCCGCAATCTCGCACAAGACGAAATGACGCGCTGCAGATATTGCGGCCCCGCCCCCGTCGCGTTCGACAGCTATGTTGCAAGTGTGCGCGAACACTCGATTCGTTGGATTCGCATCACACAAAGCAACGTAAGTTCGGCATTCCGCGACGTGGTCATCGATCACACGCTGCTCGATGCAGCTGCGGCCTCGCTCAATGCCGGACGGCCGTTGATGCTGCACGGCCTAGCAGGCAGCGGCAAGACGTTTCTTGCCGAACGGCTTGGCCTGCTGCTGCGCGGCAACGTGCCGATTCCCTATGCGCTCTACGTCGGCGGCGAAATCGTGCAGCTTTACGACCCACTCGTGCATCGCGATGCGCCCGAGCAAAGTCAGACGCAGGCAAGCGACCGGCGCTGGCGCATGTGCTGCCGCCCGATGGTGATCTCAGGCGGCGAACTGACGCTCGAAGCGCTCGACCTGCGCTATGACGCCACGGCCGGCTTCTACCAGGCGCCGCCGCACATGAAAGCGAACATGGGACTGTATATCGTCGACGATCTCGGGCGCCAGCGCATCGCGCCTCATGATCTGCTCAACCGCTGGTTGATGCCGCTCGATCGGGGTGTCGATCAGTTCACGCTGCAATCCGGCTCGCGCTTCATTGCACCTTTCGACGTATGGCCGGTGTTTTCGTCCAATCTCGCTCCGGCCCAATTCGACGACGCATTCCTGCGCCGGCTCGGCTCGAAGCTGTACGTCGGACCCTTGTCGGTCGACGACTATCGCGCGGTCTTCAACGCGCGTTGTGCTGCGCTCAAGCTCACTGCGGTGCAAACCTCATTCGACTACCTGCTCCACAACCTGCATCTCCCGAGCGGCAAGCCGTTCCTGGCCTGCTATCCAGGCGATCTGCTCAATCTGATCTCCGCCACGGCGCACTACCGCGGCACGGCGCGCGAAGTGACGGGGGAAGGACTGCGCGAAGCATGGCACAGCTATTTCGGCACCGCGCTGGACCACGACAGTACCTACCCACCTACGGCCGACCGGCCGGGCCACCAGTTGGCCGCCGGTTGACCGGCAAGTGTCCAACGACCTACGCAGGAGTATCACCATGAAAAACAGTCGCGCTTTAGTCATGCTGGCCGTCGCCATGCTGGCCGGTCTGGCCGCCGTGGTCTTTGCTTCTCGATGGCTGATACAAACCTCGTCGAATGCGGTCACGCCGATCGCGGTCGCGGCGGGCGACGTCAGTCTCGGCGAGCCGCTCAACGCCAGCCTGATCCGCACCGTCAACTGGCCGACGGGAAGTGTGCCGCCTGGTGCGTTCACCGATCCGAAAGCGCTCGATGGCCGTGTGGTGCGTACGAGTCTCGGGCGCGGCGAGCCCGTGATCGAGGCGAAGCTCGCACCGATCGGCACCAAAGGCGGCCTCTCCGCCGTCATCGGCGAAGGCAATCGCGCCATCACGGTCCGTGTCAACGACGTGGTCGGCGTAGCGGGCTTCGCGCTGCCGGGCAACTACGTCGACGTCATCGTGAACACCCAGGAACCGGGCAAGAGCGACGCTCAGCAAAGCATCTCGAAGATCGTGCTGGAAAAGATCCTGGTTCTCGCGGTGGCCCAGCAGGTCAATCGCGACGACACGGCACCGAAGGTCGTCAACGCGGTCACGCTCGAAGTCACGCCCGACCAGGCGGAAAAACTCGACCTCGCGCGCAGCGTCGGCACGTTATCGCTGGTACTGCGCAACCAGGTTGATAAGGCGACGCTACCGACCGACGGCGCCACGAAGTTCACGCTGCTCGGCACACCTGTAGCGGCACCGGCCTCGGCACCTGCCGCTTTGCCCGCACGTCCGGCGCGCGTGCACTACGCCGCACGACCAGCGGCGAAGCGAGACTGCGTCGGCGTGCTCTCCGGAGTGTTGGGCAGTATCGAATGTTTCTAGGGCGGATGCGGCGGCATCTGCGAAGACGAGCCGCTGCAACTGGCACCACCAAGGCAAATAACGGAAGTCTCGATCGACCGATGTCGAGAAACGGGGGCAGGAAAATGAAAACGAAACTGGGGTTCTCAACCGGTAGTGCGATGCGTGGCCGCTCGCTGAGCGGCGTCGTACTCGCGTCGGCGTTGTGCACCGGATTGCTTGTCGCACAGAGCGGCGTAGCGCAGGAAGCGGTCGAGGGCCCAGCGCTCGCGAAGGTCCGGCCGAATGCTCCGTTGCCGGTGGGCCGCGCGCCAACACCGATGATGGTCAGCATGGCGCCGATGCCGGCAGGTGGGGCTGCCGGCGCCTCCGCGCCGCTGCGCGGCCCGAACTGCACCGGCGAAATCCGCGAAGAAACCAGCGTCGTCGTGCCGGTCGGCAAGTCGACACTCCTGCCTCTCGCCGAACCGGCACGCAACCGCACGCTCGGCAATCCGACGATCGTGCAAGCCACGCTGGTGTCGCCGCGCACGCTTTACCTCGTCGGCATGGCGGTCGGCACGACCAACATGATCGTTCAGGGACGCAGCGGCGGATGCCAGATTATCGATGTGATCGTCAACATCGACGCCAACGGCTTGCAGCAATCGCTTGGGCAACTGATGCCCGGCGAGCGTGGCATCCGTGTATCGACCGCCGCGGGTAACCTGGTGCTCGGGGGGCACGCGTCAAGCTCGCCGGCTGCCCAGCAGGCGCTGGAGATCGCGAAGGCCTTTGCGAGCGCAGAGCCCACCCAGCAATCGCAGAACGGGTCCGGTGTCCTCGGCAACGGGACCCCCGTGAACCAGCAGAGTTCGAGCACCAGCAAGGCAGCCGATGTGATCAACATGATGACGGTCGACGCGCCCCAGCAGGTGATGCTCGAAGTCAAGGTCGCCGAGGTGTCGAAGACACTCATCAACCAGATGGGCGCGGCGCTCAACATTCAGGGCGGCTTCGGCTCATGGAGCGGTGCGCTCGTGAGCAATCTGCTGGCCGGCGTAACGAGCGCGATCGCGGGTAGCAAGGCGAACAACCGCCCGTTGAGCTTCGCGATCGATGCGCAGAAGACGGACGACCTCGTCAAGATCCTTGCCGAACCGAATCTGGTGGCGATCAGCGGCCAGGAGGCCAGCTTCCTCTCCGGTGGCAAGATCTTCATCCCGGTGCCGCAGAGCAGCAGCACGGGCGCCACGACCATCACGCTGCAGGAAGAGGAATTCGGTGTCGGTCTGAAGTTCACCCCGACCGTGCTCGCCAATGGCCGCATCAACCTGAAAGTCGCGCCTGAGGTGTCCGAGTTGTCGCCGACCGGCATCACGCTCAGCGCGACTAACGTGAGCGGCGTATCGATCCTGCCGCTCATTACGACGCGTCGCGCATCCACGGTTGTGCAGATGAACGATGGCGAGTCGTTTGCGATTGGCGGACTGATGAGCAGCAACGTGACCGGCGCGCTGAAAGCCATTCCCGGCATCGGCGAAGTGCCGGTGCTCGGAGCGCTGGCGCGCAGCACGTCATTCCAGCAGGACCTCACGGAACTCGTGTTCATCATCACGCCGCATCTCGTCAAGCCGCTGCAGACCGCCGACCTGCCGCTGCCTACGGACAGCTTCTCACAGCCGAACGAGGCCGACGTCTACGCGACCGGCAACATGGAAGGCCGTCATCCGAAAATGCGTGCCGCGCCTGACAGCGCTGCTCCGGCCGCTTCGCCCACGCCGGCCCCGGCCCCGGCCCCGGCTTCGGTGAGCCCGCAGGCACCGCTGCCCGCGCCCGCACCGGCGCCGCAACCGCCTGCCGGACCCGTTGCAACGGCGTTGCCGCAGCCCGGCCCGCAGACCGCGTCGTCCAGCGCCGACCGGGCACGCCCCATGCCGGATGCGGCGGCGGGCACGGCCGCGCCGCCATCCGCGCAGACCGAACAGGCGGCCCGCGCCGCCCGTATCGAAAGCGCCGCGGCACGGATCGCCTCCCGCAAGGTTCGGCAAGAAGTCGCGAACGCGGACGCTTCCAGCCACGCGGTCGACCATTGATGTGATGCCAAGGGGAATCTCATGAAACACGAACACTTTGCTTTCGCACGCTGGGCCGCGCTCATCGTGCCGGTCTGTGCAGCGCTGGGAGGTTGCATGTCCAGCACGCCGATCTGGGACGCGCATTTTGGCGAGGCGCTCAAAACCGTCACCAAGGCGCAGATCATCGATCCACACGCGGCAGAACACGCGCAGTCGGCTCAGGGCGTGGACGGCAAGTCCGCCGCTTCGGCGATGGACACCTACGACAAGTCATTTCAACAACCCGCACCGTCGCCGAACGCGTTTGTCATCGGAGTCGGAAGCGGCGGCGGGGCCAGCGGTCAGTAAGAACAATAGGCACGGGGGGCGTCATGCGTAGCGTTAATCAGTCAGGCAGGTGCGGTACAGCTCGTCGAGGCGAGCGCGGCGCCGTGTCCATCATCGTCGCGTTGTCGCTCGTCGCGCTGATCGGCTTCGTCGGCCTCGCGCTCGATCTCGGCAAGCTGTATGTGACCCGAAGCGAGTTGCAGAACAGCGCCGATGCCTGTGCGCTGGCCGCCGCACGTGATCTCACCGGTGCAACTATCAATCTGTCTGTCTCCGAGGCGTCCGGCATCACTGCCGGCCACCTCAACTACGCGCTGTTCCAGAGCAACGCCGTGCAGATGACAACAGACAGCAGCGTGCTGTACGGCGATTCGCTGACCAATCCGTTCCTGCCGAAGAGCTCCGTCGCCACCCCGGCAAACATGAAGTACGCAAAATGCACAACGTCCCTCGCGAACATTGCGAACTGGTTCATCCAGGTACTTGGCGCGTTCAGCGGCACGAGCATAGCCAATGCAACCGTTTCCGCTACGGCCGTTGCGACCGTCGGTGCCGCGCAAACCACTTGCGCGATTCCGGCTTTCGTCTGCAAGGCAGGAACGGAGACCACTCCGCCGACAGCAGGTGAAACGTATACGGTCGGGGAGTGGATCGCGTCGAAAAGCGGTGCATCGCCGGCATACGGTCCTGGCAACTTTGGCTGGGCCGCCCTCGACGGCAGCAACAGCGCCAATTCGATCAAGTCCGAATTGACGGGGAATTATTGCGCCCTGCCCGCTGTCGGCGCGAGCATTGGCTCGACAGGCAACATGGTCGCCGACTCAGGCGCCTGGAATACGCGCTTTGGTATCTACGGCACCTCGTACAAGGGACCTGCCGACGGCGAGCCCGATTTCACCGGATACGCTTACACCGCAACGACGTGGACAGCGCTGAGCAACGCCTATAGCGACTTCGTCAACGAGCGCAAAACGTTTCAGCCCTATCAGGGCGACAACGTCACCGGCTCCAGCACCAAAGGTACATACAGCGCCAGCAACTACCCACTTGGCGCCGACCGGCGTCTCGCACTCGCCCCCGAACTGGATTGCGGCGTGCTGGCGAGCAGCCACCAGGCTCCGGTCGTTTCCTGGGATTGTGTGCTGATGCTCGACCCGATGGACTCCGGCGGGAATCCCGGCCCCGTCCATCTGGAGTACCGCGGTTCGTCGTCATCGCCGGGAAGCCCCTGTGCCACGCAGGGCGTTCCTGGTTCCGGCAGCTCGGTCGGGCCGCAGGTACCCGTGTTGCTGCAATAGGGGACTGTCATGAACAAACGCTCTACCCGTCTAGCACGCATGCGCGGTGTCGCCGCGGTGGAATTCGCCATCGTGCTGATTCCGCTCGTGACGCTCGTCGCCGGCGTGGCCGAATTCGGCCACGCAATTTATCAGTATGAAGCGCTCACGAAAGCCACGCGCGATGCCGCGCGCTACCTGTCCACCTACCTGCCGACCGATAGCGCCTACCCGCTCGCGCAGGCCCAATGTCTCGCCGTCTATGGCAGTACGACCTGCGCGACGCCGGGAAGCGGAACGGAGCTCGTAACAGGTTTGACGACCTCGATGGTGATCGTGTGCGACAGCGCGCACACGACCAGTTGCGCCGATGCCTCCGACCCGGCGCAGTTCGCCAACGTCCCGACCTACGACAACAACAACGGAGCCGGCCCTTCGAACGCAGCCGGCAGCATCAACCTCGTCGAAGTCAAGATCAAGGGGTATCCGTACTCCCCGATCCTGAACTACTTCAATCTGTCGAATCTGACGTTCGGCAACATCGTCACCGTGATGAGGCAAGTGTCATGAACCCGAGCCTTGTTTCCCGCTCACCGCGGCTGCGCGCACAGTGCGGCGCTGCCGCCGTGGAGTTCGCGCTGGTCGCGGGCATTCTGTGCACTTTGCTGATCGGCATTTGCGAAATGGGCCGCGTGCTCTTTTACTGGAACACCGCGAGTGAAGCCGTGCGCCTCGGCGCACGTACCGCCGCGGTCTGCGATGCCGATGCCGCGGTGATCAAAACCAGGATAACAGGCCTGCTGCCTTTGCTCGCCGCGTCCAACGTGAGCGTCACGTACACACCGTCCGGTTGCGACTCCGACCCCACCACGGCACGCAACACGTGCGCGTTAGTCACCGTCAGCGTGACCAACGTCAGCGTGAAAACCATGATTCCGTTCGTGCCCCTCACGCTCACGATGCCACCGCTCACAACCACCCTGCCGCGCGAAAGTCTCGCGACGTCGACGGGCGGCAGCGTCTGTCAATAACACAACATACCCAGGCAGCCACGACCATGATCAACATTCTCATCACTTCGGAAAACGCCGCGCGGTTGTCCCAAATCGTGAGTCTGATCGGCGAATGCGGCAACTACCGCACGACCCGCGTGGCCGGCAGACCGTCGTCGCTAGTAGAGCGCGGCGACAGCCTGGACGCCTTCGACGTACTGATCGTCGACGCATCGTCGCTCGAAACCGCCGAGCTTCCGGTCGTCGGCAAGCTGTGCCATCGGCGCCCTCAGGTCACATCCATCCTGCTGATTCCCGATGCGTCGCCGCAGACGCTGATCGAAGCCATGCGCGCCGGCTTTCGCGACGTGCTCGGCTGGCCGCTCAACAAGACTTCGCTCTGTGAAGCGCTTTCACGCATCGAGAGTCAGCTGGCGCTGAATGGCACGCACGAAACACAGATCGTTTCGTTCCTCTCCTGCAAGGGTGGTGCGGGAACCAGCTTCATCGCCAGCAACGTGGCTCATGCGATCTCGGATAGCCAGCAAAAACGTGTGCTGCTGATCGACCTCAGTCAGCTCTTCGGGGATGCCGCATTTCTCGTCTCCGACGAAAAACCACCCTCGAGCTTGCCGCAGATGTGTGCGCAGGTAGAGCGGATGGACGCAGCCTTCTTCGACGCGTGCCTCGTGCACGTGAGCGACACGTTCCACATACTCGCCGGCGCCGGCGACCCTGTCAAAGCGTCGGAGATCAAGGAGGAAAGGCTCGAATGGATTCTGGGCATCGCCGTTCCGCGCTACGACGTGGTGATCTTCGATCTCGGCCAATCGATCAATCCGCTGTCCATACTGGCGCTCGATCGCAGCAACCAGATCCATCTCGTCTTGCAGGCGAGCATGCCGCATGTACGCGCGGGCCGGCGTCTGCAGGAAATTCTGGCGTCGCTCGCTTATCCGGCTGACCGTACCCGGCTGCTTCTGAACCGGTACACGCGCCATGGGGAACGCGCACGGGCCGCGCTGGAGGAAGTTCTCGGCATGCGTCCCTATCAGGTCATCCCGGAAGACACGGAGATCGTGTCGGAATCAGTGAACCACGGCGTGCCGGTGGCGAAGCTGAGCCGCAACAGCGCCGTGTCGCGCAGTCTGCTTGCGCTCGCGAGCAACATCGTCAGCCTTTCAGCGGGATCCGAGGAGGCGCGCTTAAAGGGTGAACCGCGACTCAGCCGCTTCTTCGGCCGCAGCCCGGCACCGAAACTCAAGGCTATGTGATGTACACCACTGGAGACCATCATGTCACTGCGTGAACAGATTTCCGCTCAACGCGTGCAGCCGTTTGGCGAGCGCGAAAACGGACACCACTCGCCGAACCACATGGCGCGGACTGCTTACCAGAAGCTGAAACGGGAAATACATCAGTGCGTGCTCGAGCGAGTCGAACTTGAACGGCTGGCGAGAATGCCACCTGAGCAGGTCCGCCATGAAATCGGCGCGCTCGTTACGCGCATCCTCGAAGAAGAGAAAGCACCGGCCAATGATCTCGAACGCCGGCAGTTGGTGATCGACGTCTACGACGAGATGTTCGGGTTCGGTCCTCTGGAAAGCCTGCTGCGCGATCCGACGATATCCGACATTCTCGTCAACACGTACCAGCGCACCTACGTCGAACGTAAAGGGCGGCTCGAGCTGACCGACGTGACGTTCTACGATGACGCGCACCTCATGAAGGTGATCGAAAAGATCGTATCGCGCGTCGGACGCCGGATCGATGAATCGAGCCCGATGGTCGACGCACGTCTTCCAGATGGCTCGCGGGTCAATGCAATCATTCCGCCATCCGCAGTGGACGGACCGCTGCTCTCGATCCGGCGCTTCGCGGTCAATCCACTGCAAGTCTCCGACCTGATCCAGTTGCAGAGCCTCACGCCGCCGATGGCGGAGGTGCTCGATGCACTGGCGCGCGCGAAGGTGAACATACTGGTGTCGGGAGGGACCGGCAGCGGCAAGACGACGCTGCTCAACGTCCTGTCGGGCTTCATTCCGGACGATGAGCGCATTGTGACCATCGAAGACGCGGCGGAACTGCAAATGCGGCAGCAGCATGTGCTGCGGCTCGAAACGCGCCCGCCGAACATCGAAGGGCGCGGCGAGATCACGCAGCGCACGCTGGTGCGCAACGCGCTGCGGATGCGGCCTGATCGCATCATCCTCGGTGAGGTGCGCGGCGCCGAGGCGCTCGACATGCTCAACGCGATGAACACCGGTCACGAAGGATCACTGGCCACCATCCACGCGAATACTCCGCGCGATGCGCTGACTCGTCTCGAAAACATGATCAACCTCGGCGGCCTGTCGCTGCCGACCAAAACCATGCGCCAGCAGGTTTCATCGGCCATCTCGGTCGTGATCCAGGCTGCCCGGCTGACCGACGGCCGACGCAAGATCGTTAGCATTCAGGAGATCACCGGCATGGAGGACGACATCATCAACATGCAGGAAATCTTCACGTTCAAGCGAACCGGTATCGATGAGAACGGCAACGTGCGTGGGCGGTTTTGCGCGACCGGCGTGCGGCCCAAATTCGCCGAGCGCTTGCAGGCGTTCGGCGTTGCATTGCCCGACGCTATCTACGATCCCGGACGGCATTTCGAAACCACGTGATCCGGCTGACCCGATCCGCTCATTGACTCGCTGCGGTCTGAGGAGACACGCATGACCCCGATCTTCTATGCATTCGCCATCTTGCTGTTCCTCGCTGTCGTGCTCGCGCTCGAGGGCGGTTACCAGTGGTGGAACAATCGTCACGGCCCTGCTGCCCGCCGGATCGAATCGCGTATCCGCGCACTATCCGCCGGCGGCCAGGTTCATAAGGAACGCTTGACGATCCTGAAGCAGCGCATGTTGAGCGAGTCGGCATTGCTCGACAAGCTGCTGATGAAACTGCCTCGCATCCAGACGCTCGACCTGTGGATCCAGCAATCCGGGCTCAAGTGGTCGATTGCGCGGTTGATCGGTACGACTTTCGTTCTGCCTGCAAGCGTGCTCGCTCTCGCCACGCTCACGCCCGTACCGACGATGTTCGCCGCACTCGGCGCCTTGTCTGCGTCAGTGCTGCCGTTCCTCTATGTGAGCCGGCGGCGTAGCAAGCGGCTGCGCCAACTTGAACGCCAGTTGCCTGACGTCGCCGACATGATTAGCCGCGCGCTACGCGCAGGACACGCGTTCTCTAGCGCAATCGGCATGGTCGGCACCGAATTCGCCGAGCCTATGGGGGGTGAATTCCGCATCACCTTCGACGAAATCAACTACGGTGTCTCACTGAACGAGGCCTTGATGAATCTCGCGACGCGCGTGCCGATCCGCGATCTGCGTTACTTCGTGATCGCCGTCCTCATTCAGCGGGAGACGGGTGGCAATCTCGCGGAGATACTGGACAGCATTGCAACGCTGATCCGCGAACGCATGAAGCTGTTCAACAAGATCCGCGTGCTGTCCGCCGAGGGCAAGTTGTCGGCGTGGATACTTGGCCTGCTGCCGTTTGTCACCGCGGGGCTCATGATGGTCCTTAACCCCACTTTCCTCGAAGTGCTGTGGCAGGACCCGGCCGGCATCAAGGTCATCGAAACAATGGCGTTCTCCATGTTATGCGGCGTGCTGTGGATGCGACGCATCGTGAAGATTCGCGTCTGATTGCACTTTTCGCACAGGCGCCGCAGATCAGGATAACAAGGAGCTGTCATGCAAACGCTCGACTCGATGCACATGCTGTTGCTGGTCGGCCTTTTCGCCGTGGTGTTCGGCGCGATATTCGCCGCAATGTTGCTATTCTCACCGCGCGATATGCGTCGGCGTATCGAACAGGCAGGTGGGACCAACCTCCCCATGTCCGACCCCGGCAGCATGCCGTCAGGCTCGGCATGGCTCGAAAAGCTCGCCGAGATTTCGCAGCCGATTTCGAAACTGTCGATCCCGACTGAGGGCTGGGAAAACTCGGCACTGCGCGTGCAAATGATGAATGCGGGTTGGCGCACGCAGGGCGCCGCCGCACTCTATTTCGCCGCGAAAACCCTGCTCGCGCTCGCGCTGCCGCTGATTGCACTTACGTGCCTGGCGAATACCTCGCTCGCGACGCAGCAGTACCTGTTGATGTCCCTGCTCGCCGTGCTCGGCGCGATCGGCTACTACATGCCGAATTTCGTGCTGGCGCGCCGCATTGCATGGCGCAAGCGTGCAATTTTCGAAGATTTTCCCGACGCGCTCGACCTGCTAACCGTGTGTGTCGAAGCGGGCCTCAGCCTCGACGCGGCGTTGATGAAAGTGGCGGGAGAAATCGAACTGCGCAGCCCGGTGGTCGCCAGCGAATTCCAACTGATGCTGCTCGAAATGCGCTCCGGGTTTTCCAAGGAGAAAGCGTTACGCAATCTTGCTTTGCGCACCGGTGTCGAGGATGTCGATTCCTTTTGCGCAATGTTGATTCAGGCCGAGCGTTTCGGCACGAGCATCGGCTCCTCATTGCGTGTTCTGTCGGACACCCTGCGCACACGCCGCCAGATGCGCGCAGAAGAGCAGGCGGCGAAGATCGCGTTGAAATTGCTGTTCCCACTCATCTTCTGCATCTTCCCGGCCCTGCTCACCGTCCTGCTAGGGCCCGCATTTATCCATATCTACCGGGTGTTATTGCCTACCTTTGGCGGCTGAGTTCAGATTTGCGGCCGCCGGGAAAACACCTATATATTTGCGGTCGAATCGAGACGCTATACGGGCATTGGCGCCCCGAGGATATTGCTGTGAGAATCGCCGCACCGATATTCTTTTTTTTCAGGGCCGGCAGCGAATAGTATCAATGTACCGGCCGTCGTTGCATAGCCGATATTCAGGCGTGCAACAATGCAAAAAAGAAGGGGGGGAATATCGTGCCAAAATCACCAGGTCGCGTCCGAACGACCGTTTGCGTGACGGCCGACTCTGCGCAGTCCGCTCCCCCGCTCCAACCGGACACCCAGCGACGTCTGATCTGCGTTGCTCGCGCACCGAGCGACGTGCTGCTGGAGAATATGCGCTCAGCCGGCTGGGATATTACTGTGGCAAAAACCGCAGCCGGTGCAGTAGCCGCGACGACCAAAACAGGCGTGGCAGCGGGTCTCATCGATTTCGACGGCTTCGCGCCACGCGACTTTGCCGCTCTCAAGGCGTGCCTGAGTCAATCGACCATCGGCTGGGTGGCGATCACGGCTGAATGCCAGTCGGTAAACCACGCGGTACGCGAACTGATTCGCAATTATTGTTTCGATTACATCACGCTGCCGCTGCCGTATGAGTGGATCTCCCATGTGCTCGGGCATGCCCGAGGCATGGCGGCGTTGGATTATCTTGACAATGCCGCCGAAGCCAATGTCCCAGGGAACAACGAGATGTTTGGCACCTGCGACGCCATGCAGCAGCTTTTTAGCAAAATCCGCAAGGTCGCCAATACCAACGCGAGCGTCTTCATTTCCGGCGAATCGGGGACTGGCAAAGAGCTCACCGCTCTCGCGATCCATGAGCACTCGCCGCGGCGCAAGGCGCCGTTCATTGCGATCAATTGCGGCGCAATTAATCACCAACTTCTTCAGTCGGAACTGTTCGGCTACGAACGCGGCGCGTTCACCGGCGCGGAGCAGCTCAAGATCGGCCGTATCGAATCGGCGAACGGAGGCACCCTGTTTCTCGATGAAATCGGCGACATGCCGCTCGCGGCGCAGGCTAGCCTGTTGCGCTTCCTGCAGGAAGGCAAGATCGAACGCCTGGGTGGCAATGCATCGCTTCCCGTCGACGTACGCGTTATTTCGGCGACCCACGTCGACCTTGCCGCCGCAATCCTCGACGGGCGCTTCCGCGCGGATCTGTTCCATCGTCTATGTGTGCTGCATGTCGACGAGCCGCCGCTGCGAGCACGCGGCAAGGACATCGAAATACTCGCGCATCACGTCCTGCAGAAGTACAAGATCGACAGCACTCGCAAGATCCACGGCTTCACGCCATCGGCGATCGACGCCATGTACAGGTACCACTGGCCCGGCAACGTGCGCGAGCTCATCAATCGCGTGCGACGTGCGCTTGTGATGGCTGAAGGCAGACTACTGACGCCTCGTGACCTTGACCTCGAATCGCCAATCGACAAGGAAACGCCGACGCTCGACCATGTACGCGAAGTGGCCGAACGCCGCGCGATCGAAACCGCATTGCTGCGCCACGATTACCGGGTGGGAAAAGCGGCGACGGCGCTCGGAATCTCGCGGGTCACGCTGTATCGGCTGATGGTTGAGTACGAAATGCGTCACTCAGCATGCGAGGCCGTGGACGATACGGATGAGGAAGCGAACGAAAAATAATCCGTTTGATTGATGCCTTTTCGAGGTCTTCGTGCTGCTCACGTTGCACCTGACCACCCACCTGTACCGGACACCATCCCCAAAACCGTACAGGTACTGTACCGGCATGGTTCGCTAGAATGCTCCAAAGGTCTTATCGACCGACACCGGAGCCACCCATGTCTTACCTCAGCCTCAGCGCGCTTCCCGCCGGCATTCTGTTCGCGCTCGTCACCACTATCACGCCGGGTCCGAATAACACCATGTTGCTGGCCTCGGGCGTCAACTTCGGCTTTCGCCGCACGCTGCCGCATCTTTCCGGAATCAGTGCCGGAGTCGTGCTGTTGATGCTGTCGGTCGGGATTGGTCTGGGCGAAGCCTTCGTGCACTTTCCCGTGCTGTACACGGTGCTCGAAGTCGCGAGCGTCGCGTACTTGCTGTATCTCGCGTGGAAAATCGGCACGTCGGGCGAACTGAAGGTCAAGAAAGGCGATCGCCGGCCCATGAAGTTTCATGAAGCCATCGCGTTCCAGTGGATCAATCCGAAAGCGTGGATGATGGTGCTGACCGCCGCCACGACGATCCACCTCAGCGAGAGCTACAGCATGAACGCCGTCGCGATGGCGGTGATCTTCTACGTCATCGGGTTTCCGTGCATCTGCCTGTGGGCCGGTTTCGGCACCGCGATGCGCGAGGTGCTGTCGGACCCGAAGCGGCTACGCATTTTCAATGTGGCGATGGCGTTGCTGCTGGTGCTCTCGCTGTATCCGATCGCGCTGAAGCTGCTCGGCCAGTCAGCATAAGATTGAGCGACGCTAGATCGCACCCTGCCCCACTCGCTCGATGAAGCGCCATAACGCGTCGTCGGTCGAGTACGGGGCGTTGAAACGGAACCAGGCGCTCGGGGCATCGTCGGGACGGAAGTAGGAGCCGGGCGCGAGCCAGATGCCATGCGCGAGCGCGGCCGTCGCCACCTCCCCCGCGCACTCGGCTTCGATCGGCAGGCGAGCCCACAGGAACAAGCCAGCTCGCGGCCGGTGAAACAGTTCGAGGCCGAGCGAATCGAGCCGCTCCTCGACGGTCGCATGCGCGAGCTTGAGCCGCTCGTTCACGGCTTCGACGTGGCGCGCATAGCGTCCTTCGAGCAACACCTTGTCGACGATCCGCTCGATCGCTTCCGACGAGGTCAATCCCACCGCCATCTTCGTGCGCGCCAGTTCGCGCAACACCGCCCGCTCGGCGACCACGTAGCCGCAGCGCAGCCCCGGCGTCACCGTCTTCGAAAAACCGCCGACATATAGCACGCGCTGCAAGCCTTCCATCGCGGCAAACAAAGGCGCGCCAGGCGGCGCCAGCTCGCGGCTGACATCGTCTTCGATCACCCACATGCGCTGACGCTCCGCGATCTGCAACAGACGAAACGCCGCCGACATGCCGAAGGTCGCGCCGGTCGGATTCTGCAGCGTGGTGTTGACGAAAATCGCCTTTGGCTTGTGCTGCGCGACCAGCGCTTCGAGCACGTCGGTATCGACGCCGGCCGGCGTGCGCGGCACCCCATGCACCTCCAGCCCCGCCAGCTTGAGAATCTGCAGCAGATTGCAGTAACCCGGATCTTCGACAATCACGGCGTCACCCGCGCGCAGCAGCGTGCGGACGATCAGATCCAGCCCTTGCGTCGCGCCCTGGGTGAGCAGCACGTTGGAGACGTCGACCGGCAAACCGCGCCGGTCGAGTTGCTCGGCGATCCGCTCGCGCAGCGGCGCGAAGCCGTACGGATGCCCGTAGTCACCGAGGCGCGCCGCCGGCACCCGGCTCATTGCACGCAGCGCGTGCTGCAAACCTGTCTCGTTGATCCATTCGTTCGGCAGCCAGCCGCCACCCGCCTTGATCGGCACCGAATGGTCGGCGAACACGTCGGACAATAGCCAGGTCGCGGTCAGGCTCGGCGGCTGCCAGTCGGTCGGCGCGACCCGCGCGGACTGGGAGCGCGCCGCCACGCGATAACCCGATCCGCGCCGCGCCACCACGAGCCCCATCGAAACAAGACGGTTGTAGGCCTCGGTGACCGTGAAGGTGCTCAGTTCATGGCTTTGCGCCAACTGCCGCACCGACGGCAACAGCGCGCCAGCGCGCAGCGATTGCGCCTCGATAGCGCGCGCGAAGCCCTGCACGACCTGCTCGACGAGCGTGGGGGCGGCGCGCCGGTCGCGCTCAAGTTGTAGTTCGATCATGGTAGGAATGAGGAGTCGGCACAGTTATCGCAATTCCACCAGCACAGTTAGCACCACACTGCGTCAACTGTTTATGCCGCCATTAAACCGCGAACGCTACAGTTTTGGCTATGCCCCGAAGGAAGTCCCTTGGGGGACCACTTCGAGGAAAAAACCATGACTTCGCGCCCCGTCATCGACGACCTGTCGTCTTTCTGGATGCCCTTCACCGCCAATCGCCAGTTCAAGGCTGCGCCGCGCCTGCTGGAATCGGCCAAGGGTATGTACTACCGCACCACGGACGGGCGTGAAGTGCTCGACGGCTGCGCCGGCCTCTGGTGCGTGAACGCCGGCCACGGCCGCGACGAGATCGTCGCCGCAATCACCCAGCAGCTGTCCACGCTCGATTTCGCGCCGACCTTCCAGATGGGCCACCCGCTGGCATTCGAAGCGGCCACGAAAGTCGCCGAATTGATGCCGAACGGCCTCGACCGCATCTTCTTCACGAACTCCGGCTCGGAATCGGTCGACACCGCCCTGAAAATCGCGCTGGCGTACCACCGTTCGCGCGGCGAAGGCCAGCGCACGCGTCTGATCGGCCGCGAGCGCGGCTATCACGGTGTGGGCTTCGGCGGCATTTCGGTCGGCGGCATCGCACCGAACCGCAAGACGTTCTCCGGCGCGCTGCTGCCGGCGGTCGATCACCTGCCGCACACGCATAACCTCGAACACAACGCGTTTTCGAAGGGTCAGCCCGCCTGGGGCGCGCATCTCGCCGACGAACTCGAGCGCATTGTCACGCTGCACGATGCGTCGACGATCGCCGCGGTGATTGTCGAACCGGTGGCCGGCTCGACGGGCGTGCTGATTCCGCCGCAAGGCTATCTGCAGAAGCTGCGCGAGATCTGCACGAAGCACGGCATCCTGCTGATTTTCGACGAAGTGATTACCGCTTTCGGCCGCGTCGGTAAGGCGACGGCGAGCGAATACTTCGGTGTGACGCCGGACCTGATCACGATGGCCAAGGCGATCAACAACGCCGCGATCCCGATGGGCGCCGTGGCCGCGAGCCGCACGATCCACGATACGATCGTCAACAGCGGCGCGCAGGGCGCGATCGAACTGTTCCACGGCTATACGTATTCGGCCCACCCGGCCGCAGCCGCGGCCGCGGTTGCAACGCTCGACCTGTATCGCCGTGAGGGCCTGTTCGAGCGCGCGGCGACGCTGGCGCCGAAGTTCGAAGCCGCCGCTCACTCGCTGCGCGGCGCGAAGCAAGTGAAGGACGTTCGCAACCTTGGCATGATTGCGGGCGTCGAGCTCGAGTCGCGCGACGGCGCGCCGGGCGCGCGTGCTTACGAAGCGTTCGTGAAGTGCTTCGAGGCGGGCGTGCTGGTGCGCTTTACCGGCGACATCCTCGCGTTCTCGCCGCCGCTCATCATCGACGAAGAGCAGATTGCGCACATCTTCAAGACGGTGGGCGACGTGCTGGCGACGGTGCAGTAAGACTGCTGGCGAGATGCGGTGCGCAGGGGTTGCGCGCGCCGCATTGCCAGCGGCGCGAATGAGGCGGCAGCGCTTTTACGGCGTGCTTCCAACTGGCCGATAGCTATCGCCTGCTTGGCCGACCTGATGCCGTACTTGCCGGTGCACGCCTTATCGACCTGTTCCTTGATGAATTCCCCGGCTTGGGGAGGCTCGTTGCAACGCAGCGAAACTTCAGGAAATTGCCCTGGAAGGCTCGCGCCTGGCGCCTGGACGGCGTATGGTGATGGCAAGGGTTGGCGCCGTGGTCCGACCTGACGGGAGACTTCCATGAAGATACCTACCGTTCGCGCGGGCGCGCATATCGAAGGCGTGCATTGGATTGCCGAGTACGCTGAAGACGTTCACGAGATTCGCGTGTTTCGCGAAGGCCAGGAAGTGGATGTGCATAATGCGCCGTCCTCGTTGTTTGGCGATGAGGAAAATGCGGGGTCGAAGAATACCGCTGACCATCGGGCTGTGGAAGCCGCTGTGCTGGCTTATTTGAGGCGGTTTGTGATTGAGCATGATGCAGAGGAATAGGGTTTTTGCCTGCGCGGCGCTTAGTGTCTGGTTGCCTGCGGCGTTGGGGTTTTCTTGATCTGTTTTGCCTGCGCGGCGCTTGTTTTTCTGTTTGCCTGTGGCGTTGGCCTTTTCTTGTTTTCTTATTGGTCTATTAGTGTTGCCCCTGTGCGGGGCGGCACTGTAGTGGTTCAATGAACCCGGACACCTCTAAAGGGGATAATTCTCCAACTGAGGTGAGAAATGAGCAGACGGAACATTCCTGAAGAATTCAAGGCAGAAGCAGTCCAGCTGGTGGTCAGCAAGGGCTATTCGTTTTCCCAGGCCTGCGAAGCGCTGGGCGTTGGCGACACGGCGTTGCGTCGCTGGGTCGCGCGGTGGCGCGAGGAGCAGGCCAAACCGCCGCGCACAGCGATAGAGATCGAGACCGACGCGCGCCGCATTCGCGAGCTCGAGGCGAAGGTCGCTGATCTCGAGAGGGAACGCGACATTCTAAAAAACACCCCAAGGGACGCGCCCCTGCCCGAAGGGCAGAAACTCCCGGGCACCGCTACACTGACTGCTCCCAGAGGGAGCGGCCGTCAGACTTTTGGTGATTCATCCCGTTAAAAAACGTGGCCCAGGGACTGACGCGGACCCAGCATTGGTGACGCCGCCAGGCGATCCCGTTCAGGAAGGTGATCGATTCCGCTGTCCCGCCCTCTGCCCATTCTGATGGCGGAGGTCTGGCATGACGGCAACGAACTCCCGACGCGCCGGCAGTGCGGCGCAGATTACGGTGGTGCATCACCATGCTGCGGCGATCGACATCGGCGCACAGTTTCATGTGGTGGCAGTGGGACCGGAGCGTGACCCGCAACCGGTTCGTTCATTCCGCAGTTTCACCAAAGAGCTGCACGATCTCGCCAACTGGCTCAAACAAGTTGGAATCACGACCGTCGCCATGGAGTCAACCGGCGTCTACTGGATCCCCGCGTTCGAGATCCTGGAGGCGCACGGCTTTGAGGTGGTACTGGTCAACGCGCGCGACGCGAAGAACGTGCCGGGTCGCAAGACGGATGTGAGCGATGCGCAGTGGCTGCAGAAGCTTCACGCATACGGGCTGCTGCGCGCCAGTTTCCGCCCGCGGCACGACGTGGCCACGCTGCGCTCCTATCTGCGGCAACGGGAACGCCTGCTCGAATATGCCGCTGCACATATCCAGCACATGCAGAAGGCGCTGATGCAAATGAACCTGCAACTGCATCACGTCGTGAAGGACGTCACGGGCGCCACCGGCATGAAGATCATCCGCGCCATCGTGGCCGGCGAACGCAATGCCGGGGAACTCGCCCGACATCGCGATGTGCGTTGCAAGGCATCGATTGAGACCATCCGCGACGCGCTGATCGGCAACTATAAAGCCGAGCACGTGTTCGAGCTGACCCAGGCGCTTTCGCTATACGATTTTTACCAGACCCAGGTCGCGCAATGCGATGAGCGTATCGAACGCACGCTTCGGCAACTGCAGACCGGTGCCGAACCACCCGCCGCGCCATTGCCCGCAGCGCGGTACCGGACCAGGCAACCTAACGGCTTCTCCTTTGATGTGCGTGCCGCACTGTACGCCATGCTCGGCGTCGACCTGACACAGATTCACGGCCTCGGACCCTACGTGGCGCTCAAGCTTGTGGCCGAATGCGGTAATGACATGTCGCGCTGGCCCACGGCAAAGCACTTCACGTCGTGGCTGTGCCTCGCTCCAGGCAACAAGATCTCCGGCGGCAAGATCCTGTCGTCAAAGACGCGCCGCTCCTCCAGCAAGGCTGCTGCTGCGCTGCGTCTTGCAGCAGTCGCGATCGGCAAGACGGACACCGCGCTGGGCGGCTTTTACCGACGACTGTCGGCGCGGATCGGCAACGCCAAGGCCGTCACCGCCACCGCCCGCAAGATCGCGGTGCTCTTCTACAACACACTGCGCTACGGCATCGAATATGTGGATCCCGGCGCCGCGTATTACGAAGAGCGCTACCGGCAGCGGGTCCTCAACAACCTGACCCGACGCGCCGAATCACTTGGCTACGTGCTGCAGGCCAAACCAGCCTGATGGCTCGGGTTTCTCAGGAAGTCTACGGCCTTCTTCGTCAAGGAAATGGATCGCTTCCCGAAGTGATCCAGTCACTGAAGAAGGCCTGGCCTGTGAGGGTGATGTGTGAGGTGATGAAAGTGGCGCGCAGCAGCTATTACGCGTTCGCGGGGCGCCCGTCGGCTAGCCCTACGCCCTGCCCGCAGATCGCCGAGGCGCGTGAAATTCATCGCGAAACCCGCTGCAGTTATGGCAGCCGAAGGATGTCGGAGGAGCTTCAGAGGCGTGGTCACAAGGTGGGGCGTTATCGTGCCCGCACGCTGATGCAGCGCGCGCAGCTGGTGGTTACCAGAAAGCGCACGCACCGCTATCAGAAGAGCAATGGCGAGGCGCTGGTGGCGCCGAATCTGCTGGCGCGTCACTTCGAGCCGCCGTCCATCAACCAGGTGTGGGCAGGAGATATTACTTATGTGAGGACGCTTCAGGGCTGGTCGTATCTGGCCATCGTGATGGACCTGTATTCGCGCCGTATCGTCGGCTGGGCGTTTGCGCTGCTGCCTGATACAGCACTGGTCATCAGGGCTTTGCAGCAGGCGCGCGACCAGCGACGTCCGCCGCCGGGGCTGATGTTCCACTCGGATCAGGGATGCCAGTACACCAGCGCGCACTTCGTTGAAGACCTGAAGGCCAACGGCATGGTGCAGAGCATGAGCAGAAAGGGGAATTGCTGGGATAACGCACCGGTGGAGCGTTTCTTTAGAAGCCTGAAAAGCGAATGGATCGACGAGAAAGGGTACCCCGATCACGCGCACGCCGAACACGACATCGGGGCCTACATCGACGACTTTTATAACTACCGTCGCATCCATTCGGCAGCAGGCGGTCAGCCGCCGGCACGATGTGAAGCTTCACTTTTTTAAATATTCCCCTTTCCGGGTGTCCAGGTTTACTTGACCACTACACACTTACTTCTCTTTGCCTGCTGCAAAGAAAAGTAGGCAAAAGAAAGCAGCTCAAACCGCTAACTCTTAAGCGGGTCCCCCGCACAGCCACGGTAGTGGTGCATCTGGAATCCGTGCACTCGCACATTCAGCCCTGGTGACAAAGCCATCATTCTTCCGGCGGCGCTGCGCGCGCCGAAAGGTACTTCACAGAACCGTCTGCTCGTTTCGCGCGTGTGCCTCACTCGGCGCCGCGGCTCACCGTTGCATCCCCAACTTGCCTCCTATGTGCCGGCGCTTCGTTCGAAGTGCGAATTCACATCTGCACGCACTGTCGCGACTTGTCGGTCTCACGGGCGCCAAGTGGCACTTTCCGAAACAGATATCTTTTGGCACTTCGCCGCGGCACAGCCGACGGCCCTCACAGACCGCGAATGAAGCCCCTGGCGTCCTGGGCAGACCCGTCCGCGACGCACGCAGTGCGGAGTGGGAGCTGATGAGCCCTTTGTCACTTGCGCTGAGGGTGCGAGGGCACGGATTCCAGATGTACCACTACCGCGACTGTGCGGGGGACCCGCTTAAGAACTAGCGGTTTGAGCCGCTTTCTCTTGCTTACTTCTCTTTGCGGCTGGTGTATAGACCGGAGACATAGCTGGCAAAGAGAAGTAAGTGCCCGCCCCGGCACAGGGGCGACGCTAATAAACCAATAACAAATCAAGGAAAGGCCAACGCCGTAAGGGCACAACCAAAAAGCGTCGCGCGGGCTAACAGATCAAGAAAAGGCCAACGCCGCAGGCGTACAGACAAAAGCCCCGCGCAGGCAAACAAATCAGGAAAGAACCACCGCCGCAGGCATACAGACAAAAAACCTAGCCACCGCCTACGGCGAACAAAAAACCCGTTTAAGCCGAAGGCTTCTTATACGCAACGCAATCAACCTCAACCCGGCAGTCGATCACCATCGACGAAACCACACAGGCCCGCGCCGGCGGATTCTCGCCAAAATACTCCCGAAACACCTTGTTGAACGAAGCAAAATCACGCGGATCGTCGAGCCACACGCCGCAGCGAACAACATGCTCCGCCCCATACCCGGCTTCCTTCAAAATAGCGAAAACATTCTGAATCGCCTTGTGCGATTGCTCAACGATCCCGCCATTGATCACCTCACCATTTTCCATCGGCGTCTGCCCGGAAACGAACAACCAGCCATCCGCTTCAACTGCCCGGGCAAAGGGCATATGTTGACCACCGGTACCCTTGCCGCCTTCAACGCCAAATCGCTTCATCATCCAACTCCTTAAAAAGTCAGGCACGCACCAACGAAAACGCATGCCGCATCGATCAGAAAACCAAAATCAAAACGCGCCGTGCGCATCACCCTTCGACGCCGCGCCACGCGCGACAAAATGCCCGGCTCGCTCGCCCGTCACCTCACCATCGCGGTAAGTCAACACGCCGTTCACCCACACCGCGTCGATCCCGTCCGCCGCCTGTTCTGGCTTCTCGAACGTCGCCGCATCGCGCACCTTGGCCGGGTCGAACAACACCAGATCCGCGTGATAACCGATATGCACCTCGCCCCGCTGCGCCAGGCCAAACCGGCGCGCCGACAAGCTGGTCATCTTGCGCACCGCCTCTTCGAGCGGCAACAGGTTCGCATCGCGTACGTAATGCCCAAGCACGCGCGGAAACGCACCCCACAACCGGGGATGCGGCAGCGGATCGTTCGGCAAACCATCCGAGCCGACCATCGTTGCGGGATGCGACAGAATGCGCCGCACGTCGTCCTCGGACATGTTGTGATACACCGCGCCCGCCGGCTGCAGGCGCTTGCCCGCCTCCTGTTGCGTCACGCCCCACTCGGCGGCAATCTCCTTCAGCAGCTTGCCCGCCATCTCGGGATGCGGCTCAGACCACGTAATCGTGATGTCGATGTCGCCCGTCACCTGCTTCAGATCGAGCGTCGACGAACTACGGTTGTACGGATAGCAATCGCAGCCGATCGGCTGCAAGCGACGCGCGCCTTCCAGCGACTTCAACACCTCCTCGCTACGCCCCCAGTTCGACGGCCCCGCGCACTTCAGATGCGAAATCACCACCGGCACATGCGCGTGACGGCCCACCCGATACGCTTCGTCCATCGCGTCGAGAATCGCGTCGAACTCGGTGCGCATGTGCGTCGTGTAAAGCGCGCCGGCGGCAGCGAGCGGCTCGGCGAGCGCCATCACCTCTTCGGTCGGCGCGGAGAAGGCGGAGCCATAGGCGAGCCCCGAGCTCAAGCCCAACGCCCCGTTCGACAACGCCTCTTCGAGTTGCGCGCGCATGCCGTCGATTTCCTCCGCGGTCGCAGCGCGATCAAGCCGGTCCATCTGGTTGCTGCGCAACGCCGTGTGTCCAATCAGCGCGCCGACATTCACCGCTGGACGCGCCGCGTTCACTGCTTCGACATACGCCGCGAAAGTCGGGTACTGGAACGCATCGCGTTCGCCGAGCAGGTTCATCGGATCAGGCGGATCGCCCTTCAGCAATACCGGCGACGCACTGATCCCGCAATTGCCGACGATCACCGTCGTCACGCCCTGCGTGATCTTCGGCAGCATTTGCGGCGAACGGATCACGTGCGTGTCGTCATGCGTATGAACGTCGATGAAACCGGGCGCCAGCGCGCGGCCGTTGGCCTCGATCACCTCTTCGGCGAGCCAGTTCGACAGATTGCCGATCGCGGCGATGCGGCCGTCGCGGATCGCAACGTCGCGTTCGACCGGCGGCGCGCCCGTGCCGTCGTACAGTTGCGCGCCGACGATCAGCGTATCGGCGGCTTCGGGATGCGAATGCATGGATCAGTCTCCTAACGGTTGTCGATCTCCGCCGCCACGGTGCGCGTCGAGCGCGTGCTTCATGCGGCGCAGCAATTCACGGCTCTCGTCGCCCTGACTGACGGCAAGTTCGGTGACGAGCACATCGAGCGCCATCATCATCGCGTAACGCGACGACGACGGCTTGTAAATGAAATCGGTTTCAAAGGCGACGATCGGGATGACCCAATCGGCCAGTTTGGCCAAAGGTGAAGCCGGCGCGGTCAGGGCGATCACCGTCGCGCCGTAGCTGCGCGCAATCTTGCAGTTCTCGACCATCTCCGGCACGCGCCCGGTGGTGGACAATGCGATCACCACGCATTCGCGCGACACGGTGCTCGCCACCATCCGCTGCAACAAGCCGTCCTGATAGGTCGCAACAGGCCGGCCGAGGCGCACGAGCCTGAAGCGCATCTCGTCGGCCAATGCAGTTGAGCCGCCGCCCATGCCGAACACATAGATCATTCGCGCGGCGCGCAACGCGGCCGCCGCTTCGTCTAAAGGCGCCTGGCGCAGCAACTGGTGGTTATGGGCAAGCGCAGTCTGCAGTTCGTCGAAAATACGGGTGGCGATGGGCTCGGGCGCGTCTGTGGGTCCGCCCGCTTGCAGGAAGCGCTGACCGACGGCGGCCGCCTGCGCGAGGCGCAGCTTCAACTCCCGCACGTCGCGGCAACCGACCGCCTTCGCAAAGCGCGTCACGGTCGCGACGCTCACTTCCGCCTGCTGCGCGAGCGCGCCAATGCTGGCCCGCGATGCACCGGTCAGATCGTCGAGAATCAGTGCCGCAACCTTCCGTTCGGCCGAACGCAGTTCCGGCGCGCACTCGGCGATGCGCGCGACGATGTCGAAGGCCAGCGGCTCAGCAGTTGAGTTCATTGCAGAAGGTGGAAGGCCGCGCGACGCTTACAAAAAGCCTCCGGCAAGCCGTGGTACTAAATAACATCCCTTCAACCATCGTACTTTCGGTAACATAGTAAAGTCAACTTTGATTCAATTTAACTGGACGATGGAGCAGGGAGACATGAAAGTTACAAACTATCAGGGCGCAACGATTGATCCTTATAGCAAGGGCTTGGGCATGGTTCCGGGCACCAGTATCCAACTCACGGATGCCGCGCGCCTCGAGTGGAACCTGCTGAACGAAGACGTGAGTCTGCCCGCTGCGGTGCTGTACGCGGATCGTGTGGAACACAACTTGAAGTGGATGCAGGAGTTCGTCGCGGAGTACGGTGTCAAGCTCGCGCCGCACGGCAAAACAACCATGGCGCCGCAGCTGTTTCGCCGTCAGCTTGAAACCGGCGCATGGGGCATCACGCTCGCCACCGCGCATCAAGTGCGCGCGGCGTATCACGGCGGCGTATCGCGGATCCTGATGGCAAACCAGCTGGTTGGCCGCCGCAACATGATGATGATCGCCGAGTTGCTGAGCGACCCTGATTTCGAGTTCTTCTGCCTCGTCGATTCGGTCGAAGGCGTCGAGCAACTGGGGCAGTTTTTCACGTCAGTGCGCAAACCGCTGCAGGTGCTGCTCGAGCTCGGCGTGCCGGGCGGGCGCACCGGCGTGCGCGATGAAGCGCAGCGCAACGCGGTGCTCGATGCGATAGCGCGCTATCCGGATGTGTTGAAGCTGGCAGGCGTCGAATTGTATGAAGGCGTGCTGAAAGAAGAACACGAAGTGCGCGAGTTCCTGCAGAGCGCCGTCGCGGTGACGCGTAAGCTCGTCGACGAAGGACGTTTTGCCCGCACGCCGGCCGTTCTGTCAGGAGCCGGCTCGGCCTGGTACGACGTGGTCGCTGAAGAATTCGTGAAGGCCTCGGAGACCGGCAAGGTCGAAGTCGTGCTGCGGCCCGGCTGCTATCTGTCGCATGACGTCGGCGTCTACCGCAAGGCGCAAACGGACATTTTCGCGCGCAATCCGGTCGCGAAGAAAATGGGCGAAGGCCTGTTGCCGGCACTGCAACTGTGGGCGTACGTGCAATCGATCCCGGAACCTGATCGCGCCATCATCGGTCTGGGCAAACGCGATTCCGCATTCGACGCGGGCATGCCTGAACCGGCGCGCCACTATCGTCCGGGCAGCGAAGCGCCGCGCGATATCGCAGCGAGCGAGGGCTGGGAGATTTTTGGCTTGATGGACCAGCACGCGTATCTGCGGATTCCCGCAGGCGCCGATCTGAAGGTGGGCGACATGATCGCGTTCGACATCTCGCACCCGTGCCTGACGTTCGACAAGTGGCGTCAGGTGCTGGTGCTCGACCCGTCGTATCGGGTCACTGAAGTGATCGAAACGTTCTTCTGATCCTGATGCAAACGGCGCGCTTCACCGTAAGGTGGCGCGCCGGTCGTGACTCTCACGACGTTCGTGACTTCGGTTCAGGCCGTCTCATTCGCGGCGGCCGCTGCGCTGAATCGGCCGCTCTTTCGTCCGTAATGCCTAACGTGCCAAGGTCAGTGCCAACCGCTTCCGGTGCTTGCGAAGGGGCGGCAGAATCCGCGCCTGCGGCGGCAGCGGTCGCCGCCACTTCGCCGATCCGCACTTCCAGCATCTTCAAGGCCCCCGACAGCGCGCTCAGCGCATCGTCGGGCAATGCCGCCATCGTGTCGTGCAAAAAAGCGTTGCGGCGCGGCAGGCTGGCTTCAGTCGCCAACTGCCCCGCTTCGGTCAACCGCACATTGGTCACGCGGTTATCGCGCGTATCCATGCTGCGAGCAATCCAGCCCAAACCCTCGAGCGTTTTCAGCTGCCGCGTGAGCGCGCCCGGATCGACGCGCAGGCGCTCGACCAGCCGCTTCTGCGACGACTCGCCGGCCTGCTCGTGCAGCGCGAGCAGAATGCGCCAGCGCGGCAACGGGTGACCGACGCGGGCCTCGAACGCCGACATGAACGCCCGATAAGTGCGGCCGAATTGCTGCAAGACGGCGACGCGATCCTGTTCTTCCATAATCTGTCAGTAAAACGATAAGGCTAAAAAATCAATCCGCGTGAATCACCGGCTCGAGCTTGCGCTGGAGCTTGATCGGCGGCACACGGCGGCTTTGCCACACGGACACCACGGCGATGATCGCCGCCAGCGCGAGACCCAGATGAATTGCCGAAACGAGCGCCTCGCGTGCACTCTCGAGCAACATCGCGCCGTTGTGGCCCGCGTGCGTCAGTTGACCGAGCAAGGCGGATTGCGCATCGCGATTGATCAGGATTTGCGGGTCGCCAAGGTCGGAGAACCACTGCGATGCGTGATCGTTTTCAAGCGCGCCGCGTACACCACTTGCGTACATATGGGTGATTAGCGTGCCGGTCAGCGCGGTGCCGATCATCCCGCCGATCATCCGCAGCGACTGCAGCAGCGCGGTGGCGATACCGAGGTGTTCGCGGCCGGCTGTCTGCTGCGCGAAGATCGTCAGATTCGGCATGACGAAGCCGAGACCGAGGCCGCCGAGCACCATGAACGACATCAGCAGCCATTGCGGCATGGAACGCGTCGCGACGACCACACCGAGGCACGCCAGCGCCACTAGCGCAAAGCCGATGTACAGCATCAGATTCGGATTGCGCACACGCGAGACGATACGTCCGTTGGCGATACTGCCGATCGTGATGAACACAACGAGCGGCGTAATGACGAGCCCCGCTTCGTTCGGCGACATCCCGAAGCCGCCCTGGAACAGCAACGGTGCGTAGAACAGCAACGAGAACATCGTGAAGCCGCCCAGCACGGCCAGCGTGAAGAGCGCGGCCAGACTGCGATTGCGGAACATGTCGATGGGCAAAATCGCTGTCGGGCAGCGCTTTTCCCACTGCCACAACCCGTACGCCGAGGCGACGCTCAAGGCGAGCAGCGCGAAGGCGCTCAATGTGACGCCGTGCTTCGGCAACATCTCGACGAACAACTGCAGCGAGCCGAGCGCCACCGCGATCAGCAGCGCACCCGGCCAATCGAGCCGCATCTTCCCTTCGTGTTCGACATGCCGCAGATGCGGCAGGAAGCGCCAGACGAAATACAGCGACAGCAAACCAACCGGCAGATTCACGTAGAACACCGAGCGCCAGCCGTAGTACTGCGTGAGAAAACCACCGAGCGACGGCCCCACCGCATTCGCGATACCGAACGCCGAACTCATCAGCACCTGCCAGCGCAGTCGCACGACTGAGTCGGGGAAGAGATCGGGAATGCACGCAAAGGCGGTGCCGACCAGCATGCCGCCACCAATGCCCTGCAAGCCGCGAGCGAGCACGAGGAACAGCATGTTGTTGGCGGCGCCGCACAGCACCGAAGCCCCCGTGAACACGACGATCGATGCGATCACGAACGGCTTGCGCCCGTAGTAATCGCCGAGCCGGCCGAAGATCGGCACGGTAATCACCGAGGTCAGCAGGTACGACGTGGCGACCCACGCGTAAAGCTCGAAACCCTTCAACTCCGAAACGATCGTGGGCAAGGCGGTGCCGACCACTGTCTGGTCGAGGGCGACCAGCATCGAGACGAAGGAAATCCCGAGCATCGCCAGTAGCGATTCACGGAAAGGTAAAACTTGCCCACTCGAGTGGTGGGCTGCGGTATGGACAGTCATTTTTGATAGAGCAACAGTTGACTCGTCAAACGATTGGGAATCATACCACGAGGTGATGCTCTAAGCTGGAGCGCGCTGGAACGGTTCATCGCGCTGGCAATCGACTGAAGAATGGACAACACATGACGCCAGGGAGGCACATGGAGCCGAGTTCGCTCGCAGCACAATCGTTATCGGACGAAGACCTGAGCGCGCTGCGACGCGCGAAACACGAACTGGAGAGCCCCGCGCTGGCGATGAAACTGGCGAGCATCGTCGGCTCGCCGCTCGAAAAATTGCTCTCGCGCATGCCGGCTTTTGCCAATGAAAAGGTCACGGATGCGACGGAACTGGCGTTGCGCAAATGTCTCTCGATCGCGCTGCGCACACTGGGGCGGCAGGCCGGTGCCTCGCCCCTGATCGTGCCCGACAAACCGAGCAACCTGCTGCACAAGTTCGCCGTGGCCACCACCGGCGCGGCCGGCGGCGCCTTCGGTCTGTTCGCACTGCCCGTCGAGTTGCCAGTCACGACCACACTGATGTTCCGCTCGATCTGCGACATCGCGCGCAGCGAGGGCGAGGATCTGACTTCGATCGACACGCAGTTGCAATGCCTGACGGTGCTCGGCATGGGCGGCACCTCGAAAGCCGACGACGACGCCGACTTCGGCTACTTCATCATGCGCGGCGCGCTGGCGCAGGCGGTGTCGAAGGCTTCATCCGAAATCGCGACGAAAGGCTTCACCGCGCATGGCTCCGCGGCCTTGCTGCGTCTGCTGAACACGATTGCCTCACGCTTTTCGGTGCAGGTGAGCGAGCAGATCGCGGCCAAGTCGATTCCGGCGATTGGCGCGGTGCTCGGCGCAATGGTCAACACGGTGTTCATCGACCACTTCCAGCAGGTCGCGCACGGTCACTTCACCGTGCGGCGGCTGGAGCGGCGCTACGGCCAGGAAACGGTCGAGGCCGCCTATCAGGCGATGGACGTCACCCTGGATGGCTGAGCGGCCTTCGTTGCGCCGCTCGTCACACGCCGCACAAAAGCCGCGGCGCGGTCGAGCGCGCGGTTCGCCTCGGGAATGAACGGAGAGAACAGCGGCCAGACGTGCGGCATCTTCTTCCACACCTCGAATTCGCAGTCGACGCCCGCCGCGCGCGCCTTATCGGCAACGCGTTGCGAGTCGTCGAGCAAGACCTCGGTGCTGCCCGCCATGATGAAGAGCGGCGGCAAGCCGTGCAGGTCGGCATAGAGCGGCGAAGCGTAGGGATGCGTGGCGGGCGTTTCGCCGAGATAAAGCCTGGCGGCGGGCCCAATTGCGGGACCGCTGAACATGGGATCGAGACCGTCGTTGGTGCGGATGGTGTCGCCGGTAGCGGCCAGATCGGTCCACGGCGAGAACAGCAGGCAGCCTGCCGGCAGCGGATCGCCGGCGTCGCGCAAGGCGACCAGCGTAGCGAGCGCAAGGCCGCCGCCCGCGGAATCCCCCGCGATCACGATCGACTCGGGCGGCGTGCCGTCCGCAACCAATTGACGGTAGGCTGCGGCCGCATCGTCGAGCGCGGCCGGAAAGCGGTGCTCCGGTGCGAGCCGGTAGTCGAGGGAAAAGATCGGTGCGTTCGCACGCGTGGCCAAGCCGAATGCGATGGAGCGATGCGTCAGCGGCGAACAGAAATAGTAGCCGCCGCCGTGGCAATACAGTACGGTCGGGCCGTTCCCGGAAGTCGATACGCTGTCAGCGCGCTCGAACCACTCACCCCGCAGCGGCCGATCGTCCGGCCCGTACAATTCGCGCAGACACCAGCCACCGGGCACGCGCGGCGACCAGGCGCGCCGGCTCGTAAGCGCACGCGCTTTCTCGACATTGACACCCGGCTTGAGGGTTTGCGGTCGAAACTGCTTTCGCAGATACCAGCACGCGAGTGCGCTTTGCCAGCTCATTGGAACACGCTCCTTCGATAGTGTCCCGTCATGGTACGTGTGTTCGCCACCGCGCCGGTGGACGATGGCTTCTAATCCTGAAAAAGCCCGCGCGCCACGGGCAAGGCTTTCCTTTTACTTAGTTCGCCGGCAAAACCTGCCCGCGAATCTCGCCCGTCGGGTTCTGCTCGGTGTGGACGTTGAAGTACCACTGCCCCGCCATCAGGTCCGTCACCTGCTGTTCGGTGAGCGCCGCCGACCCTTTGATCGGGCTCGCGAGCGCATCCTTCGCAATCGGCACCTGGACCTTGGCGTTCTGCCCGACCGGCGCGGGACCTTGGAAGTGCGCAGCGGTGGCCGGGCCGCTCAGCGCTTCATAGGTGATCGTCCATTGCAGGGACTTGGTCGACGTATCGAACGTGGCGTTCAACATGCCATGCCCGTGACTCACGCGCGGCGGCACTTCGCTCGAGGGCTCGAGATCGGCCTTCAGCGCCACCGTATCCGCGAAGGCGACGCCCGACGCCAACGCCCATACCACCACAGCAAAATTCAGTTTTCGAAGCGCGATCATGGTCTTCTCCGGACTTTGACGCACTGCCGCACCGAAATGTCGGCGACGCGCAGGGCCACCACATACTAGTGCAAATCCGTCGAAGCTGTTTGCGCAGACCTGCACGAGGTCTTCGGCGTACAGATCGGTGCGTCAGGACAGCGCGTAGTCAGTCTGCAGACCGAACTGATTCCAGTGGTTCGACCCGTTCGACGTGCCACGCGTGTGCTGCAACGCCAGGCGGTGCTCACCGACATGGATATTACGATCCTGTCGGAGCATCATGTTTCGGCGGACCTGATGAGCGGTGCGCTTGTGCAGGTACTGCCGGACTACCCGATCAAAGGGGCGGACAAGGAAGTCTCGTTGGTGTACCCCGGGCGCCGGCACGCGTCCGCCCAAACACGCTTATTTGTCGAATTCACCGTCGACTATTTTCGAAACAGAGCCGGGTCGACGCTTTCATCGATATTTACAAACAGTTAATTGCGCATTTTGTAATGAATCTTTTGCGCAGCTCCGGTTATGCTTCTTTCTGCGAGAAGTGACTCCTTCATCGAGGGATGTCTCCAAATCCTTAACGCGGCTTCGGCCGCGTTTTTTTTCGCCCTCCCGATTCGCCGCCTGGATTCACTCTCGAGCGCGCCAATGCGATCATCTGAGCAAAGCGCTACAGCCTCGCCTCGCTGCTGCGCGACAAAACGTCACGCCAGCAGTGCAGCCGGCTCCTCGATTCCATCCAGCATCGCATTGCACTTGCTCGCCAACGCCAGCCCGTCGCTGCGCAAGCGTTCCGGCGCCTTGACGGCAATGTCCCGGCGGTAGTCCCTGCACGCGACGTTCATCCCGGGCTATGCCAAGTGCATCTTCTCGTCGTCATGCTAGGAGACCGGCACGACGTCTCGTCGGCTCCGCGCCGGTTCTGCACGCAATCTTCAGAGATCACGCCGTGCTCGACGGCGAAGCGGAACGACTCCGCGTCGCTGTGCAGGCCGAGCTTGCGCATCGCGGTACATTTCTGGGCGCTGATTGTCTTGACACTGCGCCCAGAACGCGCGGCGATCTCTGTTACACCAAGCCCAGAGGCGTATTGCGTGAACACCTGCAGTTCGCGGCGCGACAACAATTGCCGGACAAAAATCGAACCGTTGCGCGATCGTTGCGTCGGCAATCAGCGCGCGCACCACCGGTGCCGAGATAACACTCGCGAGCCCGTGCCGTGACGACTGCCACGTGAATCGGATCGATCCGGTCGCGTTTGCTGATCAGCCCATCGACAGCGAGCGCGATGACCTTTCTCAGCGCGGCAGCTTCGGTTTCCATGGTGAGGATGACGAGTGCAACATCGGGATAGCGCATCTGGAACTGCCTGACGGCTTCCAGTCCGTCTCCATAGAAACCTCCATGCATGTAGAGGTCCATGAGAACGAGGTCGCATGGCGTACGGTCGACTTCCTTAAAAAGGATCTTCGCGGAAAAGTGTGATGGTTTTTCATGATGAAAACGTCGGAGAGCCGATCTGGGCAAGGGTTTGCGCGTCTTGATGGCCTCGCGAAATCGGGCATGATTTTGCGATGGCTACTTCACGCAAACGCAAGCGTCTTTCCGACGCATACCGGTTCGACGGTTTCCGTCCTTGCGAAGCGCTGCGCGGTGTCTTCGGTGATCGCATGGCGCGCGTCGTCACGCTGGCTCGGCGCTCAAAAAAACGGCCTGCAAGGGATGTGGTCGACGGTGCTCGATACACGATCGCAGGGTGCGTCGCGTTCGAGATCTGCCAAACGGCGATGTACGGATTTACCTGGAACTCGAGGCTCGTCGGGTCCGCTGTCGATGCGATGGCAGCGTGAAAGGCGAACGACTGAGCTTTCTGGCGGATAACCCTCACTACACGAAGCGCTTCGCGTGGTACGTCGGTCGTCGCTGTCGCGAGAGCACGGTCAAGGACGTGGCTGACGAACTGCAATTGCACTGGCACACGGTCAAGGACCTCGAGATGCAGTACATGCGGGCGCAGCTGGAGCGGTTCGGCACGCCCGGGCCGAAGGTAATCGGCATCGACGAGATTTCGATTGGCAAGGGACAGACGTACCGCATTGTTGTGAGCGACCTGATACGGGGCCGTGCGATCTGGTTCGGTGGCGAAGATCGAAAGGAGGCCAGCGTGCATCAGTTCTATGACTGGCTTGGCGAGAAAAAGGCCCGCGGCATCCGGCTTGTCGTGATGGACATGTGGCGGCCGTTTTACAACGTCGCGCAGGAACGCGTGCCGCATGCGGGCATCCTGTACGACAAATTCCACGTCATAAAGCAGCTCAACGAAGCCCTGGATGAAGTGCGCAAGAGCGAATACGCTCGCCTGCAAGGCGAGCAGCGGCGCTACATCAAAGGCCAGAAGTACGTTCTGCTCAGTCATCGTGAGAACCTGTCGATGGAAGGCAGGGACTCCTTGAAAACGCTTCTCGCAGCGAACCGACGTCTGAATACCGCGTACTTGCTCAAGGAGTCGTTCGGGCAGTTGTGGGACTACGAGCGCGAAGGCTGGGCATGTCGCTTCTTCGAGAACTGGAAGTCCAGCCTGAAGTGGCAGCGTTTGAAGCCGTACGAGAAGTTTGCCGCGATGGTCGAGCGTCATTGGGACGGGATTGCTTCCTATTGCAAGCCAGAAAACAAGGTGCCGCTCGGCTTCGTTGAGGGACTCAACAACAAGATTCGGGTCATCCAACGACGCGCGTACGGATTGCGAGATGAGGAGTATCTGCGCCTGAAGATCCTCACTTGCATGCTGCCTCGAATCTGAAAAATGGCGATTTTTCATCACACTTTTCCGCGAAGAACCCTTAAAAAGTTCCGCAGCGTCAGCGGCGCGACCGACGATTTGCATATCCGGATAGCCCAACATCAGATTTTCGATCGCCAACAGAACGAGTGGATGATCGTCCGCGATGATGGTTCGAACAGGTGTACTCAAGTCGGCGTTATCGTTCATCGTCTCTTTCTCCCCCTTCCCTGGATTCCCTGTCGCTCTCTCCGGAGCAACTGGCCCTGCCGCGATCATTAAACATATTTCGGCGAATAAAAATAAGATCGCTCTGAATTATCTCAATTCACTCACTCGAATAATTGATTAGCTATGCGATTTAACTTCCATAAACTCCATGTGCGCGAACATAAGCGAAGAGGCCGGGATCATTGGCGACGCCGAGTTTGGCCACTGTTTCACGTTTTTGACGGGTGACGGTTCGGCGATGACATCCAAGCGCCACCGCGATCTCGGAGATCGAGTCGCCACGTACGAACATTCTTATCACTTCCGCCTGTCTGCGGGACAACCGTGGAACCAGCGGCAGATTGCAGGCTTCGTCCCGAGGCTGGGCAAGCGCTTCGATGATGGAATGGCCGATGTAGACCTCCCCCCTGCCGGCGGCCTCAATCGCTTGCTAGAGTTCATCTATTGTTTCCATTTTTCTGAGCGTGCTGACAACGCTGACTAACACGATGGCACGCAGAATCGCAATGTTCGTCAGCGCCGTCATCACGACAATGTTCAACGATGGCCAGCCAGATCGGATTCGCCTGACAAGATGCAGGCCGTCTTCAACCGCGCCAGATTCCTCCGGCATCGTCAGGTCGGTGACGAGCACATCGCATGGCGTGCTCAGCAGCAGTTTGATCAATGAAATAGGCGTAGCCGCTTGGCCAACAATGATCACACCGACATGCATTTCCAGCGCGGACCGAACGCCAAGCATAACGAAATGATGTTCGTCCGCCAGAATGACTCGAAGGTTCACTATGATTTCTCTCAGTTGTTGTCGGTGTATTCGGCGAACGCGCAGGGGAAATCCCACGCGCTTCACACTTGCTTTAACGGCCCCAGACCTAGGATCACGTGCCAGAGTCGGCCATAAAACCACCGCTACAACCGGGCGAAAATCGGAGCGTTCCGAAACCCGCCGACAATTTAATATTCCATCGCGAATCCATCAAAATAGGAGTGCGTATTTATGCAATTCGAATATTCTAAAGTTTTTCTCTCGCTGTTTATTTCCAGCTGAAAAACAAAACAACGATGAGAGCGCACCCCACCGCTCCCATCGCCCGGAAAATAACGACTAGGACCGATAGCATCACGCCGCCGGCCACCCTTGCCCCATCATGTGGCATCACAAGCGCGTGCCGCCGCCAGCTTGCCGGCACGAGCCGCACGCGGAAATACCGGTAGCGCGATCAATGCGCACACGCTGGCTACTGCCCACACCATGGGCCACGAACCCACCGACAACAGCGGCGGAATCGCGAGCGGCGTCAGGAACAACGTGAGAAAGACGCAGGTGTTGCCGATCGCGAGTGCGGTCCCTGCGCGGTTCGTCCCTGCGAGCGTCGCGAGTTCCGTGAAAGCCACGCCGTGCCATGCGGACGCGCTTACGCCGCCCAGCACGATCATCAGCGCGAACACCACGGTCATCGCTGCGTGGTGCAGGCCGGCCAAGCCCGTCACCAAAGCGAGCGAGGCGAACAGCACCGCCGTCAGCACGCTGCAGGCGCGCATGTAATCGCGTCGATTTCCGCGCCGGTCGGTCCACGCACCGCTCCAGACCCGCGCAATCGCCGCGCCCGTTTGCACCGCCGCCATCGTCACGCTGATTGTCAGCACACCGGCACGGCTGAAATCGTGGAGGAAGACGGTCCCGAACGTCACGACGGCAAGTTGCGGCACGCATAATGCGCCGGCGCCAAGCGCCACACGCCAGATGCCGATGTCGCGTAACGGCGAAACCTTCGCCGGCGTTGCACCCGCTGCGCTCGCGTGGCGAGCCGCACCCGCACCATTCCCTTCGGCATGCGAAGGTTCGTGCAGCCAGCACCAGGCGAACCCCGCGGTGATCGCGCACGCAAGCGCCAGTAGCGTGTACGCGCTGGCAAAGCCGAATCTCGAGGCGAGCGCCGGCAGGATCAGCGCCCCCAGGCCACCGCCGGCCGGCACCGCGGTCTGCCGGATACTCATCGCGAGGCCGCGCTCACCCTCGCGAAACCAGGCCATCACCGCGCGGCCACTCGAACCGTTGACGCTGCCGCCAAGCAGGCCGACCAGCAGCAAGCCGAGCGCGAGCGTCGCCACGCTCGGCACATGCGCGCCGGACGGCACCACGAACAATGCCAGCCCGGCTAGCGCCGCGGCAGTCGAAAGAAGTCCGAGCAGCAGCACGCGGCGGTCGCCCCAACAGTCGGTCAGGAGGCCCCATGGCAGTTCGCTGACCGCAATGCCCAGACCGAGCATGCCGAGGACCAATCCCAGCCCGTCGTTGCCGAGGTGATAGCCCGAACGCAAAAACACGGCTGTGGTCGGAATCCCTGAGAAAGCAGCCGAAAAACTCGCGTTCGCCGCAAAGCCGACTCCCAGCACCTTCCACCGATGACTTGCTGCACGCGTACCCGAGACCCGCACGGCAGCAATCGATTCGTTTCCCATGACAGCCTCTGCAATGAATGAATTGGAGGTATCCTACGGCTGGGCAAACCATCGGAAAAGCCGGAAATTCAAATGTCTTCCATCGGATATACCGAATCATGAGCCAACGCGGATTTGACCTGACACAGTTGCGCACCTTCGTCGCCGTCGCCGAATCGGGCAGCGTCTCGGCGGGTGCGGAGCGTGTGTTCCTGTCGCAGTCGTCAGTGAGCGAGCAGTTGAAGAAACTCGAGGAGCGCGCCGGCCAGCCGCTGTTCGTGCGCAGCAAGCAGGGTGTGAGCGCCACGCCGGCCGGCAGCCGCCTGCTCGATCACGCGCGGCGCATCATCGCAATGAGCGAGGCGGCGTTCGAAGACCTGCACGGCCGCTCGCTCGACGGTGAATTGCGCATCGCCATCACGGACTACTACCGTCCGCTCGACATCGCGCGCATCCTTAAGACGTTTTCGGAACAGCACCCACGCCTGAAGCTGCACGTCACCGTGCTGCCGAGCGCCGTGATCGACAGCAGCGCCGGCGACGATGCGTCGTACGACATCGGCCTCTCGTTGCGGCTCGTCACCGGGAACACGCGCTTCGCCGGCCGGCGCGCCGACGCACCAAGCACGGTGGTGCGGCGCGAGAAATTGCTGTGGGTCAGCGCGGCCGATGCCAGTCCGCGACCGGCCACGCCTTATCCGCTGGTATTGCTGCCGTCGAGTTGCCAGTTGCAGCGCTTCGTTGTGAAGCTCCTCGACGAACACAAGGTGCCGTATCTGGTGTCGCATTCGGCGTCCGGCGTGGCCGGCCTGCAACTGGCGTTGAAGGCCGGGCTGGGCATTTCCTGCCTGAACGAATCGTCGATCGGTGGGGGCGTGGTGGCCTGCCCATCGAATGTCGGGTTGCCCGCACTACCTCCCGTCGAGTTTCATCTGTTGCCGGGGCGAATCGGCGAAAGCGAACTTGTCAGCAATGCACGCACGGCGTTGATGCGCCTCTTCAGTTGACGCGCCGGGCGTCGACGCACACGTTGCGACTTATGAATCCCGGCAGCAACAAAGAGCAGTACATCAATCGCATTCGACGATGCAGCCCGCACTCAAACCAGACGCAGAATAAATATTGAAGGCGCTCTATTCGACGCCTATGCTGATCGCGTCAACCTTTCTCAGCGCAGCGACAGAACCACCTCGCCGACCGGCAAAAGAAGAAACCCCGCTTCCTGTCTGAAAGACAGCCACCGCCGAAGTCAACCTGCGAGCCTGCTCCTCCAGCGAACTAGCCGCAGCAGCAGCCTGCTCAACCAGCGCTGCGTTCTGTTGAGTCACCTCATCCATCTGCGCAACAGCCAGATTCACCTGATCGATCCCAGTACTCTGCTCAATCGCCGCCGCCGCAATCTCACTCATAATCGAACTCACGCGAGAAATCGCCTCGACAATCTCAGTCATCGTCGAGCCCGAACGCTCGACCAACTGCGACCCTGCCTGCACCCGCGCCGTCGAAGCATCGATCAACCCTTTGATCTCCTTGGCCGCCGCGGCACTTCGCTGTGCCAACGACCGCACTTCGCTCGCCACCACCGCAAAGCCACGCCCCTGCTCGCCCGCGCGCGCCGCCTCGACCGCCGCGTTCAGCGCCAGAATATTGGTCTGGAACGCAATCCCTTCGATCACGCCGACAATGTCGGCAATCCGCCGCGAGTCGTCGACGATGCCATGCATCGTGCCGACCACCTGCTCGGTCAGATCGCCGCCCTGTGCCGCCAGGCTCGAGGCGCCCTGCGCCAGCGAGCTCGCCTGCTTCGCGTTGTCCGCCGTCTGCTTGACCGTCGAGGTCAGCTCTTCGATGCTGGCCGCCGTTTCTTCGAGCGACGCAGCCTGCTCCTCGGTACGTTGCGACAGATCGGTATTGCCCGCCGCAATCTCGCTCACGCCCGTATCGATCGATTCCGTACCGTGACGCACGGCATTCACCGTCTCGATCAGCGAGTCCTGCATCTTGCGCAGCGCCGCCGCGAGACGACCCATTTCGTTATTGCTCGTCACGTCGATCGGGCTGGTCAGGTCGCCATTGGCAATCCGCTGAAACTGCGCAATGGTCGCGTCGACCGGGCTGACTATGGCCCGCACCATGACCGCCCGCCCGATCAAGGAGCCCAGCAGCGACAGCGCGATGCCAATCGCCACCGCAACACAGATCGCGTAAAACAGGTCCTGCGCATCCTGATAGCGCTGCGCGCCGTGATCGAGTTGCAATTGCTCGAGCGTAAGCATGGCCTTTTCATACGCGCTATAGAGCGATGGCAGCTTGTGCGCCTGCAACTGCTCGAATGCGGTTCTGTCGCCGGACTTGAGCGCTGTCAGCGCCGGATCGACGCCCTCGTGCAGGAAGGTGTCGCGCTTGTCCTGCATGTCCTTAATCAGGCGCTGTTCATCGGCATCCGTGCTCGCGCGGCTCATATAGTGGGCAAGGCGATCGTTCGATGCTTTCTGGTACTGATCAAAGCGCTTGAGCACTGCGTTCGCGCCGTCCTGATCGTTCAGATCGACCAACGATGCGTAGGTCGCCAGCGCCAGACGCAAGCGCAACAGCTGTCCGGCACTGCCTTCGAGATCGGCGACGGCGGGCGTGTCCACGGTGTACATCTGCTGTAGCGACGCGTTGCTCGAACGCAACGACAAAAGACCGGCGGCGGCGCCAAACAGCAGGACGACGCCGAAGAACACAATCATTAAGGTCAGGCAGGTTCGAATCGACAGATTTTTCAGCATCGGGCTTGTCTCCATTGGGCTGCCTGACCGAATGTTCAGAGAATTAGCCTCGGTCACGCGTGCTGCGCCCAAGCCCATACGGCCAGGTCCGCAACTTTTGTTTGAAATTTAAGCGAATGCCACATAAATGGTCTACGGCGGGATGACGGAAAACTTTATGGTTGATGGCGCATACGTCTGCGATACATCAACCTCCGAGAGGAAGTCAGCGGCCGCTCACGCAAGGGCATTTGCGGGACTACCCGGGTGGTCGGCGGGCGGTGGTTGGTAGAAAGTGGCGAGGCACGCGTCTCCGGAGCATTTCTATGTCAGAAATAGGCTCGGCTCTGCTGGTTTTCGCTTTATTGCTCGTCGGAACCGGCCTCGGCGTGTGGGTGCGGCCGCTGCTGCCCGAGGAGCACAAGGCGCACGAAACCGTGCAGCTCATCCAACTGGTTATGGGCATGCTGGTCACGTTTGCCGCTTTGGTGCTCGGGTTGATGACGGCGTCCGCGAAGGCCAGTTTCGATACTGAATCGAATGATTTGCGCACCTTTGCGGCTGACCTGATCGAATTCGACACAACCATGCGGGAATACGGCAGCGATACCGATGAGGCTAGGCGCCTGCTTCGTGTGTACACCGCAGCCGCGATTGCGTCGACATGGCCAAACGAACCGGCCCCAGCCGGTGATTATCCGAGGGACATCGGAACGCAGGACAACACGCAGAAGCTGGAGAACGTGCGGCTCGGCGATATGCTGACCGCGGTGGGCAGGCAGTTACGGCAACTGCGGGCGCACGATCCGTTACAACAGCGCGCGCTCGATGATGCGTTGACGCAATATCGGCGAACGGTGGATGCTCGATGGAAGATCATCGAGGAAGCGCACAGTTCAATTTCCCGGCCTTTTTTCATGACGCTGACGTTCTGGTTGTGCGTGATTTTTCTCAGCTTCGGATTGATTGCGCCGCGCAATGCCTTGGCATTGGTCACGATCTCGCTTGGAGCCGTCTCTATTGCTTCCGCTATCTATGTAATCGTCGATCTGGATACGCCGTTTACCGGGCCGATTGTTATTTCCAGCACGCCGATGAGAGATGCGCTGGAGCACCTCAGGCGGTGACGATTTTTTACCTTTCGCTGCGGCGTGATCTGTACCAGGCTGCGCAGTTTCGGGAGCAGTATCTCGTTACGATTCGCACCGATAGCGGCGTGGCCCGCATCGAGATGAAGGAGGACGAACAGCCCCGAAACGCATGCACTTATTTGCAGCCGGTTCAACCACAACCGGCTTCCGCCCCGGCTCAAAACTCAGTCTGCAGAGTGGGGCAAATTTAATTTGGCCCGGTCTAACTCGGCTTCAGAACCGATGACGCAGTCCGACGACCACAACTTCCTGGGTGCTCTTCCCGGCAGCGATACCCAGCGACCCCATCGACGCCTCTGCCGCCCCAAACCCGTTTTCACCCAGCGCGTGCTGATACCCTCCAAATGCGTAGACATCAGTACGCTTCGAAAGGTTGTAATCTGCGCCAACGTTGAATTGATGGTACTTCGCCGAGGAATCTCCTACGGCTCGAGTGTAGTTATAGGCTCCGATCACCTGGAAAGCGGGGGTCGCTTGCCAAATCGCAAATACTGATCCGTTGTGATACTTCTCTGCATCCTGGTATGTTGACGCAGCATCAGGGACGTATCGAGAGTAACTGTAGGCGGCGCCTACAGTGTAACTTCCAAGAACATACTGCCCACCCACCCTGGCAATATCGATGCTCCGCGCCGATGCGTACGCGCTGTTGACCGGTGAGTTAAAGATCGAATCGGACGAAGATACACCGCGTGCTGAGAGAGTAGGATTGCCGTTGTCGATGTGAAGATATCCACCCGCGACGCTTAGGGCAGCGCCGGTATAGGCGAGTGCTGCGCTATAGGTCTGACCGGAGCCGGTCGCCCCCGCAACGCCGCCAAACGCATACATGATTGATCCCTGGACGCCGTTCCACGTTGGGCTCGCCCACTTGACCGAATTGTTGAACCTCGCACTGCTATCGTAGTTATCAACGTCACCAGGGGTCGCGAACCATCCGCTGTAGACATCGGCTGTCAGAAGCTGCAACAGATCTGTGATCGGGTCGTACTGGCGCCCAAGGGTGACCGTACCGAGTCTGTCGTTCGCCAGGCCCACATACGCTTGCCGGCCGAACAGCTTCTCATCATGATCGGCCTCTCCTGTCCCACTATCGAAGCCATTTTCGAGATCGAAAACGGTGGACGTGCCACCTCCGAGGTCTTCCGTACCTTTAAGCCCCCATTGGGAAATCGAAAGATTGCTGCTCTGAAACTTCCACTGCGACGATTGACCGCCACTGTTGTGAATGTAAGCTATGCCGCTGTCGACGGCGCCATACAGCGTGACAGCGCTTTGTGCGTGCGCATACCCGCAGATAAGCGTTGCACAAATGCCCAATGCGATTGGTTTCTTTTTCATCCTTTCCTCATGTTTCAGCGTTGTTGAGTTTTAATGACGTACGGGATAGAGGGATGCTGGCCACCCCGCCAGAAAATTCGAAGCGAAGACAAACAGAGTTTTGCCCGACGTCAAACGTGTCCGTTTTCCCTTTTCGGACACCTGGGTTCATGAGGCAAAAGACAAACCAAGTACTAGCGACCCTCTAATTTCTTAGTATTCCTTATTTTTATTGATAAACAATCTACGACTCACATTCTTCATCATCCGCAAATCCAAAACGAAATTACGATAGACCGGCATCCAGAAAAAAACGTTTCACCGTGGCGAGGTTCTATCCGATGCCACAGATCCAGTACGAGGCAGGAAGACCTCGTCCATGAGCGGCAACGCATAAATACCCAGCCCTCCTCTTTTTCTGTGGGGCTAAGGTAGCTGTCCTGGCGATCAATTTCCCCCTCGCGTTGTTGGACTACCTGCCTTTTTCTGATGCTACAAAAACCGCCCGGCTTGCCGGCTCGGTGTACTGGGGAATCACATCAATGCGTGCGCTGTAGCGCTGCTCGCGGTGCGCAGCATGTACGTATGCGGCAATATCTTCCATTGGAGCGAACCAGACGTCGCCGCGATTCAATGCGCTTTCGATGAATCCTTCAAATATGTCCCAGCGAGAAAGACGGCCGACGACAAATGGGTGAAGTACAGGCGTCCATATACCGCCGTACTTGTATGCCGTCTCAAACTCCTGTTCAAACGTTTCGAAGCCGCTCTTCGGCGCCCGGATCGGCATCATGTAGTTGAGGTCAAATGACTGAACATATTGCGGCCAGTCGTCGATTCCCCAATGCACAGGGAGCTCAACGAGCTGCTGCCCCGTGACACGACTCTGAATCAGGTACGGAATATCGTCGCCCATCAGGGACGTGTCGTAGGTAAAACCCCGCGACAACAGGAGATCGAGAGAATCGTCGGAGAAATTCGAGAGAGGGGCGCGCCAGCCGCGCGGACCAACGCCAGTTGCCTTCCGGATGATCTCAACCCCGAGATCGAGCCAATATGCCTGTTCGTCCTGCGACTGTCCGACGGGGTTTTCATGCAGGTAACCGTGATGACCTATCTCATGGCCGTTCTCGGCGATAAGGGAGACTGCTTCGGGATATCGTTCGATACACCAGCCGGGGATGAAGAAAGTCTGGCGAATACCCAGTCGTTTATAGGACGCCACGATCCGGGGGACAGCGACGGTAGGCCCGTATTGCAACATCGACAACCCGGACACGCGCTTATGGCCGTCAGACGGGTGCGCGAGATGTATCAGGCTATCCGCGTCCATGTCGAACGTCAAACATGCGGCGCATCTGGCGCCGTCAGGCCACCTGATCGGATTTTTGATCATTACATTTACCCGTGGTTGTTTTAATCGCGTCCGTCTCGGTTTTGCCAAAACGAAACCCATCGCCGAATGCACGCGGAGCCTGTCGAGACTTGACGCCTGATTGAGGGTGTGCGTTCAACTGAACCTGAATCCCAATGCTTTTGAAACCAGATTCGCCTGTTCCTTTACAAGCAACCCGATCCGGTCCGGCGTAGGCGCCAATACTCGGGCTGTTGGGCCCGGCACACTAATGGCGGCAATTGCCACCCCATCTTTTCCGCGGATAGCCGCGGCAATACAACTCACGCCGTCCTCGAGCTCGTCCTTTTCGATCGCATAGCCTCGTTCGACCACGCCTGCGAGGTCATCACGGAATGAATCCTCGTCGACTATCGTTTTGCTGGTCAACTGTATCAACGACTGCCTTCCAAAAATAATGTCGAGCGCCCGGGAATCGCGCTGCAACGCCAGAATGGCCTTCGCTGACGCGGACGTGTGCGCAGGGAACGTAGCACCGACGCCCGGCACCATTCGAAGCGCATGCGTGCCCTCTACCTGATCGACATAAACGGCGTCCGTGCGATCCAGTACTACGAGATTGCTGGTCTCACCCGTTTGCCGCGTGATGATTTCAAGTTTGGGTCGAACCAGATCACGCAGGGCAAATGTCCGGCGGGTGATCGATGTCGAAAATCGCAGCATCCGGTTTCCCAGAACATATGACTTCGACTCACCGTCTCGTCCGACGTAGCCACAATCCAGCAGCGTCGCGAGCAATCGATGAACCGTGCTCGGAGACATGCCCGTTCGCTTCGTTATGTCTGAAAGACTGGCGAGCCCGTCCTGCGATTCGGCGAGCACGTCCAGGATAGCCAATCCCCGCAGTAGCGACTGCACGTTGCCACTATTCATGGTCTCGTGACTCCCCATCGGTCCAGGCACCGAAACATGAGGATGCAACTCTGTGGACAACTGTTGTCGCAGCATGATGCGGGGCTTGTCATATGGTCTTGATCCAAGTGTCAGCGTCCAATTTAGTCGCTTCAACAGCCTATTTCCGCGCTGTGGAAATTCAAAAAAATATCGCCAATCTCGACTGTCGCTCAGCCTCCCGACAAGTGACTGGTGCTGTACTTATAGAACGACGCGAGGATCGCTGATCCGAGGCCTGTCAACGCACCTCATCCCATGCCCTGACGTCCGTTCGTATCTGGTACGTTATCACGGCAAATGGAGCCCCATCGAAGCATTGTGTCCGTGCCGGGTATGGTCCAGAAGGCGCGTGCGAGACGATCATCGACGGGCAGGGCCAAGGCGCACCAGCCTCTCGGCGGCAATGAGCAACGTCGGGACACGCGCTTTGGGTTGTGGGAGATGCGCCGCTGAAAACAACACTGAGGCAGCAGGGGATTAGGTCACCAACAATATGAATTCGTCGACCTGAGGCTTGAATGCGAACTCATAGAATCGATCCCCACCAACGGTTTTTAGTGTCAACTCGCCAAGGCTACTCGTCGAAGCGTTGTGATAGCACCGCTCAGACAGGTGTTCTGACTGCGGTGATTTCAAACTTGCACAACCGTGCGGCATTCAGGTTTGTTGGCGCAAGCTGCAGGATATTTTGAAACGGGGAATAAGCGATCGCGTGGTCGAACGACTCTACCGGTCAAAACCTCGACCGGATCTTTGGAAGATCCGGTCAATGGCTAACATCCGCCTCCACAAAACTGAATCAGGCGCCTTATCATTTTCTGCCACGCCGTCGCCGGCTCGCAGGATGGTCTCGCACGCTGGCCGCATTGCGGCACCGCAATTGCTCATCTCGTTGCGACCCAGTCAAACAAACGAGGGGCGCGCGAGCGTCCGCACGAGCGGCCATCACTCCGGCAATCACTGCACGCACCTGAAAAAGAACTGTCTTCGAGCTCATGAGGAATCAGCCTTCGTTTCTCCAGATACCTTCATCGCGGGGATATCAGTTGCGATCGCTCAGGTAGCCTGTTCTACACCGATGGTGACTGAGCGATCAGTGATCAATCCACTCCGACGATGCGTGCCCGACGATTGGCAGAATGCACTACATCGTCTGAGCGTGCGTTACGCGGCACGAACGTTAGACAACGGAAACTCGCCAGACCCCGGGATCAACCGCCAGCCTTTTCGCACCGTCGCAGACGGGACGCTTGCAATCTCCATAGCCAAGTCATTCAGGTCAAATGCAATTTCGCCTTCGCGCCACGGCAAAGTGGACATTTCTATCCGCCCAATGCCCTCTTCGATCGTCCCAAATGACGACTCGAAATCAACAAATGCCTCTATTTCCGCCCGACTCGCTGTGCCACCTTCAATCTTTCTCCGGGCACGAACCGCAGGCGAAGTCCACATGCCGCGATTTCTCGAATAAATGAAGTAGCCGCCCGCAACGCAAAGATACGCTTGCTGATGTTCATCGCCCGAATTCTGAATACGTTCAAGCGCGAAGCTCTGGCCGACGCTGTCAGGCAACTTATGCCATAGCTCGTAGTAGTCGGTTGCGATCCCGATCTCCTCGACGTCATTCCCGGTAAATCGCATCTGTCCGAAGTCGTCGGTCTCCCGAAGACGGTAGTCGATCTGGCGGAGCCAGCGGCACACGTCGTCTTCCACTGTCGTGAATCCACAGAATGCCTCTTGCTGCAGCAACGCCTGGAGCTGCTCCGGACTGCATTCTTTCAGACTGCAAACCCCCGAGAAATCAGGCCGGTCGGCCGGAATCCGAATGTCCGCGTGCCAATATGGTGTCTGCAACCAGAAAACCCGAGTCGTCAAATCCCAAGGCGACGCGCCCCTGCGGAGCTTCGAGCGCTTCCAGACCCCAACGTAATTTGATGGAATCCTGTTTGTCATTTATCTGTCTCCACAAATTCTTTTCTGAGTGCCTCCGAAATGCGATCGACATATTCGTCGAACAGCATCTTCCCTTTCTCAGCCGATGCACCCTTGGCCGGCGACAGCACGCCCGACGGCGGTACCCATTCTGTTCGGGCCGGATGTACGTCATAAGGAGGAAACACCGCCGCGGGATCATCGACCAGGCTGTCGATCCGAACCAGATCCGGAAATACATGCAGCCCCATCGACGTTTCAAGAACGGCCGCATGCTCAAGGGCAAATCCCGGGAAGCCGTCGGGGAAACACTTGTCCAATGTTGCTGGGGTCGTAAAATCCCAGTAGTCAAAGCGAACGATTTTCAGATCGGTGATGCCCTCGAAGCGCAGGTCCCGGAGCGCGAGGTCGATACCTTCAATTGCGAAAAACAAATTCTCGCAATGGCCATTCATCACGGCGAGCTTCTTGCCCCCATGCCGGCCCAGTTCCTTGATGATGTCCCGCACGACTAGCGTAAGCGTTCCGCCGTCGAGGCTCGTCGTCCCCGGAAAATGATTGCCTCCGCCCATGCGCGGCTGCGATTTGTAGCCGTATGCTATTGGCGGAGCAACGATAGCGGGAATCCGTTCTGCAACGCCCTTGCATATAGCGGTCGGAAGGAAGTGATCCGTGCCCATAGGCAGATGGTACCCGTGCTGCTCCAGCGCGCCGACAGGTAGAAGTACGGTCTGCTGCTCTGTCTGAAGGCGGCGCAGGTATTCAACCCAGGTCATCTCCGCCATCATGTTCGTCTGCATTTGGCTCTCCAAATGGTTAAGAAGACCTCTAACGACACTCAGTAAGCGTTATTTTTTAGCCAGTCAATGTAGCCGTGAATGCCGCCCCGCAATGACCACGAGGCGCGATAGTCGAGCTCTCGAGCCGCTGCGTCGATATTCCACGGACCCTGTCTATCGAGGTGCCAGAAACCAGGACCGACTTCGATGTCCGCTTCCGGCAGCTTCTCCTTCACGATCGCAGCCATCTCCTGCAGCGTGCACCGAGTACCCCCGGTGATATTGAATACCGCGCCCTCGATTCCCGTTGCTTTCGAGCCGAGAATCGCCGCACGTGCAACGTCGTCGATATGGATCAACTGGAATTGATGATCCCCGCCAGACGCCATCCTGAACGGCTGACCAGATAGCACGGTTTTCACGATGTCACGCGTCACCTGCGGCATCTTGTTTCCCGGCCCGTAGACCTCAGAGACACGGATCGATACGACTTCCATGCCGTACAGATCGTTGTAGACTTTCCCGAAGAGTTCCGTCGCCACCTTCGTCACGCCATACGGTGTCGTTGGCGAAAGTTTGGAATTTTCGGTGACCTCACCGTCAATGTGACCGTAGACCGTCTCAGAAGAGAAGTTAACAAGACGCTTGATTCCCGCGAGCCGCATTGCCTCGAGTAGATGGACGGTCCCGTCAATGTTTGCAGCAACCGTTGTCAATGGCAGCTCTATAGAGAGATCAGGATGTGACATTGCCGCCGTGTGGATCACCGTTGTAACGCTATACTTCTGAATCGTCTTGACGATGCAAGGGATGTCGAAAAGCTCGCCTTGTACCGCGACGAGATTCGGCCCACCGACCTCCGCGTAATCACGATTGAAAGAAATGACTTTCTCGCCGGCCTCAGTCAGCTGCGAGACAATCTTCCGCCCGACATATCCAAGGCCGCCCGTCACCATCGTTACCGTCATTGTCTCTCTCCTTTTAGATGAATCGAAGCGGCTGCGTGACTCGCCACTTTCATAAAAAACCTGCAATTTAGAATCTCGACCACGCTGCTATGCGACGCTTGCGTAAGCCAGTTGCCTGAACCCTAATGCGCTCGATACTTGCAACGCATGCTTTTTTACCAGGGTCCCCAGCCTTTCCGGGCCAGGGCTCATCACGCGGCCCGTTGGACCCGGAATGCTTATGGCGCCGATAGCAACGCCATCGCGACCTCGAATCGGCGCGGCAATACAACTTGCACCCTCCGCCAGTTCATCGCTTTCGACCGCATATCCGAGACACACGACATCGCGGAGCGCGCACTCAAACTCGTGCTTTTCCGTCAGGGTGTGTGCTGCGTACTTCACAAGCGGTTCCGTTCCGAACACGGCGTCGAGATACATGGGATCAACCTGGAACGCGAGTACTGCTTTTGCTGAAGCAGAGGTGTACGCCGGAAAGATGGAGCCGACACCCGGCACCATCCTGAGCGCCCGGGTGCCTTCGACCTGGTCGATATAAACGACGTTCTTTCCGTCAAGAACGACGAGATTGCAGGTCTCCCCCGTTTCCGCGGTAATCGCCTCAAGATGAGAGCGCACCCTATGCCGCAGACCCGATGTCCTCTTCCTGACGGTCGACGAAAAGTGAATCATTCGATGCCCAATCACATACCCTTTCGTACCGACCTCCCGGCCGACATATCCGCATTCAACCAATGTGGTGAGCAACCTGTGCGTCGTGCTTGGAGACAGGTCCGAACGCTGCGCAATGTCCCCAAGTCCCGCCGAACCCTCGAGCACATCGGCGAGAACATCGAGAATTTTCAGCCCACGTAGCAGTGACTGGACACTTGAAGCCACAGTGACCTCCATCCAAAAGCGCAACCGTTAGATCGCAGTTCCGCCGTTCGGACTGATCACCTGCCCCACCATGAAGCTGGCGCCAGGACCCGCGAGAAATTCGATTGCTGCGGCGATTTCATCAGGCTGACCAAACCGCTTGAGGGGGATCTGGGCTCTGGTCTCGTCATTGAACTCAACCGTGTCGTGAATCAGCATATGCGTCTCGATCGGACCCGGTGCTACGCAATTGACGAGAATATTTGAAGGCGCGACTTCCTTGGCGACGGCCTTGGTCAGAGCAATCACCGCACCCTTCGACGCGCAGTAGGAGGCATAGGTAGCAAAGCCAATCAGGCCGAGTTCGGATGCCACGTTGATAATACGGCCGCTCTTTCGCGCAAGCATGCTAGGTAGGACGGCTCGAATCCCAGCGAAAGTTCCGCCAAGGTTGACTGCCATGGTTCGCTCAAACCGCTCCCACGACTCCTCTGCCGTGGGGACCGAATGCAGGATTCCGGCGTTGTTGACCAACACATCGACACGGCCGTACTGACTCATTGCCGCGTCGATGAATGCCTCGACCTGCGTGTGATCAGATACGTCGGCTTTACACAGGATCGCACCGCCACCGTTATCGCGCGCCATAGTCGCGACTTCTTCAAGGGCGTCTTTGGTGTCCTGATAGTTCAGCGCCAGGAGCGCCCCCTGCCTCGCGAACCGCTTTGCGGTCGCCAGACCGATACCCCGCCCCGCTCCGGTGATCGCTATAACGTTCCTACTCATCTCCGTCTCCTTTTATGTCTAAACACGGGCCCGCTGATCACCAACGCTTCGAGAGCTGCCAGCAGACGAGTCCAACCAGAATCAACACCAGTTCGCCACCCAGGTATTGAAGTTCCTGCGAATACAGTGCGAATCCAGTGAAGGCCACAACGATCAGCGGGGGGAGCGGCCACAGCGGCATTCTGAAAGGGCGCTCCACGTCCTTCTGGGATACGCGTGCCCAGAAAGCGCCAAGCCCGATACAGAAGTAGACTGCGGCGATCATGGTCCCGGAGAAATTCAGGAGCCAGTCGAGATAGCTGAAGAAACTCAGGACACACGCAGGAACCGCCAACGTCAGGGTTGCCCAGCCCGGAACCGAGTGTTTGTTTAAAGTGCCAATGCGTTTGTTGATCGCATCCGGCCACGCTCCGTCCCGGCCGGTTGCATAGACGCCACGACCGAAATACATCATCAAGGATAGGCCGGCGTTGAAGAGCGCGACGATGACGCCGAAGTCCACAACATACTTTGCCCATGGCCCCATCGCCGTTTCGACGGAGTACAAGACCGGGGAAGGCGCCTTGAGAAAACCCACCAGATCCGGGGCAGCGACCATCGCGGCAAGCAACGGAATAATGATGGTGATCGACGCTATGACTGCGGCCCACACCACGGCCTTTCCGATATTCTTACGTCCCCCATGCAGCTCTTCGGCAAAGCCAAGGGCTGCGTCGTAACCGTTGATGATGTTGAAAGCCGGAGCTAACGACGCGAATACCGCCACCATGCCCACAGCGAATATCCCGTTTCCAGTCTGGTTCAACATCACCGGATGCACGACCAGGTCTCCGAGCGATTGATGTACATGCGTGAATCCTGCGACGGTAACAATGCCGAGAACAGTCAGTTCAACGAACACCATCAAAACTGTCAACCACGCACCGATCTCCACTTTCGTCATCGCGATGAATGCGGCCAATCCTATCGACAGACACGCTATGACCGTGTCCGGCACTGGGAATGTCGGGTACAGGTCGCGCAGAAACTGGGCAATGCCGAGCCCAATCGACGCTGGGATGATCACGCCTTGCAATAGGTAGTTAAACTTCGTTACCCAACTGAACGGCGCAGGCAATGTCTCCCGGACCAGTGTGTACATGCCGCCCGCCGATGGATACATGGATGCCAGCTCACCCAGACACAAGGCGATCAGCACGACGATCACCATCATGAGCAGATTCACACCAGCGGCAGCTGTTCCGGCAGACACGAATACTGCGCCCGACAAAAGGAACACTGCCATTGTCGGGGAGACGTCCGCCATGGCCAGTCCAACTACGTGGCCGGTAGACAGACGCTCCTTCAGTGCATTCCCTGCAACGATCTCCGGTGGTACTGCGATGATGCCGGGCGTGCTGCCCTCACTCAAAATTTGCTGTTCCATATCTAGTCTCCAGTCCTCTTGCCGACGTTCGGTTATCAACCGGCTGCAAGCAGTCTCGCGCGTCATTTTCCAACGAACAAGATGGCAATTCCGCCTGGCGGAAAACCTTTGAAATTGTGTCCGGACGTCAATGAGAGGCACTGTCACGTTGCTCAGGCTGTCGCTTAAGTTGCACGCACAGGCCGTGCATCGCGACGCGTTCTACGGGCACGAAACGTCGCCGCCGCATGAACGGGGCTCGCGCAGCCCGTGGCGAAGCCGACGCGTTGCACACCGCTTCGTCCGTCTCCGAAGTTCACTTCGGTCGATACCTATTTTTTCAAAGTTCCGAGCGAACCAGAATGACTCCCCGTCTCACGACGTTTTATTTCCGGCGCGATACGCGACGTGCAGCGTCGCGCACACGTCATACGCACCGAACGAAGACCACATGAGGGGCACGCAATGCAAGGCAGCAATCGCCATCATCCCGATGCTGAAGTGCAGGCAGACAAGGCATGGAGCATCGAGCAGCACGCCATCGAACCGATTCCCTCGGCCGACCGCCACGGCGCACCGGTCGAGTTGTTCAAGATGTGGATCGGCGCCAATATCAATTACGTGGTCGTCATGACCGGGGCGCTAGTGCTCGCTCAAGGCCTTTCCTTCTGGCAGGCGCTGGGCGCGATTCTCGTCGGGAACGTCCTCGGGTGCGCTGTGCTGGGACTGACGACGATCATGGGGCCTCGCACCGGCACGTCCGGCATCATGACGTCCCGCAGCGCGTTCGGTCAGCTCGGTTCGTTCCTGCCGAAGGCTGTGAGTCTCGTTTCCGCACTGAGCTGGTTCTCGATCAATTCCGTCGTCGCGACCCAGGCGCTCGAAACCCTTCTGAAGCTGGCCGGATGACAAGGTCAAGGCGTCGTCTGGGTCTCATTAGCGATCATTTTGGCGGCGGAGATCCTGCTCGCGATCTTCGGACATGCGACGATCATTGCGGCCGAGAAATGGATTGCGGTGGTGCTGGCCGTCCTGTTCGGCGCGCTGGTGGTGTTCGTCCTGCCGCACGTCGACTTCGCGGTGGCGTTGACGGGCCGCCGCGACGGCGCGTCGTTCGGCACGTGGCTGATCGCCATGGGCATCGTGTTCGCGTATCCGATCAGCTGGTACAACTTCGCTTCCGACTACAGCCGCTACTTTCCGTCGGAAACCAGTTGGAAAAAGATCATGTTCGCCTCGGGCGGCGGTCAGTTCGTGGCGCTCGTGTTCTGCGAAGTGATTGGCGTGCTCTGCGCGACCGCGCTCGGTGGCGCACTGGGCGACGATCCCGTCAGCCAGATGTCGAAGTTCCTTCCGACCTGGTTTACCGTGCCGCTGCTGGGCGCGATCATCCTGGGCGGCATAGCGGTCAACGTGCCGAACGGCTACACCGCCGGATTGGGGCTTCTTGCGCTGCGGATTCCGATCAACCGGGTCACTTCGCTGACCATCATTGCAGTGTTTACGCTCGTCGTCCGCGTGGTAACCGTGTACTACGGTCAGTTCTACGAACTGTACCAGGGATTTCTGAACTACATGGTCTTCTGGACCGCGCCTTGGGCCGCCATCCTCATCGTCGATTACTTCCTCCGCGGCGGGCGCTATCAGGCCGACGCATGGATGAAATGGGGACGCGGCGCATACTGGTACAACCATGGCATCTTCTGGCCGGGCGTGGTGGCGCTCGTGACCGGAACGGTCGCGTCCGTCCTCTTCTCCAACTCGCCGGCCTATGTCAGCCCGCTGATGCGAGACTATCTCGGATGGGGCGACCTGAGCTTCGAGTTCGGCCTGTTCTTCGCCGGCGCGACCTACTTCATGCTAGCGCGGCGACACCCTTCCCTACGCGCGGCGTCGCACGCGGATCGCGCGTCCGCCGACGCGCAAACGCCCCTCGTCTGAGCGGGCCGTGCTTGCCAGTCCTCTCCTGAAAAACGCCTGTTCATGGATGAACCCAATATGATCGACAATCCCATTCCCTGGCCGAACGGCGCACGATGCGCGGCATGCCTGACCTTCGACATGGACGCCGACAGCCTGATTCATCTCGATCACCCGGCGGACGGGTTCAAACGGGTCTCGCCCATCTCGATGCTGCGCTACGGGCCAACCATCGCCGTGCCGCGCATCGTGAAGACCTATAAGCAGCTCGGCATCCGGCAGACATTCTTCGTTCCGGCATGGTGCATCGAGCGCTATCCCGCGGCGATCGAGGCGATGGTGGAAGGCGGCAACGAAATCGGACACCATGGGTATCTGCACGAAAATCCGTGCGAGGGCACGGCGCAAGAACAGGGGTATTGGCTCGATCGCGGCATCGACGTGATCGTGCGCGCGACGGGCAAGCGGCCACGCGGGTGGCGTGCGCCACTGTACAACTTTTCCGATTGCTCGATCGACCTCCTGCTCGAGCGCGGATTCCAGTACGACGCGTCGTTGATGGGCCACGACATCCCGTACCTGATCGAGAGCCGCAACGGACGCGGCACGCTCGTCGAGCTACCGTCGCATTGGGGGCTGGACGACTGGCCCCAGTATGTTCATTCGATCGATCTCGATTACATGATGCCGGTCCGCGCGCCGCTCGCGGGCCTGCGCGCGTTCGTCGAAGAGTTCGACGCGTGCTACAAGTACGGGGGGCTTTGGGTGCCCGTGCTGCATCCGTTCGCGACCGGCCGCCTCGCCCGCTGGGATGCGCTGGCGCAATTCATCGAGCAGCTCCTTGCGCGGGGTGATGTCTGGTTCGCGCCGATGGAGGACATCTCGGCGTACGTGGCCCAACTCGTGGCGAGCGGGAAATGGACACCGATGCGCGAGACGCTACCGCAATACGATGGTCCGCTCGGCATCGCCCGGACGGCGTGACGAACGCGCTAAATAAAACAGCCCTGGAGAATCCCTCCAAATCGTTGATTTGGTGAGAAAAACCGGGGCTTTCTTTACACCGATAATAGTTACGAACAAAAAATCGCCGGCAGCCACGGTACCCCTCCGGCAAATGTTGCAGGTCAGGAAACGCCCTGAGTCCCAGATATAAAAGAAAAACCCCACCATAAGGTGGGGCCGATCTTTACACTTACTAAAACTGCCTATCAGAACGGAATATCGTCGTCCATCTCATCAAAGCCACCGCCAGCCGGCGCGCTCGGACGGCTCGAACCACCACCGCTGCTGCCGCGCGAAGCGCCGCCGCCCGAGACCGCACGGCCGCCACCACCACCACCGCCGCTACGCTCCGACGGCTCACCGCGGCTGTAACCGCCTTCGTCGTCGCCGCCGCCCGTCGAGCCGCCACGACCACCCAGCATTTGCATCTGATCGGCGACGATTTCGGTCGAGTAACGGTCAGTGCCGTCCTGAGCCTGCCACTTACGGGTGCGGATGCGCCCTTCCAGATACACCGACGAACCCTTCTTCAGATATTGGTTCACGATTTCAGCAAGCTTGCCGAAGAACGCCACACGGTGCCATTCGGTTGCTTCCTTCATTTCGCCGGACGCTTTGTCCTTGTACCGGTCCGTCGTCGCAAGGCGGATGTTCGCCACTGCGTCGCCGCTCGGAAGATAACGAACTTCCGGATCGGCTCCGAGATTGCCGACGAGAATGACCTTGTTCACGGATGCCATGAGTTTCTCCTGTTGATTCCATTACGGGCGGCGCGGCAACGCGCGATTCGCGTCTCAAGCCAGTGGGCCCGAGACCGGAACTGCGCCTCAGCCCGCCGCCGGGTGAGTTCTGTCAATAAAACGCCTGGCCGCCCCAGGTTTTCCGCACCGAAGGAAGTCCCTTGGGGCATTGAACCCGCCGGGAGGCCTGGCGCGAAGCGCCAGAGTTGGGGGCGCAGCTATGCCTTCTTGCGCGGCGGCTGTTTCATATTTGCCGCGATTATAAGCCAGCAAAACACCAGCCCAGAGCAAGTGAAAAAGACTGCGCTCTGCCCGTCCACCTTGAGCAGCCATCCGCCGACCACCCCGCCAAGCGCAAGACCGATCGACTGGGTGGTGTTGTACACGCCGGCCGCCGCGCCCTTGCGGGTGCCCGGCGCCAGTTTCGACACCAGCGAAGGCTGCGACGCCTCAAGAATATTGAAGCCAAGGAAGTAGACAAAGAGGATCGCCGCCACACTCAGAATCGTATGCGGTGCGACGCCCAACAACAACTGTCCGATCAGGATAAGACCGATCGCCGACAGCAGCACAATTTTCATTTTCCCGCGTTTTTCCGCGGCAATGATCGCGGGGACCATCATCACGAACGAGAGGCCCATCACCGGCAGATACACCTTCCAGTGCGACGCGACCGGCAGGCCGCCGGCTTCGAGAATGCGCGGCACGACGAGGAACAATGCGGTTTGCGTGGCATGCAGGACGAGCACGCCGAAGTTCAGGCGCAGCAGCTCGACGTTATGCAGCACCTCGGCAAACGGCGCACGTACGTGCACGGGCTTGGGCGCATCCGGCACGACCCACAGCACCAGGCCAACGGCCAGAATCGAGAAGATGCCGACCAGCGTGAACAGGCCGCTCATGCCAACCCACTGGAACACGATCGGCGCACCGACGATCGCCACCGCGAACGAAATGCCGATACTGCCGCCGACCATCGCCATCGCCTTGGTGCGATGCTCCTCGGAGGTGAGGTCGGCGATAAACGCGATCACCGCGGACGACACCGCGCCCATCCCCTGAATCACCCGGCCCACGATGATCCACGTCATATCGTGCGCGCCCGCGGCGACGAAGCTGCCTAGCGCGAAGATCAGGAGGCCGGTCGCGATGACCGGTTTGCGGCCGACCTTGTCGGAGACCCAGCCGTAGAAGATGTACAGCATCGACTGCGTCACGCCGTACGCACCGAGCGCGATACCCACCAGCAGCACGTTGTCGCCGCCGGGGATGGTCTTCGCGTAGATCGAGAACACCGGCATGATCATGAAGAGACCGAGCATGCGCAGCGCGAAGATGGCGGCAAGCGACACGGTCGCGCGCATTTCAGGCGCGCTCATGCGTGAGGATGTAGCGGACGGATTGGACATCGGGAGCGTTCTTTGAATGAGCTGGGCGGCACACCGCGGGCGGGTCTTCCCCGCAGAACGGCCGCCATCAGGCGGCACACCACGGGATGGCTGGACGGCGGCAAACATACGGCGCGGCATGGGGGCCGGCGACCTTGCTGCATGCTCGCCTCGCGCCTCGCGGCGCCTTGTACTCGCGGAAAATGGCCCCAGTTAGACCTCTTCCCCGCGGCGCTGGACCGCTGCCTTACAACTTGCCTTGGCACCCGATCGAGCTGTCAGGAAGCCGTAACGGCGGTCTTGAAAAGTCGTTATAGTAGCAGGTTTAGCCGCCTCCTCTTTCCGCCAGGTCACGGGCCAAGTCTTGGAATAACGCGTGGAACAAATCCGTATCCGTGGGGCTCGCACCCACAACCTGAAGAACGTCAATCTCGACCTCCCACGTCACAAGCTCGTCGTGATTACGGGCCTGTCCGGCTCGGGTAAATCGTCACTGGCGTTCGACACACTCTACGCGGAAGGGCAGCGGCGCTACGTCGAAAGTCTCTCCGCTTACGCCCGCCAATTCCTGCAATTGATGGAGAAGCCGGACGTCGATCTGATCGAAGGCCTGTCGCCGGCGATCTCGATCGAACAGAAAGCGACCTCGCACAATCCGCGTTCCACGGTCGGCACCGTCACCGAAATTCACGATTATCTGCGGCTGCTGTTTGCACGGGTCGGCACGCCGTACTGTCCGGACCACGAAATTCCGCTGGAAGCGCAAAGCGTCTCGCAGATGGTCGATGCGGCGCTCGCGTTGCCGGAAGAGACGAAGCTGATGATCCTCGCGCCGGTGGTAGCGAACCGCAAAGGCGAGCACGTCGAACTGTTCGAGGAAATGCAGGCCCAGGGCTTCATCCGTTTCCGGGTGCGCTCGGGCGGCGGCACGGCCAATGAGGGCGTCGCGAAGATCTATGACGTCGACTCGCTGCCGAAGCTGAAGAAGAATGACAAGCACACGATCGACGTCGTCGTCGACCGGCTGAAAGTGCGCGGCGATATGAAGCAGCGCCTCGCTGAATCGTTCGAAACAGCACTGCGTCTCGCCGACGGCCGCGCGATCGCGCTGGAAATGGATACGGACAAGGAGCATCTGTTCAGCTCGAAGTTCGCCTGCCCGATCTGCTCGTATTCGCTGCAGGAACTCGAGCCGCGCCTCTTCTCGTTCAATAACCCGATGGGCGCGTGCCCGGAGTGCGACGGCCTTGGCCAGATCACTTTCTTCGATCCGAAGCGGGTCGTCGCGCATCCATCGCTGTCTCTGGCGGCAGGCGCGGTGAAGGGCTGGGACCGGCGTAACCAGTTCTACTTCCAGATGCTGCAAAGTCTCGCGGCGTTCTACGAGTTCGACATCGACACAGCCGTCGAAGACCTGCCGGAGAAAGTCCGCAAGATTCTGCTGTTCGGTTCGGGCAAGCAGGAGATTCCGTTCTCGTACATCAACGAACGTGGCCGCACTTCCGTACGCGAGCATGTGTTCGAAGGGATCATCCCGAACCTGGAGCGGCGTTACCGCGAGACCGATTCGGTCGCGGTGCGCGAAGAACTCGCCAAGTATCAGAACAACCAGCCCTGCCCCGCCTGCGCCGGCACACGGCTGCGCCGGGAAGCCCGTTTCGTGCGGATCGGCTCGAACAGCGACGCGCGCGGCATCTTCGAAATCAGCGGCTGGCCGTTGCGCGACGCGCTCGGCTATTTCCAGACGCTGCGGCTCGAAGGTTCGAAGCGCGAGATCGCCGACAAGGTGGTCAAGGAAATCGTCGCGCGCCTGATGTTCCTGAATAACGTCGGGCTCGATTACCTGTCGCTCGAACGCAGCGCGGAAACGCTGTCGGGCGGCGAAGCGCAGCGGATTCGCCTCGCCTCGCAGATCGGTTCCGGTTTGACCGGCGTGATGTACGTGCTGGACGAGCCGTCGATCGGTCTGCATCAGCGCGACAACGACCGGCTGATCGCCACGCTCAAGCATCTGCGCGACCTGGGCAACTCAGTGATCGTCGTCGAACACGATGAAGACATGATCCGCATGGCCGACTACGTGGTCGACATGGGTCCTGGCGCGGGCGAGCACGGCGGGATGGTGATCGCCGAAGGCACGCCCAAGCAGGTGGAGGCGAACGCGGCATCGATGACCGGCCAGTACATGTCCGGCGCCCGCAACATCGAATTCCCGGACGAGCGCAAAGAGCCGGACGAACGGCGTCTGCGCATCGTCGAGGCGTACGGCAACAATCTGCAGCACGTCTCGCTCGATCTGCCGGTCGGCCTGCTGACCTGTGTGACCGGCGTGTCCGGTTCGGGCAAGTCCACGCTGATCAATGACACGCTGTACCACGCGGTCGCGCATCACCTGTACGGCTCGTCCGCTGAGCCGGCGCCGTACGAATCGATCGAGGGCCTGGAGCACTTCGACAAGGTCATCAACGTCGACCAGTCGCCGATCGGCCGCACGCCGCGCTCGAATCCGGCCACGTACACGGGCCTGTTCACGCCGATCCGCGAACTTTTTGCGGGCGTGCCCGCGTCGAAAGAACGTGGCTATGAAGCGGGCCGCTTCTCGTTCAACGTGAAGGGCGGCCGCTGCGAATCCTGCCAGGGCGACGGTGTGCTGAAGGTGGAAATGCACTTTTTGCCGGACGTGTATGTGCCTTGCGACGTCTGTCACGGCAAGCGCTACAACCGCGAAACGCTGGACGTCCAGTACAAAGGCAAGAACATCAGCGAAGTCCTCGACATGACGGTGGAGAACGCCTACGAGTTCTTCAAGCCGGTGCCGGTCGTCGCGCGCAAGCTGAAAACCTTGCTGGACGTGGGTTTGGGCTATATCCGGCTGGGCCAGTCGGCCACCACCCTGTCGGGCGGCGAGGCGCAGCGCGTCAAATTATCGTTGGAACTGAGCAAGCGCGACACCGGTCGCACTCTCTACATCCTCGACGAGCCGACCACCGGTCTACACTTTCACGACATCGCCTTACTGCTGGAAGTCATTCACCGTTTGCGAGACCAGGGTAATACCGTCGTGATCATCGAGCATAATCTCGATGTAATAAAGACCGCCGACTGGGTGATCGATCTCGGCCCCGAAGGCGGAGCCGGCGGCGGTCAGATCATTGCGCAGGGCACGCCGGAGCAGGTTGCGAAGTCGAAGGCAAGTTTTACCGGTAAGTATCTGGCGCCACTGCTGAAACGCACTGCCAGTAGAAAGTAACGCTGCACAACACGGGTTGGAGACGGAATAAGCCATGGCCAAGCGGAATCAGGCGCGCGACGACGGGCAAGTGCAGGACCTACGCCCACGCCCGGTCAGGCTGACTAGCGACATGAGCCTGCCGACACTGTCGGCGGTCGAAATCGGCAGTTACGTGCTGATGCTGTTCGGAATGTGGGCCGTCATCGAACTGAGGCTGCTTGGCGCCCTGCTGGCCGGGCTGCTGGTGTTTCAACTTGTGCATACCATCGCGCCGCGCATCGAACGGCATATGTCGAGCCAGCGCGCGCGCTGGCTCGCGGTGGTGATCCTCTCGGTGGTGATAGTAGGCGCACTGACGGGGCTGACGCTCGGCATCATCGGACATTTCGAAAACGACGTGCCGAGCGTGCAGAAGCTGCTCGACCAGGCAATGCAGTTGATCGATCAGGCGCGCGGCCGGATTCCGCAATTCGTCGCCAACTATCTGCCGGTCGATACGGAGCAGATGAAGAGCAGGGCGGCCGAGTTGATGCAGAGGAACGCGAACATGCTGCAGCAAAGCGGCAAGACCGCGGCGCGCGGCTTCACGCACATCCTGATCGGCATGATCATCGGCGCGATCATCGCGGTCGGGGCGCAGAAGCATATGCAACGGCTGCCCTTGTCCACAGCGTTCGTCACGCGCGTGACCCGTTTCGCCGATGCCTTCCGCCGCATCGTATTCGCTCAGGTCAAGATTTCCGCGATCAATGCGGTCTTTACCGGCATTTTCCTGCTGGTGATCCTGCCGATCTTTCACGATACGCTGCCGCTCTCCAAAACGCTGGTGCTGGTGACGTTTATCGTCGGCTTGCTGCCGGTGATCGGCAATCTGATCTCGAACACGATCATCGTCGCGGTGGCGCTCTCGGTAAGCTTTCCGGCGGCGGTCATGTCGTTGGTATTCCTGATCCTGATTCACAAGCTAGAGTACTTCCTGAACGCGCGCATCGTCGGCGGTCAAATCGAGGCGCGCGCCTGGGAATTGCTGATCGCGATGCTCGTGATGGAAGCCGCGTTCGGTATCCCCGGCGTGGTCGCGGCGCCGATCTTCTATGCGTATATCAAGCGGGAATTGATTTATCTGCGGCTGGTGTGAGCGGGCAATCAGACCGCGACGCGCGGCTTAGCAGACGCAGGCAAAAAGCGGCACTTCGGTGCCGTTTTTTTTGCGTCAGCCGTCTTCAGGAGGCCTGATTCGCGCTGCGCCCGCCGCTTACCAAAAGCTTGCGGGAGGCCACTCGATTCGCATAAGATGCGAACAATTCCCATTTACAACACAACACCGTGACTCGCTGTTTCCCGTCGTTTACCATTCCGCCGGCTCATTTATGAGGCGGCAGTTCGTCCGTCTGCACCGCTGGTTCGGTGTCGTTATTGCGCTGTTTCTGTTTGTCGCCGGCCTGACCGGCGCGATCATCGCGTGGGATCACGAACTCGATGCCGCACTGAACCCATCGTTCTTCAAAGCGCGCACCGACGGCCCGGCACTGTCAGCGCTCGAGTTGGCACGTCGCGTCGAAGCGGCCGATCCGCGCCTGCAGGTGACGTATCTACCGCTCGGCGCTGAACCCGGCCACACGTTGCAGATGATGGTGCTGCCACGCACCGACCCCTCCACCCAGCAGCCCTACCCGCTCGACTTCAATCAGATCGCCGTCGACCCCGCCACCGGCGACGTACAGGGGCGACGCGAATGGGGCGCCGTGTCGCTCGCGCGGATCAATCTGATTCCGTTCATCTACAAGCTGCACTACACGCTGCAATTGCCGTTCACCGGCGGTATCGATATCGGCACGTGGCTGATGGGCATTGTCGGGATCGTGTGGCTGTTCGATAGCGTGGTCGCCCTATGGTTGTCGTTTCCGAGCTTCAAGGCATGGCGCAAGTCGTTTGCGTTTCGCCTTGGGCGTGGTGGCTATGCGCTCACCTTCGATCTGCACCGGTCGGGCGGCGTGTGGATCTGGGGCTTGCTGGTGATCGTCGCGCTGACGTCGGTGTCGATGAATCTTTCAAGGCCGGTCGTCCGGCCAATCGTGTCGCTGTTCTCGACGCTCACGCCTGATCCGATCAACAACCTCGAAATCCTGCGCAAGCCCGAGCCCGGCGATCAGGTCCTGAGCCGCGAGCGCATCGTGGAGCTAGCCGAGCAAGCCGGCAGAGCGCAGAACCTGAAGGTGCCGCCGGGCGGCGTCTACTACGCGGAATTCCTGCACGCCTACGGCGTCGGCTTCTACGCAACCGGCAACGATCACGGCGATCTCGGCCTCGGCAATCCGTGGATGTATTGGGACGCGGCCACAGGCAAGCCGCTCGGCGCGCAGATCCCCGGCAAGGGCACAGCCGGCGACATCTTCATGCAGGTGCAATTCCCGCTGCACTCGGGACGCATCCTCGGTCTCGGCGGGCGGATTCTGATTAGCGCGATGGGGATCGCGGTCGCCGTGCTGAGCGCAACGGGACTGCTGATCTGGCTGAAGAAACTGAATGCGCGCCGCCGTTCGGCACACAACGCACGGCACGCACGGCACGCACGGGACAAGCGGGATGCGGGCAGGACCGCGCTGCGGTCCTGATCTGCTTTTAACGAAACACTACCGTCTTGCTACCGTTCAACACGACGCGATGCTCGACATGCCACTTCACCGCACGCGCGAGTGTCACGCATTCAACGTCGCGGCCAATGGCAGTCAGTTGCTCCGGCGTCATGCTGTGATCGACACGCTCCACGCCCTGCTCGATGATCGGACCTTCGTCGAGATCCGTCGTCACGTAGTGGGCGGTTGCGCCGATCAGTTTCACGCCGCGGTCGAACGCCTGGTAATAAGGCTTCGCGCCCTTGAAGCTCGGCAGAAACGAGTGATGGATATTGATCGCGCGGCCAGCGAGGGATTCGCACAGTTGCGGCGACAGAATCTGCATATAGCGCGCGAGCACCACCAGATCGGCTTGATGCTCGTCGATCACTTCGAGCACGCGCGCTTCCTGCGCGGCCTTCGCGTCGGGCGTGCCGCCCATCAGCGGGAAGTGATGGAACGGAATGTCGTAGCTGGCCGCGAGCTGATAGAACTCCTTGTGGTTCGAGATGATCGCCGGAATCTCGATACCCAATTGACCGGTGCGATAGCGGAACAGCAGGTCGTTCAGGCAATGGCCGATCTTCGACACCATGATCACGACGCGCGGCTTCACCGACGCATCGTGCATTTCCCAGCGCATGCCGAACTGCTCAGCAAGCATCGCGAACGACTGACGCAACACGTCCAGACCCGGATCGCCACCCACCTGCTGAAAATGCACGCGCATGAAGAACTCGCCGGTGCGGCTGTCGCCGAACTGAGCGGAGTCGAGAATATTGCTGCCACGCTCGAACAAAAAGCCCGAAACCGCGTGGACGATGCCGGGCCGGTCGGCGCACGACAGTTTGAGGATAAAGCTGTGATCGGTCGACATGACCTGGGTGACTCCCTTCTTCAGTGCGTAGTTTGTTCGGTGTGTCTTATTCGATGCAGCGTGCTCCAGCGTGACCTGGCTTGTCCGCCGCACCCGCGCCCAACTAGCGCTTATGCAAGCGCCGGCGGCTCGAACAGCGTCTCGATGCCCGGACACGCGTCTGCGTCGATCCAGCGGCGGCGCAGCAGACAGTCCAGCGTGGCGAGACTCGCGTCCACCGTCATCCCGCCTTCTTCGATCCAGCGTGCCACTTCGTCGATGCGCGCGAGCCGGTGTTCGCCCACTTCGCCGTCCTGATTGCGCGGCGCGAAATCGCCCGGCAGCGCGAGGTCGTAGATAAAAATCTGTTCGGCCTGCGTGCCTTCCGGCAACGATTGCAGCACATGCGCGGTGCGGCCGGCCGTGGCGCGCGCGGCGATCTCCTCGGGAATGCCGGCTTCTTCCCAGCACTCCTTGATGATCGTCGCCTCGATGCCGAAGCCCCAGCCGATCCCGCCTGCCACAACATTGTCGAGCATGCCCGGGTCAGTTGCCTTGGTGTCGCTGCGGCGCGCGATCCACAGTTGCGGGGCGCCATCCGCGTATTCTACGACGCCGTTCAGATGCACCGCGTAGGTCATCGTGCCGAAGAAGCGCGACGCCGCGCGTTCGATGTACGCGAGCGGCGGCGCATCGAACGCATTGCGGATCGCGTAAGTCTCATTGCGCCAGCCGGGAATACGGCCCTCGGCGGCAAGTGCGCCGATCACGGAGCCAAGCGCCGCGCTGCGCAGGTCGACGGTGTTGAACACGGACGCGAGCGTCACGCGCCCGCGTTCAACACCGTCGATTTCAAACACATCGGGCCAGCGCGCGAGCAACGGCACATCGGTCGAACGAATCCAGCCGACCTGCTCGGCGTCGATCCAGAACGGCAGATGCGCGTCCGCGTCGAAGCGGCGCGCGGCGGTGATGCAAGGCAAAGTCATTTAAAGCTCCAAACTGGTCTTCTGGCGCACCCGGTTGTCGGCGCTCGCGCAGTCGCTTAAGCGGACCCTCTGTCAATCCCGCAAGGCGACGCGAATCCCGATCGCAATGAACGTCGCGCCGGCGAGCCGGTCGAGCCACACGCCCACGCGCGGCCGGCGCTTCAGCCAGCCGCCGATCAGTCCCGCGCACACGCCGAACAGCGAAAACACCACCACGGTCTGCAACATGAACAACACGCCGAGTTCGAGCATCTGCACCGTGACGCTTTGCGTGCCGTGCGGCTGCACGAATTGCGGCAGGAACACGACGAAGAACAGCGTCACTTTCGGATTCAGCAGATTGCCGAGGACGCTCTGACGAAACACCGCCATCAACGGTTGCGGCGGGCGCTCGTGCGCGGTGGCGAGGCCCTGGCTGCGCAGCGCCTTGATGCCGATCCAGACCAGATACGCGGCGCCGGCCAGCTTGATCACTTCAAACGCAACCGGCGACGAACGCAGCAACGCGGCCACGCCAAGCGCGGCCAACGTGGTGTGGAAGGTAATGCCGGCGGCAAAGCCGAGCGCGGCGACGAGGCCCGCCGCACGGCCTTGCGAGATGCCGCGTGCGAGCACTTGCAGATTGTCGGGGCCGGGCGCCATCGTGATGGCGATCGAGGTTGCGAGAAACAACAGGAAGTTGGGCATCTTTCTTACCTTCTTTGTGTGCAGGAAGAAGTTCGCATCCAGCGCTCAATGGCCGCCGAATTCAGTCACCGTATAGAGCGGCAGGCCCGCTTTGCGCAGCAAGGCCGAGCCGCCGAGCTCAGGCAGATCGATAATCGCCGCGCCTTCGACCACCACGGCGCCAAGCCGCTCCAGCAGAATCTTGCCGGCCATCATCGTGCCGCCGGTGGCGATCAGATCGTCGATGATCACGACGCGATCGCCCGGCTTGCAGGCGTCCTCGTGAATCTCGACGGTCGCGGTGCCATATTCGAGCTCGTAGGATTGCGCGACTCGCTTGTACGGCAGCTTGCCCTGCTTGCGGATCGGAATGAAGCCGAGGTTCAGCTCGTAAGCCAGAATCGGCCCGATGATGAAACCACGCGCATCCAGCCCGGCGACGTAGGCGAGCTTCGCGTCGATATAGCGCTGAACGAACAGATCGATCAGCACGCGCAGCGACTTCGGCTCCTGCAGGAGCGGCGTGATGTCGCGAAACTGCACGCCCGGCAGCGGCCAGTCGGGCACCGTGCGGATGTGGCTTTTGATGTAGTCGGCCGCATCGAGCGGCGCGCTCGCGAGCGCGTTGGACATGATGTCTCCGGATGGACCTCGACAGGTCCGATGAATGGCTAAATCAGGTGCGGCCGGCCAGGTACGGCGGGCTCAGGCGCGGCCGGCAACGCCGCCCCGGCGAGATCATGCCACGCCGACCTTGCACACTAGACCGCAGCGGCGCCCGCCCGGCGATGCTTCGAGAGCCGCTCTTCGGCTTCGGCCAACTGTTCGGGCAGGCCCCGCAACACCACGATGTCGCTCGCGCGCAGCTTGGTGGACGGGTCCGGCTCGACGCCGCGAATGCCGTGCCGGCGAATCGCCGTCACTTCGACACCCAGATCGAACAGGCCCAGTTCCGCCAGCGTTCGGCCCACCGCGTCCGAGTTTTCGTCGACCGGCACCGATTGTAGCCGCACCTGTTCGTGGCCGTCGTCGTCTTCCACGTCGTCCGCGCCATGGAAATAGCCGCGCAACAGCGCGTAGCGCTCGTCGCGCATTTCCTCGACCCGCCGCACCACGCGTCGCATCGGCACGCCCATCAGCACCAGCGTATGCGAAGCCAGCATCAGGCTACCTTCGACGATTTCCGGAATCACCTCGGTCGCGCCGGCGGCCAGCAGCTTTTCCAGATCGGCGTCGTCGACGGTGCGAACGATCACCGGCAGCGTGGGTTCCAGTTCGTGAATATTGTGGAGCACGCGCAATGCCGACGGCGTGTTCGCGTAGGTAATCGCGATCGTTGCCGCGCGATGGATACCGGCGGCAAGCAGCGATTCGCGCCGCCCCGCATCGCCGAATACGACCGATTCGCCGGCCGCCGCCGCAGCGGCGACGCGATCGGGGTCCAGGTCCAAAGCGACGTACGACAGACCTTCATGCTCCAGCATGCGCGCCAGATTCTGCCCAGCCCGGCCATAGCCGCAAATGATCACATGGCCGCTTTGCTTCAGGCTCTGCGTCGCGATACGTGTCATCTGCAAGGATTGCATCATCCACTCAGTCGACGACAGGCGCAGCACGATACGGTCCGAGTTCTGGATCAGGAACGGCGCGGCCAGCATCGACAGCAGCATCGCCGCGAGAATCGCCTGCAACAAGGTGGCGTCGACCAGATGCTTGTCGAGAATCAGATTCAGCAGCACGAAGCCGAACTCGCCGGCTTGCGCGAGGCCGATACCGGTGCGCATCGCGACACCCGGCGACGCACCGAACAGGCGCGAGAGCCCGGTCACCATCACCGCCTTCAGCAGGATCGGCCCGACCAGGAAGCCGAGCACGATGAATGGGTGGTCCCAGATCACGCGCGGATTCAGCAGCATGCCGGTCGTGACGAAGAAGAGACCCAGCAGCACGTCGCGAAACGGCTTGATATCCTCTTCCACCTGATGCCTGTATGGCGTTTCGGCGATCAGCATGCCGGCGATGAACGCGCCGAGCGCAAGCGACAGGCCGAACTTGTCCGTGATGAACGCCGCGCCGAGCGTCACCAGCAACAGATTGAGGATGAACAGTTCCTGCGAGCGGCGCCGCGCCACCACGTTGAACCAGCGCGTCATGAAGCGCTGCCCCACTATTAACAATAGGGACAAGGCCACGACGATCTTGATGGCCGCTATCCCGAGCGAGCTGACGAGATTGTTCGAACTGCCACCCAGCGCTGCGATGACAATCAACAACGGCACCACCGCCAGATCCTGGAACAGCAGCACGCCGAAGATATTCCGGCCGTGTTCGGTTTCGATCTCGAGCCGCTCAGCCAGCATCTTGCTGACGATCGCCGTCGACGACATCGCCAGCGCGCCACCCAGCGCCACGCTCGCCTGCCACGTGATGTGCACCCAGCGCTCCAGCACGAAACCGAGCGAGACCGCCACGGCGATGGTGCCGATCACCTGCAACAGGCCGAGACCGAACACGAGGCGGCGCATCGAACGCAGTTTGGAGAGCGAAAACTCCAGGCCGATCGAGAACATCAGGAACACGACGCCGAATTCGGCCAGATTCTGCGCGCCGGCCGAGTCTGGAATCAAACCGAACGCGTGCGGCCCGACCACGATGCCGACCGTCAGATAGCCGAGCATCGGTGGAAGATTCAGAAAGCGAAATAGCACCACGCCCGCCACCGATGCCAGCAGCAGGAATAGCGTCATTTCGAGCGGGGAAATCATCGGCAAAAACGCATCGGTAAAGCGTCCTCGTTCGTCAGCGGAACCGCGCACGAGAAACGCCGCGCGACAAGGTTGTGGGGCCGTAAAAAACAGCAATAAAGGCAGCGGCTTGGCACAGCAGGCCCGGCGCGGCGAACAAGCGCCTTTGCTATACTCCGCGAATGATAGCGAAAATCAATGGCGACAGGGCACTCGCGCTCGCTCGTGACGTGCTCGACATCGAAGCGGACGCCGTGCGCGCGCTCCGCGATCAACTCGACGATGGCTTCGTCGGGGCGGTCGACTTCATCCTCGGCTGCCGTGGACGCGTCGTCGTTTCCGGCATCGGCAAATCCGGCCACGTGGCCCGCAAGCTGGCGGCCACGCTTGCCAGCACCGGCACGCCGGCGTTCTTCGTTCACCCGGCGGAAGCCAGTCATGGCGACCTCGGCATGGTCACGGCAGACGACGTGTTCCTCGCGCTGTCCAATTCCGGTGAAACTGAAGAACTCGTGGCGATCCTGCCGCTCATCAAGCGGATCGGCTCGAAGCTGATTGCGATGACGGGCCGCCCGTCGTCGAGTCTCGCACAACTGGCCGACGTGCATCTGAATTCCGCCGTGTCGAAAGAAGCCTGTCCGATGAATCTTGCGCCGACCGCCAGCACCACCGCCGCGCTCGCGCTCGGCGATGCGCTCGCGGTCGCGGTGCTGGACGCGCGCGGCTTTGGCCGGGACGATTTCGCCCGCTCGCACCCGGGCGGCGCGCTCGGCCGGCGTCTGCTCACGTATGTTCGCGACGTCATGCGCACCGGCGACCAGGTACCCAAGGTGATGCCCGATGCGACCGTCCGCGACGCGTTGTTCCAGTTGACCGCCAAACGTATGGGCATGACGGCGATCGTCGATCACAACGATCACGTGACCGGCATCTTCACGGACGGTGACTTGCGCCGCGTGCTTGAACGCGACGGCGATTTCCGCCAACTGTCGATTGCTTCAGTGATGACCGCCGGGCCGCGCACCATCGGTCCGGATCACCTTGCTGTCGAAGCCGTGGAACTGATGGAGCGCCACCGCATCAATCAGATGCTGGTCGTCGACGAAGCAGGCAAGCTGATCGGCGCACTCAACATGCACGACCTGTTCTCGAAGAAGGTGATCTGATGGCTGTCGCCCCCCTTACCGCCACTGAACGCGCAAGCCGCGTCAAGCTGATGATTTTCGACGTCGACGGCGTCCTGACCGACGGCGGCCTGCTGTTTACGGCGGAAGGCGACACGATGAAGGCGTTCCACTCGATGGACGGGCACGGCATGAAGCTGCTGCGCGAGGCCGGCATCGAAACGGCGATCATCACCGGGCGCAAGTCGGGCATCGTCGCGGCGCGGGCGAAAGAAATGAATATCACCCACGTCTATCAGGGCGTGCAAGACAAACCCCAGGCGTTCGCCGACCTGCTCAAGCAAACCGGCCTGACAGCGGAAGAATGCGGCTATATGGGCGACGACTGGGTCGATCTCGGCGTGATGCTGAAGGTCGGCTTCGCGGCGGCGCCAGCCAATTCGCATCCTGAAGTGATCGCGCGCGCCCACTGGGTCAGCGAGGCGCGCGGTGGCCACGGCGCCGCGCGGGAAGTCTGCGACACGCTGCTGCGCGCGCAGCACAAATATGAGGCTCTGCTCGCGGCAGCCTGTAGCGGCGAACAGCGAGGCCTCGTCGGATGAATCGGTTTCGCTGGACCTCACTGATTCCGCTCGTCGCGATGGCGGCGCTTGCCGGCATTACATGGTGGCTGTTGCAAGCCACGCTGCCGCGGCAGAACGAAGACGTGGTGCGCCCCAAGGAGCACACGCCCGATTACTTCGCGGACAACTTTTCGGTTTCCGAACTCGATCAGTCGGGCTCGACGCAATACCGCCTGACCGCGACCAGCCTGATCCACTACGAAGACGACGAGCTGAGCGATCTGGTCAAGCCGGCCATGCGCGCGTTCCAGCCGGGCAAGCCGATCGTCACCGCGACCGGCGACACCGGTACGGTCAACGGCGACGCCTCGATCGTCAATCTGTACGACAACGCGCGCATCATACGGGCCGCCGGCAACGGCGATCCGCAGATGCAAGCGGATTCGCAGCATTTTAGGGTGCTGGTCAACGACGATGTGATCGAGACCGAAAAGCCGGTTAAACTTCAGCGCGGCATGTCTGTGATGACTGCCAGCGGCATGAACTACAACAACGTCACCCGGGTGATGCAGCTGTTCGGCAATGTGAAGGGCGCGATTGCCGCGTCCGAAGGCTCCGCCAGCTCGCCCAAGCAACCCGGGTAATCCATTCCAGGCGTGACTGCATGAACGAATCGTTCCCCCGTTTTGATACCGGCCGCTCGCGCACCCTGTCCGCGTGCCGCGCCGGACTCGCTGCGCTGATTGTCGCGTTGCCGCTCGCCGGCTTCGCGCCGCTTGCGCACGCCGACCGCGCCGACAAGGACAAGCCACTGAACGTCGAAGCGGACAACATGACCTACGACGACCTCAAGCAGGTCAACATCTTCACCGGCCACGTGGTCGCCACCAAAGGCACGATCGTGATCAAGGCCGATCGCGTCGAAGTGACGCAAGACCCGCAGGGCTACCAGTACGCCACCGGCACGTCGAGCGGCGGCAATCTGTCGTATTTCCGCCAGAAACGCGAAGGCCTCGATGAATACATCGAAGGCACGGCCATTCGTATCGACTACGACGGCAAGCAGGATCTGACCACGCTCACCACCAACGCTACCGTGAAGCGCCTGCAAGGCCTCTCGACGGTCATGGATCAGGTGCACGGCAGCGTCATCACGTATGACGGCCAGAACGACTTCTACACCGCGAAGGCAGGTAAGGACGTCGCCAGCCCGGGCAACCCGACTGGCCGCGTGCGCGCAATGCTGGCGCCACGCAATGGTGGCGCGGCGCCCCTGAACGGCGCGTCGGCCACGCTCGCGCCGTCCACCACGATCCAGGGAGCACCGAGTCAGTGAGTTCCTCCGCGTCCCTCCCCAATCGCAAACCGGCCGGCACCAGCAGTTCGCTGGCGGTCCGCAACCTGAAGAAACGTTACGGCTCGCGCACGGTCGTCAAAGACGTCTCGCTCGACGTGAAAAGCGGCGAAGTGGTCGGCCTGCTTGGCCCCAACGGCGCCGGCAAGACCACCTCGTTCTATATGATCGTCGGCCTCGTGCCGCTCGATGCAGGTGAAATCGATCTGGACGGTAAGTCGATTAGCTTGCTGCCGATTCACAAGCGCGCGTCACTGGGCTTGTCGTATCTGCCGCAGGAAGCGTCCGTGTTCCGCAAGCTCAGCGTCGAGGAAAACATTCGCGCGGTGCTGGAATTGCAGCACGAGGACAACGGCAAGCGGCTCAGCAAAGACACCATCACGAGTCGCACCGAAGCCTTGCTCGACGAACTGCAGATTGCTCACCTGCGGGAGAATCCGGCGCTGTCGCTGTCGGGCGGCGAGCGTCGGCGGGTTGAAATTGCTCGTGCGCTGGCCACCAATCCGAGCTTCATTCTGCTCGACGAACCGTTCGCGGGCGTCGATCCGATCGCGGTGCTGGAAATCCAGAAGATTGTCAAATTTCTGAAGCAGCGCAATATTGGCGTGCTGATCACCGACCACAACGTGCGCGAAACCCTCGGCATCTGTGACCACGCCTACATCATCAGCGACGGCAGCGTGCTGGCCGCAGGTGCGCCGAGCGACATCATCGAAAACGAAAGCGTGCGGCGCGTCTATCTGGGCGAACACTTCCGCATGTAAGTGCACAAGGGATTACCGGCGGTGCGAGCGCGCATTCGCCGGACCTTTTGCGGCATCCGCACATCAGCACTTTTGACTTGGGCCGTCCCGCGCCCAGCGCCGCCGAAAACGGGCGCACGCGTAATTGCGAATTCGCAATGTATCGCGGTCGTGGCAAACTCTCTACAATGAATCTCAACTTGCCATGAAAGCCAGCCTCCAACTCCGCCTATCGCAGCATCTTGCGCTGACCCCGCAACTGCAGCAGTCCATCCGGCTGCTTCAGCTGTCCACGCTCGAACTGCAGCAGGAAGTCGCAATGGCGATCTCGCAGAATCCGCTCCTCGAAAACGAGGACGACTGGATCGCGAGTCCCCTGCGCGTGGCAGCCGACGGCTCGCTGATCGCCCAGGCGCCCAATTCCTCCCCGCCGCCCGACCAGATGGGCGGCAATACCTCGTCTTCATCCACCAGCAGCAGCGAGCGCGCCGAGAACGGCGAGCCGCAGGGTGTCGACGAATACAACGGCCTCGCGAGCGACAGCAACGGCGACGGGTCGCAATGGGATCTCAGCGACTACGGCCGCTCCGGCAATGCCTCGGACGACGACGATCTGCCGCCGCTGCAAATCCACGAATCGAGCACCTCGCTGCGCGATCACCTGATGGCGCAACTTCGCGTCACCCAGGCGAGCCAGCGCGACCGCGCGTTGATCACCTTCCTGATCGAATCGCTCGACGACGACGGTTACCTCGCCGCCACGCTCGACGAAGTGCTGACTGACCTGCCTGACGAGCTCGAAGTCGATCTCGACGAAATGAATGCGGCGCTTGCGCTGCTGCATAGCTTCGATCCTGCGGGGGTTGGGGCACGCTCGGCGTCCGAATGTCTCAAGCTGCAATTGCTGCGGCTCGAACAGTCGCCTACGCGCACGCTTGCGCTCGACATCGTCGCCCACTATCTGGAACTGCTCGCGGCACGCGATTTCACGCGCCTGCGCAAGCATCTGAAGGCGAACGACGACGAGTTGCGCGATGCGCACGTACTGATCCGCTCGCTCGAGCCGTTTCCCGGCGCCGCTTACGGCAAGGCGGAAGCGGACTATGTCGTGCCGGACATCATGGTGCGCAAAACGGCACAGGGCTGGCAGGCGGAGCTGAATCCGGAAGTGGTGCCGAAGCTGCGCATCAACCACCTTTACGCGAATATTCTGCGCAATAACCGGGGCGACCCGGGCAGCGGATCGTTGCGCCAGCAACTGCAGGAAGCACGCTGGCTGATCAAAAATATCCAGCAGCGTTTCGAGACGATCCTCCGGGTTGCGCAGGCCATTGTCGAGCGTCAAAAGAGCTTTTTTGTGCATGGCGAAATTGCCATGCGCCCCTTGGTTTTGCGAGAAATTGCTGATACGCTGGGCCTACACGAGTCAACTGTCTCGCGTGTGACAACCGGTAAATACATGCTGACCCCATTCGGGACGCTTGAATTTAAGTACTTCTTCGGATCACACGTTTCGACTGACACGGGCGGCGCGGCCTCTTCCACGGCGATTCGCGCGCTCATCAAGCAACTGATAGGAGCGGAAAACCCGAAATCTCCTCTTTCAGACAGCCGCATAGCCGAACTGCTGGCGGAACAGGGCTTCGTCGTCGCACGGCGTACCGTTGCGAAGTATCGCGAAGCGCTCAAGATTCCGGCAGTCAACCTGCGCAAGTCTCTGTAGCCCGCCGCCTCCCGCGACGGGCATTTACCGGCCGCTCCGCAGTTGGCGGACAGGCCGGCCGATGCGACCTGCCAGAAGTCAGTCACCGGGGGGCGACTCAGGCAAGCCGACAGATCGACCGGACCTTCGTCATCGTGCGGAACAAGCGGCCTCTAGCTTGGAGAAGCACTATGAATCTGCAGATCAGTGGACACCACCTCGAAGTAACGCCTGCGTTGCGCGAATACGTGATCACCAAACTGGATAGGGTGCTAAGACATTTTGATCAGGTAATTGACGGCAGTGTGGTCCTCTCGGTCGACAACCACAAGGAAAAGGAAAAGCGTCAAAAGGTTGAAATCAACCTGCACCTCAAGGGCAAAGATATCTTTGTCGAGAGCTGTGACAGCGATCTCTACGCTGCAATCGATCTGATGATCGACAAGCTAGACCGGCAAGTGATACGCCACAAGGATCGCCTGCAGGGCCATCAGCACGATGCGATCAAGTACCAACCGGCACCGCTCCTGGACGTGCCGCCGCAATAAGGAACATTAGAAGGTTTTCTTCACTTTCCTTCGTTTTTTCCTCAGTTGCCTGCATTTGCCTATAGGCATATAGGTAGCCAAACCGCCCGGAACCGGGCGGTTTTTCGTTTCAGGCCGCCTTTCTCGCGCAGCCGCGTCGATCGGATCAATCCTGCAAAGAAACCCATCATGCATGGATGGCGCGCCGCACCATCCGCTGCTACCCTGATCTATAATGTTCCGGTTACCATCGGGGTCAAGTTAGCTCAAACGGAAATCGGTCGGCCGGAGTCCTGCGCTTTCGGACTCCAACGCACGTCGCCGGGAGCCTCAAACGAATGGAACACCACTCAAACGCCCCAGCGAGGAGAACCCAGGCCACGTTTTCGCCTGTCAACATGAATCGTTTAGCCAAATTTCTTCCCCTCGAGAACGTCGTCGTCGGACTATCGGTCACCAGCAAGAAGCGCGTATTCGAGCAAGCGGGCCTGATCTTCGAGAACCAGAACGGCATCGCCCGTAGCACGGTCACTGACAATCTGTTTGCGCGTGAGCGCCTCGGATCGACGGGGCTCGGCGAAGGCGTCGCGATTCCGCATGGCCGGATCAAAGGCTTGAAGCAACCGCTCGCCGCGTTCGTCCGCCTCGCCGAACCTATCCCCTTCGAATCGCCCGACGGCCAGCCGGTCTCGCTGCTGATCTTCCTGCTCGTTCCCGAGCAGGCCACCCAGCAGCACCTCGAAATTCTTTCGGAAATCGCCCAGTTGCTGTCCGATCGCGAGGCCCGCGAGCGCCTGCATACGGAAGAAGACCGCGAATCATTGCATCGCCTGCTCACTCAGTGGCAACCTTGATGCATCGGCGGTTCTCCGCACGCCGGTTATTCGACCAGTTACCCGCACACATGCGGGTACAACCCGGCAAGGTAAACGGCCCGCGTTAACGCGCCCGCCCCTTCGCCTGGCAAAGCGGCCCACACTGGAGTCACTGACTCATGGATACGTCCAGCATCAACGCCCAGAGTATTTTCGACGACAACGCCGCCATGCTGAAGCTGAGCTGGCTGACGGGGCATGAAGGCTGGGAGCGCGGCTTTTCTTCGGAATCGGTCGCCAATGCCACGTCGAGCGCCGACCTCGTCGGCCACTTGAACCTGATCCACCCGAACCGGATCCAGGTACTCGGCGACGCCGAAATCGACTACTACAAGCGCCAAACCGACGAAGACCGCTCGCGCCACATGGCCGAGCTGATCGCATTGGAGCCGCCGTTTCTGGTGGTGGCGGGCGGCGTCGCCGCTCCGCCGGAACTGGTGCTGCGCTGCACGCGTTCGTCCACGCCGCTCTTCACCACACCCATGTCCGCCGCCGCGGTGATCGACAGCCTGCGCCTCTACATGTCGCGCATTCTCGCGCCGCGCGCCACGCTGCACGGCGTGTTTCTCGACATTCTCGGCATGGGTGTGCTGCTTACCGGCGATTCCGGCCTCGGCAAGAGCGAACTCGGGCTGGAACTGATCAGCCGCGGCCACGGCCTCGTTGCCGACGACGCGGTCGATTTCGTGCGCCTCGGGCCGGATTTTGTCGAAGGGCGCTGCCCGCCGCTGCTGCAAAACCTGCTCGAAGTGCGCGGTCTCGGCCTGCTCGACATCAAGACGATCTTCGGTGAAACCGCGGTACGCCGCAAAATGAAGCTGAAACTGATCGTGCAACTTGTGCGCCGTCCCGACGGCGAGTTCCAGAGGCTGCCGCTGGAAAGCCAAACCGTCGACGTGCTCGGCTTGCCGATCAGCAAAGTCACGATTCAGGTGGCGGCCGGCCGAAACCTCGCGGTTCTGGTCGAGGCGGCTGTGCGCAACACGATTCTGCAACTGCGCGGCATCGATACGCTGCGCGACTTCATGGATCGCCAGCGTCTGGCAATGCAGGACCCGGACAGCCAGTTTCCCGGCAAATTGATCTGAGTCCGCGGCACCCCCGCGGCGCCGTGCCACGCCCGCAGCCAACGGCAGGCTGAGGCGGCACGCGCACGGGGACCAGATGCTATGATGAACTGTACGGATTTCACGACTCCATGCGCATAATCCTGATCACCGGTATTTCCGGCTCCGGCAAGTCAGTTGCTCTGAACGCGCTTGAAGACGCAGGCTATTACTGCGTCGACAATCTGCCGCCGCGTTTTTTGCCACAACTGGCCAACTTTCTCGCCGACGGCGGCCAAGAACGCCTCGCGGTCGCCATCGACGCGCGCTCGAGCGCTTCGCTCGACGAAATGCCCGCGATGATCCGCGACCTGTCGCGCGCCCACGACGTGCGCGTACTCTTCCTGAACGCAAGCACGCAGTCGCTGATTCAACGCTTCTCCGAAACGCGCCGCCGCCATCCGCTGTCCGGTTCCACCGCGCACGATGCGGACGTCGGCCTGTTGACGTCCCTCGCCGAAGCAATCGAACGCGAACGCGAACTCGTGGCGGGTCTCGCCGAATTCGGCCATCAGATCGACACCAGCAATCTGCGCGCGAACGTGCTGCGTGCGTGGGTCAAACGCTTCATCGAGCAGGAAGATGCGGGGCTCGTGCTGATGTTCGAGTCCTTCGGCTTTAAACGCGGCGTGCCGCTCGACGCCGATTATGTTTTCGACGTACGCACGCTGCCGAACCCGTACTACGATCATGAATTGCGGGCGCTCACAGGCCTCGACAAACCGGTGATCGATTTTCTCGACGCGCTGCCGGTCGTGCATGAAATGATCGACGACATCGAAAAATTTCTCGCCAAATGGCTGCCGCATTTCCGTGACGACAATCGCAGTTATCTGACGGTCGCGATCGGTTGCACGGGTGGCCAGCACCGCTCGGTGTTCATTGCGGAGACGCTCGCCGCGCGTCTCGCAACTTCGGCGAATGTCATTGTGCGGCACCGCGATGCGCCGGTCGACATCGGCGAATCATCGAAGTTAGTGGCTTAACCGGCCGCATCGCGCGGCCTCAACTCGAAGCGTTGCGCCATGTCTTCTTCTACTGTGCTTGCCGATGTGCCGCTGTTTCCGCTGCATACGGTGTTGTTCCCCGACGGACTGCTGCCGCTGAAAATCTTCGAAGCGCGCTACCTCGATATGGCGCGCGACTGTCTGCGTGAAAAAACGCCGTTCGGCGTGTGTCTGCTGAAAAGCGGCGCGGAAGTGGCGCGCGAGCAAGAGCCTTCGGTGCCCGAAGCAATTGGCTGTCTCGCCGAAATCGAAGAGTGCGATGTCGAAGCCTTCGGCATGCTGCTGATTCGGGCGCGCGGCACGCGGCGGTTTCGCCTGCTGTCGCATCGCGTGGAGAGTAGCGGCTTGCTGGTCGGCATGGCGGAGCCGCTCGGGGAAGACATACCGCTCGAGGGCAATGAGCAACTGGCCAAATTCGGCGCATGCGCGGAAGTGCTCGAACGGATCATCGCAACGATCCGCGAACGCGACCCTGACAGCTTGCCGTTCGCGGAACCGTTCAGACTGGAAGATCCGTCATGGGTGTCGAACCGGCTCGCGGAAGTGTTGCCCATCGCCCTTCGTGCAAGGCAAAAACTGATGGAGTTGCAGGACGCCGGCGCGCGAATCGACGTGGTTCATCACTATATGCAGCAGCATCAGTTGCTTTGATTTGACGTGCTTTTTGCTCGGCGTTGGCTAGAGCAGCGAGCCGTGCAAACTATCCAGTAGCTTGCGCACCGGCGCGGGCACACCGAACGAGTCGAGATCGTTTAATGCGACCCATGCGGTGTCCGCGTCGCCTGCGGCAACTAATGCGCCCACACCGCGATCCAGCTCAGCGAGCCGCGGCTCGATATCCAGCTTGAAATGCGTGAAGACGTGCGTAAGCGGCGCGAGCGGCGAAACCGCTCCGTCGCCACCGAAGGTGCGCGCACGCTCGGCAAGCGCGGCTTCGTCGGCCGCTTCAGGCAGACTCCACAAGCCGCCCCAGATGCCTGAAGGCGGACGCTTTTCCAGCATCACGGCGTTGCCGTCGCGCAGCACCAGCATCCATGTGCGGCGCGTCGGCACCGCTTTCTTCGGTCGTGCCGTGGGCAGTTCACGCTGACGTCCGGTCACGTTGGCCACGCAGTCGGCGGCGAACGGGCAGCGCAGGCAGTCCGGCTTGCCGCGCACACACAAGGTTGCGCCGAGGTCCATCAGGCCTTGCGTGTATGCACTGACGTCGTCGTCCGTTGCGTTGGACGGCAGCAACGATTCCGCCAGCGTCCACATCGCGTTCTCGACTTTCTTTTCCCCCGGAAAACCGTCGACGCCGAAAACCCGCGCCAACACGCGCTTCACGTTGCCGTCGAGAATCGTCGCGCGCGCGCCGAACGCGAAAGAGGCGATCGCCGCCGCAGTCGAGCGGCCGATACCCGGCAATTCCGCGAGTTCGTCGGCCGAAGCGGGGAACGCGCCGCCATGCTGCTCGACCACCACCTGCGCGCAACGGTGCAGATTGCGTGCGCGCGAGTAATAGCCGAGGCCGGCCCACAACGCCATCACGTCGTCAGCCGGCGCGGCGGCGAGCGAGGCAACATCCGGACAACGCGCAAGAAACTTTGCGTAGTACGGAATCACCGTCGATACCTGGGTCTGCTGCAGCATGATTTCCGACAGCCAGATGCGATATGGGTCGCGCGTGTTCTGCCATGGCAGGTCATGACGGCCATGCTGGCGCTGCCACGCAATCAACCGCGCGGAAAAATCAGACATGACGGGAAAAGCAGGCGCAGCGGACGGGGCAGACGGGCTTAGACGAGAAGGCATTGAATATTTAGCGCTGGCAGGTGGGACAGAAGTACGTAGAACGCTGCCCCTGCACGATCTGTTTGATCGGCGTTCCACACACGCGGCATGGCAGCCCCGCGCGATCATAGACGAAATAGTCGAGCTGGAAGTAACCGCTTTCGCCATCGCTGCCGACAAAATCGCGCAACGTGCTGCCGCCCTTTTCGATCGCTGCGGCGAGCGTGATGCGCACAGCGTCCGCCAGCAAATCGTAGCGCACGAGCGAGACGCGGCCCGCCGCGGTGGTGGGCCGGATACCCGCGCGAAAAAGGCTTTCGGACGCATAGATATTACCCACGCCGACCACGATCTCCCCCGCCAGCAACGCCTGCTTCACCGACACCTTGCGCCCGCGCGTGAGCCGGTGCATCAACGCGCCGGAGAATGCCGGCGAAAACGGCTCGACACCGAGGCCCGCGAGCAGCGGATGCTCGAGCACGTCGCCGGCTTCACGCGGGTGCCACAGCACCGCGCCGAAGCGCCGCGGATCGCGATAGCGCAAAATGAACTCGTCGAAAATCCAGTCGATGTGATCGTGTTTTGCCGCGGCCGGTGGCTGCGGCACATGACGCAGCACACGCAGCGTGCCGGTCATGCCGAGATGCACAATGAACCAGCCGGCGTCGATTTCGAACAGCAGATACTTGCCCCGCCGCTCGACCTTGCGCACCACGCTACCGCGCAAGGTTTTCGCAAGGTCCGCCGGAATCGGCCAACGCAGCGCGGGCGTGCGTACATCGACGCGTTCAACCTTGCGGCCGGACACATACGGTTCAATTCCCCTTCGGGTAACCTCAACTTCTGGCAGCTCTGGCATGTCTAACTGGTCTGCAACTTGCGTCGTTGGTTGTGCGCGTATTGTAGCGAGCGCGTTACAATCGTCCGAAACATTGAACGGATTTCCATGAACTTGTCCTTCGTGAAGCTGTTTTCGAAGCGCCCGGCTAGCGCATCCCGCGTGCCGCACGCCGTATCCGCTCGCCGCATGCTCGGTGCCGCCGCGCTCGCCGTCTGGGCCCTGGCTGCCGTGCCCGCGCACGCGCAGGACCCATCGCCAGACTCGGATGACACGTCCGTCACCCTGCCGGACCCGCTCGGCCCGGCGACGGCAGAAGACCAGAAGTCTCTGCCGGGCGTGCCTCTGTCCAGCCAGATCGTATTCCAGGTGCTCGCCGCTGAAGTCGCCTTGCAACGCGACCAGCCGGCGCCCGCCTACCAGACCTACCTCGCGCTCGCGCGCGACACGCATGATCCGCGCATGGCGCAACGCGCCACGGAAATCGCGCTGGCCGCGCAAAGCCCGTCGGACGCGTTGGCCGCCGCGCAATTGTGGCAGCAGTATGCGCCGGATTCGGAACGGGCCGCTCAACTCGACGCGTCACTGCTCGTGCTGTCCGGCAAGCCTGACGACGCCGCGCCGATCCTCGCCCGTGAACTCGCGAAAGTGCCCGCAGATAACCGCGGCAGCGCGATTCTGGCGCTGCAACTGCTGCTCTCGCGCGGTCCGAACCGGATTGGCGGCTTGCATGTGCTGCAAGACCTGCTGAAGAACGACCTGAACCGGCCGGAGGCGCAGCTGGCCATCGCGCGCCAGCAGCTCGTTTCGGACGACGCGCCGGGCGCGCGCAAGTCGCTCGAACAGGCGCTCACGCTCAAACCGGACTATTTGCCGGCCGCGCTGACGCTGTCGCAGATGGGCCCGGAGGAGCGCGCGGAAGGCATCGCATCGCTCGAAAAGTACGTGCAGCAGAATCCGAAATCGCATGACGCACGTCTCGCGCTCGCGCAGATGTATCTCGCGAGCGACCGTCTGGACGACGCGCAGAAGCAGTTCGAGGTCATGCACAAGAACAACGCGAGTGAGCTCACGCCGTTGATGGCGCTCGCGCTGATCAAGATTCAGCAGAAGAATTTCAACGACGCGCAGACCTACCTCACGCAGTATGCGCAGCAAGCTGAAAAGACGCCGGGCGCCGATCCGGGCCAGGCGTATATCTATCTTGCGCAACTGTCGCTCGAACAGAAGAACGAAGCCGCGGCGAGCGACTGGCTGAACAAGATTTCACCGGCAAGCCAGCAATACGTGCCGGCGCAGATCACGCGTGCGCAATTGCTCGCCAAGCAGGGCAAGACTGAAGACGCGCGCAAGCTGCTGGCCGGCCTGCAGGCGCCCGATCCACGTGACCAGGCGCTGATTGCACGCACCGACGCGGCCATTCTGTTCGACGCGAAGCGCTACCCGGAGGCGGAAGCGCGCCTGCAAGACGCTACCGCAAACTTCCCCGACGATCCCGATCTCACCTACGACTACGCCATGGCCGCCGAAAAGAACGGCCATTACGACATCATGGAAGCGCAACTGCGCAAGCTGATCCAGACGCAGCCAGACAACCCGCAGGCGTACAACGCGCTCGGCTATTCGCTGGCCGATCGCAATCAGCGCCTCGCGGAAGCGGACAAGCTGATCGAAAAGGCCTCGTCGCTGGCGCCGAACGACGCGTTCATCATGGACAGCGTCGGCTGGGTCAAATACCGGATGGGCGATACGTCGGATGCAATCAAGTTGCTGCGCAAAGCGTACGACCTGCAGCCGAACGCCGAAATCGGCGCGCACCTCGGCGAAGTGTTGTGGAAAACCGGCGCGCAGGATCAGGCCCGCGCCGCCTTCCGCGACGCGCGCAAGCTCGAACCGGACAACGACACGCTGGTTAAAACGCTGCAACGTCTTCAGGTAAACGATCTTTGATGCGTCTTTCCCGCTTGATCTCCTTTCCCCGGGCGCCGCGTGGCGCGGCGCTCGGATTCGTAGCGGCAGCGGTTGTCGCGTTGGCCGGTTGTGCATCGGTGAAGCCGCAGGGGCCGTCTACGTCGAATGCGGCGACATCCGTCACAGCGCAGACCACGCGTGCTTATCAAGGCCGTTTCGCGATCCAGTACGACGATCAGAACGGCCAGCAGCGCAATGCCTATGGCAACTTCACCTGGCAGGAAACGGGTGACACGGTCACAGTGCAATTGCGCAATCCGCTCGGCCAGACGCTGGCGGTCGTGACTTCGTCGCCGGCTTCCGCCACGCTCGAACTGCCGAACCGCCAACCGCTCACCGCCGACAACGTCTCCACGCTGATGCAGAACGCGCTCGGCTTCGCGCTGCCGATCGAAGGGCTGCGCTACTGGCTACAGCCTTCGCCGGCGCCGACTTCGCGCGCCAGGACCGAGCAGGATGCGGAGCAGCCTTCGCGGCTGAAGCAGATCACGCAGGACGGCTGGACGATCGACTACCTGGCGTATGCCGATGCCCCAGCAACCGGCGTGAAGCGCGTGAACCTGGCCCGTTCGGAACCGCCGATCAATATCAAGCTCGTGCTGGATCAGTAGTCGCGCCTGTTCGCACACCCCTTGCCGCTTCTTCGGCGCCGCTATGGCGCATGTAGCCCTGACTCATGATTGAAACGACCGATTCACTGCGCGATTGTCTCGCGCCAGCGAAACTCAACCTCTTCCTGCACATCACCGGCCGTCGGCCGGACGGCTATCACACGCTGCAAACCGTCTTCCAGTTGCTCGACTGGGGCGACACGCTGCATTTCAAGCGGCGCGACGACGGACTCATCACGCGCAGCACCGAGATCGCCGACGTGCCGCCGGAACACGACCTCACCGTGCGCGCAGCAACGCTCCTGAAGGCGCATACGGGCTCGCCCGCGGGTGTCGATATCGAAATCGAGAAGCGCCTGCCGATGGGCGCGGGCCTCGGCGGCGGCAGTTCCGATGCGGCCACCACACTGCTCGCGCTAAACCGTCTCTGGAAGCTCGATTTGCCGCGCCTTGAACTGCAAGCGTTGGCCTTGAAGCTCGGTGCCGACGTGCCGTTTTTTATTTTTGGGAAAAATGCGTTCGCAGAGGGTGTCGGAGAGGCTTTAGTCGTTGTACAATTGCCGCCGCGCCATTTCCTAGTAGTGACGCCGAGGGTTCAGGTTCCAACTGCAGCGATTTTTTCCGAAAAAGCGTTGACAAGAGATTCGAAACCCCTCATAATTACGGACTTTCCTGCAGAACTTAGCTGCAACACTGAATGGCCAGAAAGTTTCGGCCGCAATGACATGCAGCAGGTGGTCGTGGGAAAATACGCGGAAGTAGCGCAAGTGCTGCGATGGTTTGAAAACGTCGCACCAGCGCGGATGTCTGGATCAGGTGCAAGTGTATTTGCAGCGTTCCGTAGTAAAGCTGAAGCAGAAGCGGTGCAAGCCAAACTGCCAGCCGAATGGAACAGCGCAGTGACTGCAGGCCTCGATCAGCATCCACTCTTTACTTTCGCGTCATAAAGTTTTGCCTCGTCGAACGTTCCCTCGTTCGGTGAAGCTCAAAGTTAGTGTAGGGGAGTCGCCAAGTTGGTTAAGGCACCGGATTTTGATTCCGGCATTCGAAGGTTCGACTCCTTCCTCCCCTGCCAAAATTTCTCGCATTTCCCTCGCCCCCAGCCTGAAGTAGGTGCACGATGAGCAGCCATGACGGCCTGATGGTTTTTACTGGCAACGCAAATCCCGCGCTTGCACAGGAAGTCGTCAATATCCTCGGTATTCCCCTCGGCAAAGCAATGGTTAGCCGTTTCTCGGACGGTGAAATCCAGGTCGAGATTCAGGAAAACGTGCGTGGCAAGGATGTCTTCGTCCTGCAGTCCACCTGCGCGCCGGCGAATGACAATCTGATGGAACTGATGATCATGGTCGATGCGCTCAAGCGCGCATCCGCTGGCCGGATCACCGCAGCCATCCCCTACTTCGGTTATGCCCGTCAAGATCGACGCCCGCGTTCGGCGCGCGTCGCCATCTCGGCGAAGATCGTGGCGAACATGCTGGAAATCGCCGGCGTCGAGCGGATCATTACGATGGATCTGCACGCCGACCAGATTCAAGGCTTCTTCGACATCCCGGTCGACAATATCTACGCTACGCCCGTGTTGCTCGGCGATCTGCGCAAGCAGAACTACGAGAACCTGCTGGTCGTTTCGCCGGACGTCGGCGGCGTGGTGCGTGCCCGTGCATTGGCCAAGCAACTGAATTGCGATCTCGCGATCATCGACAAACGCCGCCCGAAGGCGAACGTTGCCGAAGTGATGAACATCATCGGTGAAGTCGAAGGCCGCACCTGCGTGATCATGGACGACATGGTCGACACCGCAGGCACGCTTTGCAAGGCAGCTCAGGTTTTGAAGGAACGCGGTGCGAAGCAGGTATTCGCTTACGCCACCCACCCGGTGCTGTCGGGCGGTGCAGGCGAGCGGATTGCAGCTTCGGCACTCGACGAACTCGTTGTCACCGATACGATCCCGCTCGGCGAAGAAGCGCGCTCGTGCGCCAAGATCCGTTCGCTGACCAGCGCCGGCCTGCTCGCCGAAACGTTCTCGCGGATTCGCCGCGGCGATTCGGTGATGTCGCTGTTCGCTGAAAGTTAAGTATTTGCGAAGGCGCAGTGTGCGTTGCAGTACCGCACGCTGAGCTTTTGCACAATTGGCATGAACGAACGAAGGTTCGTGCCATCGCTCTGGGGCCTCAGCCATAACGGCTTGGAGGCCCCGTTTTTACTGCCTGGTCGCGGGCAGTGCATTGGAGATTCAAAATGAAAGTAGTCGCTTTCGAGCGTTCTTTGCAAGGTACGGGTGCGAGCCGCCGCCTGCGTATCTCGGGCAAGACCCCGGGCATCGTATATGGCGCTGGTGCTGAAACGCAATTGGTCGAACTGGACCACAACGCACTTTGGCACGCGCTGAAGAAAGAAGTTTTCCACTCGTCGATCCTCGAATTGGAAGTGGCAGGCAAGTCGCAACAGGTTCTGCTGCGCGACGTGCAATACCACCCGTTCCGTCAGCTCGTGCTGCACGTGGACTTCCAACGTGTCGACGCGAAGAAGAAGCTGCACACCAAGGTGCCGCTGCACTTCATGAACCAGGAGACCAACCCGGCAGTGAAGCTGTCGGGCGCGGTGATCTCGCACGTCCTCAACGAAATCGAAATCGAGTGCCTGCCGTCGGCACTGCCGGAATTCCTCGAAGTCGACCTGGTGAAGATCGAAGCGGGCCACTCGCTGCACGCTAAGGACATCGTCCTGCCGGCAGGCGTGGCACTGGTTGCTCACGTTGACGCAGAAAACCCGGTCGTCGCATTGGCAACGATCCCGGCTGGCGCAATCGCTGAAGGCGACGCCGCTGCTGCTGCTGAAGGCGAAGGCGAAAAGCCGGCCGCTTAAGCTGCACTGAGCGAGCAATCCTCTCGATCCGTTTCTGTGAAACGGTCGATGTGACCCGCCGAGGTTCGCCCCGGCGGGTTTTTTTTCGGTTTTTTTCGGCTCGGCCGAGTTCGAC
>NZ_WOEY01000126.1 GCF_013177695.1 Paraburkholderia solitsugae | reverse complement strand
CTAGCGGGGGTGAGCCGCTTTCTTTTGCCTACTTTTCTTTGCGGCAGGCAAAGAAAAGTAGGTGCCCGCCCCGCACAGGGGCGACGCTAATAGACCAATAACAAATCAAGGAAAGGCCAACACCGTAGGCACACAGAAACAAGCGCCGAGCAGGCAAACAAACCCAAAGCAAAGCCCACCGCCACAGGCAAACAGCCAATGCCGCCGCCAAAGGCAAAAAGGACTATTACCCTTCCCCCCGATACCCCACAAGCACCTTATGTGCAACCATATCCATAGCAGGCTTAATCAACCCATTCTTGTCAGTCCAAACCTTGGGCGTCAACGCCCCACTCAACGCAACACTATCTGCGTCAGCCAAAGCCAGCAACGCAGTCTGCACATCATCATCAAACGCAATCACGTTGACGAAAATCGTATCGCCATCATTGGTGGTCGCCCGTACCTTGCAGGTCACAAAGCGCTTGCCATTCTGCCCAGTGCGAATCTGCGCCTCGCCGTACAAACGCCCGCCCACCAGTCCATCGATCATCGTCCTGCTCCTGTTATTCCGTACCGTGCAAAAAGCAACATCGCTCTGCACGACACGTATGATCCCACGATACGCAGCGCCGCTTACGCAAAAGCACGAACCGCTCGCGCCTTCACCGCGAACCCGTCTGCGCGCCCGCCGCCTCGAAAATATCGCGCAACCACTGTGCAAACACCCGCACACGCGACGACAACTGGCGATTCTGCGGATACAGCACCGAAACCGGCATCGGCGGCGGCGGGAAATCCGCGAGGATGATCTTTAGCCGCCCGGACGCCAGCTCGCCCGCCACACGGTATTGCGGTACTTGCACGATGCCGAGCCCGGCCACCGCCGAGCCCGTGTAGAGATCGGCGCCGGTCACCGATACCGCCGACGGCAGGTACGTGGCCGTATCGCGGCCGTCGATTCTGAATTCGAGCGGCACCGGCTTGCCGGTCGCGCTGGACAGGTAATTGACCGCCCGATGCGCGGACAAGGCCGCCGGATCGGCTGGCTCGCCATACGCCTCCAGATACGCCGGACTCGCCACCGTCACTTGCGACAACTGCGCGACACGCCGCCCCACCATCGACGAATCCTGCAGATTCCCCGCCCGCAGCACGCAATCGATCCCCTCCCGCACCAGATCGACCAACCGGTCATCCTCGCCGATCGTCAGCTCAATGTCTGGAAACCGCGCGAGAAACGCCGGGAGCGCCGGCACGACGAAGTGCCGCGCCAAGGTGCCCTGCAAATTCACCCGCAGCAGACCCTTCGGCGCGATGTTCGTAAACGAGCCTTCCGCCTCCTCCATATCCGCGATCAGCCGCACGCAGCGGCGGTAATACGCCTCACCGTCGTGCGTCAGGCGTACCGAGCGCGTGGTGCGCTCGAGAAGCCGGGCGCCGAGCCGCTGCTCCATACGCTTCATCAGATTGGTGACGGTGGCGCGCGGAATCTGCAGGTCGTCCGAGGCGCGCGTGAAGCTTTGCCGCTCGGCGATCCGTACGAACACGCGCATTTCCTCAAAGCGATCCATGGTTGATGCCTTTGTGACGGGCCGGCGATTCGGCGGCCTGTCGATCAATTGTTAAAGCAAATGGAATGATAATGGCAATTCTAACCAGATTATCTCATCGACGAAAGCGACCATGATTCGTTTCACCAACCCACCACACAGAAGGAAACGAATCATGAACACGATCAAAAACGCCCAAGTCGCCATCGTTACCGGCGCATCCCGTGGCATCGGCGCAGCGGTTGCGCAACGCCTCGCCAACGACGGCTTCGCGGTTGCCGTGAACTACGCATCGAGCTCAACGGAGGCCGATGCGCTAGTCGCGCAACTCACGGCGGCGGGCGCCAAGGCCATCGCCGTGAAGGCCGACGTTTCGAAAGCCGACGACGTGCGTCGCATGTTCGAGACCACCGAACAGCAACTCGGCAAGGTGGACGTGCTGGTCAACAACGCCGGCGTGCTCAAGACGGTGCCGCTCGCCGACACCAGCGACGCGCTGTACGACCAGACCTTCGACATCAACGTGCGCGGCACCTTCAACACCCTGCGCGAAGCAGCCGCACGGATGAACAACGGCGGACGCATCGTCAACTTCTCGAGCACGACGCTGGCACTGAACATGCCGGGCTATGCGATCTACAACGGCACCAAGGCCGCCGTCGAAGCCTTCACGCACGTGTTCGCCAAGGAACTGCGTGGTCGCAACATCACCGTCAACGCGGTTGCGCCGGGCCCGATCGCCACCTCGCTGTTCCTCGACGGCAAGACCGAAGAACAGATCCAGACCTTCGCGAAGATGCCGCCGCTGCAACGCCTCGGCCAGCCGGACGACATCGCCTCGGTGGTCTCCTTCCTCGTGGGTCCGGATGCAGGCTGGGTCAATGGCCAGATCCTGCGCGCCAACGGCGGCGTGGCTTAACCCCGCTTGATAACGCTTAAAGAGCCTTTTTCATAGCACTTTCATAGGTCGTATCACTTTCATCGAATCGGAGAAGAAAATGCAGAAGAACATCATCCTGGTGACGGGCGCGGGTACGGGCATTGGCAAACTCACCGCGCAATCGTTGGCCGAAGCCGGCCATATCGTCTACGCGACGATGCGCGATGTCGAAGGACGCAACAAGCCGCGAGCCGACGAAATGCAGGCGCTCGCCAAAGCGAAGGACATCCAGCTGCATCCGCTCGAACTCGACGTGTTGTCGCAAGAATCCGCCGATGCCGCCGCCGCGACGATCATCCGCGAACAAGGACGACTCGACGTGGTGATGCAGAACGCGGGGCATCTGGTGGTCGGCCCGAGCGAAGCGTTCACGCCCGAAGAAATGGTGAAGGTGTTCGACACCAACCTGTTCGGCGCGCAGCGTGTGAACCGTGCGGTGCTGCCGTATCTGCGGAATCAGGAAGCCGGCTTGATGTTGTGGATCAGCAGCACGACGACCAAGGGTGGCTTTCCGCCCTTCCTCGGGCCCTACGGCGCCGCAAAGGCTGCGATGGATTCTTTGGCGGTCACCCTCGCCTACGAAATCGCCCGCTTCGGGATCGAAACCTCGATCGTGGTGCCAGGCGCGTTCACTCGCGGCACCGCACACTTTCCGAGCGCCGGCAAACCAGCCGATGCGGAACGCGCCGCCGCGTATGCACGCTATGACGGCGTGATGGATCAGATCGGCGAGCGCCTGTCCGAACTCACACCGGACGACGCCGATCCGCAAGCCGTGGCCGATGAAATCGTGCGAATCGTCGCGTTGCCGTCAGGCGAGCGGCCGATGCGCTCGGTGATCGACTTCGTCGGTGACGGCGCGCGTGAAGTGCTCGAAGTCTCGGAACGCGTGCGCATCGAGTTCGCCAAACGGATCGGCATGGGCGATCTGCTCGAAGCGAGGATCAAGCGTTAATCGAACATTGCAGCAAGGGACGCCAGGCGTGATCGATGAGCCTTGGCGTCCCGCTGTTCCTTTCCCGCTTTGAACACACCCGTTCATGAAACTTTCAATCCTGATCGCTGGCGCGGTCCTACTACCCTTTCTGATCGCCGCATGCGATGCGCGACCACAACCTCAGTCGCCGGACGCGCCCCTCACCACACGGAGTACTGAAATGAAACCCTCTGTGACTTACCTTCATTTGTTGAAGCACACGCCCTTCTTCACGAGTCTGACGACCGAACAACTGCGTTGGGTAATCAGCCATTCGCATGAATGGGAAGCGCAACCCGGCACCGTGGTCGCGCAATGCGACGGCAGCGCGCACGGCGCCGCGAACAATCAAGGCATGTGGATTCTGCTGGACGGCGGTTGGCAAATCGAATACGGCAAACAATCATATCCGGCGGGCCATGCGGACGCAGGGAAATGGTTTAGCACGGCAGTCACCGATCAGGCATGCCGTCTTGTCACTACCGAACACAGCTATGTGATGAAAATCGAACGCGCCGACTTCGACGCGATGCTCGAACAAGGTTTCGCATTCGACGAACATCTCGATGCAGGCCGACGCTATTACCGCGAACTGTTCGCCGCTCCGGCCGAACTCGTCAAATAGCCGTCGAGCCGGAGCGGGTTGTTACGCTGTGCAAATGCCAACCAAGCCTGCTTAAACCGCCTTCGGATTACGCTCCACAAATCCTTCCTGATGCCAGTACGGATACGCGGGACGTACAGCGCTTGCAGCGTCGAGTTTCGCCACCTGCTCGGCCGTCAGATTCCAGCCTACTGCGCCGAGGTTCTGCCGCAACTGCTCTTCGTTGCGCGCACCGATTAGCACCGTCGACACGGTCGGCCGCTGCAGCAGCCAGTTCAGCGCGATTTGCGGCACGGTCTTGCCGGTTTCGGCCGCGACTTCGTCGATCGCATCGAGCACGCGGAACAGATACTCGTCCGGCACCGGTGGGCCCATGTCGGCGGTTTTATGCAGACGGCTCGTTTCCGGCAATGGCTGACCGCGCTTGATCTTGCCGGTGAGACGCCCCCAGCCGAGCGGACTCCACACCACCGCCCCCACACCTTGATCGACGCCGAGCGGCATCAACTCCCACTCGTAATCGCGGCCGATCAGCGAGTAGTAAGTCTGGTTCGCAACATAACGCGGATAGCCGTAACGATCCGCGGTGTCCTGCGATTTCATCAGATGCCAGCCGGAGAAGTTCGACACCCCCGTGTAGCGGATCTTGCCGGCGCGCACGAGATCGTCGAGCGTCGACATGACTTCAACGATTGGCGTCTTTGCGTCGAAACCGTGCAACTGGAACAGGTCGATGTAGTCGGTTTGCAGACGTTTGAGCGCCGCGTCCACCGCCTGAATCAGATGAAAGCGCGACGAGCCGACATTGTTCGGACCCTCGTCGAAACGGAAGGTCGCCTTGGTCGAGATGATCGCTTTGTCGCGCTTGCCCTTGAGCGCTTCACCAAGCACCGACTCGGAAGCGCCGCTCGAATAGATGTCGGCAGTGTCGAACATCGTGACGCCCGCATCGAAACAGATGTCGATCAGGCGACGCGCTTCGGCGACGTCGGTGGCGCCCCACGCCTGAAAGAATTCACCCTTGCCGCCGAATGTGCCCGTGCCGAAACTCAGTACCGGCACCTTGAAACCGGATGCACCCAGATGTCTGTATTCCATTGACGTATCTCCGTGGCCTGTCCGTCGATAAACGGACACTCAGTCTACGCGCGTCCAGGCAAACGTGTCGGCGAACGCGGCCAGCGCGTCACGCGCACTTCGAATCACGCTGTCCCAATCGCCCAATGCCGGCTGCCGGAACAACCTCGCTTGCGCGTACCAGGGCGTATCGGTACGTTCCAGCATCCAGCGCCAGCACGTGTCGAAGCGGTTCAGAATCCATACCGGCTTGCCAAGCGCACCGGCCAGATGCGCGCTGGACGTGTCCACCGATATCACCAGGTCGAGGTTTGCCACCAGCGCCGCCGTGTCGGCGAAGTCCTCGAGTTCTTCCGTGTAGTCAACAACGTTGGGGGGCGAATCGTTGCGCGGCAATTGCAGCGCGGCCGGTCCTTTTTGCAGGCTGAAGAACTGTACGTTCGGCACGTCGAGAATCGGTGCGAGTCGCTCGAACGTAATCGAACGGCGTGCGTCGTTCTTGCGGAGCTCTGCGACATGCGGCCGATTCCCGCCCGCCCAGACGAGTCCGACCTTCAAGCGCCCTTGCGCTTGTGCTGCGATACGCTTGTACCATTCACGCGTCGCTTGCGGGTCGGTGAACAGATAAGGCGTCTTTGACGGAATACTCGCGAGATCGGTCTTGAACGCGAGCGGCAGGCTTAGCAACGGACAGTGACAATCGAATGGCGGCAGCGCGTGGCCGGCTTCGATCAATTGATCCACACCGTCGAGCGTGGACATTAGCCGCATCAACTCACCCGGCACTTCCAGCACGACCTTTGCGCCGAGCTTCGACACCATCGCCGCATAGCGGCAAAACTGCAGCGTGTCGCCGAGGCCCTGCTCGGCGTGCAGCAGAATCGTTTTGCCTTCGATTGAAAAATCGCCCAGCCAAAGCGGTTGCGCGAAGGTGCGCCGGCTTGCCTTGATCCGGCTACGCTCCCAGCGCCATTCGTATTCCTTCCATCCTGCTTCCAACTGCCCCAGTTGCAGCAGACACAACGACCGGTTCCAATGCGTCTCGGCAGCGGCGGGATTCACCGTCAACGCCCGCTCATAGCTCTGCAACGCCTGCGCGTGGTCATTGAGATCGATCTGCGTCAGGCCGAGGTTGTTCCAGGCATCGGCAAATGCAGGGGCGAGTTCGAGCGCACGCTGATAGCTTTGCCGCGCTTCATCCGGCTGGTTCAGATCGCTGAGCGCATTACCGCGATTGCTCCAAGCGTCCGGATAGTTCGGCTGTAGTGTGAGCGCGTGATCGCAGCTTGCAAGGGCGTCGGCGGGGCGGGCCAGATCGCGCAGCACGCAGGCGCGATTGTTCCAGGCTTGCGCGAAATCCGGCATCAAAGCGATCGCGCGATCAAAGCTGCCGAGCGCTTCGCGTGGCAAGTTCAGGCCGGCTTGCGCATTGCCGCGATTGTTGAGTGCGTCCGGGAATTTGGCCTGCAATGCGAGCGCGCGATCGGCACTGCCGAGCGCTTCGTCGAAACGTTGCAAGGCATTGAGCGCATAGGCGAGATTCGAATGAAGCGGCGCCTGCTTCGCATTGATGGCGAGCGCCCTTCTGAGGAACTCGATGCCCTCCTGTACACGACCCGCTTGCAGCGCGAGCGCGCCCATCAATTGCAGCGCCTCGAAATGGCGGGGTTTGAGTTCGAGAATCTCACGGTAGAGTTCTTCGGCCTCGGCGAAAGCGCCGTTCTGCTGAAGCGCGACGGCCTGCCGAAGGATAAGGTCCAACTGTTGCGGAAGATTGGCGGGCTTGCACATGAGGTGAGCTTTGATTGAATGCGGATGGAATCGGGAAACCGCTTTCGAACTGCATGAATCGCGCTGAAAGCCGCGCAGGCCAGGCCCGAAAGAACGAAGCCGATTATCGCCGAAAAGAACGCAGTCGGCCTGCTGCGTGCAGGCGGCCCATCATTGTCGCGAGCGAGAGAGTTGCTGCTGGTTTTGGAGGCGGTTTTTAGGTGTCTTTTTTTTAGGCGCTTTTTTTAAGCGCCTTTTGGAGGCGTTTTTTGTGCCACATGGTGGGGCGCGTCACGCCGCAACGTGACGCGCGCCTTGATGCTCAGACTGTGCCAGACCGTGTCTGGCCGGCCTGGTGGGTCTGGTGTGCGGCTTACTCGGCAGCCAGATGCTTGCGCTTGGCGAGCTCCTGAGCCATCGCGTAATGCTCCTGGATGGTCGGCAGCGCCTTCTTCGCCGCGTCCTTCAATTGTTCGTCGCGGCCCGAAGCGATTTCCGCCTGGAATGCCGACAGCGTTTTCTGTTCGCCGGCGAGCGCGACCTGCTCGATATAGGTCTTGTCGAAGTCGGCGCCCCGCAGGTTATTGATGCTCGCGAGCACTGCCGCGTCCGGATCGTTCTTCGGCACGTCGACCCCACGCGGACTCGCGGCGCGCAGCGCGTCCGAGATTTTTGCGTTGTCGTTCGACACGCGCTCGGCAAATGCCTTCACGTCGTGGTCGGTGGAGCGCGAGGCGGCGATGCGTGCGGCGTCGCGCTGCGTGGCGACATCCTTGGTCGCGTCGGTGATGAAGGCCTGGTCGGCGGCATGAATACGAGCGGCGTCTGGCGCGGCCGACGGGGTCTGAGCACTGGCCGCGGTAGCGACGGCCATAAGGCTGGCGACGCAGGCACTGGTGATGACGGCGAGAGGCAAGCGGATCATATGTTCTCCTTGGAGTGGAAGCGAAACGACAGCGATGCGTGTGCGCCGTGGCCACTGCGTGCGATTGCATTGATACCTTGCAAGTCGCTTGCGACTGACTAACGGCGCCGCGCTCTTATCGCTGTGCATTCTAGGAGGCTCATTACCCAGCATGTGAAACCATGCTGTCGCTTCTGTAACGTTAGGTAACCTTCATACAAATGACCCACCTTTTACTGTAGGGCCGCGGCCCGCTTCCTACCCGAATAGCGGCTGGGTGTTAACCAGAAAGCATCAATAAACCGCCTGAGTTCACTGAACTTTCCTGCTGTTGCGCCGATAACAAAAAGGTAGGGCACGCGCCAGGACCGAACGAAGGGGTTGCATGGCGCACCACTCGCACCGCAATCTCTGGGGAGTTTCGATGGCAGTAGATCACCGCGCGAACGACGAACGCAGCAACCTGACGAGTTCCAACAAGTTCGAGTTATTGCTGTATCGGCTGGGATCCGTTCCCGGCAGCGACGCGCACGAGCTTTACGGCATTAACGTCTTCAAGGTGCGTGAAATCTCGACGATGCCGCCGGTGACGCCGATTGCGGGTTCGTCGCCGTACGTCATGGGTGCTGTGGACATTCGCGGGCAGATCATTCCCGTGATCGATTTACCGCGCCTGATGGGTTGCGAGCCGACACGTGGTCTGAACATTTTGCTGGTGACGGAATTCGCGCGTTCGACGCAGGCTTTTGCGGTCGAAGAAGTGGACGACATTGTTCGGCTCGAGTGGAATCAGGTGCTATCCGCCGAAGGCTCGGCCGGCGGCAATCTGGTGACGAGCATCGCGCGTATCGACGGCAACACGGGCGACTCGCGGCTCGCCCAGGTGATCGATGTGGAGCAGGTGTTGCGTGACGTGTTTCCGTCGCAGCATCCGAGCGTCGACCCGACTTCTGTTGGTGAGGCGCTTGGCATTCGCCGTGGCGCGAAGATTCTTGCCGCTGACGATTCCGGTTTTGCACGCAAGCTGATCGAGCAGGCGTTGAGCGCGATCGGCGCGGATTACGTGATGACCAAGACCGGCGAGGAGGCGTGGAATACGTTACAGCAGGCCGCGCGTGAAGCGCAGGCTACCGGCACGCGGGTGAAGGATAGTATTGCGCTGGTGTTGACCGATCTCGAGATGCCGGAGATGGATGGGTTTATGTTGACGCGTCAGATCAAGGCTGACGAGCGGACCCGGGATATTCCGGTGATTATTCATTCTTCTTTGACTGGCGCCGCTAATGAGGCGCATGTGAAGAATGCTGGCGCGAATGGGTATGTGGCGAAGTTTGCAGCCGCTGAGCTGGCTGATGCTATTCGCAATGCGCTTGGGGGGGTGCCTGCGGCAGCAGTTGTTTGAAGTTGCGGTTTTTTGCCTGCGGCGCGGTTTGTTTCGTCTGTGTGCCTATGGCGTTGGGCCTTGCCTAGTTTTTTGCCTGCGCGGCGCTCTTTGGGTGTGCCCTTGCGGCGTTGGCCTTTCCTTGTTTTCTTATCGGTTTATTAGCGTCGCCCCTGTGCGGGGCGGGCACTTACTTCTCTTTGCCGGCCGCAAAGAGAAGTAAGCAAGAGAAAGCGGCTCAAACCGCTAATTCTTAAGCGGGTCCCCCGCGCAGCCACGGTAGTGGTGCATCTGGAATCTGTGTTCTCGCACATTCAGCGTCAGTGACACAGCAGTCATTCTTCCGGCAGCGCTGCGCGCGCCGAAGCGTATTTCATAAAACCACCCGCTGCGATTGGCGCCCGCGCTTTACCCGGTGCCGTGGCTCGTCATCGCATCGCCACTGCCACTGCAACTGCAACTGCGATGGCGGCATCTCGACATCTCGACATCTCGACATCTCGGCATCTCGGCATCGGCATCGGCATCGGCTTCGGCTTCGGCTTCGGCTGTGACTATGAGGCGAATGAGAGTGCGACGCCTTGACATTTCATTTGAAGTGCAATTCGCCTCTGAGTGAGGAGGCGCTTCGCCGAGGCGAAGCTGATGGCCCACCACACGCAATCGAAGCCCCTGGTTTCCCATGCAGACCCATCCGCGACGCACGCAGTGCGGAGTGGGAGCTAATGAGCGCCTTGTCACTCACGCTGAAGGTGCGAGGGCACGGATTCCAGATGCACCACGATCCCCTCCAAGCCAGGGGACCCGCTTAAGAGTTGGCGGTTTGAGCCGCTTTCTTTTGCCTACTTTTCTTTGCGGCAGGCAAAGAAAAGTAGGTGCCTGCCCCGCACAGGGGCGACGCTAATAATCCAATATCAAATCAAGGAAAGGCCAACGCCGTAGGCACACAGAAACAAAGCGCCGCGCAGGCTAACAAAACCAAAGCAAAGCCCACCGCCACAGGCAAACAGACGAAACAAGCGCCGCGCAGGCAAACAACCAAACCGCGCCGCAGGCAAAAAACCCCATAAAAACCCAAATTCTATGTGACCATACCCAAACCCCAACCCGCACGGAGTGCAAAGGCAAAATGCATCAACCAGACCCACTCCACCCCCTGCGTCCCTTCCTGAAAAACTACGTGTGGGAACACGGCCACATCGGCACGCGCTACATCAACTGCGCCACCGGCGAAATCGCCTTCGATGACGGCAAAAAATCCCGCTTCGCGGCAGAAAAATACCTCTACGTCCCGCTAGACAAAGACGCCACCGACGACCCACTCGCCACCGGCCCCTCAACCCAGGATGCCGCCCTCGCGCGCTTCCTCCGCGCCGCGCAACTCGGCAAACCCGAAGAAGCCGGCTCCGCCGCGGAAGTCCAACGCGCCGTTCACGATTGCGTCGACCTGGCAATCTTCAGCGCCTATCAACACGACGCGCTGCAGGCAGTCGACCACTACACCCAGGAAGCCATGTTCGACGACGAAATCCGCGCAGCGCTCGTCGACGATATCCGCCGCACTTACAGGCCCATGCGCGAACAACTCGCGCTCTATGACTTCACCGTGCTGCATGGTCTGCCCACGCCGCTTCTCTTCAGCGATTCACCATTCATCGACTGGCGCGTACGCGTCAAGCCAGCCATGCCGTTCGTCTCGCTGCCCCTCGGACCCTACGCATTGCTGGTCGGCACGCCGTCAGGACGAACCAGCCGCGCCGCACCCGTCGCTTGGAAAACCGCCGTGTCGATGGGCGCGCTCAAGGATCACAATCGTCTGATGGTCGAACGCGCCCGTCTGTGGATCGTGGCCACCAGCGACGATCAACTGTTGGCCATACAAGATCGCTTCAAGAAAGACGACGCATAACCAGCGCCGCTCTGCATGGCTTCACGCCTGGCGGCCCGCATGCGCTTCGAGCGCAAGCGAAAATGCCAGATGGCCAATCTTGACGCCCATGGTGTTGATCATCGGCGGCGCATGAAACGCGCCCAGTTGCGCACGTTGCTCAGGGCTGCCGATATCAAGCCGCGCGAGCAGTTCAGCAACAGTGGCATACAGCACGCCGATGTTGCCGTCCTCGATCTTCACCGCAATGCCGAGTGCACCATCGGCGCCAAGCTGCGCAGTCTGCCGCGAGGCCCTAACGCCGATTGCGTAGCTGCCGTCGGCGCCGACCTTGCCGATCAGCGCGCCCTCGAACGCCCGCATTAACACAGTGCAGAAGCGCCCCTCGCCTGCCACCCACTCCGGATGGGCCGCCATCGCACGATAGATGCGTGCGAGCGCAGCGGTGCGTGGCGCAATGGAAGAAGAAGCGGCAGCCGACGTCTCGTCCTCAGCCGACGCGAGCTTCGCGAACAGGCGGGCAAGGCGGTCGAGGGCAAACGCCGGCGTCGGCAGATTGCAACCGTCGATCGACCATTGCACCGCGTCGTCCGGCAAGTCGCATACCTCGGCGACGGTATGCTTCACGCGTATCTGTAATGGATGCTCAGGCAGTTCATACCCACTAAGCGCGGCGCCGATCGAACGTGCACCGGCCAGCATGCCGGCATGCTTGCCCGAGCAATTGCTACACACCGCGTCCGGTTTGAAATCGCGCTTCAACCAGTCGACATACACAGCGTCGGACAGTGGAGGATGACCGCCGCAACGCAGATCCGCTTCGCTGACCTGCGCCTTGGCCAGCATCTGCCGCGCGCGTTCAATGTGACGCGCCTCGCTGCTATGCGAGCCACACATCATCGCGAGGTCCGCTTCGTCGAAACCGAAGCGCTCAAGCGCGCCGGTTTCCAGCACAGCCAAGGCCTGCGCGGGTTTTGCCGCGGAACGCGCCAACGTGATGCGCGACGGATCGCCGAATGAATACAGCAGGCGGCCATCAGCCTGAACCACGGCGACATGAGCGATATGGGTATTCTCGATTGCTTCGCCGCGATAGACAGTCGCCGCAATCGGCCCGGTTTCGTGCAAGGTCATAATCGTTCTCCTCCTGATCGCTTCGGTCGGTGCGATCGCTATGAATCATGGTGACGCGAGCGATTCTACGTTCGTCTTCCGTTCAATCCAAACCGACGCTGTACTACCACCGCATGTGCTGCGTGCACGACGAGTTGGACCGGCGCTCAAGCCGCGTCGTGAATATGCTCGACAAGATAGTCGATCAGCACCCTCACCTTCGGCGGCAAAAACCGGTTCGGCGGATACAGCAGCCACACCGATCCTACGTAAGCGCGCGCTTCAAGATTCCAGTCGGGCAGTACCTGCACGAGCTCGCCGCTTAGCAATGCATCGGTGGCGGCAAACTCCGGCAAGTTCGCGATGCCGAAATCCTGCTGCGCAGCGTCGAGCCGTGCGCCCGCATGATTGGCGATGTAGCGCCCTTTCACGTCGACGCTTTGTGCCTCCGTTCCGCGGCGAAAGCGCCAGCGGTTGTCGTCGGCCGTTTCGCCAAGGTAGATGCAATCGTGCTTGAGAAGATCGCGCGGTTGCACCGGCGTGCCGCGCTCACGCAAATAAGCCGGCGATGCACCCAGCAGCCAGCGCACTGCGCCCAGCCTGCGTCCCGCGAGTCCTTGCGGTGGATGCTCGGTCAGACGGATCACCAGATCGACATCGTCGCCGAGCGGGTCGATGTCGTGATCGGTGAAAAGCAGTTGCAGGTCGACTTCATCGTAGGCCCTCAGAAAGCCGGGGATCAGCGGGTGAATCACGGTCTTCGCGAACGCGGTCGGTGCGCTCACGCTCACTTTGCCTTGCGGTCTGCCGGCCAGTTGCCCGGCTGCATCCACCGCGCCCGATGCGGCGCTCACCATGTCGCGGCAGAAACGCGCCACCTGGGCACCCGATTCCGTGACCCGCACGGTACGCGTGGACCGTTCGAGCAGGCGTGTCGCCAGCGCGTCCTCGAGGCGCTTGATCTGGCGGCTGACAGTAGACGGCGTGCTGCCGAGCTGACGCGCGGCTACCGAAAAGTTGCCGGCATCGACGACGCGCGCGAAAACCGCCATGTCCGGCAGCAAAGCGAAAAGGTCAGTTGGGTTCATCGTCAAGCGCTCGTGAGGTTGAGCCGATTAATGCATTTGCGACATAAATGCTATGCACATCGACCCGATTATCGCCTCTCAAGCAAAGTTCGACAATACGCGTTCATCTGCTCGAGGTCCGCCATGTCGAAACAAGAACGCCTGCTTCTGCTCTCCGATCTGATGCTGCTCGCGGTCGCCGTGGTGTGGGGCACCAGTTACGGCGTCGTCAAAAGCGCCCTGGTGTTCTATCCGGTTCTGGGTTTGCTGGCGCTGCGCTTCGGCATCACCTTCGTGATCCTCTCGCCCGCCTTGCGCCATTTGCGCGCCGCCGATGCCCGCACGCTGCGCGGTGTGCTGATCGCGGGCACCCCGCTGCTCGGCATCTTTCTCTGCGAAACCTTCGGCATTCTGCTGACGCGCGCGGCCAATGCGGCGTTTCTGATTAGCCTGTGCGTGGTGCTGACGCCGCTCGTCGAATGGTGGCTGCTCAAGCGCAGACCGAGCCGCATCGAATGGGCGGCGGTCGCGCTTTCGCTGTTTGGCGCCTGGCTGCTGGCGGGGGATGGCGCGCTAAGTTTCAATCCCGGCGACGCGCTGATTCTGCTGGCCGCGCTGCTGCGCGCGCTGAATGTGTGTGTGACGAAACGCGTGATGCGCGACTCCGCGTTGCCGCCTTTGTCGGTGACAGCGGTTCAGTCGGGCGTGGTGGCATTCGGCAGCGCGGCGGTGGCGGTGCTGTTTGTGCCGCAACAATGGCAGCCAGTGCCGTCGCTCGCCGGGCACGCCATGTTCTGGGGCTACATCGGCTATCTGGTGATCGCGTGCACGTTATTCGCGTTCTTCGCGCAAAACTTCGCGATCAAGCGCAGCAACCCGACGCGCGTGTCGCTGTTGATGGGCAGCGAGCCCGCCTTCGGCGCGCTGTTCGCATGCATCTGGTTAGGTGAACGGATTTCAACGGCGGCCTGGATCGGTGGCGCGCTGATCGTCGCGGCGTCGATTCTCGCGACGGTGCGATGGGCGGCGTTGCGTGTGAGCGCGCCGGGCGTCAACGAGCGATCCGCATGATGAGGGTGGCCGAGTGAGGTTGCCACCCTCATAGCGGGTCGAAGCGCGCGTCAAATCATGCGTGCGATACCGTTCGGGGCGCCGTGCGCGTCGATCAACTGCTCGGCGCCAGCGCCTCTTCCCGCTCCAGCGAACGCGTGCGCTTGAGTTCTGGAAAGAACCGCATCCACAACAGGGCAACAGCGATCGTGGCGATGCCGCCCACCAGCACGGCCGGTTGTGCGCCCCACCACCCCGCTGTCACGCAGCGATTCGAACTCGCCCAGTTGATTCGATGTCCCGATGAAAAGCGAATTGACCGCGCTGACGCGGCCCAGCATGTCGTCAGGCGTGCGCAGTTGCACGAGCGACAGGCGCACCACGACGCTGATGGTGTCCGATGCACCCAGCACCATCAGCGCGAAGAGCGACACGAAAAATTGATGCGACAGGCCGAACACGACCGTGGCCGCCCCAAACGCGATCACGCCACCGAACATCGCGGCACCGGGCCGGTTGCGCAGCGGGAAATGCGCGAGCCAGATGGTGCCCGCGAGCGCGCCGATGGCGGTGCCCGAGCGCAACAGACCGAGACCGAGCGGCCCTGTGTGCAGGATGTCTCGTGCAAAGACCGGCAACAGCGCCGTCGTGCCGCCGAACAGCACCGCGAACAGATCGAGCGAGAGAGCGCCGAGTATCACGGGTTCCTTGCGGATAAAAGCGATACCCGAGAACACCGACTCAAGCGTGACCGGCGCACGGCTCGCCAGCCTGGCCTGCAACGGGATGCCCCACACGGAGACCGCAGCGGCCGCGAACGATAGCGTGCATGCGAGATACGCCGCGCCCGGACCGATGCCGTACAGCAGGCCGCCCAAGGCGGGCCCTGCAATCTGGGCGGATTGATTCGCGGAGGTGGCCCATGCCGTGGCTTTGGGCAATTGCCCGCGTGGCACGACGCCCGGCAACAGCGAGGCAACCGCAGGCGATTCGAAAGCGCGGGCCGCGCCCACGCATGCAGCCAGCACATAGATGACGGGCGCGCTGATCCAGCCACCGAAGGTGCCGAAGGCGAACAGCAATGCAGCGACGCTTTCGAGGCTTTGGCAGATGGCCGCGATCCGGCGACGGTCGTAGCGGTCGGCGACGTGGCCGACCACGAGCGTCAGCACGAACATCGGCAGGAATTGAGCGAGGCCGACGAGGCCCAGCGCGAAAGCGCTGTGCGTGAGCGCATAGATATGCCAGCCCATTGCTACTGCGAGCATCTGGAACGACAGCGATGAGAGGATGCGGGTACACCAGAAACGTTGGAAGGCGGGGTGTTTTGGCAAACTAAAACTAGGGTCGCCGGTGGGATCGGCAGGAGGTGGGGGCATGGGTTTCTTGCTCGCTACTAGGCTGGCCTGGGCGGCGAGTAGTTTAGAGCAAGTTTATCTAACTGGGAGGACGCCTGCGCGCGCGGCTATCTGACGCGCACCCATTTACCCGGCGGCGTAGCCGAAGTAGTGCTCAGCCAGGCCGGCGCCGCCTATCTGCGCGCCAGACGTTGCTGAAGGACATACCTGCTGTACTGCAAACCCATTGCCTCGAAAATCATATGCACATAACGCTCCGATAACCCGAGCGCGTTCGCGCAAGCGGACCGACTGGTACGGATCGAAATCGTGGCTCCAAGAACGAGACCTCCCCTGGGTCTACAGATGATCTCGAGATTTCCCTACGATGGAACTTGCTCCCACTATTGCCGGAACGGGTATGAATACAATTGATAAAAAAGGTGCCCCATCTCTTCGCACTCAGGTTCGCCGGGTAGCCCAGCGCGGACAGTATGATCAAGCCACCCTTTACGCCATCCTGGATGAAGCGTACGTCTGTCATATCGCGTTCGCAGACGATGACGGTGTGCACTGCCTTCCCACCGCCTGCTGGCGGGAAGGCGATCATCTCTACGTCCACGGATCCAACGGCAGTCGCATGCTTAAGTTAGCGGCTAGTGGCGCGCAAGTTTGCGTGACGGTCACGCACCTCGACGGGCTTGTGCTGGCTCGCTCGGCATTCAACCATTCGATGAACTATCGTTCTGCCGTGGTCTATGGAGCCTTCGAGTTAGTGTCCGGTGAAGGCAAGGCGGCAGCGCTGGAGACCTTCCTTGAAAGCATCGCGCCAGGCCGCGCCCGAGAGGTGCGTTCTGGAAACGCGAAAGAACTTGCTGCAACAACGGTGTTGCGTATCTCTCTGACAGAAGCGGCGGCCAAGATCCGCACAGGTGGCCCGAAAGACGACGACGATGATCTCGGCTTACCGGTTTGGGCAGGCGTGTTACCCATGACATTGGCGCCACTCGCGCCAATCGCAGAAGCGGAAACAGCTGAGCCGCCTAAGTACGTTCGAAGCTGGCATACCGCCAGTCCGAATTCAATGGAATAGCAAAGCTAAATCACGATCAGGCCGCACCCAGCACCGTCAGGGGCACTACGACCGAGGCGCTCTCCACATTCCCGTAACGATGGGGCCGTTTCCAGGCACCTGAAACGAAGAAACCGACTCAAAACCTAACGCCGCGTACTTCGGATTATTCAGCTCGTTACTAGACTCCAGGTACGCCGGCATTTGAAGCTCGTCCATCAATTTCAGATTCTGACCAAGCAACGACATGCCGATGCCTTGGCCTCTGTGCTGCGACGCAGTGCCGAGCAAACCAAGATAGTAGTGTGGCTCCGACCTGGGATGTGCCTCATCAAATTTATCCAGAAATCCTGCGACTTCAGAAGCCCTTTCGCCACACAACTCTTCCAGAATTTGCTCGAAGCTCTGGGCATCCTCCGGGAGGAACGCTGTGCCTTCTGGCGGAATCCAAACCGATACGGCTTCGTAGCCTCTTGTGCGGAAGACAAATGGAAACCGCAGTGCCGACTTAATGAACATCGCCCAATATGCCCGCATGCTCCGCTTGTCATGGAATACCCAACTCCACACTGGATCGGAAAGAAACGCATCCGAAACGACATCCGTGACACAGGATACTTCGGCAGGGTTCGCAACAATTGCGCTCATTGACTATGACCTCGAAGCCATTGATTGGGAAGGATATGACTTCCGCTATAGACAGTGATCACTTCAGGTCCTCGTGAGTTGCCGTCCGTAATCTTCCGCTCACACTTACTTCAACTCCACCTCTACAAACCTGAGTTCGTGATCGCTCAAGTTGACGACGTCGTGAGACACCCCAGTGGACTTGAAATAGGATGATCCCGGTTTGATCTCAACGTCTTTATGTCCCTCTGCATCAATCAGCCTCAAGACACCAGCTGTAATCGGCACAATGACGTAGTCGTGACCGTGTGTATGGTGGCCAGTTTTAGCGCCCGGCTTAAAGGTCCACTCGGTAACGATCACTTGATCATTTTCAACATGTACAACGGATGTGGCATGCGTCATGGCTAATACCTTTCAATGTGTACTTTTGGCATTTACAGCTGCTTCAGTAGCTTCAACTGAATCGAGCGCAAACTTTTTTATCCCACAACATCGCCATCAAGGAGCTAGTAAAACGGTATGGCATTGCTGAGCAAAAGCTGCCGCAGACTACTTAATTCGTTAAGTTAAGGATGCCGAATTTTCTTGGTGTCACGCATGGAACATCGACATGTCCCCCGTCATTTCATAACGCGCAAGCTCAAGCAGACGGCGTATACGGGTGCTGGGCAGTAGTGGCTGGCCTTGGAAAGGCGGCCTTCCATGGCGCCTGGTCTATTGACGACACCGCAGTCTAGGTTAGCCTTTCTCCTCTTTCCCAGATCCAATCCGCGCAATCTTATGGAGCCAATCAAGATAAGAACCACGACGAGGCAAGATGGCTTTCCGACAATCGCGTTAGCTGTAAGTTGACCAGGCGAAACCCCTACCGCCCGAGTTTTCGTACTGCAAATTTAAAAAAAACAGTTATTTCCGCTACGAAAATTGCACTAGCATTGCCCGGCAAACAATAAACCGGCCAGCGCACGTATACAAATACGCCAATCGACGCGCGACCCATCGACCAAAAAATCTGCCATGGCTCAAATCAACGTCTCCGCGCGACTGGCGCTTGGCTTCGGCACCGTACTCATCTTGCTCACGGCCATTTCCGCTGTGGGGATGACCGGTGTGGCCAGTATCCGCGGCAAACTCGACGACATCGTCGAGGTGCACGACGCCGAGACGGCACTTGCTACGAACCTGCGGGGCGCCGTCAGTGGCATCGCCATTGCGATCCGCAACATGGCCTTGTTGACTGACGAGACAGAAGTCGCGAGCGAGCAGGCGTCCATTGCGGCGCAAGAAGCGGCTTATACAAAGAACTATCAAGCGCTTGGGCGCCTGTTCAACGCGTCCTCGCTGACGACTGACGACGAGCGCCGGCTATTCGCCAAGCTAAGGCAAGAAGAAGCCGCAACCTTACCGCTCGTCGAAAAGGAAGCACGGAGTTGGGCGCTGTCGACTGATCAGGACGCGGCAGTCAAGGTCCTCGTGAACGAAGTGCGCCCGAAACAGGCCGTCTGGCTGTCCACCCTCGACGAGCTGCTTACGCTGGAACAAGCCCGCAGTCGAGCCGCAGCGGACGGCGCCACTTCCACCTACGCGACCTTGCAGGTGATCACCGGCGTCTCGGTGGCAACCGCGCTGCTGATCGGCTTGACGGCGGCGTTTCTGATTACGCGCGGCATACTCAGGCAGCTTGGCGCGGAACCCGCCGAGGCACAGCGCATGGCACGGGAGATCGCCGCCGGCAATCTTGCGGTGACTGTGAAACTGAACAAAGGCGACGCACATAGCCTGATGGCCTCGCTCGAAACGATGCGCGTGCAACTGACATCCATCGTCACGCAAATCAAGACTTCAGCAGAGTCGATCGCAGTACGCGCTGTCGAGACGGCCGCGGGCAACGCCGATCTTTCGCAACGTACCGAGCAGCAAGCCGCCTCGCTGCAGCAGACGGCTGCCAGCATGGCGGAATTGACCTCCACTGTCAGGCAGAACAGCGAGGACGCCATGCAAGCTAGCGCGATTGCAAACATGGCTTCCGACACCGCCGTCCAGGGTGGCCATGTGGTCGAACGCGTCGTCACGACCATGCAGGACATCTCCACGAGTTCTTCGAAAGTCGGACAGATCATCAGTGTGATCGAAGGCATCGCGTTCCAGACGAATATCCTTGCGCTGAACGCCGCCGTCGAAGCGGCCCGCGCCGGCAACCAAGGGCGCGGATTCGCGGTGGTCGCGAGCGAGGTGCGCACGCTGGCGCAGCGTAGCGCGGAAGCGGCCAAGGAAATCAAGGCGTTGATCGAACGGTCGGCCGGGCACGTCGTAGCCGGCACTCAGCTCGTTGCCGAGGCCGGCGCGACGATTGATCAGGTCATGCGATCAGTGCATACGCTCACCGGCATCATGGGCAAGATCGCGCAGGCATCGACCACGCAAACGTCGGGCATCGAGCAGGTCAACCACGCCGTCGCCGAAATGGATAAGGTCACCCAGCAGAATGCGGCGCTCGTCGAGCAGGTCTCCACCGCGGCGCGATCCATGGCCAGCGGGGCAAGCGGCCTGCGCGATTCAGTGGCGGTCTTCAGAATCGGCGATGCACAGATGCAGTCTCAAGGAGCTTTCCGCTGCGCACTCGACAAATATGGAAAAGCACTTGATGGCTGATTGGTGAGCCGGAAAGCAAAAAAGCCCTTGAACGTGTCGGCTAAAGGATTCTGGCTATTCCGAGGGCCACGCCAGAATCTGAGAGGCGCACATTGTTGCACTGCTTGATTCCTAAGGGACGGACGGCGGCATGAGGGTTTACACCAATAAAAATATGCAAAACGCAGGCCGTAATAGATGGCTAATACATCCATGCCGGCCGGTCGGACATGAAAACGCTAACGTTTGCGCAGAAGCTGTGGCTGCCCCTGTTCCTGACCGTTGCCTGTCTAACGGCGATCACGGCATTTGACGCCTGGTTGTTGCGCCAGGTCCGTATCGAAGAGCGCGAGAACGATCTGGCCAACAACGCTGACAACGCGGTCAGCCTTGTGCGCCAGTACGCAGACTTGGCGCAACACGGGGTGCTCACACGTGACGTCGCGCAGAAGGAGGCCATGGAGCGCATCGAGGGCATGCGCTTCGGCAAGGATGGCTACTACACCGTCATGACCGATGAGCCGAAGATGCTCATGCACCCGTTCAAACCCGAACTGATCGGACGAACGCTCGGGGATTTCAAGGATGCCAACGGCACGCTGCTCTATCGGGATGCAGTCACCCGGGTGGAAAGCGGCTGCGCACTGGTGTCCGAGACGGGGACGGCCATCCGGGAAATTGTCGGTGCAGTCAAACGCGTGGATTCGATCGTTCACGAGATCGCAGCGGCCGCGGCTGCTCAATCACTCAGCGAGCAGGCACACGGACTGGCACTGGTCGTCGCGGCATTTCGACTGGAACCCGACGACCAGGAGCAACGAAGCCTTACTCACCACCCGGTATCGATGGAGATAGCCGATGTCGACATGGCCTAATCGCACTATGAGTTGGCTCTTCGTCCTCGCCTACGCCCTGATGGTGGTATGGCTAAATTACCTGTAACGGATGTTGTGCCACGTGTGGCGTGTTGCGTCCAAGCGGATGCCTGAGCGCCATGACGTCGAGAAGGGTGACGAAAACAGCCACTGACATCGTCGGAATGAGGTGTCTGCTGCGGTCCACGATAGCCCGTGGGACATCCCGAGTTTCAGAGGGTCACGCAAGGAGACGAACGTGAACATGGTGAAGACCGAGATCGGAGAACTTGAGAGGGCGCTGAAAGCGCTGGTTCATCGCCCGTGGCTCATCCGTCGTGAGTATTGGGCATTGCAGATCGAGTGTCTGCTTGGACGTCCCGCCCTGTCGGTACAGGATCGGCAACGACTACGCGCACTACTCGATCTGCTCGGCACCCCCGTCGCGGAATGTAGTGCCTCAGTGCAGCCCTGACAAGCGCCGCAAAATCTTCAAGGTACCAATCATGATTGGCGGGGCTAGTGTTTTTTGAAACCGATCGTCGACAAGGCAAGCGCATTGACTCTGTGGAACACACTCGCCGCAGTTGCATCAATTTCGGCGTGCGCCAGGACTGAGAAATTCGCCGACAAGGTTGCGCGACGTCAGCCATCGTTACGTCGCCTGTTTGCACTGTCTGCACGATCATTAACGGCGAACGCGCCTGCTGAGCTATCGGAAATCATTATGTTCGACAAGTCGAAATACGTATCACCAATACACACACAGGGCCTGGACCAATGGACGCGTGCATGGTACGGCGAAGCCGTTGAAGCAGGATTTATCCGGCGGCACTATCAACTCGACCCTGTGACCATAAAGCGTCTTCGGAGCTATTTCAACGCCGGCCTGTCGCCCATCGAAGCCGCCCAGGCATGCTTCGGACACAAGAACTGAAACAACCGGATGATTGCGTCATTGTCCGGTAGCCATACCTGTACGAAAGGCAGGAACCGACCTGAACAATTCGGCGAATTCCTCGCTCACGACAGTAGCCGCGCCCGTATGTGCGCCAACTCGACCGGCATCTCGCAAACACCGCCCCCGATGTCAAATTTACACCGCCCGGCTACCCCCTACCTCTCCGCCCATTCCTCGACGGGTCGCATGACTTCGTCGAAAACGGGCTCCGCGATCGCGCCTCCGGCAGACCTGTCGAGCACATCCTGATGACGCACGCGCAACCAGACTGCGGCGACGGTTGCGTCGTGCCGCCACCAGAGGTCGTCACTGCCCTCAAAGACCTCTACATTGTCTCGAGCACTCTCGCGCAGCGCGGCGCTTACGCTCAGGACATCCGCGATGCCCAATGGCGGACCATGGCTCAACGGGCTCAGGAGGCGAAGACAGCACTCGACCAGCACGGGGAGTGTCTTGAAACGCGTGCGATGGTGCTGCTTCGACAGATGACAAACGCATGCCAGGGTCTGGTTGATCGGCACGCGGCCCGTCAGGAGATTCCCTTCGCGGTCTGGCGCGAAGTGGGCAGGCTTGGGCACGACGCCTATGAGTGGGTCAATCTGACCGCCCCCCGCCGGAGAGGCCCCGACGCATGAGTCAACCGCTAATCATGTGGGCGCACTGGGCCGGGCTCGAACCGGGTCGGCGCGCGCAACGCCTCGGACCGGTGTCGCCGCCACGTCCTGGCCGCCCGATGGTCGGGCGCGTTCTAACGTCTCTGGAACACCGGCAACGCACGGATGCCACCACAGTTCGAGTCATTCCGGATGTACAGCGCAGCCCCTGATAGTGGCGGCCCACCCTGTACGAACGAAGCCCCGACCGGTGAACTGGATGGGGCACGTTTCTGCAGGGACAGACGTCACTCAATGCAAATTCGGCAAGCCGCTGTCCAGCTGACGCTGCAGTTCACGCACCTCGTGCTGCTGGGCGCGCAACTGGTGTTGAGCGGCAGCTTTCTGCTGCGCGAGCACGGTCGCTTCGGCACGCGTCCGCTGCTGCTGGCTGTTGACGATGCTCTGCTGCTGACGCGCCACATCGAGGTCGGCCTGCAGGCGGTTCGCCCGGTCTTGCGACAGCGTGATCATCCGCTCCATGAACGCCTTTTGCGCCTCGAGCCGCGTGCGGCGAATCTCGACGTCGGATAGCTGCAACGTCTGGCGCACAAAATCCTTGTAGATCATGTCGGCACGCGTTGCATCCTGCGTCTTGATGACGCGCCAGAAATTCTTTTGCTGGAACAGCGCGACGTAGTACGTCATCTCCTTGCCGTAAAACAGCAGGCTCGCGCCATAGCTGCCGTTGTACGTCGTGCGCAATTCGCTCAGATCCGAACCGCGGATCATCTGTTGCAGCTCGGCGACGTTGCCGGCGGCGGATTGCTTCGCCTCGTCGGCTGTCAGCACACCGGCCTGCCCCTGCTGTTCTTGCGTCGTGGCCAGCAGTGCCGTCGCCGTGCCCGGCTGGGCAACGACGGCCGCGCTCGCGCCGCTGTCCGGCAAAGTCTGCGCATCCACACCCTGCGCGCCCCCCATCGCGACGAGTGCGGTCATGGCGAGCTTCTGGGCGAAAGACAGTTTCATATGTTTGCCAACCTCTCATATCGATAGCAACGAGCAGGCCAAATCGCCAACCCCATCTGGTAAAGCGAACCCTTGGTCACCTGTTAACGGCGATTGCTCGGGAATGTTGAGGTGACAAACGGGAGATTGACGGGAAAATAGAAGTGTGTCGGGTTCGACTGGCGAGCGTTCGGGGAGCTTGAATCTCACGGTTATCAGAGACCAATGCAGAGCGGGACAGCTAGCATCAGGGAGGCGGGATCACAAACAAGCGGTGCGTCGCGTTTCACTGCGTTCACAACGAATCACCCGTCGTTATCGGAGCAGGACCAGTCTGCACGCACCGTCGACGTCCTGGATGAACGTCTGCCTCAAGAATGCGGCCGTCGGGCCGATAAGAGCATGGGAAGAACTTTCTTTGCGCACGAGTGTTGAGTAGAAAAACCCCAAATGTATTGTTTGTGTGACCGTTCGTGCGTTCTCCTGCGCGTTTTGCGCATTGCGATGCTAGCCAGTGCCTGTGTGGCAGGATGGCCAGCCGACGCACGGTCTGCGACCGAACCAGTTCAGGGCGGCGACCCTACGCAGCGCGCTGATGCGGATTTGGCTGCGCTCCCGCTCGAAGACCTGATGCAGGTTACGGTCAGCACGGCCAGCCGACTCGAGCAGCCCATCTCCGATGCGCCTGCTGCTGTTGTCGTCTTGACGGCTAGGGACATCCGGGATTTTGGCTGGAGAACGCTCGCCGACGCCCTGGCCTCGCTGCCCGGGCTCTATGTCAGTTATGACCGCGACTACGCCTATCTCGGCGCGCGCGGCTTCCAGCGCCCGGGCGACTACAACAGCCGGTTCCTGCTTCTGGTTGACGGCGTGCGGATAAACGACGCCGTTTACGACCAGGCCCCGATCGGTACGGATTTCCCGGTCGACATGGACATGGTCGAGCGTATTGAATACGTACCAGGCCCAGGGTCAGCGGTATATGGCTCAAACGCGCTGTTTGGCATCGTCAACGTGATTACCAAAACTGGGAAGACCCTTCAAGGGCCTCAGGTGGCGGTTGCCGCGGGCAGCTTCGGCGAGAAACGGGCGCGGGCAAGCTATGGCTGGCATGGCAGTAACGGCGCAGACGTTGTGCTTTCGGCGAGCTCTTATGTCCGCAGCGGACAGGATCTCTACGACCCGGAATTCGACACAGCGGATCAGAACCACGGCGTCGCGCAAGGTTTGGACTACGACCGCGCCCAGGACTTTCTTGCAAAGTTTGCGTACGGCGATTTCGGGCTCAGCATGGGCTACGGGAACCGGACGAAGGGCGTGCCGAACGCCCCGTACGGAGCGATTTTCAACACGCCTTATAGCACCACCGATACGCACAGCTTTATCAACGGCTCGTTCCACCATGCTGTGAACGATGGGTTACAGGTCACGGCCGAAGTCGATTGGGGCCGCTACGACTACCGTAGCCTGAGCCTTTACGCACCCGGGCCGGTAGAGAACGTCGACGGAGATCACGCCCTGTGGTACGGCGGCGACGTGCACGCGACCCTGACATCCATTCCGAAGAACAAAATGGTCTTCGGTGTGGACTACACACGCGACGCTCAGCGCGACCAGTACAACTACAACGTAGACCCCTATTCGCTGCTTCTGAACGACCAGCGCAGCAGCAATCGGGAGGGCGTCTATGCCGAAGATGAACTGCAGCTACCGGCGAATTTTTCGCTGAATGCGGGGCTTCGCTACGACCAGGAATCCCTGTCGGGCGGGAATGTCAGCCCGCGACTGGCTCTTGCGTACAAGGCGTCCCCGAGAGACACGTTCAAGCTTGTCTATGGGCAAGCCTACCGGGCGCCTAATGCGTACGAGCTCTACTACGCTGTGCCGGGTGTCGGCGGACAACTGGCGAACCCATCACTGAAATCTGAACACATCACCACCAACGAATTCATCTACGAGCGACAGATCGCAGTGTCCGGCCGCGCAACCCTTTCGTTGTTCCACTATGACATTCGCGACCTGATTTCGGAGACGACGGCCCCGTCCGGGCTCTACATCTTCGAAAACGTGAATCGTGCGAACGCGAACGGCGCAGAACTTAGCTATGAACAAAGATTCGCTGGTGATGCGAGGATACGCGCCAGTTACTCATGGCAGATCGCTCGCGACAGTAACTCCGGTGCAGTCCTGCAGAACTCGCCCAGAAACCTGGCGAAGCTGAACCTCGTGCTGCCCGTCTTCGGAAATGTTGCGCGGATTGGCACAGAGATTCTGTGCGTATCGAGCCGACTCGCGGAACAGGGGCATGCGGCCGGCTATTGCCTTGGAAATGTGACCATCGGAAGCTCGCGTCTGATCAGTCATGCAGACGTCTCTTTCTCCGTCTACAACGTCGCCAACGCGCGGTATTCGGACCCGGCCGGTCCAGGGTTCACGCAGGACGTCATACCGCAGCAAAGCCGGGAATTCCTGGCCAAGCTGGTGTACGGGTTCTGAGATGTCGCTCGCCCGCATCTTCCGCTCTGCAAGCGTGCTCGCCTTCGTTATCTGGGCGCTGACGACCCTGTCGGCTCACGCGCAGGTCGATGAGTCTGCATTGAAGGCCGCTTATATCTACAACTTTACCCAATTCACGACATGGCCGCCGGGAAGTCTGTCTGACACCGCTCTCCTTGTCTGTGCGAACAGGGACAGCGACCTTGGCCTCGCACTCTCGAAACTCGACGGACGAACTGTCGGCGGCCGTGCCTGGTCAGTAGTCTCCATGCCGACGAAGAACGGCCAGGGCGGATGCAATGTCATCGTGCTGGAAAGCGAGGAACAAATCTCTCATGCGGCGAAGGACGTTCTCTCGCCGGACCAGCCGATTCTGATCATTAGCGACTTTGACACCGGCGACCACGCTGCCGTCATCCGTTTGTTCACTGACGAAAATCATCTCCGTTTCGACATAGAGAATCAGCAGGCGCTGCGCCGACATCTGTCTCTCAGCTCCAAGCTGCTTCGCCTTGCAAGGAATGTCTTATGACGTCACATGAGGAACAGGCACCAAGTCTGACGCGCGCCCTGGGGCGCTTGAACATCGTTGGCATTGCAATCGCACTGCTAATTTCCAGCGCAGGGCTGCTGGCCTACCAGGTGCTGTCGTTACGAGCCGGGCTTGCCGCTGACGCGCGCTTGCAGGCGGCCATGGTCTCGGCAAATATCACCGCGTCGCTGATGTTCCACGATGAGCAGGCCACCGGCGAGATACTCCGACCACTTGGCAACGTGCCATATGTTGAGAGTGTCGCAGTGTTCAATGCGAAGGGGAGTGTCCATGCACGGTATGCCAGAGCAGGAATCTCGCCACATGAGGCTAACGAAGCGACGCTCGCAAGCAACTTCGCGCCGGATCACTTTTCCCTCAAAGATATTTTCGTCGCCAATCCTGTCATCCACGACGGTATCGTTCTTGGTACGGTTGTGCTTGTCGCGAGCACTGAAGGCATGGTTCGAGAGCTTTGGCAGTATGCCGGCTTTCTTCTGGCGGCTTGCACATGCGCGCTCTGCGTATCGTCCGTCGTCACGTCACGCATGAAAGCGCGCGTCTCAAAGGCAGAGAGGGAACTCGAATACCTCGCGCGTACAGACCCTCTCACGGACTTGCCAAACCGCCGGGCATTCTACGACGAACTGGCGGTCCGCGTGCGACCGGGGGCCGATGACTGGGCGCACGTGACGCTGGTTTTGATTGACCTCGATAACTTCAAGACTGTTAACGACACCTTGGGACACGGTGCAGGAGACGAACTACTGCGGTCCGTCGCATCCGCCCTACGGGACGCAGTTCGCTCGACAGACGTCGTCAGTCGCATCGGAGGTGACGAATTTGCGGTACTGGCGGTCGACGACGCCGACCGCACCGCGAGTCGTCGCACTGCTGAGCGCATCACCAGCATGCTGGCGCGGCCATTCGAACTGCAAAGTGGCAGCGTTCTGGTTACAACAAGCGTCGGATTCAGTCGGTTCCCTGACGACGCGATCGACGTTGCATCACTCGTCAGCAGCGCAGACATTGCCTTGTACGCCGCAAAAAGCGGGGGAAAAAATGTCGCGGTCGAGTTCAGGCCGCAGATGACGAAGGATGCCCAGCGACGCGCACGGCTTGAGCGCGAACTGCGAGAAGCGATTGAGCACGACGCACTTGAGTTGGCCTACCAGCCTCAATACGATTGTCAGACCGGACAACTGGTAGGCGTAGAAGCGCTTGCGCGGTGGACTCATCCATCGGAAGGCAGCATTCCACCGGCAGAATTTATCCCGATCGCAGAGAACAGTGAACTCATCGTTGCGCTGGGAAGATGGGTCATGCGGCGCGCCTGTCACGATGCCGCGCGATGGAACGCCAACGCAAGCAATGCCGCAAGTGTCTCGGTGAACGTATCTGCAAAGCAACTTCGACAGCATGGATTTCACCACGATGTTCTTGAGGCTCTAAAGGATAGTGGTCTGCCCCCCTGCATGCTGGAACTCGAGCTTACCGAAAGCCTGCTCATGGCCAACATGTCGGTCGCAGTAAACGTGATGAAGCAACTGCGCGCCCAAGGTATCCGCCTGTCTATCGACGACTTTGGCACCGGTTATTCTTCACTCTCCTATCTGCAGTCATTCCCGCTCAACCAGATCAAGATAGACCGCAGCTTCGTCAAGGCACTGCCGCATGCGGGACAGCCGATTGTTACCGCCATTATCTCGATGGCGCACAGCTTCGGCCTCACTGTCGTCGCCGAAGGCGTTGAGTACCCTGCGCAACTCGCCTGGTTATGCGAGGCTGGATGTGACATCGTTCAGGGCTTTCTGACGGGCCGTCCGATGTCTTTCGCGGGAATAGCAGAGGCCATGCGCGCGAATGATGGGGCCGCCGTCGTTTCCGAAGGCGGCTGACATTTCCGATGACGAAGCGGTGTGACCTGGCCGCGCTCCCGGCACGAGACTTTTGCGTTTTCGATTCAACTCACCTAGAGGGGCGTGGTCGTCTGCCGTGCGGCCAGAGCTTGACCGGTGAAATCACAAGAATTGCCGCGAGAACCGGTAGCAGAACGGCACTGGATACGGTGCCCGCCAAATGGCCACCCACAAATGCGTCGCCGATCGAGCCGACCGTCATCAGGACCACGAATGCCCAGTTCCGTCGCAGGCCAGCGAAGCTACGTTCGAACACTTACATCGAGTCAGGAGAGCGCTTCTTTGAAGTCGCATGCAAAGGACCAGTTTTCTATGGAATTTATCGGAAGCACTGGCGAATTTGATCGGGCGGTTACAACGCGACTTGATGCGTGGCATAGAGCTTTCGTAAGGTTCAACAACACCGAGCGCGCCGCAGCAGTAGAGGAGATGAAGGACTTCGTCGATATTCCTCTCTAACTCGTCTTCGCTCGCCAAATGTATTGACGACGATGTCCATGCCCGGGTGCGAAGCAAGCGACGCACGCCGTGGCGCGACAGAAGACTGACGACCCGGATTCGGACGCGCAATGCGCTAACGAGCAGATCTGCAGCTGCGAATAAAATGCACTAGCGGCCATCCCAACTTTCGGCCCGTACAAACCGCATTGATAGTCGCTTTCCGAGTCGAAAAACAAAAAGCCGTTGAATCTCTTTTAGATTCAACGGCTTATCATTCATTTCTGGCGGAGAGACGGGGATTCGAACCCCGGATAGGTTATTAACCTATACACGCTTTCCAGGCGTGCGACTTAAACCGCTCATCCATCTCTCCGGCGGGGAGTCGAATTATAGCAAACTTCGCGCCCTGCGCCACACCCATGCGCAAACCCGCCTAAGGATGCCGGATGTAGTCCACCAGCGCCCTCGTATAAGCATCCGGTTTCCGGTCCACCAGACTCACGCCGATCGCCACCAGAAACCCCGCCGGCACGCCGAACACGCCTGAGCTGATCGGCTCGATCCCGAACCACCGCGCGCCGGCGAAGCCCGTCATCTGCGTGAAGAACGGATAGGTCGACACGATGTAGTAAATGCACACCACCAGCCCCGCCACCATGCCCGCCACCGCCCCAAGCCGGGTCGTGCGTTTCCAGAACACGCCCAGCACCAGCACCGGAAACAGGCTTGAAGCCGCCAGCGAAAACGCCGCGCCCACCAGAAACAGAATATTCCCCGTGTTCAGTGAAGCCACATACGACGCGAACAACGCCACCCCAAGCAACAAAATCTTCGAGATCGTCACGCGCCGCTGGCTCGAAGCCGTCGGATCGACCATGTGATAGTAGACGTCGTGCGATAACGCATTGGCGATCGTCAACAGCAAACCGTCCGCAGTCGAGAGCGCCGCGGCCAGCGCACCGGCCGCGATCAGCCCGGACATCACATACGGCAGCCCCGCGATCTCGGGCGCGGCGAGCACGACCATATCCGGCTGCATCTGAATCTCGCTCCAGCGCACGATACCGTCGCCGTTCGTGTCCGCAAGACTGATCAGACTCGGTTCGACCTTGCGCCATTGCATGAGCCACTGCGGCAAATCCGCAAAATGATGGCCGACCAGGTTGGTCAATATCTCGTACTTGATCAGCACCGCCAGCACGGGCACCGTTAGATAGAACAGCGCGACGAAGAACAGCGTCCAGCCGACCGAGCGTCGCGCGGACGCCACCGAGGTCGTCGTGTTGTAGCGCGTCAGGATGTGCGGCAGGCTCGCGGTACCGAGCGACAGGCACAGCAACAGCGACAGGAAATTGCGCTCATGCGTGCGCCGGTCTTCTTCGCTCGTGACGGGAAACGGCTCGTGCATCGGCACCGGCGCGGCCGCGCGCATCAACATCTCGTCGCGGCGTTGGGTCCAGACGATTTGCGCCGCGGCGGCATCGCGTGGAAATTGTTCGAGCGCCCGCTCGCGTTCCTTGATCTCACGCAGCGGGCCATTGTGGCGCCGCAAGTCCGCCACTTCCTGCGTGAGGCGCAGCTTCTCGTCGACGAACGATTGCGGCAGCGTATCGAGCCGCATCTGCATCAGCGTGGCGCGCCGCCGATAGTCGTCGCGTACGGTCTGCTCGAGCGGCGAGTCACGCACCTGCTTCTCGAGGCCTTCGACGCGCTCCATCAAGCGCCCGTAGTTGAACTGCGGCACCCAGCCGAGGCCATCCTTATGCGCGATCATCGACACGGGAATCAGAATCGCCGCGATCAAGATGATGTATTGCGCGACCTGGGTCCACGTCACGGCACGCATGCCGCCCAGAAACGAGCACACCAGAATGCCCGCGAGTCCGCAGAAAATGCCGACCGCGAAATCCACGCCAATGAAACGCGTCGCGATCAAGCCCACGCCCTGAATCTGCGCGACCAGATAGACGAACGAGCACAGGATCGCCGCTAACGCAGCGAGTCCACGCACGGCGTTGCTCGAAAAGCGCGTGCCGAGAAAGTCGGGAATCGTGTAGCGCGCGAGCTTGCGCACGTACGGCGCAAGCAGGAATGCGACAAGGCAATAGCCGCCGGTCCAGCCCATCAGGTACGCGAGACCGTCATATCCGGTCACATAAATCGACCCTGCAAGGCCGATGAACGATGCAGCGGACAACCAGTCGGCCGCAGTCGCCATGCCGTTGAAGAAGGACGGCACGCGCCGCCCGGCTACGTAGTATTCGACCAGGTCGGACGTGCGCGACAGCAGCCCGATCACCGCATACACCGCGATCGGCACGAACAGGAACACATAGCCGATCCACACACCCGGGCCGGTGGTGCGCTCGATGCGCCACATCACATAGATGAATAGCAGGAAGCCGAGCGTATAGAGCGCGTATGAGCGGATCAGCCGGTTCGTGAGCTTCATCGGCTCAGCTTCCGCGCGCAGTGGGCGCGCCGGAATCAGCACTGACATCGGCACTGACATCAACATCGGCATCGAAAGCGCATTGCAGACGGCGATCGGCGCGTTGCATCAGCACGATATACACGACGATTAACGCGACGTAGATCAGAATCGCCCCTTGCGCACCGAAGTAGAACGGCAACCTGAAGCCGCCGAAGCGCATCGGGTCCAACGCTGGCGCCAACAGCGGCAAAACGAACGACACCACGAAGCCCACCGTCATCAACGTCGCGATCAACGCAAGATTGAAACGCCAATACTTTTGATGCGCGCGCGCCATCGCTGCCGAGACCGCTGGAGGTTCGGGCGGCGGATTGAGCGTAGCGTGAGAGGTGTGGTGCGGCGCGGCCATGCGCCTGTGTATCAAAAAGCCACCGGGCAGGCAATCGGGATTGTCCGCGCGGTGGCTTTAGCTGCCTAATCTAAGCGGCCGATACCTGGGTCCGGTCAAGGACACGTCATTCGACATACCCTTGCTACAAACCCAGGCCAACCTAAGCTCAGAGCGACTCGCCGAGCTGATCGAGAATCGCCGGGTTCTCCAGCGTGGACACGTCCTGGGTGATTTCCTCGCCCTTCGCGAGCGAGCGCAACAGGCGGCGCATGATCTTGCCCGAACGCGTCTTCGGCAGGTTCTCACCGAAGCGGATGTCCTTCGGCTTGGCGATCGGACCGATCTCCTTGGCGACCCAATTGCGCAGTTCGTTGGCGAGCTTCACCGCTTCTTCGCCCTCAGGACGCGCGCGTTTGAGCACCACGAATGCGCAGACGGCCTCCCCGGTCGTATCGTCAGGACGTCCGACCACGGCTGCCTCAGCGACGAGCGGGTTCGACACGAGCGCCGACTCGATCTCCATGGTGCCGAGGCGGTGGCCGGACACGTTGAGCACATCGTCGATGCGGCCCATGATCGTGAAGTAGCCGGTTTCCTTGTCGCGCACCGCGCCATCGCCGGCGAGGTACAGCGTGCCGCCGAGTTCTTCGGGGAAGTAGCTCTTCTTGTAGCGCTCCGGATCGCCCCAAACATTGCGCAGCATCGCCGGCCACGGACGCTTCACCACCAGAATGCCGCCCTGCCCATTCGGCACGTCCTGGCCGGTTTCGTCGACGACCGCCGCCATGATGCCTGGCAGCGGCAGGGTGCACGAACCCGGCACCAGCGGCGTGGCGCCCGGCAGCGGCGTGATCATGTGGCCGCCAGTTTCGGTTTGCCACCACGTATCGACGATCGGACAACGGCCACCACCGACGTTCTCGTAATACCACACCCACGCTTCCGGATTGATCGGCTCGCCGACCGTGCCGATGATGCGCAGCGTCGACAGATCGTAGCTCTTCGGATGCACTTTCTCGTCCGCTTCAGCGTATTTGATCAGCGAGCGGATCGCGGTCGGTGCCGTGTAGAACAGCGAGACCTTGTGCTTCGCGATCATCTCCCAGAAGCGGCCGGCGTTCGGATAGGTCGGCACGCCTTCGAACACGACCTGGGTGCCGCCGAGCGTCAACGGACCATACGTGATGTAGCTATGGCCGGTAATCCAGCCGATGTCGGCGGTACACCAGAACACATCCGTGGGCTTCCAGTCGAAAGTCCACTTCATGGTCTGCGCGGCCCACAGCAGATAGCCGCCGGTGCTGTGCTGCACGCCCTTCGGCTTGCCGGTCGAACCGGACGTATACAGGATGAAAAGCGGATGCTCGGCGCCGACCCACTCCGGCGCGCATTGATCCGATTCGGCTTGCGTGAGTTCGTGCATCCACAGATCGCGGCTTTCGTTCCACGCGATCTTGCCGCCCGTGCGCTTGTAGACAATCACGCTCTTCACCGCATCGCAGCCGCCCATGGCAATGGCTTCGTCAGCGATGTTTTTCAGCGGCAATGCTTTGCCGCCGCGCATCTGTTCGTCGGAGGTCACGAGGGCTACGGCGCCCACGTCGACCAAGCGCTCATTCAGCGACTTCGACGAGAAGCCGCCGAATACCACTGAATGCGTCGCGCCGATCCGTGCACACGCCTGCATCGCGACGATGCCTTCGATCGACATCGGCATATAGATCACGACGCGATCGCCCTTCTTCACGCCACGCTTTTTCAGGGCGTTCGCAAAGCGGGACACGCGTTGCAGCAGCTCCTGATAGGTGACGTTGGTGACGGTGCCGTCGTCGGCTTCGAAGATGATCGCGACGCGCTCGCCGTTGCCGGCTTCGACGTGGCGATCGATGCTGTTATACGACGCGTTCAGCTGGCCGTCTTCGAACCACGTGTAGAAAGGCGCTTTCGATTCGTCGAGCACCTTGGTGAAGGGTTTGTTCCAGCTTAGCGTCTCGCGAGCGAGGCGCCCCCAGAAACCTTCGTAATTGCGCTCCGCTTCGGCGGCAAGCGCCCGGTACGCGTCCATACCGGAGATCGTGGCGCCAGCCGCTGCTTCAGCGGAGGGCGGGAAAACACGGCGTTCCTGAAGAACCGATTCAATCGCAGACATCGACAACCCCTTGGTGAAGATGAAACGTAAAACCTGTGCCGGCGCGCCTATGGCGCGCCATGTGATGGTGGCGCCGCAATCGGTGATCGATAGGCGGCGCGCTGTCTCCAACCCTCGCGCATCGATCGCCGATCGCTGCGCAGCGGCCCGTTCGCCTTTCACTTTCATTTATGATGCACTGCAACATAAATGCGTGCGAGACCGACGTTCCGCTCTCGTGTTCAAACATAAACTTTGCAACTTACCGGCCACTTACGCGAGCCGCATCGCATGGCGGGCAAAAACCCTTACGCGGTTCAGACCCGTCAGGCACGGCATGCTACGCGCTACGTTCCGTTCATGCACCCGGATCAACATACCGATACAACCGAACCATGCCGATATCGGGCGCACGGGAAGCATCACATGTGCCGCGCTGGCGCCTCGCCTTTACGCTGGCTCACACGCCCTCTTACAATGCTAACTGAACTAGCCGTCTGGATTCCAGCTTGAATCGTTACTCCCTGCTTCTCATTACCTCGATGCTGCTGGTCGGCAGCAATGTCGGAATCGGTAAATCAATCGTCGAGTTCGTCCCGGTCCCCCTGTTCGCGCTGCTGCGCTTCGTCATTGCAATGGCGGTGTTGTGGCCGCTGCTGCGCGTCGCCAAGCTGCGCCGTGTCAAACGCGATGAATGGCTCAACCTGTTTTTGCAGGCGCTGTTCGGCACCTTCGGGTTCACGTTGCTGATGCTGGGCGGCGTGCAGCGCACCAGCGCGGTCGCGGCCGGCGTCATCACCAGCACGATTCCCGCCGTCGTGGCGCTGCTCTCGTGGCTGATCCTCAAAGAGCGTCCGAACGGTCGGGCACTCGCATCGATCGCGCTGGCGATCGTCGGCGTGGTTGTCATCAATCTCGCCCATGTGGATGAGAACGCGGGCGGCGAGACTTCGTTCACCGGCAATCTGATGGTGCTGGGCGCCGTGTGCTGCGAATCGCTTTACATCATCCTGTCGCGCCGTTTGACGCAAACGCTCGCGCCGATCGACATCTGCGCCTACACGCATATGTTCGGCCTGCTGCTGATGCTGCCGCTCGGCGCCACCGCGCTGCTGCATTTCGACTATCGCGCCGTGCCAGTTAGCGTCTGGACGCTGGTGCTGTGGTACGGGCTATCGGCGAGCATCTTCTCGTTCTGGCTGTGGATGAAGGGCATTCGCTATGTGCCGGGCAGTCTCGCAGGCGTGTTCAGCGCCGTGCTGCCGGTGGCCGCAGCCCTCTACGGCATCGTCTTTCTCGACGAGCGGCCCACGCTCGCGCACGGCATCGCGCTCGCGTGCGTGGTGGCAGGGATCGGGCTGGCGAGCCTGAAGGTCAAGCGGGCGCCGCCTCGCCCTGCCCGCCGCGCCGCAGCAAATTCAGCCGACGCTGTACAATAGCGCGCCTGACGCGAGCTTTTCCGGCCTCCCCTGGCCGCGTTCCGCGCCGTCTGCGCCCTGGTTTGCGTGCTCGATCCGCGCGTTTGGTTTGCGCTTCGGATCAGCGCATTTAGTCCGTGTTCCGTCACCTGCGTTTCATCTGACTCTTGCCTATGTCCGCCTCGCGACCCGACTCAGCCCGTCAGCGCCGCCCGATGCGCCCGCTGCCCGCCATCATCTTCATGAGCCGTTGGCTGCAAGTGCCGCTCTACCTGGGCCTGATCGTCGCCCAAGGTGTCTACGTCGTCCTGTTCCTGAAAGAAGTCTGGCATCTGGTCAGCGCGTCCATGACGCTCGACGAGACCAACATCATGCTGGTGGTACTTGGCCTGATCGACGTGGTGATGATCTCGAACCTGCTGATCATGGTGATCGTCGGCGGGTATGAAACCTTCGTGTCGCGCTTAGGCGTGGAGGGTCATCCGGACGAACCGGAATGGCTCGACCACGTGAACGCCGGCGTGCTGAAGGTCAAATTGTCGATGGCGCTGATCAGCATCTCGTCGATCCATCTGCTGAAGACCTTCATCAGCCCCGATCAGAATTCGACGCACACCATCATGTGGCAGGTCATTATCCACGTCGCGTTCCTCGTGTCGGCGCTGGTGATGGCTCTCGTCGACCGTCTGACCACCCATACGCATCCGAAACATTTTCAGGAACCCACGGCGCTGCATGTCGTGAGTTCGACCGGTTCCACTCCCCTGAAGGCGCACGACTGACCGCACTGCCCTGCGTGTCCGACAACAAGCGCCACTGTCCCCACTGAGCTAGCCATGACCGTCATCAAACAGGAAGATCTGATTCAGAGCATTGCTGATTCGCTTCAGTACATCAGCTATTACCACCCGCTCGATTACATCCAGGCCTTGGGCCGCGCATACGAACTCGAAGAGAGTCCGGCCGCGAAGGATGCGATCGCGCAGATTCTCACCAACAGCCGTATGTGCGCCGAAGGCAAGCGACCGATCTGCCAGGACACCGGCATCGTCACGGTGTTCGTGAAGGTCGGCATGGACGTGCGGTGGGACGGTGCGACGATGGGCGTCACCGAGATGATCAACGAAGGCGTGCGCCGCGGTTACCTGAACCCGGACAACGTGCTGCGCGCGTCGATCGTGAGCCCGCCGGAAGGCGCGCGCAAGAACACGAAGGACAACACACCGGCCGTGATCCACTACGAGATCGTGCCGGGTGACAAAGTCGACGTGCAGGTCGCAGCCAAGGGCGGCGGCTCGGAGAACAAATCGAAGTTCGCGATGCTGAACCCGTCGGACTCGATCGTCGACTGGATTCTGAAGACCGTGCCGACCATGGGCGCAGGCTGGTGCCCGCCGGGCATGCTCGGCATCGGCATTGGCGGCACCGCTGAGAAAGCGATGGTGATGGCGAAGGAATCGCTGATGGATCCGATCGACATTCAGGACGTGATCGCCCGCGGCCCGAAGGACTGGATCGAAGAACTGCGTGTCGAACTGCACGAGAAGGTCAACGCGCTCGGCATCGGCGCACAAGGTCTCGGCGGTCTTGCCACTGTGCTCGACGTGAAGATCATGGCTGCACCGACGCACGCTGCGAGCAAGCCGATCGCGATCATCCCGAACTGCGCGGCGACCCGTCACGCGCACTTCACGCTGGATGGCTCGGGCGTGGCGAAGCTCGAAGCGCCGTCGCTCGACGCATGGCCGAAGGTGCAGTGGGAACCGGATACGGAAAAGAGCCAGCGCGTCGATCTGAACACGCTGACGCCGGAAGAAGTCGCCGCCTGGAAGCCGGGCCAGACGTTGTTGTTGTCGGGCAAGATGTTAACGGGCCGCGACGCCGCGCATAAGCGCATCGCCGATATGCTGGCGAAGGGCGAAAAGCTGCCGGTCGACTTCACCAACCGCGTGATCTACTACGTCGGCCCGGTCGATCCGGTGCGCGACGAAGCCGTCGGCCCCGCCGGCCCGACCACCGCCACACGCATGGACAAATTCACCGAGACCATGTTGTCGCAAACCGGTCTCATTTCGATGATCGGTAAAGCCGAGCGTGGCCCGGTTGCGATCGAAGCAATCAAGAAGCACAAGGCTGCGTATCTGATGGCCGTGGGCGGCGCTGCTTACCTCGTGTCGAAGGCAATTCGCAGCGCGAAGGTTCTCGCGTTCGAAGACCTCGGCATGGAAGCGATCTACGAATTCGACGTGCAGGACATGCCGGTAACGGTCGCCGTTGATTCGAACGGCACCTCGGTGCACCAGACCGGCCCGAAGGAATGGCAAGCCAAGATCGGCAAGATTCCGGTCGCGACGGTTTAATTCGCCGCTAACGCCTGTCACGCGCATCAAGAAGCCGGGGCTGCGGTCCCGGCTTTTTTATTGCCACGCTTGTTGCCACGCTTGTTGCCACGCGAAGTGCCACGCGAAGTGCCACGCGTGATGCCAGGAACAATGTCAAAAGATGCTTCTGTTTCCTTGGCTTTTTAAGGCCTGGCGTTTATTGTTGTTGAAAATTCAAAACTCCCATAAGGAATCCCCATGCAAGGCGACAAGAAAGTTATCGAGTATTTGAACTCCCAACTCAAGAACGAGCTCACCGCCATCAACCAGTACTTCCTGCACGCGCGGATGTACAAGCACTGGGGCCTCGAAAAACTCGGCAAGCATGAATACGACGAATCGATCGGCGAAATGAAGCACGCCGACTGGCTAATCGAACGCATTTTCATGCTCGACGGCCTGCCGAACCTGCAAGACCTGCACAAGCTGTTGATCGGCGAAGAAACCAAAGAAATCCTTGAATGCGATCTGAAGCTCGAACAGATTTCGCAAAGCACCTGCAAAGAAGCGATCGTGCATTGCGAATCGGTTCGCGATTTCATCTCGCGTGAAATCTTCGTGAAGATTCTCGACGACACGGAAGAACATATCGACTGGCTTGAAACCCAGATCGACCTGATCGACAAGGTCGGTATCCAGAATTACCAGCAAACCGCAATGGGTTCGATCGAGTCCTGATCGGACCATGTTGGAAAAGCCCACACGCCGGCTCATGGGCCTGCTCATACGCGATCTCGTTGGCCAGCCTATTGGCCAGCTTGTTTGCCAGAGTCGGCGCCGCGCGGGCGATATACTTGCGCACCTCCCCGTTTTCGTGAGTTTCCCGTGACTGCTATGCCGCGCGTGTCCTCATCGCCTATGCCCGCAGAATCATCATCTTCGAGTGCCCGGATCGCCACCTCAGGTGGCAGTTCGCGCGCGCCGGTCGGCATATTCGACTCGGGTCTGGGCGGTTTGTCAGTGCTGCGGGCGGTCCGGGCGCAACTGCCCGGCGAAGCGCTCATCTACGTCGCCGACTCGCGCTACGCCCCCTACGGCGAACGCGACGACGACTTCATCGCCGACCGTACCCTCGCAATTGGCGAATGGCTAGTCAAGGAAGGCGCCAAGGCACTGGTGGTCGCATGCAACACGGCGACCGCGCAATCCATCGCACTGGTCCGCGAAACGCTGTCCATTCCGCTGATTGGCGTCGAGCCGGGTATCAAACCGGCCGCGCTGCAGTCGAAAACGCGTGTCGCCGGCGTGCTCGCCACACAAGTGACCTTGCGCAGTGCCCGCTTTCAGGCACTGCTGGAGCGCTACGCCGCCGATTGCCGCTTTCTTTGCCAACCAGGCCACGGGCTCGTGCAGGCGGTGGAACGCTGTGACGTAGGCTCCGCCGAACTGCGTGCGCTGCTGCGCAGCTACCTGCAGCCCATGCTCGATGCCGGCGCCGATACGCTCGTGCTCGGCTGCACCCACTACCCGTTTTTCGATGCGGCGATTTGCGACATCGTCGGCGACCGGCTGACGCTGATCGATACGAGCGTGGCCATCGCGCGCCAGCTGGAACGGGTACTCGACCAGCACGGGTTGCGCGCCACCCCGGAAAGCGCCGACGCTGTTCTGCCCCGCTTTTATTCGACCGGCGACGGCACGCATCAGCAACAGCTCGCCGCTACGCTGCTGCAAATCGACACGGCGGTCGAGCAGGTCGTGATCCCGTCGCGCCGCACGGCAGCGCCGGATTCCCAAGCCGCATAAAACCCTCGCCCGCTGCGTTTTGGGCCGCTGCGCGGCCTTTCTGCGCGCTTTTTAGGCGTTTTTACGCCCTTCCCGCCGCTCGCCCCGAACCTCATCCGTTAGACGAAACCCTTCTAAGAGTCTGGTTTTGTTACAAAAAATCATGCAGGACGCTTGCCAAAAGGCCCAATCAAAATGATAATAGTTCGCATTAACGTTAGCTATGACGCCCTGCCATGATTGTCTGTGTCTGCAAGTCTGTTTCTGACCGAAAGATCCGTGCCTCGATCGCGGAAGGCGTCGACTCGTTCGACGAACTCCAGTTCGAACTCGGTGTCGCCTCCTGCTGCGGCAAGTGCGCGGATTCCGTGCGCGACGTCATGATGGAAAGCGGCGTGTGCGCAAGCCGCTGCGGTTTCGACCATCACTCGCAAGTTATGCCGCTGACGTTTTACGAACGCAAGGCCGCCTGAGGCGGGACTTGAAGGCGCGGCCCACGCCGCGCCTCGGGTGTTCGTTGCTTCGTCGCTTCATGCTCTGTTTTACGCGCCGTTTCATGCGCGGCGTCACGCGTTATCCCACTGCCGTCAGCAAGCCAGTATCCGTACCAGCCAGCTACCCGATCATCCGTTAAAAGGAGTTCGAGATGGAATTGCTGATTGGTTTCGTGACTACTTTGTTCATTTCGCTGCTGATCTTCCGAACATGACGATGTCTTGTCTGACTTGCCGCATCGACGGCACGTCGCCACGCTAACATGCAGGCCTCGCATACCGTTTCAGCCGGCGCCACGCTGGCTTCGCTCCCCCGAATGAACTCCCGTACCTTGACCGTGACTGCCGCGGTCGCGGCAATTCACGTCGCTTTGCTTGCGGTAGTCCTGACGCTCCGTCATGAGCCCGTGCAACCGGTGCTCGAATCGCGCGTCATGACCGCGCAGTTGCTGCCGCCGGCGCCCGTGGCCGCGCCCGTCGCGCTGCAATCGATCGCGCCGCCACCGCCCAAGCCGACGCCGCCGGTCCATACCAAAGCCAAAGTTCAGTCAAAGCCGACACCGACGCCCAAACCGACGCCTACGCCGCTGCCCGAGGCCGCTGCGCCATCGCCCACGCCAGTCGCAGAGGCTGCTCCGACACCGCCCGCGCCGGCCGCACCGCCCGCTCAGGCTACGCCGGCAGTCGGCCGTCCGACGATGGAAATCACCGCGCCGAAAAACGTTTCGCACATCGACTGCAACATGGTCACGCCCGAGTACCCGTCGCTGTCCAGGCGACGCGGTGAAACCGGCACCGCCTATGTGAAGTTCGTGGTCGGACTGACGGGCAAGCTCGAGAGCATCGAACTGAAGAAGAGCAGCGGTTTCAACCGTCTGGACGATGCCGCAGTTGCCGCAGCGCACGCGAGTGCCTGCAAGCCCTATCTCGAGAACGGTCAGCCGATTCGGGCCACGTACACCCAGCCTTACAACTTCAATCTGAACGATTGAGGCAGATTTTAAAAACAAGGAATTGCAATGCAAAACTACGGATTGGCGCACGTGTGGGCGCAAGGGGATTTCGTGACACGCGGTATCGCGCTCGCGCTGTTGATCATGTCGGTGATGTCGTGGAGCGTAATCGTCATCAAAGGCTGGAATGTGATGCGCCTGAAGCGTCTCACGAAGAATGCCGAGCAGCAGTTCTGGCATTCGGACGATCTCGCCGACGGCGTGAAGAAACTCGGCGCTGGATCGTCGACGCCGCAGGACAATCCGTTCCTGGCACTCGCGTTGTCGGGCCAGGAGGCCGCGGATCACCATCATCAGACGCAGCCGCATCTGCACGATCGCATGGACGTGTCGGATTGGGTGACGCGCTGCCTGAAGGACACGATGGATGAAAGCGTCGCGCGCATGCAAAGCGGCCTGGCGATTCTCGCGTCGATCGGCAGCACGGCGCCGTTCGTCGGCCTGTTCGGCACGGTGTGGGGCATCTATCACGCACTGCTGGCGATCGGCACAAGCGGCCAGTCGTCGATCGATCAGGTTGCGGGTCCGGTCGGCGAAGCGCTGATCATGACCGCGTTCGGCCTGTTCGTTGCGATTCCGGCGGTGCTCGGCTACAACGCCTTGACGCGTGCCAACAAGGCGATTGTCGCCAAGCTGAGCCGCTTCGCGCACGGTCTGCACGCCTTCTTCGTGACGGGCGCCCGTCTGTCGTCGTCCAAGCGCGGCGACGGTTTGCGCCTCGCCACGCGCGCCCACTGATCGACGAGGCATTCCGATGGCAATGAGCCCCTTCGCCGACGACGATGACGACGGCCTGATGAACGAAATCAACATGACGCCGCTCGTCGACGTGATGTTGGTTCTCCTGATCGTCTTCATGGTGACGATTCCGGTGATTCGTCACGCGGTCAAAATCGATCTACCGCATGCGAGCAGTCAGAAAGAAGATACCAAGCCCGCACAAGTAACGGTCGTCATCGACGCGGACGGCAACGTGTTGTGGGACGACAAGAAGGTCGACGACGCGGCGTTGCGCGCGAAGATCGCAGAGGCTGCACAAGCGAATCCGCAGCCGGAACTGCATCTGGATGCGGACCGCAAGGTCGCGTACGAAAAAGTGGCGGAAGTGATGTCGGCGGCGCAGGCCGGCGGCCTCACGAAGATCGGCTTCGTCACGCAGCCTAAAGGCAAATAACGGCACGTGATCCGCGCGCGGCAACCCGCCACTGTTAAGCAGCGCCTGCCGAAAAACAGAAAAGCCCTTGAAACAAGGGCTAAAAGTAAAAGGCCTTCATCGTCAGATGAAGGCCTTTTTTGTGCGCACTCGGCGCCTTCGGGCGGCGGGATCATTTACCATCAGAAGATGACTGATAGCTCGAGTCACCGCATGCGACAGCCGTGATCGACACGGACAGCGCGGTCAGCCCTATCAGGCCCACTATCATAGAGGCCATGAGTTTTCGCATAAGAGACTCCTTAGCGAAGGGATTTCACTATAGGCCTGTGAGCGCGCGCATTCAAGCAAACTGTCATTGAAAGTACTCATGACAAGCCGCGCTTAAATGCTAAAAGCGATGTTGCAGCGCGTAATACGTGCTATGAAGCGACCGCTAGAACGGGCTGCGCAGCGTCTTGCGCTGCACGCGTCGGACACTCGCCCGTGATGTGCTTACCTTCGTCCGGATCGAGCATTTCGACCAGATAATCGACGAATGCGCGCACAGCCGGCACCATCCCCTGCCGCGACACAAATACCGCGTACAACTGCGGCGTCGGAAGGGTCCACCCCGGCATCACCGGCGACAACTGTCCCGCGCGCAACGCGCTGCCGTACATCATTTCCGGCAATGCGGCGATACCGACGCCGGATAGCACCGCTTCACGAATCGTCATCAGATCGGCGGTGACGAGGCGCGGCTCGTGTTCGTGCGCGTGGTGCGTGCCATCGGGAGCGATCAGATTGAAGACGTGGCGGCCGTCGCCTGTCGGCACGTCGAGCGTTTCAAAACGGCTCAGATCGCCAGGTAACAGCGGCGGCGCATTCTGCTGCAACAGGCTCGGCGCACCAACCAGCATCTGCTGCGTGCGCCACAACGGGCGCACGACGATGTTGGCGTTTTCTGGCGGATCGGAACGCACGCGCAGCGCGATGTCGATCGAATCCTCGAACAGATCGATCACACGGTTCGTCACGCGCATGACCACGCGCACTTCCGGATAGCGATGCATGAATTCCGGCAGGATCTGCGACAGAATCGTCTGCGAAATCGTCACTGGCACGCTGACGCGCACCGTACCGCGCGGCGACGAGCGCAGCTGCTGCACGACATTAACGGCCGCCTGGGCCTCGCTCAGCATCGCCTGACAGTGCTGGTAGAAGAGCTGGCCGGCTTCGGTGAGCGCCAGCTTGCGGGTGGAGCGCTGCAGCAAACGAACGCCCAGCGATGCTTCCAGCTCGGTCAGCCGGCGCGACAGGCGCGACTTGGAAATGCCCAGAACGCGCTCGGCCGCGGAAAAACCACCGTGTTCGACGACCTGCGAAAAGTACATCAGGTCATTCAGATTGTGTGAATCGATCTTCATCTCATCGTTCCAGTAATAGAACAATCCATTGCGTGACGGTGGCTGGCACCTAGGAAAACGGTCCCTATAATAGCTCCATGTTTCAAAAATAACGCTATTCCCCATTTTTCAAGGTGACTTTGATGAGCACGACACGCACGATCGAACGCACGTTTCCCGCTGTTCGCACGACCGAAGGCGGCGGCTTTATCGTTCACCGCCCGTTTCCGACCCGTTTGCTGATGGATTTCGATCCGTTCCTGCTGCTCGACGAAATGGGGCCGATCGACTACGCGCCGGGCGAGGCGAAAGGTGCGCCGGATCATCCGCATCGCGGCTTCGAGACCGTCACGTACGCGCTCGAGGGCCAGTTCGGCCACAAGGATTCGGCGGGCCATTCGGGCACGCTGCGTCCCGGCGACGTGCAATGGATGACGGCGGGCGCAGGGGTCGTGCACAGTGAGATGCCGGACCCGTCGTTCCTGCGCACCGGTGGGCGCGTGCACGGCGTGCAACTGTGGGTGAATCTGCCGCGCCGCGACAAGATGATCGCGCCGCGCTATCAGGAGATACCGTCGGCCAGCATTCCGGTCGCAACGTCCGCGGACGGTAAGGTCACCGTCAAGGTGATCGCAGGCGAAGCGCTCGGTGTGAAGGCGGCGATCGAAACGCGCACGCCGATCCTGTATCAGCATTTCTCGCTGCAACCGGGCGCGACGATCCAGCAGCCGGTGCCCGCCGACTATCGCGTGTTTGCTTACAGCCTGTCCGGCAAGGGCTTCTATGGCGAAGGCGAGGCGCGACAGGAAATCGACGCGCAGAAGATGGTTGTGTTTCAGAACGACGGCGAATCGGTCACGCTCACGGCCGGCGCCGAGCCGCTTGAAGTGTTGCTGCTCGGCGGCGTGCCGCTGAAGGAACCGGTGGTGCGCTACGGCCCGTTCGTGATGAACACGGAAGATGAAATCCGTCAGGCCGTGACCGATTACCAGGCCGGACGCATGGGCGCGATCACCCACTAATCGGCCACTTCGGCACGCGCCGCCGCTCACGATTGCGGTGGCGCGGCGCTCACCACGCCGCCGGCGCCGGCGCCGGCGCCGCCGCACATGGGCGCGAAGGCCGGTAAATTCGTTCACAATAGCAATTCATGCCGCGCGCCACGCTGTCTAACCATGACGGACCGTGGCGCGCGGCGATTTCCGTCCCTGTTCAGGAGCGCGCATGGCAGAGTCCACCGTCACCGCCCACATCGGTTCGACGAATTTCCAGGTCCATTTCGACGACGGCAAGCACACGTGGCTCGCCGACGAACCTGAGTCGCTTGGCGGCGGCGATCGCGGGCCGGCGCCCGTCGCGCTATTGCTGTCGAGCCTCGGGGCCTGCACGTCGATCACGCTGAAGATGTACGCTCAGCGTAAGGGCTGGCCGCTCGCTGGCGTGCGCGTGGCGCTGTCGATGGAAACCGGCGAGGCAGGCTCGACCATCGACCGCAAGATCGTGCTGGAAGGCGATCTGACCGACGAGCAGCGGGAACGACTCTTGCAGATTGCCAATGCGTGCCCGGTTCACAAGATCCTCACGCATTCGATCACGATACGTTCGGGTCTTGCCGTTGCATGACGCCATGCGGCCTCACGCGTCAGCACGTTGGCGCGATAGCTCGCTGGGCGCGACAATGGCGGGAGCCGGCTCAACCGGGCTGAATGTTGTAAAACGCTTTCATAGGAAGCCGTCGTTTTGAATTTCGAACACCTTATCCAGATCAACGATCCGTTGAATCCGTTAGTCGACTCGATGACCCGCGAGCAGTTGTGGGAGGGTCTCGTGCTGCGTGCCGAACAGCCGCAACTGTTCGTGATCGGACTCGACAGTTGCACCATCCTTTCGCGCGAAGGCGACACGCTCGAGCGCGAACTGCACTACGGCCAGGCCACTGTGCGCGACCGTGTCACGCTTCAGGATCGTCAGAGCGTGCGCTACGACATCCTGCCGACCGCGGACTATGTGGGCGGCTCGCTGACGATGACCATCGAGCAGCCTGACGAATTGCAATTGTTCCTGCGCTTCGAATACACGACCACCTTGCCGGTCTCCGACGACCAGGACGCTGTGACGACGCAAGAGATCGTGAAGTCAGCGTATCGCGAGAACGATATCGATACCGTGCGGCTGATCCGCCAGTACGTGCAGACCAAGCAGGAGCCTGGTTCGTTGCATTGAATCGCGTGCGGGCGTTCTGCCCGCGCCGTTGCGCTGCGTGAGGCCGCCCTGTAGAAGGCGGCCTGCCTTCCCTTGTCGCCCTGCTCCCCATCATTCAACTATCGAAAGTCAGATCCGATGAATTTCTCTTTCTTTCAAATGGGAATGGTTATCATTTAGAATTAATCCATCGAATCGACAACAGCAAAAACGAATGACCGATCTCAACCGCTCTTCCATGCTCAGCCTGCGCCGCCCGACGGCCGCGCTGACCAGCCGTCCGAAAGCATCGACGGCGACGGCAACCGCCGCGAAGCCCGCTGCGGATCGCGCCAACGGTTCGGGCGAAACGGCGGATCGGGTCGTACGCAGCGACGCACTGCTGCAAGGACATAGCCACGTCAGCATCCTGCATAACGGCGAAACCTACCAGTTGCGGGCAACGCGCCTGGGCAAGCTGATCCTGACGAAGTAACAGGTGAGAACGAATAGAAGGTCGTACCGGGTATTGTGGGGACCACCTCCTCGAGAGGTGTTAGGCAGTAGCCAGCCACGACGGCTTGCACGTGAGAACTAGACCCCTTCGTGCAGACACCAAGCCAGCCGTCGCAGCAAGCCAGGCCGCTTTTTTGGTTCTCACCCAATGCGGATACACGAAACGACGTGTGTTGCAAACAAGCAAATTTAAAAGCCGTGGGATGCTGTCATCTCCACGGCTTTTTGTTTGGCACGGCGCCGATAGAGTCTCGATAACGCGTCGCAGCGTTCAGACTCACTTCGACGCCCAGCCCCAGAACATCAACCACCATGCGCTATCGACAACCGCGAGCGCCGCGACGAACCACACCATCGCGAGGCCGCGTTGAACGAAGCGCGCGCTGTAGCGGCGTGTGACGAGCCAGGCGAGCCAGGCGCTCCACAGGTTGGCAATCGCCAGAATCGCGATACGCATATCCGACGCCCACCACAACGACACATGTTCCGCACGCAGCAGCGACAGCGTGGTCGCCGACAAACCGAGAAACACGCCTGCGCCGGCAATGGGAATCAGGCCTTGCGTCAAATGATGCAGACGCACGAAGTTGAAACGCCCCAGCGTGCGCGTCGCGCCCATCAGCAGCACCAGCAGCGCCGTGCCGTACACCAGCGCCGTGGCGAGGATGTAGCCGATCACCATCGTACCGTCGAGCCACGAGAACACGTCGTTCTGCTCGGGGTAATGCGTGAACAGGAACCACGGCGCGTTAGTGTCGAGCGGCCAGGTGATGTCATGATCGACCAGCCACGTGGCGAAGAACATCTTCAGATCGATGAACCAGCGCGAAGCGGTCCAGTGAAACGCACCGATCGCGATGCCGAGCAGGCCGTACAGGATCAACGCGGTATCCCACGGGTTCGCCTGTTTGTCGCCGAGCTGCACGACTTCCGACGACGGCGCGCGCCACGTCAGCGCGATGGCGTCGCGATGCCCGCTGCAACGGCCGCACATATGACAGTCCGACGCGCCCTTCATATTGCGCAACGGCACCAGCGGCGCGCAATTGATCGGAATTACGCGATGCCCATGTTCGCCGTTCTTGTACGAACGTCGCCACGCGTCTTCATCGACTTTGTAGTGGAACGGCGCGAGACGCGCCAGTAGTGAAAAAACCCCGTTGACGGGGCACAGATACTTGCACCAGACGCGCTTCTCGCGCCCGTATAGCAAGCCGATGATCATCGCCGCGAAGGTCGAGCCGCCGAGCACCAGCAGCACTGCCTTCGGATACTGGTAGACGCTGACCATCTGCCCGTAGATGGTGGTGATGCCGAACGCGACGAACGGCCAGCCGCCCCAGCGCATCCAGCGCGGAATCGCCCAGCCGCGACCATACTTGCTGGCGAATTCGGCGAGCGCGCCTTCTGGACACAGCACGCCGCACCAGACACGGCCCAGCATCACCATCGACAGCAGCACGAAGGGCCACCAGATGCCCCAGAACACAAACTGCGCGGCAAGCGTCAGGTTATTCCACAGATGCGCGGTGTCGTCCGGCAGCGGCATCGCCGCCGGCACGAGAATCAGGAACGCGTACACCGCCACCACGACCCACTGAATGCCGCGAATGAAGCCGCCGTGACGCTGCATCCACTGCCCGGCCGCGGCAAGGCGCCCCGGGCGGGTCATGACGGTGCTCATGCTGCGCGCCCTACGGCTTGCTGTACCGGTTTGCGATTCGCGCGGCGCACCAGCAGATAAACGACCGCCCAATACACGGCGTAGGCAATCAGATTCATCAGCGCCGGGTGGGCGCGATAACCGGTGAGCGTCGCGACCAGCGAACCCAAGGTGCTCGAATCGTCGAGGATTACTGACGAATTCCACATCTGATCGATGATCGTCGGCAGGATTTCCTTGTCGATCAACTTGTCGACGCCGGTCTGGAACAGGCCCGCACCGAGGAACAGCAGCATGATTTCCGTGACGCGGAAGAAGAGCCGCCACGAGAAGTATTTGCCGCCCAACTGCAGCACGTAGAAGGTCAGGAACGCGAGACCGAGGCCGATCAACACCGCGAGCATCTGACTGCCGTCCACGTGACCCGATTGGCCAAAGCCGAGACCGTACAGGAAGATCACCGTTTCACTGCCTTCGCGAGCGATCGCCAATGCGACCAGCAAGGCGACGCCCCACCAGTTCGAATCGTGCTTGCTCTTTTGCAACGACTGTTCCATGTCGCGCTTGAGGGACCGGCCGTGCTGCTTCATCCACAACACCATCTGCACGATCAGCACACACGCGACCAGCACCATGGCGGTCTGGAAATAATCCTGCGCGTCACCGGAGAGCACTTCGGTGAAACCGACCAGCGCCGCGCCAAGCGCGACCGCCGCGATCACACCGGCCGCGACCCCGCCCCACAGGTACGGCAAACCGCGGCGCGCATCGTCGTCGCCATTTTTCAACCACGCGTACAGGATGCCGACGACCAGCAAGGCCTCGACACTTTCCCGCCACACAATGAATAGAATCTGACCCATCCAAGCTCTCCCTTCTACCCTTCTGCTACTGCGGCGAACGCGTGACCTTTTTGTCCAGGGCATGCGCTCGCGTCCCAAGCCGCTACTTCGCGACGATCACGCCTTGCGCCTGCTGATGGAAATCGTCGAAGAACTTGTATTCGCCCGGCTCCAGCGGAGCAATCACGACAAACGACTCCGCACCCGGCGCCAACACCTTTTCTTTGCGCAACTGCACGCTTTCGAACTCGGCCGCGCCCTTGCCGGTATTGCGCACTTCGATCTTGATACGCTGCCCCGCCGGCACTTCGATGCGAGCTGGATTCAGCTTGCCGTCGGTCATTTCCAGCTTGAAGGTCGGCAGATCCGCCGCGTGCGCGGCGCCCGCCAGCAGGGTGGTCATGGCGAGGATCGCGATCTTTCGGTTAATTCTCATTAGCCTTTCCGGAAAACGCGGCGCGGCGGGATTTGTTGTCCGCACGCCGCCTGCTGCATTCACTCCTTCGCTCACGCGTGGCCACAAGCGACGCGTGACGAGCCGTGATGATCTGCGTCTGCGGCGATCAGTAACCGCCCTTCTTGCCGATACCCGCGTACGTGAAATCGTATTCGAGCGTAATCGGCCTGAACCACGGACCCACGCCGGTTTCCTTGTCGACGTGACGGCCGAACGCCATGTGGCCGGTTTGCATCGGCGCTTCGACGATCATCTTCAGGTGATATTTGCCCGGACCTTGCAGCTTGACGTTGTCGCCGTAGTGCGGACCGTCGTTAGCGACCATCGCCATCATGTCGCCCTTCTGGGTCTGATTCGAACCGGCTTTCGTCAACTCATAACGAACTTGCAGATACGGCATCCAGTCGCCTTCGGCGAAACCGGTCGGATTGTTCTTGACCGCGTGGATGTCGGCTTCCAGGTGGATGTCCGAGTCCGACGCCTTGCGCATCATGCCTTCGGGTTCCATCGTGACCGGCTGCAGGTAGACCGCGCCGATTTCCATGCCGCCCTGAATCTGCTGCTTGCCGATCGGGTATTCCGCTGCCGTTGCGGAAAGCGCCGCGACTGCCGCCACCGCCGCTGCGCCACCGCGCACAAATGAAGAAATCCGCATTGAAACTCCTTGTTTTTATCAGACTGGAATCGAACCCATTGGAACAGTGCGTTGCGCATGCGTTTTATGCCGCGATCCGGGCGTTCCTGAACAGGCGCGGCGGACCGTAAGACTCTTTACGAACGTTAATGCGAACCATTCTCAATATTGGTCGAGTTTATCACTGATTGGTAGGGAGAACAAATGCGGTCGCGCGCAAAGCCTTATGGCAGCGGGGGTCTTAAGGCGGCCTTCAGGAAAGCGCGGATGAAGGTGTTGGCGGGGTGTAAGGCGTAGGAAAGACAAGGCGCGGCACATTGCCGCGCCCTGAGCGTAAGGAGGGGTCGATTAAACGCCGGGCACGTGGTCGCCGACGTTCGCGCCGAACACGCGTTGCCGCAGCAGCGCCAGTTGATCGCGGGTCTGCGCGGCCTTCTCGAATTCGAGATTCTTCGCGTGCTCCATCATCTGTTTTTCGAGACGCTTGAGTTCCTTGGCGAGCTGCTTCTCGGACATGTCCTCGAATTTCGCCCGAGTCTGCTGTTCCTTCAGCTCGGCACGCGCATCGTCGACGTTATACACGCCGTCGATGATGTCGCGGATCCGCTTGACCACACCGCGCGGCGTAATGCCGCGCTCCAGGTTATAGGCAATCTGCTTGGTGCGCCGCCGCTCGGTTTCGTCGATGGCGCGGCGCATCGAGTCGGTCACTCTGTCCGCATAGAGAATCGCCTTGCCGTTCACGTTACGTGCCGCCCGGCCGATGGTCTGGATCAGCGAGCGCTCCGCGCGCAGGAAGCCTTCTTTGTCCGCGTCGAGAATCGCGACCAGCGAGACTTCCGGAATATCCAGCCCCTCGCGCAGCAGGTTGATCCCGACCAGCACGTCGAACGTGCCCAGCCGCAAATCGCGGATGATTTCCACCCGCTCCACCGTATCGATGTCGCTGTGCAGGTAGCGCACCTTGACGCCGTGGTCGGCCAGAAACTCAGTGAGCTGCTCCGCCATACGCTTGGTCAGCACCGTGACCAGCACGCGGTCGCCGACTTTGACGCGCTCGTTGATCTCGGCGAGCACATCGTCGACCTGGGTGCGCGCCGGGCGCACCTCGATTTCCGGATCGACGAGGCCGGTTGGACGCACGAGTTGCTCGGCCACCTGCCCCGCCGTCTTTTTCTCGTAATCTGCCGGCGTGGCCGACACGAACACGACCTGGCGCATCTTGCGCTCGAACTCGTTGAACTTGAGCGGACGATTATCGAGCGCTGACGGCAGGCGAAAACCGTAGTCGACCAGATTCTCTTTACGTGCCCGGTCGCCGTTATACATGCCGTTCAGCTGGCCGATCAGCACGTGCGACTCGTCGAGCAGCATCAGCGCGTCGGGCGGCAAATAGTCGACCAGTGTCGGCGGCGGCTCGCCGGGGGCGGCGCCCGAGAAGTGCCGCGAGTAGTTCTCGATCCCCTTGCAGAAACCCAACTCCTGCAGCATTTCCAGATCGAAGCGGGTGCGCTGCTCGAGCCGCTGCGCTTCGACGAGCTTTCCGTTGCTATAGAAGAACTCGAGCCGGTCGCGTAGTTCGGTCTTGATTGTTTCGACCGCGCGCACCACGGTGTCACGCGGCGTCACATAGTGCGACGACGGGTACACGGTGAAACGCGAAATCTTCTGCCGCACGCGGCCGGTGAGCGGATCGAACAGTTGCAGCGTCTCGACTTCGTCGTCGAACAATTCGATGCGCACCGCCATTTCGGCGTGCTCAGCCGGGAAAATATCAATGGTGTCGCCGCGCACGCGAAACGAACCGCGCTGGAAGTCGGCTTCATTGCGGTTGTACTGCATCGCAATCAGCCGGGCGATGATGTCGCGCTGGCCGAGCTTGTCACCCGTGCGTAGCGTCAGAATCATCTTGTGATACTCGGACGGATTGCCGATACCGTAAATCGCCGACACCGTGCCGACGATGATCACGTCGCGCCGCTCCATCAGGCTCTTGGTGGCCGACAGCCGCATCTGTTCGATGTGCTCGTTGATCGACGAATCTTTCTCGATGAACAGGTCGCGCTGCGGCACGTACGCTTCCGGCTGGTAGTAGTCGTAGTACGAAACGAAATACTCGACCGCGTTGCGCGGAAAGAACTCGCGAAACTCCGAATAGAGCTGCGCCGCGAGCGTCTTGTTCGGCGCGAAGACGATCGCCGGCCGGCCGAGCCGCGCGATGGTGTTGGCCATCGTGAAGGTTTTGCCGGAGCCGGTCACGCCGAGCAGCGTCTGGAACGACAAGCCGTCCTCAATGCCTTCGACAAGCGTGTCGATCGCCGTCGGCTGGTCGCCGGCGGGCGGATACGGCTGGTAAAGCTGGAACGGCGAGCCTTCGAACGTGACGAATTTGGATTCGTCAAGCGTCTCGTCGACTTCGGTCAGATGTTGTTCGGACATGGGGAGCGGCACCGGGCCTTGGGCAAAGAACTATTCTAACGGGTTGCGGGAACCCGGGCTGAGCGGGTCTGCGTAGGGCTTGCGGGGACGGCGGGATGCACGCCAGGTGGCCGATGCAGAGGCGGTTTGCCGCCGGCTTGAGCCAGTTGTTCAGCCTTTGCCGGCCTCGTCCCAAGCAAATCCGCTACGACGACATGACACCGGAGTGCCTGTTTTTCAAGCAAATAATTCAGTCTCGCGGCCGTCGCTGGTCGAAAAAATGCCTGCGGATTCGCTACAATGGCAAGTTGCGCTCGCTCGTCGATGCCCGCCCGCCGTCTGAATTGTCCGTCAGGCACCGTTGGCCGGGCCGCCCGCGCTCGAAGCCGTCCTCTTTTCACTACTGCTGCCCATCCATCATGTCTCTGTTCTCCGCCGTCGAACTTGCTCCCCGCGACCCGATTCTGGGCCTGAACGAAGCTTTCAATGCCGATGCGCGCACCACCAAGGTCAACCTTGGCGTCGGCGTGTACTTCAATGAAGAAGGCAAGATTCCGCTGCTGCGCGCCGTGCGCGAGGCGGAAAAGGCACGCGTCGAAGCTGCGCTGCCGCGTGGCTATCTGCCGATCGAAGGCATCGCCGCCTACGACGCTGCCGTGCAGAAGCTGCTGCTCGGCAACGACTCGCCGCTGATCGCGGCAGGCCGCGTCGTGACGGCGCAAGCACTGGGCGGCACGGGCGCGCTGAAAATCGGCGCCGACTTCCTGAAGCGCCTGAACCCGAACACCAAGGTTGCGATCAGCGACCCGAGCTGGGAAAACCACCGCGCGCTGTTCGAAAGCGCCGGCTTCGAAGTCGTGAACTATCCGTACTACGACGCGCACACGCACGGCGTGAACTTCGAAGGCATGCTGAGCGCGCTGAACAGCTATGCCGCAGGCACGGTTGTCGTGCTGCACGCATGCTGCCACAACCCGACCGGCGTCGACCTGACGGTCGACCAATGGAAGCAGATCGTCGAGGTCGTCAAGGCGCGCAATCTGGTGCCGTTCCTCGACATCGCTTACCAGGGCTTCGGTGACGAGATCGAATCCGACGCTGCAGCAGTCCGTCTGTTCGCGGCATCGGAACTGAACGTGTTCGTGTCGTCGTCGTTCTCGAAGTCGTTCTCGCTGTACGGCGAGCGTGTCGGCGCACTGTCGATCATCACGGCAAGCAAGGAAGAGTCTGCTCGCGTGCTGTCGCAACTGAAGCGCGTGATCCGCACGAACTACTCGAACCCGCCGACGCACGGCGGCTCGGTGGTTGCGGCGGTGCTCGCATCGGCTGAACTGCGCGCCACGTGGGAAACGGAACTCGCCGAAATGCGCGACCGTATCCGCGCAATGCGCAACGGTCTGGTCGAACGTCTGAAGGCAAGCGGCGTGGATCGCGATTTCGGCTTTGTGAACGCACAACGCGGCATGTTCTCGTACTCGGGTCTGACGGCGCCGCAAGTGGATCGCCTGCGTGAAGAGTTCGGCATCTACGCGGTGAGCACGGGCCGCATCTGCGTGGCTGCGCTGAATACGCGCAACCTCGACGTGGTGGCTAGCGCGATTGCTCACGTGCTGAAGTAAGGCATTTCAGGGCGCGGGGCGTTCATCGCACGCGCCTTGCCTGGCTAAAGCGGCTTGAATTGCTTGTTGAAGCTGCTTGTAGAAACGGCGCCCTCTCGGGCGCCGTTTTTTTTTGGCCGGCTGCTGCTGGACGTGTGACTGTTACTTACCGATGCGGCTTGCTGCCGTCAGTCGCTGATATGGCCTTCTGCTGCCATTCACGGCGGTTTCAGCGCATATCCCGATGGATATCGTGCGTGACAAACCCTGAGTCGTTATCCGGCATGTCGAGCCAATCGGGTTGCGCAAGCGAATGGCGGATATCTTCCAGGCCGCTGTTCCAGTGTTCACGCATTGTCGTGAGGCCGAACTGGAAGTCTTTGAAATGCCCTTCGTATTCCTTCTGCCGATAGATGAGGTGGATCACGTTGTAGCGCTTCGAACACGATAGCTCATCCGCCAGCTTGCACCACGGATCGTCGCGCTGGTCAGACGGCACGCGATCGAGCACCTCGCGCAGCACATGCCGGAAACGCTGCGAACGTTGCAGCATATCGGTCACGAGACGCGTGCGACTCGAGTACTGGATGTCTTTCATGCGCCCCTGAACATCGGTGATGTTGTCCGGCACCGGCCCGACCGCGCTCCAGAGATCAACCTGGAACGCAAGCGTATCGCGACGCGGCGTGGTCTGAATCACCTCATAGAGCGGCGTGTTCGACATCAAGCCGCCGTCCCAGTAGTACTGGCCGTCGATTTCGACCGCCGCGAAACCCGGCGGCAACGCACCTGACGCCATGAAATGCTCAGGCCTCAGTTTCGTATGCGTGTTATCGAAGTAGGCGAAATTGCCTGTACCGCAATTCACCGCCCCCACCGACACACGCGTCTCGCCGGAATTGATGCGATCGAAATCACAGAACGCTTCCAGCGTGGCCTTGAGCGGCGTGGTGTCGTAGTAGCTTGCCAATTGCGGCGGCCCGGAGACGGTGGGCAACGGCGGCGGGAAACGCGGCACGAAGAAGCCCTTTTGCCCCTCCACGATCGCGCCCATTGCCTGCGTCGCCGTGAAGGCCTTGCGAACGGCTTCACTGGAATTGAACAGCGCGTGCTCGATAAAGGCCGGCAACGGTGGCCCGAACGCCGGCTGGCAGATCGTCTCCCAGAATTGCAGCAGCCGCTCGACGCGTTTCTCCGGCGCATTGCCGGCAATGATGGCCGTATTCAGCGCACCGATCGAAATGCCGGCGAGCCAGTTCGGTTCGATGCCGGCTTCGTAAAGCCCCTGAAAGACGCCGGCCTGATAGGCGCCCAGCGCACCGCCGCCTTGCAGCATCAATGCGACGGTTTCGTATTTCGGGAATCGGAGATGCTGGCTGGGATGCGCGGAGGGTGCCGGACCGGCGCCCTCGCCTTCCCCGCCGCCGGGCGCGCCGACGCGCGCCCGTTTGAGATTGCGTTGCGCCATAGGCACCTCCTTATTGCATATACCAGCCGTGGCTCACAATAAAGGACTGGCCGGTCAGCGCCGCAGTCGGGAACGTGGACAGGAACAGCACCGTCTGCGCGACGTCTTCCACCGTGGTGAAGATGCCGTCGACCGTGCCGCCCAGCATCACGCGCTTGACCACGTCTTCTTCGCTGATGCCGAGTTCTTTGGCTTGCTCGGGAATCTGCTTGTCGACCAGCGGCGTACGCACAAAACCCGGACACACCACATGCGAGCGCACGTTGTGTTTCGCGCCTTCCTTGGCCAGTACGCGCGCGAGCCCCAGCAGCGCATGTTTGGCCGTGACATACGCGGACTTCAGCGGCGACGCTTCGTGCGAATGGACCGAACCCATGTAGATCACGATGCCGCCACGATCGTCTTTGTACATGTGCTTGAGCGCAGCCTTGGTGGTAAGGAAGGCGCCGTCCACGTGGATTGCCTGCATCTTCTTCCAGTCGGAAAACGAGTAGTTTTCGATCGGATTGACGATCTGGATGCCGGCGTTGGAAATCAGAATGTCGATCGAGCCGAACTCGGCGGCGACTTTGTCGATGCCCTGGTTGACGGCGTCTTCATTCGTGACGTCCATCGCCACGCCGATTGCCTTGCCCCCGCCCTGCTTGATTTCTTCAGCGACAGCGTTCGCGCCGTCCTGGTTCAGGTCGGCGATCGCGACCGCCGCGCCGGCTGCGGAAAGCGTGAGCGCAATCTGCTTGCCGATGCCGCTCGCGGCGCCGGTAACCACCGCGACCTTGCCATTCAGATTCGTGTTCAGTGACGACATCCAGAACCTCCATGCAGTTGGTGAACAATGAGACCACGGGCCGCGGGCGGCGTGACGTCAGCCAAACGGCATAGGCCGTTTGGCTGAATGCTGCACTGCGGCCAACGCTGCTATTGTGCATGAACCGCGTGAACTGCATCCGTAAAACGCACATCGGGCCTTATCTCTTTAAACTGGACGCCTCAGCGGGATTCCGGCGGCATCACTACCAAGGAGGAATGCATGAATTATCGACGTCTGGGCCGTTCCGGCCTGCAAGTCAGCGAACTGTCCATCGGCTCATGGGTCACTTACGGCAATCAGGTGGATCATCGTGCGGCGCGCGAATCGCTTGCGGCCGCGCGCGATGCGGGTGTCAACTTCTTCGACAACGCGGAGGTATACGCCGGCGGCCAATCCGAAGAGATCATGGGCCAGGCGCTCAAGGAACTGGCGTGGCCGCGCGTGAGCTATGTGGTATCGACGAAATTCTTCTGGGGGCTCAACGAAGCGCCGAACCAGTACCACACGCTGAACCGCAAATATTTGCTGAACGCGATCGACTCGTCGCTCAAACGCCTGCAACTCGATTATGTCGATCTGGTGTTCTGTCATCGTCCTGACCCGAACACGCCGGTCGAAGAAACCGTCTGGGCCATGAGCGACATGATTACGCGCGGCAAGGCACTGTACTGGGGCACATCCGAATGGAGCGCCGATGAAATCCGCGCAGCTTACGAGATCGCTGAACGGCATCACCTGCACAAACCGGTCATGGAGCAGCCGCAGTACAACCTGTTCCACCGCAAGCGCGTCGAACAGGAATACAAGCGGCTTTACGAGGATATCGGCCTTGGGCTCACCACCTGGAGCCCGCTCGCATCCGGCCTGCTCACCGGCAAGTACCGCGGCGGCGTACCTGCCGATAGCCGCGCACAACTGCAAGGCTACGACTGGCTGCGCAAGCAGCTCACCGATACCGGCAAGAACAACGTGGTCGGCGAGCTGGGCGAGGTCGCCGACGAGCTGAGCTGCACGGTCGGCCAGTTGGCGATTGCGTGGATTCTGAAGAATCCGCATGTGAGCACCGTAATCACCGGCGCGTCGCGCGTCGAACAGATTGGTGAGAACATGAAATCCGCCGATGTGGCCGAGCGAATCACGCCGGAGATCAAGCAGCGGATCGAAGAGATCGTCGGCGACGCCTACGATTGACCGGCCGCTCGCCGGACCGCGGAGCATGGCCCGCGCACCATCAGGGTCGTATCACGCGCAACGCACTACGGAGTGCAACGCGGCGTCGCGTACAATACGCGACCGCGCTGCACTTCAGTTGTGCTGCCGCATTGCACTCGCATCGCCGAATCCGCCCTGGACCGGCACGCCCTCTTTCAGCGTCTCCTCATCATGCTCAGCTACCGCCACGCCTTTCATGCAGGCAATCACGCCGACGTTCTGAAACACGCCGTCGTGTTGCAGCTACTGCGCTACCTCGGCCAGAAGGACAAAGCCTACTGGTATATCGACACGCACGCGGGCGCCGGCGTCTATTCGCTGAAGGAAGGCTACGCGACCAAAACCGGCGAGTTCCAGACCGGCATCGCCAAACTATGGGAACGGAACGATCTGCCGTCGCTCTTTGCCGACTACGTCGACGAAGTGAGCGCGCTGAATCCGGACGGCCAGTTGCGCTTCTACCCGGGTTCGCCTTATATCGCGTGGCGGCAGATGCGCGAGCAGGACCGTATGCGCCTGTTCGAACTGCACACCACTGAGATCGACGTGCTGCGCCATAACTTCCGCGACGCAGGCCGTCGCGCGATGCTCTATGCGGGCGACGGATTCGACGGCATCCTCGCGTTGCTGCCGCCGGCGCCGCGCCGCGCGCTGGTGTTGCTCGATCCGTCGTACGAAGACAAGCGCGATTACACGCGCACGCTGCGCTGCGTCGAAGAAAGCCTGAAGCGCTTTCCGACCGGCACCTACGCGGTCTGGTATCCGCAGGTAAGGCGGCTCGAATCGCAGCGCTTTCCCGATCAGTTGAAGAAGCTGCAGGAGCGCAACTGGCTGCATGTGAGCCTGACCGTCAGCAATCCGCCGACCGACGGCTTCGGGTTGTTCGGCAGCGGCATGTTCATCCTGAATCCGCCGTATACGCTGGCAAAAACGCTGAAAGACCAGATGCCCTGGCTGGTCCAGACGCTCGGCGAGGACAAGGCCGCGCAGTTCAAGGTCGAATATCGCGGCGATTGAGCCGCGTTGCAGGCTCCGCACGCACGTATATCGCGGCGGTCAAGCTCGGTCGCAGTTTGCGCAATCACCCATCATGGCACTCGGCCAGCTTTGCTGGTTTGCTCTGGGAGATATCGCGCCGGAAACGCTTATTGCGTGCGAGGCGCCGGGCGAGGTTGCGGCTGAGGTTGTGGAGACGGCGTGCCACCGCCGACAGGCAGCGGGATGTAGGGTGCGACAACGATCGGCATCGACGAATTCGGCGCCAACTCCGCGGGCGTCGCGATAGGCTGCGCCCCTACGATCGGCTGTCGCGAGAGCGGCGCGGTCTGCAGCACCGTGCCGCTCTGGCCGTCGCTTATTCCGCTCTGCGAGTCGAGTATCACGGGCTTGCGGGTGTCGTTGCTCGACGCGGCGAAGGTTGCCGGTACTGCGAAAACCATTGTCAGCGAGGCGGCGACGGCCGCAGCCAGGACGGATTTGAGCAAGCGGACAGGAAGCATGGGCGGACCGGTTGAGTTTGGGAATGCCGGATTGCGCAGAAAACGCCTTACCTTACCGCGGCGGCAACCGTCAGGCTAGTCGTTATTGGCCATGAGTCGCCTTGAAGGGCCACTTGTCGTGAAATTCTCGTAGTCCAGATGTGACAAAGCCCCGTCTATACGGGGCTCAACACTTTACTGCAATGGCTGCGCGCAAGCGCTGCCGGGTCAAACCTGATGCAGTTGAAATTTACAGCGAGTAGCCGTTGGTTTCGAGCGAGCGGATGCGCTGTTCGAGCTGAACGATATCCGACGACGACGCCAGATAGGCTTCACGGCGGCTGCGTTCTGCAGATTCAAACCAGGTGCTCAGCTTTTCAAGTACGTATGCAAACATGATGTTCTCCAAGGATCAGATTGAATCCCCGGTGAGTTTTGCATCAGGGATTTCCCGTAAAAGGGTTAACCCGGATTATAGCCCTATGGTGCAACCTTGCTAGTGAAATGCCCGCATGACGTGCATTCCGTTTTGGAATGGTGCACGCCCGTGGTGCACGTAAGTCTTTGATTTATCTAAATTCAAGATAGCCCTTCCGCGACAATCGATATTACCCCAAATTATTTCACACCATTATGGTGCTTTTTGGCGTCCGGTTGCGACGAATCTCGCGACAGGTTGCACCCGGCGCTTTCAAATCGGATGACAACCGTTCCCCGACACCAGATCGTTATCGGCGAGCCGCTCGATAATCGGGCAATCCGGGCGGTCGTCGCCGTGACAATGGTCGGCCAGATGCGCCAATGTGTCGCGCATGTCAGTCAGCTCGGCAATGCGGCGATCGAGCTCCGCGACATGCTCCAGCGCAATCGCCTTCACTTCGGCGCTGGCGCGCGACCGGTCGTACCACAGTGCCAGCAATCGACGGATGTCCTCGACCAGAAAACCAAGACGGCGAGCCTGCCGGATGAAACGCAGCGAATGAACCTCTTGCGGCCCATACACGCGATAGCCGGCGCTCGTGCGCGCCTTCGCCGCCAGCAAGCCCACGCTTTCGTAGTAGCGAATCATTTTCGCCGTGACGCCCGACGCGCGGGCCGCTTCACCGATGTTCATGACTGTATCTCCGGTATGTGCGCCGATCGTACACCTTCCCATGGTGGGAAGGTCAGTCACTCAGGTGCGCATCGGCAGGCATAATTCAACTATCGCAACGTTCATATTTTTCGAGGCAATCCCGATGACGATCGAATTCCAGGTAGAAGGCATGAGTTGTCAGCATTGTGTGGCTGCGGTCACGAACGCGATCCGTGAACACGATGGAGCCGCTCAGGTCCAGGTCGATCTGGCATCCGGCCGTGTGGCGGTCGAATCCGCGCAACCGGCTGACACGCTGAAGGCCGCTATCGACGAGGCCGGCTACACGGTTACGGCTGTGACCAGCGGCTCGGCTGGCTAAGCGAGCGACCCTCATGTTCAAAGTTGCCGTCATTGGTGCGTCCGGGCTGCTCGGCCGGGCGCTCGTCGACGAACTGGCACAGCAGGCTGGCTGGCAAGTTGTCGCCACGGCGTTCAGCCGGCCGGGTCCGAACACGGTCGCGCTGGATATTCGCGATGCGCGGGCGGTCGAGCAGTTTATCGAGCGCGAAGCACCGGACGCGCTCGTGATTGCCGCTGCGGAACGCCGGCCGGATGTGTGCGAGCACGATCCGGCGCTCGCCCGGGCGTTGAACGTCGATGCGGTGCGCACCCTGGCCGCGGCGGCAAAGGGTCGCCGCGCATGGACACTCTCGATCTCAACCGATTACGTGTTCGACGGCACTCACCCGCCCTATCAGCACGATTCCGCGCCCGCGCCACTTAATGCCTATGGCCGCAGCAAACTTGAAGGCGAGCGCGCGTTGATGGAATCCACCGATCTCGGCTGCGTGCTGCGTTTGCCGCTGCTATATGGGTCGATCATCGATTGGGCAGAATCTGCGGTGACGAGTCTCGTGCCGGCGATTGCCGCGTCGGCTTCGCACGAGGGCAAGGCCGCCGTCATGGATGCATGGGCGATTCGTTACCCGACCTTTACGCCGGACGTCGCGTTCGTGATCCGGCAGATGCTCGAACGGCATGCACGTGGCGAGGCGATCCGCGGCATCGTGCAATGGTCGGGCGATGAGCCGATGAACAAGTATGAAATCGCCGTGCGTCTTGCGGAAGCACTGCAACTTGACGCGCGACTGACGCCACAGCACACGCCCACCGACGCGACGCCGCGTCCGCATAACTGTCACCTGGCTTCGGATCGGCTTGAGGCGCTCGGCATCGGCCGCCGCACGCCGTTCGACGTTGCGATCCGGCAAGTGCTGGCCCGGTTTCCGTGGCGAGGCGAGATGCCGGCGTAGTCGCCTGACAGCAGGCTTAACCATGGCAGGTACCGTCGGCGTTTCCGTGGTGAGGCGAAACGCCGGGCGTAGCCGCCCGGCAGCGAGCTTAACCACGGCCGAGGACTGCCCACGCTTCCACGGCCCAGCGACAGACCTGTCTGGTGTCAAGCCCGCAAGCTTAGCCACTGCAGATCGGCATCAGTGAAAATCGCGGCTCGCCGTGGCCAGTTCGCCGAGCCACTCGCTGTGATCTTCGAGTCGATGCGCGACGAGATGGACCACTTCGCCCTTCTGTTTCTGTTTCGCCTTGCCCGCCTGATTTGCGTTCACCACGTTGCCGGCGCTGTCACCGCCGGTAGAAACGCCGTCGTCACGCTGCAAGACGCCATACACCGCCAGCAACGATGAACCCAGTAGCACCTTGCGCTGTTTTTCCACCAGCGCTGGCCAGACGATCACATTGATCGAACCGGTTTCGTCTTCGATGGAAACGAACACGGTGCCGTTTGCCGTGCCCGGCCGCTGCCGCACGGTGACGATGCCACAGGCGCGCAACAGCGTGCCGTGCTGACACGCGACGAGTTCGGCCGCCGTGCGAAAACGCTGTTTGGCAAGGCGCTCGCGCAACAGCGCGAGCGGATGACGATTGAGCGTGAGGCCGATGCTCGCGTAATCGTCGACGATCTCGCGACTTTCGGCCGCCTGCGGCAATGCCAACGGCGCTTCGGCGATCGGCGCATCGCGCAGCAGCTTGGGCACGGTGTGCTGCGCGGTCACCGCCCACCACGCTTCGCGCCGATGGCCCGCGATGCTGACCAGCGCGTTCGCCGCGGCGAGCGCTTCGAGATCGCGCCGCGTCAATGCCGCGCGACGCGTCAGATCGTCGACGTCGGTAAACTGCGCGTCGCTGCGAGCCGCCATGATGCGCTCGGCAGCCACCTGTGAAAGACCTTTGATCAGATGCATGCCGATGCGCACTGCCGGACCGCGCGCACCATAGGTTTTCGACGATTGGAAGACGCGTGCGGTCAGCTGCTTTGCCGCGCGCCGTATCGTCCGCGCCACCGTGAAGCGCCGCAGCGACAAATCGCGTAATTGCTGCGCGGATAATACGCCCTGCTGACGATGCAAACAGGTCTCGCTCGATGAAATCCGCTGCCCTTCATGACCGCGTCTTTCGAAGATCGATTCCCAATCGCTCAAGGTCACGTCGGGCGGCAATACCTGGACACCATGACGCCTGGCATCCTGCACGAGTTGCGACGGCGAATAAAACCCCAACGGCTGACTGTTCAGCAAACCCGCCAGAAAAGCGGCCGGCTCATAACGTTTCAACCACGCACTGAGATAGACGAGCAAGGCAAAGCTCGCCGCATGGCTTTCAGGAAAACCATATTCGCCGAAGCCTTCGATCTGTTTGCAGATGCGCGCGATGAACTCGGGTTCATAACCTCGCTTGAGCATGCGGTCGGTCAGATCCTGCTGATACTTCGCCAGATTACCGGTGCGCCTCCACGCGGCCATCGCGCGCCGTAACTGGTCGGCTTGCTCACCGGTATATTTCGCCGCAACCATCGCCAGGTGCATCACCTGTTCCTGGAAAATCGGCACGCCGAGCGTGCGTTCGAGCACTGGCCGCAACTCATCTTTAGCGTAGTCTTCCGCCTCGATACCCTGCTTACGACGCAAATACGGATGCACCATACCGCCCTGGATCGGGCCGGGACGCACGATCGCGACTTCGATCACGAGATCGTAGTACTTGTTCGGTTTCAGCCGCGGCAACATGCTTTGCTGCGCACGCGACTCGATCTGGAATACGCCGATCGTATCGGCATGGCCGCACATTTCGTAGACGGCTCGATCCTCGCGCGGAATATCCTGCACCCTGAATGTCGGAAAGCCGCGCCGCAATGCAACGAACTCCAGCGCGCGCCGGATAGCCGACAACATGCCGAGCGCCAGCACGTCGACTTTCAATAGCTTGAGCGCATCGATATCGTCCTTGTCCCACTCGATCACGCTACGGTCTTTCATCGTCGCGTTCTCGATCGGCACGAGCCGCGACAGCTTGTCTTTCGCGATCACAAAGCCGCCGACGTGTTGCGACAGATGGCGCGGAAAATTGCGCAATTCCTTGGTGAGACGAATCAGATTCTGCGTGATGTGTGAGTTGGCAGCGAAGCCCGCTTCAGCCAGATATTTGGCGACCGCATCCGTGCCGTCCCACCATTGCTGTGATTTACTGATCCGCTCGATCAGCGACGCTTCGAGCCCCAACGCCTTGCCGACATCCTTCAGCGCACTGCGCGCGTGATACGTGATCAGCGATGCCGTGAGCGCGGCGCGATGACGGCCGTACTTGCCGTAGATATATTGAATCACCTCTTCCCGGCGCTGATGCTCGAAATCAACGTCGATATCAGGCGGTTCGTTGCGCGCGCGCGAGATGAACCGTTCGATCAGCATGTTCATGTGGACCGGATCGATCTCCGTCACATGCAGGCAGTAGCACACGATCGAATTTGCCGCCGAGCCGCGGCCTTGGCACAGAATGTTTCTGGAGCGTGCGAAGCTCACGATATCGTGCACCGTCAAAAAGTACTTTTCGTATTTCAGCTCGGCGATCAGCAGCAACTCTTTCTCGATTTGGCCGATTCGCTTCAGATCCATGCCGTTCGGCCAGCGCTCCATTGCGCCGGCCATCACCAGCTTGCGCAGATAGCTCGACGGCGATTCACCGGCGGGGACCAGTTCTTCCGGATACTCGTACTTGAGTTCGTCGAGCGAGAAGCGGCATAGCGCTGCAATACGCAGCGTTTCTTCGAGCGTATCGCGCGGGTACAGTTTGCCAAGCCGCACGCGAGTGCGCATATGCCGCTCGGCGTTGGCCTCGAGCGCGTGGCCACATGCCGATAGCGGTGTGACGAGGCCGATCGCGGTGAGGGTGTCCTGCAATGGTTTGCGCGATCGCGCATGCATCAGGACGCCACCTGCCGCCACCAGAGGCAAACCGCTCGCTTTTGAAATCATCCGCAACGCGTCAATCTGAAGATCGTCGCTGCCGGTTTGCCAGAGTTCGAGTGTGATCCATGAGCGTTGCGGAGCCAATGAGGCGAGCCAATGCGCGCAGCGCAGCGTGTGTGAGAGCGTCGCCGCGCGTTGCGGCACGAGGATCAGGACGCAATCGGGCAAGGTCCTGAGATGTTCGAGATGCGGCAACGCATCGGTGAAATCGGACGGGCTGAGGCGATAGCTGCCCTTGTCGGCACGCGAGCGGGCTAGCGTGATCAGTTCGGAAAGATTGCCGTAGCCATTGCGGTTGGTTGCGAGCGCAACCAGTGTGCAGAACGGTTCGCCTGCATCGTCCGTCAGACTGAGTTCGCTGCCGATGATGAGGTGAGGGATTGGTTTTAGCGCCTCTTGCTCTGCGGCTTCTGGCTCTGCGGTCTCTTGTTGTGAGGCTTCTTGTCGTGAGGTTTCTGACTCTGCGACTTCCTGTTGCGAGCCCGCTAGCTTTGTGGCCGTCGACGTTGCCGCTTCTTCTACAGACGTTCCTGCTTGCGCGGCCTTCGTCCTGTCTTCGCGTTCCTTCTGTTGGCGGTCCCGCTCCTGCTTGATTTCTCTCACTGCCGTGTGCGCGCGCACGACGCCCGCCAGCGAGCATTCATCGGTGATCGCGAGCGCGCTATAGCCGCGCGACATCGCCTGCTCGACCAACTCATGCGGATGCGAAGCACCGCGCAGAAACGAGAAATTAGTCAGGCAATGCAGTTCTGCGTAGGGCGGCAATTGGGCCGCAAGCGCCTGCTCCAATAAAACTGAGGTCCGGGAATTTGCCATGATGCTCAACCGAACAAACCCTGCAGATACCACTCGCCGTTTAAACGTTCGCGGTACACCCAGAACATATGACCACGATCATCGGCCGCAATGTAGTAATCCCGCTCGACGCGGTTACCGTCCCACCACCCTGCTTCAATCCGTTCGGTACGCGTGAGCATTTTCAGCGGCCGACGATAGATCGGCCGCTGGTCGCGCACCATCAGGCGAAGCGGTTTGGCAAGCATCCAGACGGGACGAGGCTGCGATGGCAATACACTGTCGGGCAGATCGAGTGAGGCTTGAGCTTGAGCTTGAGCTTGAGCTTGAGCTTGGGCTTGGGCTTGGGCTTGGGCTTGGGCTTGGGCATCGGCTGGTTGTGTGACGAATAGGCGGCTGCTTTTAGCGTCACTTGTTTTGTCAGACTGCCGGGATAGGTGTACCGGGTGTACTGTGCGCTCTGCCTGTTCTGCCTGTTCTGCCCTTTCTGCCTGTGTCGTCGCATTGCCGTCTGCGCGCACACGTTCCAATGCAGCGTGCTGCAACTCATCGGTCAGCCAGGTTTTATCCGCTTTAATTTTTGCCCTGGCTTTCACAGACGAACGCTTCTTGCGCGAAAACGCTTGCGCCTGATAGGCCTCGACGCGCATTGCCCGCTCAGGCCGATGATCGTCCTGCACCGACATCTGCAGCACGTTCTCCGGCCCCAAACGCGCGCTCAAGCGTTCGAGCAGGCGTGCGACCGAATCGCCGTCTGATTCGGGCATTGGAAACAAGGTGTCCGACCGCCCTGCATACTCGCCGATCTGATCCGCGACCAACTTCAACTCGATCACGGGTGCCACCAGAATCGTCTGATTCAACTTCTCACGCAACAGCCAGATCAGATGCTCGGCATCGCGCGACGGTATGGCCCACGTGACCTTCAGACTCGACGTCTTCGGTGCATGACGGGATGCCAATTCATGTTCGAGCAACAACGTATAACCACTGAGCGCGGCATGATGCGCACTCAACCATCCCGCCAGTTGCACAATCAGCCGACGCGCGGCGAACAGTAGTGCATCAGCGTTATCGACCCGCGACGGCAACTCCAACTGCGCATGAAACGATGCCGGCGCACGAAACGATTCGCGCGGGTCCGGACGCGTGCCATATGCTTGCGCCAGCAGATCCAGAATGCCGCTGCCGAAACGCCGCACGACACCCGATCTTGGCAGTTGACGCAAATCGGCCAGCGTCGTGCAACCGACATGCGCAAACGCATCGCGATGCGCCTGCGCAACCGGCAGCAACGACACAGATATGCGGTCGAGGACCCGCGCAAGCGACGTTTCCTTTATCACATGCCAACGATGCCCCTGCCGATCGGCGTGCGCCTGCGCCAACAGCCACGCGCCCCAGGCTGTCGGTGCGCACGCGATGCGCGCCGTATAGCCGAATTCAGCCACCGTCGCGGATACCCGCGACAACAATGCGCGCAAGCCGCCGAACAGCCGCAAACCGGAGCCGACTTCCAGCAACAAGGTGTGCGCGTGCGCGAGCGACACCTTCGGTGTGTACATCAGCAAAGCGAGCGCCATCGCTTCGAACGCCTGGGTTTCGCGGGCTGCGTCTGCGGCAAGCATTTTGAGACCAGGAGCCAAAGCCAATGCGTACGAGCGCGAATGCCCCGCATGCACCCCAGCACGCAATGCGTCGAAATCCGGCATCAGGATGTGCGCGTGGTCGGCCAGCGCATAGCAGCGCACCTCGGTGACGTTTTCGGCACCTGGAGGCTGGTTTGCCGCGTCGCCGGACTCACACCGGTTCGGCTTCGCGGGCGAACCATCCGGGAGCGGTTCGAGAGGCTTCACCGCTTCCAGCGACAAGAGTGGCAATGTGACTGCGATCCACAACATGTTTGATCTCTCGTCCTTGATTGCGGCCGATCCCGCTTTCCGGCAACAAGACGCTTTGTAACGGCAAAATGAGACGCAGGGGCTCCGCTGGCGGCGGGCCGCGGCGCTTGAAGATGTCGATCGAGATACCAATCTCCTGCAACCATTGACGACGGTTGATCGTCTGCGCATTGGCCGGCAAGAACGGCTCGCAGATCATTCGCAACGGCGCCGGCGAAGATTGAGTGGCTGCCTCGAGAGGCCGGATCAAAAATGCCAGCGATGCCGACTCCTGAGCCGCCACCTGCAGACGCCGAACCTTATCGGCGCGTGCATTCGGCAGCCATACCAGTACTGCGCCGATGCCATCCTGCTTCAATGCCTGAGCAGCGGCCCACAGGGATTGGTCTTCACTCGAGCGCACCCATAAGACGCGCTCGACATCGATACCCCAAGCCCTCAGTGCCGAAGCACAGGGCTGGTACGGGGGCGCTACGAACATGACGTGCCGTTCGGCTTGCGTCGTAAGATGCCGAAGCGCGCGGGCCAGCAGGCGCAGTTCGCCGACCCCTCCGTGCTCAATCAATAACTCCGTCAAGCCGCCGGCCGACCAGCCCTGTCCGGGCAGCAGTTGATCCAGCGCGGCATAGCCGCTGGAAATCGCCCGCGAGTCCGCCTCGGCAAGCTCATTGCCCTGCCAAACCTGACGCCGCAATTGCGACGACAGTGCTGTCGTCGCCAGGTGAATCGCTGCTGCCATAGACACGCTCATTCAATAGGGAATGCTCCGCCCTGCCCGGCATCGGGCAAGCATGGGGCGACGAGTTTTCACTGTATATTTATACAGTACTTTGAGACGGATGTTAAGACAATCCGATGCAACGAAACGTGTGCAGGAAGGAAATGAAGAGGGGTGGTGAGGCTGTTTTTGTTGCAGTTTTTTCGCCTACGGAAAAGCTGTTCTTTGGCGCTGCTGCTAAGCGAGCAAAACCAGAGTTAGCGTGTTCTGGAAGGGATGAGAGCAAAGAGCCCGCGCATGCACACCGCTGATATGGGTAAGACCTGACGGGTTACGCGAATGCGCTTCGAGTGGGGAAGGCGTGATACCGGAAGAACCGGGGCGCATCGCGGTAAGGTCGCGGCGGCGATGTTTCCAGATCGGGTCGTTACGACGAACAAACATCTGGACGAGAAGTCCCGGCGTGAGGATGCCATCACATGCCGTGGTGACGCAGCTAGCCGGAGTTCGACAGTTCCACGGTCAAAAACGCGATTTTCGACAGCCAGACCTTGTATCGGCGCAGGTTTCAGCGGGGTGCCAAATAAAGTCGTGTGGTGGCACGTCTTGGCGGATGAATGCCACTAT
>NZ_WOEY01000125.1 GCF_013177695.1 Paraburkholderia solitsugae | reverse complement strand
CCGTGCGCGAAGCCCATGTCACCGAGATCTCCACGCCGCTCAGGTAGCCCATGCCAAGCGCCTCAGCGGTGCTGCGCGCTTCGTGCTGGCCGCCCAGTTCGTCGTGGTCGGTCAACGCCCACAGCGTCACGCCGCCCGCGTGCGCGCGGCGCGCGACATCGGCCGGCGCGAACTGGCCGTCGGAAACGGTGGAATGACAATGGAGGTCGGCGTTCATCTTTGTCTTGAGAAAGTTCTGCACTCATTTTACTGCAACGCAGTAAGTGACCGTCGAGCTATCTCGCAGACCGGACCTCGCATCGAAACCTTTTTGCAAGATCTAGGCGCAAAAGCCCTCGATCAACGCGGCCACCTGCTCCGGCTGGTCGTGGTGCACCATGTGCCCCGCTTCGTCGATGCTCTTCTCGCGCCAGTTCGGGAAAGCCTGGAAACGCGCCTTGAATTCGTCGAGCGGAATCTCGCCGGCGATGTGCGCGAGCGTGGGCGAGTTAGCGGCCTCGACGTGCAGCACTTTGGCGGTGGCCTTGCGCCACACGGCCATCACTTCGTCGAGACGGTACAGCGTCGGCCCTCGCAGTTTGTGCGCCGGATCGGCGAGCAGCATGAAGCGCCCTTCGCCGTCCGGCTTGGACCAATGCTGCGCGAGGAACTGCGCGCGCTGCGGGGCGAGTCGCGGGTTGGTCTTGATCAGGCGCCCGGCGACGTCATCCAGCGTCGCATAACGCTTCAACTGCGGCGGATCGCGCAACTCGTCGAGCCAGTTGCGAAGACGCTTCGGTGCTTGTGCCGAGTGCGACGGCGCGAGACCGAAGCCTTCCAGATCGACCACGCGCCGCACCCGTTCCGGCCGCACGCCTGCATACAGACAGACGATGTTCGCGCCCATGCTGTGGCCGACCAGATTGACTTCGCCGGTCGGCGCATAGTGGTCGAGCAGCGCGTCGAGATCGGCGAGGTAGTCCTGGATCCAGTAATTGCCGCCGCCGCGCTCGGCGACCGGCCAGTCCGACAGGCCGAAGCCGCGCATATCGGGCGCAATCACCTGCCAGTCGCCGCCCAATGCGTCGACGACGAACTGGAACGACGCCGCCACATCCATCCAGCCGTGCAGCATGAACAGCGTCGGCGCATCCGGATTGCCCCAGCGCCGCGCGTGCAGACGGATGCCGCGCACGGAAATGAATTCAGACTTGGAGGTATTCATGAACAGCGCGCCCGAAAAAAGAATGATCGTTCGATTATAACGAGATAGCCGGGCGATGCGTGGGGTCAGGCTATGGAAGAAGGTTTCAGTCGCTAATGCCCGCAGGGGCCGACGGGGCCGCCTGCTCAGCGTCGAGGCCAGCCAGGGCGACCAGCGCGGCCAGTTCAGCTTCGTCGAAACCGGCGTCGCGACGCGCCTCGAAATTGAACGGACCGCGTAATTTCGGTGCGTGATACTGCTCGGCGAGGCGCGTGTAGGTGGCATGCGGATCGAGGCCGCCCGCGTCACACAGATGGCGGAACCAGTGGTTGCCGATCAGCACATGGCCGATTTCGTCGCGCAGGATCACGTCGAGAATCGCCGCGGACGCCTGGTCGCCCGCCTGCTGCAGGCGGGCGCGGATCGGCGGCGAGGCGTCGAGGCCGCGCGCTTCGAGGGTGCGCGGCACCAGCGCCATGCGCGCCAGCACGTCGCCACGGGTGCGCTCGCACATATCCCAGAGGCCGTCGTGTGCGGGAAAATCGCCGTAGACATAGCCGAATTCCGCAAGCCGCGCGGTCAGCAGCGAGAAGTGATGCGCCTCTTCGGCGGCGACTTTGAGCCAGTCGGTGTAGAACGCGGCGGGCATGCCGGCAAAACGCCAGACGGCGTCGAGCGCGAGATTGATGGCGTTGAACTCGATGTGCGCCAGCGCGTGCAGCAAGACGGCGCGCCCTTCGGGCGATTGCATGCTGCGGCGCTTCAGTTTGCGCGGATCGACCAGTTCGGGGCGTGCGGGACGGCCCGGCAGGTCCGGCGGCTCGGCGAGTTCGAGGTCCGCGGGACAGGCGAGGCTGCCGTCTAGCGATGCGGCATATAACGCGCGGGCCGCGGCTGCCTTGGTTGCCGGGTCGATTTCGCGCAATGCGGCCAGCGCTGAGCGGCGCGCGCAATTCGCGCGATCCGAACCACCATCCGGATTAGATATCGGCGGAGCTGGCGAAACAGACGGACGAGCGGAAATCATGGCAACCAGGTTAGCTAAGGGAACGGCAGGAACGGCAACAGGTAAAACGGGAGGCGCGGCGCTCGCCACGGCTGAGCGTTGGACGGCTTGCGGCGTCGCCAAGCGGCCAAACCACACAACCGTTTACAATACTCGATTCGACCATCTCGCGTGCCTGGTGCGCGGGGCCGGCAGGACAAAGCGGCCGTCGGGGCGGTTTCGGACGTTTTGCACGCCTGTTTTGCGGCCCCGCTTCGAGCCCCATTTTGCAGACCCATCGCAGCCCCAGCCAGCGCGCGCAGCGCGTAGCGACCGATCAAGAGGAGACACCGTGACAATTTACAAGCTTGGCACAGCAGCCCCGACCATCCACGAAAGCGTGTTCGTCGCGGATTCGGCGAACATTATCGGCAATGTCACGCTCGAGGAAAATTCGAGCGTCTGGTTCGGTGCGACGCTTCGCGGCGACAACGAGCCGATCACGCTCGGTGCGGGCAGCAACGTCCAGGAAAACGCCGTGCTGCACACCGACCCGGGCTTCCCGCTGACGATCGAGCCGAATGTGACGATTGGCCACCAGGTCATGCTGCACGGCTGCACGATCAAGGAAGGCTCGCTGATCGGAATTCAGGCCGTGGTCTTGAATGGTGCGGTGATCGGCCGCAACTGTCTGGTCGGAGCGGGTGCCATCGTCACCGAAGGCAAAGTGTTTCCCGACAATTCGCTGATTCTCGGCGCGCCCGCCAAAGTGGTGCGCGAACTGACCGAGACGGATATCGCCAATATGCAGCGCGGCACGGCAAGCTATGCCGAGCGCCGCGAATATTTCAAGGCGCAGCTCGTGCGTATCGGCTAATCAGCCGGGCGCGCGGCGCGCACGGCGCGGCATCAGGCTGCGTCATTCGACCGAGGAAAAGTTGTGAGCGACCAGTTGCAAAAATTCATGTTCAGCGCGGCGCCGGTGCGCGGCGAGATCGTTTCGCTGCGCAATACGTGGCAGGAAGTGCTGACGCGCCGGGACTATCCCGCGCCCGTGCGGACGATTCTGGGCGAGATGATGGCCGCGTGCGCGCTGCTTTCGGCGAACCTCAAGTTCGACGGCACGCTCGTCATGCAGATTTTCGGGGACGGCCCGGCCAAGATGCTGGTGGTGCAGTGCAGCTCCGACCTGTCGATGCGCGCCACCGCCAAGCTCTCCGGCGAAGCGGGTAATACGATCGGCGACGACACGACCATGATCGAGCTGGTCAACGCGAGCGGCCACGGCCGTTGCGTGATCACGCTCGACCCGCGCGACAAGCAGCCCGGCCAGCAACCGTATCAAAGTATCGTGCCTCTGTCGGGTGTGGACGGCCCGCTCAAGTCGATGTCCGAAGTGCTCGAGCACTACATGCATCACTCGGAGCAGCTCGACACGCGCCTGTGGCTCGCGGCGAACACCGAGCGCGCGGTCGGCATGCTGCTGCAAAAGCTGCCGGGCGACGGCGGCATCGTCCCTCATCCGGGCGATCTGGACGCGGACACGTGGGAGCGCGTCTGCACGCTCGGCGGCACAATGTCGCAAGACGAGCTGCTGAAGGAAGAACCGGCAACGATTTTCCGCCGCCTGTTCTGGCAGGAGAACGTGCAGCATTTCGAACCGGCCATGACGCGCTTCGAATGCAGCTGTTCGCGCGAAAAAGTCGGCGCGATGCTGAAGATGCTGGGCCGCGAGGAAGTGGACGGTGTGATCGAAGAGCGTGGTCACGTCGAGATTCATTGCGAATTCTGTAACCAACGATACGAATTCGATCCGGTCGACGTGGCGCAACTTTTTGTCGCCCATGCGCTCTCAGAAGGCGTGACGCCGGCGGCCGAGCAGCGGCACTGAAGCAGCCAGGCGGTGGCTTGTCGCACCGGTGTACGGCAGTCAATGACGCGCCGCCTGCTGCCTTCTCAGGGTTCGGGCGGCGCGTTATCGTCGATCATTGCGTTGGATCGTTGGCGGGGTGCGCTGCGTATGGTTTGCTTAGGCGTCCGACCGATGGAGATCAAAATGAACATCCCTACTTCATTGTCATTGAAGCATTGCATGCGCACGTTCACCGTCCTGGCAGTCGTCGCCGGTAGCGCTGCGCTGACGGGCTGCGTGATGGACCCACCGGGCCCATCGCCGATTTATAGCCGCCTGCCAGCCGACCAGTCGGGCATGGCCAGCACCGCCCGTCCTCTCACGCCTGAAGAACGCGAGCGCTACGATGCGATCGACCGTCAGGTGTTGTCGGATCAGAATCAGGCCATTGCCGCCGAGAACGCGGCTCAGGCATATTCGCGCTACTACTCGCCGCCTGTCAGCGTGTACGGCAGTTATTACGGTGGCGGTTGGGGCCACGGTTGGGGTACGGGTGTCGGCGTAGGCTACTCGCCGTACTGGGGCTGGTAAGCCGAAGCGGGCACTTCCGGACAGTAGACATAGCGATACGGCAAAGATGTAGGCATCGCACGACCAAAGAAAAAGGCGCGGTTCTCACCGCGCCTTTTTTCGTCTTCGTACGAGCTTTTACGTTCGCCGCTGCGTTTTGTTTTGCATTCGTCTGCGAGCTTAGCCAGCCTGATTACCCTCAGTGCGTGGTCTTCTTGTCTTTGACCGCAGCCTTCCCGCCATGCTTGCGATCCGGCTTCGCGCGCGACTCCGGATTCGGCACCACATGAAGCGGCGCAGCCGACACCTCACCGCGCGTAGACGTAGTCACCGAAGGCGTGTTCGTATTCGGCAACGGTGCGTTCGGCGAGACGAACTGCACGAACACTTCGCCGTCCTTCACCATGCCCATTTCGTAACGCGCCCGCTCTTCCACCGCGGCCGTACCGCTCTGCAGATCCTGGACTTCGCCCTGAATACGCTCGTTGCGCAGCTTCGAATCAGTGTTCTTCTGAAGTTGCTGCGCCAGTTGCTGCTGCAACTCGTGCACGCGCAACCAACCGCCGTGCCCCCACCAGAGCGGGTACTGGATCAGCGCCAGCAGAACGATCAGGACAGCAGTGACAAGCCGCATGAAGTAAGCACAATAAATACGCGCCGCCCTGCGCTATACGCAGGGCGGCGGGGTCAATCAGAAACGAAGGATAACCGGCTCATCGGTCGGCGCTAGCAAACAAGCCATTAGCGCAGATTGTAGAACGCCGACTTGCCCGGGTAGCTGGCGATATCGCCGAGGTCTTCTTCGATACGCAGCAACTGGTTGTACTTCGAGATGCGGTCCGAACGCGACAGCGAACCCGTCTTGATCTGACCGGCGTTCAGGCCGACCGCGATATCCGCAATCGTCGAATCTTCGGTTTCGCCCGAGCGGTGCGAGATCACAGCCGTGTAGCCGGCGCGCTTCGCCATTTCGATCGCCGCGAAGGTTTCCGTCAGCGTACCGATCTGGTTGATCTTGATCAGGATCGAGTTGGCGATGCCCTTCTCGATGCCTTCCTTCAGGATGCGCGTGTTGGTGACGAACAGGTCGTCGCCCACCAGTTGCACCTTCTTGCCGAGCTTGTCGGTCAGGATCTTCCAGCCGGCCCAGTCGCTTTCGTGCATGCCGTCTTCGATCGAGACGATCGGGAACTTGTCGGCCAGGTTCGCCAGGTAGTCGGCGAATTCCGTCGACGACAGTTGCAGGCCTTCGCCCGCCAACTGGTACTTGCCGTCGTGGTAGAACTCGCTCGCTGCGCAGTCGAGTGCCAGCAGCACGTCTTCACCGGCGCGGTAGCCTGCCTTCTCGATGGCTTGCAGGATGGTCGACAGGCATTCGTCGTTGCTGCCGAAGTTCGGCGCGAAACCGCCTTCGTCGCCCACGGCCGTGCTCATGCCACGGTCGCTCAGGATCTTCTTCAACGCGTGGAACACTTCAGCGCCGCAGCGCAGTGCTTCACGGAAGGTCGGCTGGCTGACCGGCACGATCATGAATTCCTGGATGTCCAGGCTGTTGTTCGCGTGCGCGCCACCGTTGACGATGTTCATCATCGGCACCGGCAGTTGCATTGCGCCCGAGCCGCCGAAGTAGCGGTACAGCGGCAGGCCGGCTTCTTCAGCAGCGGCCTTCGCGACGGCCATCGAGACGGCCAGCATCGCGTTCGCGCCAAGGCGCGACTTGTTGTCGGTGCCGTCGAGTTCCAGCAGGGTCTTGTCGAGGAAGGCCTGCTCGGAAGCGTCGAGGCCCATGATCGCTTCGGAGATTTCGGTGTTGATGTGCTCGACAGCCTTCAGCACGCCCTTGCCGCCGTAACGGCCGGCTTCGCCGTCGCGCAGCTCGATCGCTTCGCGCGAGCCCGTCGACGCACCTGACGGCACCGCAGCGCGGCCCATCGTGCCCGACTCGAGCAGCACGTCGCATTCGACGGTGGGGTTGCCTCGCGAATCGAGAATCTCTCGACCGATGATATCTACGATAGCACTCATGGTTTCCTCAAGAAATGACGTTGAATTCTCTACTGTGAAACTGCACCGGGCACCTGTGTCGATCCGGAGTTAGTGCTTCAGCACTTACTCCGGGCCCACGCAGCGCGCTCCGGTCCCATGCAGAGCACCGGTCTCCCCAGCAAACTGCATGCGCCCCGATGCTTTCGACGACCATTGCGTGCATTCGCCGCGTGTCGACTGAGCCGATTATGCTGGCCATTCATGACACGCCGCGAACACCTGAATCAGTTGAAATCGCTTTCGAGGAACGGCGCGCGCTTGACGGCCTGATCGAGCGTAACAAGCGTTTCGAGCAGATCGGCCATGCGATGCAACGGCACCGCGTTCGGGCCGTCCGACTTGGCTTGCGCAGGATTCGGATGGGTTTCCATGAAGAGACCCGACACACCGACGGCAACCGCGGCACGCGCCAGCACCGGCACGAATTCGCGCTGACCGCCCGAGCTCGTGCCCTGCCCGCCCGGCAACTGCACCGAGTGGGTGGCGTCGAACACGACCGGCGCGTTGGTTTCGCGCATGATCGCAAGCGATCGCATGTCCGACACAAGGTTGTTATAGCCGAACGACACGCCGCGTTCGCACGCCATGAAGCGGTCTTCCGAGAGACCCGCTTCACGCGCCGCATCACGCGCCTTGTCGATCACGTTCTTCATGTCGTGCGGTGCGAGAAACTGGCCTTTCTTGATGTTGACCGGTTTGCCCGAACGCGCGCAAGCGTGGATGAAGTCTGTTTGACGGCACAGGAACGCGGGCGTTTGCAGGACGTCGACCACCGATGCGACCTGTTCGATTTCGTGCTCGGCGTGCACGTCGGTCAGCACCGGCAAGCCGAGCTGGCGCTTCACTTCCGACAGGATGCGCAAACCTTCGTCCATGCCCAGACCGCGGAACGACTTGCCGCTGCTGCGGTTGGCCTTGTCGTACGACGATTTGTAGATGAACGGAATGTTCAGCTTCGCGCAGATTTCCTTCAGCCGGCCCGCTGTGTCGATCGTCATCTGTTCCGATTCAACGACACAGGTGCCAGCGATCAGGAAAAACGGCTTGTCGAGCCCGATTTCGAAATCGCCCAGTTTCATGCTTTCTCCTCGACGCCCGCCAGTTCTTGATGATGGGCGAGCGCCGCTTCGACGAACGACTTGAACAGCGGATGGCCGTCACGCGGCGTGGACGTGAATTCCGGGTGGAATTGCACACCGACGAACCACGGGTGCATGCTGCGCGGCAATTCCATCATTTCCGGCAGATCTTCACTCGGGGTACGGGCGCTGATGATAAGGCCACCGGCTTCGAGCTGGGGCACGAAACGGTTATTGACCTCATAACGGTGACGATGGCGTTCGTTCACGTCCTTGCCATAGATCTCTTCGGCCATTGTGCCGGGCTTGATCGGGCAACGCTGCGAACCGAGGCGCATCGTACCGCCCAGATCCGATTCTTCGGTGCGCTTCTCGACCTTCCCTTCGCGGTCGTACCACTCGGTGATCAGCGCGACCACGCGGTTCTCGGTTTCCTGATCGAACTCGGTGCTGTTCGCGTTCTTCAGGCCGACCACGTCGCGGGCGAATTCGATCACGGCCAGTTGCATACCGAGGCAGATGCCGAGATACGGCACCTTCGCTTCGCGTGCATAACGAATCGCGGCGATCTTGCCTTCAGTACCGCGACGGCCGAAGCCACCCGGCACGAGCACGGCATCCAGATGCTTGAGGCTCTCGACGCCTTGCGTCTCGATCTCTTCCGAATCGATGTACTCGATGTTGACGCGGGTCGCCGTGTGCATCGACGCATGGCGCAGCGCTTCGATCAGCGACTTGTACGACTCGGTCAGATCGACATACTTGCCGACCATGCCGATCGTGACTTCGTGCTTCGGATGCTCGAGCTTTTCGACGAGACTTGACCACATCGACAGATCGGCCGGCTTCGGCGTGAGTTTAAGCTCTTCGCAGATGATCGCGTCCAGACCCTGGTCGTGCAGCATCTGCGGAATCTTGTAGATGCTGTCGGCGTCCCACACGGAAATCACCGCGTCTTCCGGCACGTTCGAGAACATCGAGATCTTCGCGCGTTCGTCGTCCGGAATGCGGCGGTCGGCGCGGCACAGCAGCACGTGCGGCGAGATACCGATTTCACGCAGTTTCTGCACGCTGTGCTGGGTAGGCTTGGTTTTCAGCTCGCCTGCGGTGGCGACCCAGGGCACCAGCGTGAGGTGCACGAAGCACGCGCTGTTGCGGCCCATGCGCAGGCTCATCTGACGCGCAGCCTCGAGGAACGGCAGCGATTCGATGTCGCCCACGGTGCCGCCCACTTCGACGATGGCGACATCCGGCTCACCGCACGTCGCGGAAGCCGCGCCGCGTTCGATGAACGCCTGGATTTCGTTGGTGATGTGCGGGATGACCTGCACCGTCTTGCCGAGATAATCGCCGCGGCGTTCCTTGCGGATCACCGATTCGTAAATCTGGCCCGTGGTGAAGTTGTTGGCCTTGCGCATCTTCGTGCTGATGAAGCGCTCATAGTGGCCGAGGTCGAGGTCAGTCTCCGCTCCATCTTCCGTCACGAACACTTCGCCGTGTTGAAACGGGCTCATCGTGCCGGGGTCGACGTTGATGTAGGGATCGAGCTTGAGGAGGGTGACTTTAAGACCGCGCGATTCGAGGATCGCGGCGAGGGAAGCGGCGGCAATACCCTTGCCGAGGGAAGATACTACGCCGCCGGTGACGAAAACATATTTGGTCATCGCTGGATGCTCGCGGGAAAAACGGATTATACCGTAAAGCAGGGTCTCAACCCAGCAAAATCCGAGCGGCATCTGTACGTGCCGATGCTACGGCGGCGGCAATCGCCGTGCGCCGATCATGCACCGTTTTTTCGCAGCGGCGCCCAACCCTATTAGAGGACCGCGCCGCCACCACTGCCGCCGCAGCGCCTTTTATAGGCAGACCGCCGCGCCAGTGAACTCGCGCGCCGCGCAGCGCACGGCCTTAAGTCCGCCGCTCCAGTTCGCGCAACATCCGCTGCACCGCGCGTGCGGTTTCGAGCGGTTTTTCCATCGGATACAGATGGCTGCCTTCGATCCATTCCACATGGCCGCTCGCCGCGCGGCGCGTGGCGTCCAGACCCGCCTGGCGCACCTCCTTTGAATGCGTGCCGGCGATGAACCCGACCGGCACCGGCGCGCCGCGCGCGAGGCGGGGCCCAAGCGTATGCGGCAAGGTCTTATAGATCTGATACTCGGTGCGCCGGTCGAAAGCGAGCGACCGGGCGCCATCGGGCGAGCTCTGCGGGATGCCGAAGTCGATGTAGTCGGACAGCATGCGCTCGTCCCAGCGCGCGAACGCCGGCTTCGAGTGGAAATGCCGCCACGCCTCGTCGCGGCTCGCCCACTGCGTGCGGCGCGAGCGGGTGGCAGCCGCGGGCGACAGGCGCTCGTCGAGTCCGGTCCATTGCGACACCCGCAGCATGCTGCTGCGCCAACCGGCAATGACAGGCGAATCGAGCATCACCACGCCCCTCACCCATTGTGGTTTTTTCAGCGCGGCCATCAGCGACAGATAGCCACCCAGTGAATGGCCGACCAGCCACACCGGCTGCTCATATGACCGGCCGACGTCGTCGAGCAGCTGCTCGACCAGATGCGGCCAGTCCTGCGTGACCGGATAACGCGCGTCGTGACCGATGCGCTCGATGGAGCGCAGTTCATAGTCGTCGGCGAGCTCAGCGAAGATCGTCCGGTACGTCGACGCAGGGAAACCGTTCGCGTGCGAGAAGTGGATGATGTTTTTCAACTGCGGCAATCTCCGTTCTGTTTTAGCGCGCGGGCCCAGGTCCTGGCTTGCCGTGCAGGCTCCGGGCCCAGCGGCGCATTTGTTCTGTCTGTATGGCCGGCACTCCATCAGCGATCCATCCAGTAGCGGCGCTGCGTGTCGCGATAGCGCTCGAGCGTCAGTGCGGCGCCGTTCAGGCCCGGGCCGGCTCCCGCGCTCACTCCGGGGCCGCCCTCGCGCCCGATGTTCGGGCCGAAATCCAGGCTGAAAGCCGGGTTGACGTCGACCCGCACCGCGCCGTCCGCATCGCTACGTGCAAGCTCGATGTGCCGCGCCCCGTAACGCTCGAACACACCCGCGTTCGGATGATGAAATCGGTTGCGATAGCCTACCTGAAATAGCGCAACGAGCGGGTCGATAGAATCGAGGAACGGCTCGGTCGACGAGGTCTTGCTCCCATGATGCGGCACGACCAGCACCTGGGCGCGCAACGCGTCGCGATCGCGCGCGAGCAGGATGCGTTCGACCGGCGCTTCGATGTCCGCCGTCAGCAAGGCGGCCATGCGCAAGGGCGTCGGTTTAACATTTCCGCCCGGCATGCTCTCTGCAACCGCCCTGTTCTCCGGAAGCGACAGGCTCGCATCAGCAGGTAATGTACTCACCCGCAACACGCAGCAATGCGCATTGGGTTTGCCTTGCAGTGGCCCGGCATCCGGCCAGAACATCGCGAACTCGACGCCGTCCCACTGCCAGCGCTGGCCCGCCGCACAGGGCAGCGTATCCGCACCGCGTTGCCTTGCGTTCGACCACAGCGGATTCGCTGGCGCCAATGCCGCCACCATCTGACGCACCTCGATCGCGTCCAGTACAGTCGGCGCGCCGCCCGAGTGGTCGGAGTCGGCGTGGCTGATGATCAGCGTATCGAGCGTCGCTATGCCGTGTGCCTGCAAAAACGGCACGACAACCCGTTCGCCCGCATGCGTCGACTCCAGCCCCGGCCCGGTATCGAACAGCAGCGTGTGATGCGCGGTTTCGACCAGCACCGAGGTGCCTTGACCGATATCCAGCGCCGTCAGACGGAAGCTGCCATGCGGGGGCCCGGACGGTGCCGGCATCAGCAGCGGCAGCCACGTGAGCGGTGCGACCCAGCGCAGCGGCCAGCCACGCGGCGCCAGACACCAGAGAACGCCGACCGCCGCCGCGGCGAGCGCCCACGCGTCCGGCTGCGGCAATCGCCAGAGCGTCCATGCCGGCCCGGACAGCATCTGCAAGCCCGTGGCCAGCAGGTCGAGCAAGGCGTGCGCGGCGCGAAAGGCGTAGGCATCGAGGGGTGCGGGCAACGCGACGCCCGCCAATACCGCCGGCGTCACCAGCAGACTCACCCACGGAATCGCGAAAGCGTTCGCGAGCGGGCCGACCAACGGAATCTGCGCGAACCAGTAGACGGTGAGCGGCGCAAGCGCGACGGTCACCGCGAACTGCACATGCGCGGCGCCGCGCAGGCGCTCACCGAAAGCGCGAACGCGGCGGCACAGGCCGGCCGCGAGGCGCGAGAGCCTTGTCGGTGTCACGCCGCCCTCGCCCTCTTCGTCGCGACGCTGCTCATGATCCTGCACGCGGGGCCGTCCCGACATAGCGAACAGAATCGCCGCCACCGCACAGAACGACAGCCAGAATCCCGCCGCTACCACCGCCCACGGATCGATCAGCAGCACCAACCCCAACGCCCACGCCAGCACCACCGATCGCGCGACGTTACGCCCACTGATAAACGCGAGCGCCACGACACACGCCATCCACAGCGCGCGCTGCGCTGGCACGTTGAAACCGGCCAACGCCGCATGCAACCCGGCGAACAGCGCGCCACCCGCCACCGCGACGACCTGCGCGGGCAGCAACAACGGCCAGTTGCGACCGATGAACCCCGAGCGCCGCCACACCGCACCGGCGAGCCACGCCGCGAGGCCCGCGGCAAAGCCAATATGCAAGCCCGAAATCGCCACCAGATGGCTGGTGCCCGTGCCGCGCATCAGCAGCCAGTCGGCCGCACTGACTTCGTCCTGCGCGCCGATCGCGAGCGCCACCACGATCCCCCGGTGCGGCGCGTCGGCGAGCACGGTGTCGATTCGCGCACGCAGCGCGGCGCGCCAGCGATCGACCGTCACGCTTACGCCACGCGCGCTGCCCGGCAAAGGCACAGCATGAGCCGGTGCGCTGACATAGCCGGTGGCGCGGACATTTCGCGCCAGCAAGCCGGCTTCGGCATCGCGCACGCCGAAGTTTGCATTGCCATGCGGGCGTTTGATCCGCACAGTCAGACGCCAGCGCTCGCCCGGTTCGAGTAACGGCGCAGGTGCATCTTCGGCAATCCATGACAGCTGGATCACGCGCGGAAAGGCGGCGATCGGCGCCTCGACCGACTCGACATTGAACAGGAAACGCGCGCCCTTTGCGTCGCGTGAAGGCAGACCCTTGATACTGCCGACGACGTCGATATCGCGGCCTTCCCAGGCGCCCGGCAAGCTCACCGCGAGCCGGGTTTCCGCGCGCCATGCGGCATAGCCAAAGCCCACACAAAAGGCTGAAATCCACACCGCGCTCCAGCCGATGCGTGAGCGCACGCGTGCGCTGAACACGACGCGGCAGATGCGCGAACGTGCAACTGCCGCGGGCGCGTCCGCGATGACAGAAGCACTCCGGCACAACCCGCCCGAAGTACCGCTGCGCCCTTTGCTTGAGGCGTCGTTACCCCCTTCGCCCGAAACGCCGCCACACCCTTCGCTCGAAGCGCCGCCACAGCCTTCGCCCGAAGCGCCGTTACACCCCTCGCCCGAAGCGCCGTGGCGCAATCCCCACGCCGCCACAAGAATCGCAATGCACCCAAGCGACACCAGCACCCACCAGCCACGCCCATCCGGCAACGCCGCCTGCCGCTGCAGCCAGACCACCCCCAACGCAAACCCGCACCACCATGCCCGCATCCGTCCTCCGCCCCTTCCACCCAGCCATTGCCGGACGGCGCAACACACAACGAGCAGGCGTAAGAAAGCCCGCCGGGCGTGTGTTCCGCCCGGCGCGAACCACTCAAACCAGCGTGTTCAATTATGCAGAGGAAAGTGCGAGCCGCGGCAACGCGGCGAGCGCGTTAGCCGTTGTGCCTAGGGCGGCTTCGGCTGCGGTCATGCCACGCAGTTGCGCAAGGGCCGCGCCGATGTCTGGAATCTGCTCCGGCGAGTTGCGCTGCTTGTATATCCAGGAAGGGGGGATGTCCGGCGCATCGGTCTCGACGACCAGCGCGTCGAACGGCAATTGCTCCGCCAGCCGCCGGATTTGCCGCGCCCGCTCGAAAGTCAGATTGCCGCCGAAACCGAGATGCATGCCCTGGTCGATATACGCCTGAGCCTGCTGGAAACTGCCGTTGAAAGCGTGGGCGATGCCGCGATGAATCTGATGCCGCCGCAGTCCTTTGATCACCTGATCCTGCGATTTGCGCACGTGGCAAATCACCGGCAGATCGAATTCGCGCGCCAGTTGAAGTTGACCGTTATAGAAGAACTGCTGGCGTGCATCGTCGAGACCTTCGACGAAATAATCGAGGCCGATCTCGCCGATGCCGACGAATAGCGGATCGTCGAGACTCGCCTCGATTTCCATGCGCAGCAGTTCGAGATCGCGCTCCTCTGCGCCCGGCGTAAAGAGCGGATGGATGCCGAGTGCATACGCGCCGCCGTCGATACGGTGCGCGAGTTCACGCACCGCCGCGAAGTTCTCGCGGCCGATCGCGGGAATCACGATACGCCCGACACCTGCCTGACGCGCCGCATGGGCAACTTCATCGCGGTCGGCGTTGAATTCCGAAGCATCGAGATGACAGTGCGTATCGATCCACATGGCGCGCCTCGCTAGCGGCAGAGCATCGCTTGGGTTCCGCGCGGTGATTAAACCGGCACGGGCGGCTCTTCGTGCAATACCCCGTCGCGCAACCGCATGATCCGGTCGCAGCGTCCGGCCAGTTCCGGATCGTGCGTGACGATCACGAAGCTGGTGTCGAACGTTTGCGACAATTCGAGCATCAGGTTGAACACAGTGTCGGCAGTGCCGCCGTCCAGATTGCCGGTGGGTTCGTCAGCGAGCACGCAGGCGGGCTTCGTCACCAACGCCCGCGCGATCGCGACACGTTGACGCTCGCCGCCCGACAGTTCGCCCGGACGATGCTTCGCCCGATGCCCCATGCCGACGCGCTCCAGCACCGCGAGCGCTTCGCGCCGCGCCGCTTCGGTCGTCATGCGGCGAATCCGCAGCGGCATCGCGACATTGTCGAGCGCGGTGAATTCCGGCAGCAGATGGTGGAACTGATACACGAAACCGAGTGCGCGATTGCGCAGGTCGTTGCGCTCGCGCTCGGAGAGCTTCGTAAATGGCTTGCCCATCACCGAGACATGGCCCGCGCTCGGATCGTCGAGGCCGCCGAGCACATGCAGCAGCGTGCTCTTGCCGGAACCCGACGCACCGACGATCGCGAGCTTTTCGCCGCGCCGGACACTCAGTTGCGCGTTGTTGAGGACCTGCACATTGAGGCCGCCCTGCACGAACGCCTTCGAAATGCCGGTCGCCTCGAGCACATAGGGATGCAGCGCGGTGTCTTCAGGGGCCATGGATACGCTAGTGGAACGGTCATTCATAGCGCAGTGCCTCCGCAGGACGGACTTTCGCACCACGCCAGCTCGGATAAAGGGTCGCCAGCGCCGACATCGCAAACGCGATGATGCCGATCCGCGCCACGTCGGCGGGAATCAGTTCGGACGGCAGTTCGCTGATGAAATACACGGACGGCGGCAGGAATTGCACGCCGAGCAGATGCTCGATCATCGGCACGAGCCACGGGATGCTCCACGCGATCAGGCAGCCGAGCGCGACGCCGGTCGCCGTGCCGATAAAGCCGATGGTCACGCCCTGCACCACGAATATCTTCATGATGGAGCCGGGCTGGGCGCCGAGCGTGCGCAGAATCGCGATGTCAGCCTGCTTGTTGGTCACCGTCATCACCAGCGACGACACCAGATTGAACGCCGCCACCGCGATAATCAGCGTGAGGATGATGAACATCATGCGTTTTTCGATCTGTACCGCCGAGAACCAGGTCTTGTTCTGCTGGGTCCAGTCGCGGATATACAAATCGCCGGACAAGCTGCGCGCCAGCTGATGCGCGACCTCCGGCGCCCGCTGCATGTCCGTCAGGCGCAACCGCACGCCGGTCGGCGCGGATAGCCGGAACAGCGCCTCGGCATCCTTGATGTTGATCAGCGCGAGCGTGCTGTCGTATTCGTAATGCCCCGACTCGAAGATGCCCACCACGGTGAACTGCTTCAGCCGCGGCAGCATGCCGGCGGGCGTGATCGTGCCTTCAGGCGCGACCAGCGTGATCTTGTCATTGACCGTTACACCGAGATTGGTGGCGAGGTCCGCGCCCAGCACAATGCCGAAGTCGCCCGGCACGAGGTCGGTCAGCTTGCCGCCCTTCATTTCCTTGCCGATGTCGGAAACCTCAGGCTCAAGCGACGGCTCGACGCCGCGCAGCGCCACGCCGCTTACAGCGTCCTGGCGCGTGAGCAGCGCCTGCGCGTCGACATACGGCGCCGCGCCGATCACTTCCTTGTTCTGGCGGGCTTCCTTGGCGGTCAACTGCCAGTCGGGCATCGACCCGGTCGGCGAAAAGATTTCGACGTGCGCCAGCACCGACAGCATCCGGTCACGCACCTCTTTCTGGAAACCGTTCATCACGGACAACACGACGATCAGCGCCGCGACACCGAGTGCGATGCCCGACATCGACACGAGCGCAATGAAGGAAATGAAGCCGTTACCGGTCGTACGTTTGCCGGCGCGGGTGTAGCGCCAGCCAATCTGCCATTCGTAGGGAAATTTCAAGCGAATCCTTTTCTGCGTTCTTCGGCTTTCTGCTGCACACGACAGCGCGAAGCGCCTGCCGTGCGGCCCGAGCGTCGTAATCATTGGTGTCGCGGCGGAGCAGATGGTTCCGGTACGGCGCACGGCGGCGTAGCAATGCGTGCCACCCCGGGCCGCTGCTGACCCAACGCCTGCGGCCGCGGCTGCCACCCCCGCTGCGGCCACCAATCAAGCGCGAAGTTTGCCATACAATGCCGCGGACTCGCGCAATGGCTGTGTGGAGCGGGCCTCAGGCAGACAAGCCGGCGACGCCGGATCAGGCCATATCCGCCGTCGCGGTCCTGAAACGCAGCCGCTTCGCCGCGCCGGGCTTCAGCCGCAACGCAGGTTGCTCGACGAGGTGCCAACTCAGCCATGCAAGCCCCGTGCACAGAGTCATCGTCACGCAGAACATCGACCACGGCGTCACTTTCGGCCAGTACCAGTTCAGCAGCTTCTGCACCGGCCAGCCATACAGATACAGCCCGTACGACAGATCGACGTAGCCGCCGCTGCGAACGCGCCGCAGCGCGGGCATCGCGGCCACGCCGAACACCACGTAGGCGCCGGCCAACAGCACGCCCGGGCGCAGCCACTCCGGATAGAACAGCGACCAGGCCAGCACGGCGAAGGCCACCACCCAGCCCATTAGCGTATAGCGGATGCGTTCGCGGAACAGAAAAAAACAGCTTCCAGTCAGGAACAGCGCCGCGAACCACGCCATGGAATCGGACACGCGCAGTGCCTTGAGCCCGAACAACGGGTGCTGCGAATCGGTCGGACCGCTATCCGGCACCGCATAGCAGATCGCGGCGCCGACCAGCAGCGCGATGACCAGGAAAATGCGCCGGCGGCTGAACAAGCCGATGCAGCCGCACAACATCGCCACCAGATAGCAGCGAAATTCGAACGAAATCGTCCACATGGCGCCGTTCACGGTCTCGACCGGGGTACCGGCAAACACGCGCGGCGTCTGCGGGCCATGCAGAAGCAGAAGTCCGCGCAGGAAGCCGCCCAGATCGAGATCCCGGAAATACTGGGACGCTTCGGCGCCGAGTGGACCCACGATCGACACCGAAACCAGCGACGCGACGATAAAGCCCGGATAAAGACGCAGCATGCGACGGGCGAGAAAACGCCCGGCCGAGGGATCATTCACCCAACTGCGCGTAATCAGATAACCGCTGATGAGAAAGAAACCGTCGACGCCGAGGCCGCCGGGCGTGGTCGTGCGCACGAGCGCCTGAACCGGGTCAGCAAAACCCAATAAGGCAAAGCTGTGCGAGAAAATAACGAAGACCGCAAACAGCAAACGTAAAACGTCGAAGTTGAGTAAATGCCCCGATACAGCAAGATCTGAAGAGTGGATCTCTTTTATTGGTCTGTTTTTGTTTTGTAATCATTATTCGCGGTGAATCGCGTGGCGGCGGAATTCTAATGGAATTCCAAAACCTCACAAAGATCCTGGTTCGTCAGGCGTAGAAAAATTTTCTCGTACGGATTCGCGGCCGACATGAAGCCGCCTGCCCGGCGCTCCGCGCCGCGCCCGGAGCGCTCGGAATGAAACGCCAGCTAAGCGCCGGCCGCCGCATCGGCTAACGCAGGTTGTAACGGCTGCGCAGTTCGTTGATGATGCGCGCCGCCTCGCTGTTGGCGGCATCGCGCACGTCCGCGTCCTTCCGGTCGCGGTGCAGGTGGGTGATGTCCCAATTGCAGCCGTCCTCATCGTCGACCGTTTCGTGGAAGCCGGTCGGAATCCATCCGGTGGTCGCCGGGTTCGCATCGAGGGCCTTGACGACCAGTTCAAGCAGTTCCTGCTCGGTTTTGAGTTCACGCGACATGCGGGTCTCCATCGTCATGTGCGCGGTGCCGCCGCGCGCGGCTGCTGCAACGTCCGCAGGGCGGCGAGCGCAAGCGTCGCTGCCGCGGTTCGTCAAGCGGGGAGCTGATGGTCGGAATACTCGCACTCTTTGCCCTACAATGCGCAGCATCATGCACGCCAACCGTCTTCATCTTCTCCTGCCCTTTGCGCTGCCCGCCGCAGCGGACGCCTCCACCGCCCTGCACGACATCCAGAGTCCGGCCCTTGACCGGCTGATCGCCCGCGCGACGCTGGTCGAACGGGTGGTCGGCGAAGATTTTCAACGCACGCTGCCGCACGAGCGCTGGGT
>NZ_WOEY01000124.1 GCF_013177695.1 Paraburkholderia solitsugae | reverse complement strand
CTGCCGAGCGGCGCCTCGGCCGCCGACGAGGCGCCGCTTGCCCCGTACATGCTGCGCGCCGACGGCGGCGACCCCGGCAGCGCTACGTGGGCCTGTGTGCAACCGGTGCACGTGCGCATCGCGCACGACCATCTGGTGCTGATCGATCCGGCCTCGCTCGAATTGTCCGACGACGAAGCCAGCGTGCTGCTGGCGGTCGCCCGGCCCTTGATCGAGGAACTCGGTGTGCGAATCGAAGCGCCGAAGCCCGCACGCTGGTATTTGTCGGGCGACGGCTTCGGCACGCTGGCCGGAGCATCGCCGTTGCGCGCGAGCGGCCGCAACATCGAAATCTGGCTGCCACACGAGGCGCATTCCGGCGAGCGTTCGCGCACCTGGATGAAGCTGCAGAACGAAGTGCAGATGGCATGGTTCGAGCATCCGGTCAATGAAGCGCGCGAGACGCGTGGCCTGCCCGCCGTCAACTCGATCTGGTTCCACGGACAGGGCGCAGCGCAACCGGTGACGAGTCCGTTCGCGCGCGTCTTCTCCGACGCGGCAGCCACGCGCGGCCTCGCCATGACCGCGGGCGTCGCGGCCGCTGCGCCGCCGGCGTCGTTCGCGGCGCTCCGGGCCGTTACCGCTGCGGGCGGCGCCTCGGGCAACGCGTCGGGTGGCGCGTCCGCCAACGCAAATGCCAACCCCAACGGCGCCACGCTGGTCGAACTCGACCCCTTCTCCTCGCCCTACATCGAGCAGGACTGGGCGCGCTGGAACGACGCCTTCGCCGCGTTGCAAACCGACTGGTTCGAACCGGCGCTGCAAGCGCTGCAGTCGGGCCAGCTCGGCGAACTCGGCCTGACGCTGTGCGGCGACACCGGCTCGGTGACGCTCACGGTGACGCGCGGCGACCTGCGCAAATTCTGGCGGCGGCGCGTGCTCGCCTCGCTCTTCATCGAATGACTTATCGAATGATCCACGGCCTTTCCGAATGACTCGAATCGTTACGCGCGCCGGCTCACCTGTCGACGCCGAAGTCCTCACCCGCCACGGCCTGCACCCGGTGCTCGCGCGCCTGTACGCCGCGCGCGGCGTGTGCATGCCCGATGAAATCGAAACCGGTCTCGCACGGCTCGTGCCGCCTGCTGCGCTCAAGGGCTGCGAAGACGCTGCGGCGCTGCTCGCCGACGCGATTCAGGGCAAACGCCGCATGCTGGTGGTCGCCGACTACGATTGTGACGGCGCCACCGCCTGCGCGGTCGCGGTGCGCGGCTTGCGCATGTTCGGCGGCCAGATCGCGTATCTGGTGCCGAACCGCTTCGAATACGGTTATGGCCTGACGCCGGAGATCGTCGCGCTGGCCGCTCGCAGCGCATCCGGCAAGCCGGAACTGCTGATTACGGTCGATAACGGCATCGCCAGCGTCGACGGCGTGGAAGCAGCCAATGCGCTCGGCATCGACGTGCTGGTCACTGATCACCACCTTCCCGGCGACGAATTGCCGGCTGCCCGGGCGATCGTCAATCCGAACCAGCCGGGCTGCACGTTCCCGAGCAAGTGCATCGCCGGCGTCGGCGTGATGTTTTATGTGCTGCTGGCGCTGCGCGCGGAATTGCGCCGCCGCGGCGCCTTCAACGACGACTTCCCCGAGCCGCGCCTGGACGGCCTGCTCGATCTGGTCGCGCTCGGCACGGTTGCGGACGTGGTCAAGCTCGACGGCAATAACCGCGTGCTGGTCGCGCAGGGTTTGCAGCGGATTCGCAAAGGCAAGATGCAGCCGGGCATCGCCGCCCTCTTCCGCGCCGCCGCGCGCGACGCCCGCAGCGCCTCGGGTTTCGACCTCGGGTTCGCGCTCGGGCCACGCCTGAACGCGGCCGGCCGCCTGTCGGACATGTCGCTCGGCATCGAATGCCTGACCACCGACGACATCGGCCGCGCATGGGATCTCTCGCAGCAGCTCGACACGATGAACCGCGAGCGCCGCGAAATCGAAGCCGGCATGCAGCAGCAGGCGCTCGAAGACCTCTCCGCGATCAATCCCGACGGCGCGACCACGATCACGCTGTTCAATCCAAGCTGGCACCAGGGCGTGATCGGCATCGTCGCCGGACGCTTGAAGGAGAAATTTCACCGACCGTCGTTCACGTTTGCGCTCGCCGACGACAGCGGGCAGCTCGTCAAAGGCTCCGGCCGCTCGATCTCGGGCTTCCATCTGCGTGACGCGCTCGATCTGATCTCTAAGCGCGAGCCGGGCCTGATCGTTAAATTCGGCGGCCACGCGATGGCAGCCGGTCTCACGATGGCTGCCGCCGACGTGCCGCGCTTTACCGCCGCGTTCGAGGCTGTGGGCCGCGAATGGCTCTCCGAAGAGGCGCTGTCGCGTACGGTCGAAACGGACGGCGAACTCGAAGACGCCTATTTCACGCCCCAATTCGTCGAAATGCTCGACGCCGCCGTCTGGGGCCAGGGTTTCCCGGCGCCGGTGTTTTCCGGCGAATTCGACATCGCCTCGCAGGCGCTGGTGAAGGACAAGCATCTGAAGCTGCAACTCGTACGTGGCCGCCAGCGTTTCAACGCGATCTGGTTCAACCATACCGACACGCTGCCCGCGCGCACCACCGTCGCATACCGACTGGCCAGCGACACGTGGAATGGCGTATCACGAGTGCAGTTGATCGTCGAGCACGCCGCGAGCTGAAGCGGTCACGCGGTTGCTGCGCGTGCGGCTCTAGTGCGCGGCTTGCGCGCAGCCACCGTTCTGCCCGCCTTGCGCCCAAAGCGCCAAAAATCCCCGCCAAATCAACCCCAAACCCGCGCCGGATCGCTCACAAGGCTCCGGCGCGGGGCGCCGATCGGCTATAATTTCCCCTTTTTACGAAGCTATAAAAGATCGACATGGAAGCGGAACGTCTCAACGCGATCGAAGCCTCACTGGCGGACCTGCGCACGCGCGCGGATTCGCTACGGGGGTATCTTTGACTACGACGACAAAGCACTGCGTCTAATCGAAGTCAACCGGGAACTCGAAGACCCGGACGTCTGGAACGACTCGAAGCACGCCCAGGCCCTCGGCCGGGAAAAGAAACTGCTCGACGACGTCGTCGGCAAGCTCACGTCGCTCGATAACGACCTGCGCGACACGCAGGATCTGTTCGACATGGCCCGCGAAGAAGACGACGAGGAAACCCTCGTCGCCTGCGAATCAGACGCGCAAGGCATCGAACAACGTGTCGCCGACATGGAATTCCGCCGGATGTTCGCGAACCCGGCCGATCCGAACAACGCCTTCCTGGACATCCAGGCCGGTGCCGGCGGCACCGAAGCGTGCGACTGGGCGTCCATGCTGCTGCGCCAATACCTGCGCTACTGCGAGCGCAAGGGCTTCAAGACCGAAGTGCTGGAACAGACCGAAGGCGACGTCGCGGGCATCAAGAACGCCACGATCAAGATCGAAGGCGAATACGCATACGGCTTTTTGCGCACCGAAACCGGCGTGCACCGCCTTGTGCGCAAGTCGCCGTTCGATTCGTCGGGTGGCCGCCATACGTCGTTCTCGTCGGTGTTCGTGTACCCGGAAATCGACGATTCGATCGAAGTCGACATAAACCCGGCCGATCTGCGTGTCGACACGTACCGCGCGTCCGGCGCGGGCGGTCAGCACATCAACAAGACCGATTCGGCCGTGCGGATTACGCACATGCCGTCGGGCATCGTCGTGCAGTGCCAGAACGACCGTTCGCAGCACCGTAACCGCGCCGAAGCCATGGCCATGCTGAAATCGCGCCTGTACGAAGCGGAAATCCGCAAACGTCAGGCCGAGCAGGACAAGCTCGAAGCCGGCAAGACCGATGTGGGCTGGGGTCATCAGATCCGCTCGTACGTACTGGACAACAGCCGTATCAAGGATCTGCGCACCAACGTCGAAATCAGCAATACCAAGAGCGTGCTCGACGGCGACCTCGATCCGTTCATCAGCGCCAGCCTGAAACAGGGCGTCTAAGCGCAACCGGCGCGGCATGTATCGCATCGCTGCGCCGTATCTTTTTACCGCCTGAGGTTTTTCACTGACTGGCCACCCGCATGCGGACCATCCTGATGCGGGCCACCGAATACCAAATCATCATGACCGAACCGACCCAGCCTAATGCGGCCCAGCCTGACGCGGCCCGACCGAATGTCGTGCCCGAGGTGGACGACAACAAGATCATGGCCGAGCGCCGCGAAAAGCTGCGCGAACTGCGTGAGCAAGGCGTCGCCTATCCGAACGATTTCCGCCCCACGCATCACGCCGAAGATCTGCAATCGAAATACGCCGAGACCGACAAGGAAGCGCTCGAAGCCAATCCGCTCGAAGTCGCGATCGCCGGCCGCATGATGCTCAAGCGCGTGATGGGCAAGGCGAGCTTTGCAACCGTGCGCGACGGTTCGGGTCAGATCCAGTTCTTCATCACGCCCGCCGACGTCGGCCAGGAGAAGTACGACGCGTTCAAGAAGTGGGACATGGGCGACATCGTCGCGGCGCGCGGCGTGTTGTTCCGCACCAACAAGGGTGAACTCTCGGTGCGCTGCACCGAACTGCGTCTGCTGTCGAAGTCGCTGCGTCCGCTGCCGGACAAGTTCCACGGCTTGGCCGACCAGGAAATGAAGTACCGCCAGCGCTACGTCGACCTGATCGTCACGCCGGAAACGCGCAAGACGTTCGTCGCACGCACCAAGGCGATTTCGTCGATCCGCAAATTCATGGCGGATGCGGATTTCATGGAAGTCGAAACGCCGATGCTGCACCCGATTCCGGGCGGGGCGGCGGCCAAGCCGTTCAAAACGCACCACAACGCGCTCGATATGCAAATGTTCCTGCGCATCGCGCCGGAACTGTATCTGAAGCGCCTCGTGGTCGGCGGCTTCGAGCGCGTGTTCGAGATCAACCGTAACTTCCGCAATGAGGGCGTGTCGGTACGCCACAATCCGGAATTCACGATGATCGAGTTCTACGCGGCATACACCGATTACACGTGGCTGATGGATTTCACCGAACAGTTGATCCGCCAGGCGGCGATCGACGCGCTCGGCAGCGCCACGATCAGCTACCAGGGCCGCGAACTGGATCTGGCCAATCCCTTCCATCGCTTGACGATCAGCCAGGCAATCCAGAAGTACGCGCCGCAATACACGGAAGCACAACTCGGCGACGACGCATTCCTGCGCACGGAACTGAAGAAGTTCGGCGTGGACGCGTCGCAGCCGCAATTCCTGAACGCAGGCGTCGGCGCGCTGCAACTGGCGCTGTTCGAAGAGACCGCTGAGTCGCAACTGTGGGAGCCGACCTACATCATCGACTATCCGGTCGAAGTGTCGCCTTTGGCGCGCGCCTCGGACAAGGTCGCCGGCATCACCGAGCGTTTCGAGCTGTTCATCACGGGCCGTGAAATCGCCAACGGTTTCTCGGAGCTGAACGATCCGGAAGACCAGGCCGCCCGCTTCAGGAAGCAGGTCGACCAGAAAGACGCCGGCGACGAAGAAGCGATGTTCTACGACGCGGACTACATCCGCGCGCTGGAATACGGCATGCCGCCGGCCGGCGGTTGCGGCATCGGCATCGACCGTCTGGTGATGATGCTGACCGACAGCCCGAGCATCCGCGACGTGATTCTGTTCCCGCATCTGCGCCGCGAAGACTGAACGCCGCGTCGCTCGCGTCAATGGCTCGCAAACAAACGCCCGGTTCGAAGCCGGGCGTTTTTTCTTGCAGCGCTTCAAAAACACCGTAGGCCGAAACCTGACAGTTTGTAACCATCGGTAAAAGCCGCGTATCCTCCATCGGGCCGCTGTTTTCTTAAACTGCTGCAGACCCGCAAGGAATCAGGCACCCCGCCCCGCTGCGCGCGCTTTGACGCGAACAAGCCGCGATAATTGCCGGGGAATGGTTACAAATTGAAACCCTCCGGGGATCGATTTGCCCGACACTCAGTCTCAATAACAGTCGACTCTGCTCCAGACGGAGGCCTATATGGACAATCCAGACACCAAACCTACGCAACCACGTCGTCTTCACCCGCTCGTCGCTACCGCTGCGGGTGCAGTGATCATCGCCAGTCTCGCCGCGACGGCGGCCGTCACGGGGCTGTTCCCGAAGGCGTCGAGCAGCGGCGCGCAAACGGATCAGACCCAGGCTGCGCAAGTGACCACCCAACCGGGCGTGGTCGATTCGGCGGCGCCTGCAAATCCGGTTGCCCAACAGGCAGCCCCGCAAGACGCAGCACAGCAGGCAGCGCAACAGGCCGCGCAACAACAGGTGCCTGAGCGCGCCCCGGCGCCTGCGCAACAACCCCAGTACGCCCAGCAGCAACAGGCCCAACCGGCACCGCAATATGCTCCGCAACAGCCGCCGCAACCGGCCTACTGTTCGAGTTGCGGCACGGTGGCCGCGATCTCCGCGGTGCGTCAGGAAGGTCACGGCACCGGTATCGGTGCGGTCGGCGGCGCCGTGGCCGGCGGCCTGATCGGTAATCAATTCGGCGCCGGCGGCGGACGCACCGCGATGACCGTCCTCGGCGCAGTCGGCGGCGGCTTCGCCGGTAACTCGGTTGAAAAGCATATCCGCAGCACGACGTCGTATTCGGTGCGGGTGCAGATGGAAAACGGCAAGACGCGGTACTTTACCTATCACGAAGCGCCGCCGTTCCAGCAAGGTCAGCGCGTGCGGGTTGAAAACGGCACGCTTGTAGCAGCCTGACCGCTGGCGGCCTGAAGATTCTCCAGGCGTTAAAAAAGGCGATTCCAATGGAATCGCCTTTTTCTTTGCCGCAGCCGGAACGGAATCAGTCGCGCCCGGCCGCCAGCGGAAAACCCAGCAACGCGCGTGCTTAGTAATCCGCGTCTTCGATCCATGCAGCCTGAATCGCTTCGAGGATCTTCTCGTTCGACCGGTTAGGGTCGTCGTCGAAACCTTCCAGCTCGGTGACCCAGCGGTGCAAATCAGTGAAGCGCACCTGCTGCGGATCGATGTCCTGGTGCTTGTCAGTCAGGGCCATCGCGATGTCTTGCGTATCGGTCCACTTCATGGCTGCATCCTCCAGTTAGTGATTTTCCTTCGCGTGATTGATCGAGTAGCGCGGGATCTCGACGACCAGATCCTGCTCGGCCGGCACCATCGCCTGGCACGACAGGCGCGAGGCCGGTTCGAGCCCCCACGCCTTGTCCAACAGATCGTCCTCGTCTTCCTCGGACGGCGTCAAGGCGGCGAAACCCTCACGCACGATCACGTGACAGGTTGTGCACGCGCAGGACTTCTCGCACGCGTGCTCGATTTCGATGCCGTTATCGAGCAGCGTGTCGCAGATGCTCTTGCCGGGCACGGCGTCGATCACCGCGCCTTCCGGGCACAGTTCGACGTGAGGCAGCACAACGATTTGAGGCATACATTTTCCGTTTGGGTCTGCGGCACGGCGGCCGCAAACAGGCTCCGTACCATTTTACTGGCGCCGCGCGGACTTTTTAAGTCCGAGTGGCGCGGTTCATTGCCGGCTGGCGCGCATGGCGCGGCCACGCCGCGAGGCTCAGATCTCGTCGAGCTTACGGCCGGCCAGCGCGCGGCGAATGCCCTTGTTCATGCGGCGAGCGGCGAACTCGTCGGTGCCTTCGGCGAGCGTTTTGGTCGCGGCTTCGATCGCGTCGACGTCATCGCTTTGGGCAATGTTGCGCAAAGCGGTGAGCAGCGTGTCGAGTTCGGCGCGCTCACTGTCGTCGAGCAATTCAGCGTCGGCGGCCAGCGCCGCGTCGGTCGCTTCGACGAGACGGCGCGCTTCGACTTGCGCCTCGCGCAGTGCCCGAGCGCGCATGTCGATTTCCGCGGTCGAGAAGCTCTCTTCGAGCATCCTGGCGATGTCGTCGTCGGCGAGACCGTAGGATGGCTTGACCACCACCGATGCTTCCACGCCCGAGCCCTGTTCGCGCGCGAACACCGACAGCAAACCGTCCGCGTCGACCTGATACGTGACGCGAATCCGCGCCGCGCCGGCGGCCATCGGCGGGATGCCGCGCAGTTCGAAACGCGCGAGCGAACGGCAATCGTTGACGAGCTCGCGCTCGCCTTGCACGACGTGGATCGCCATGGCCGTCTGGCCGTCCTTGAAGGTCGTGAAATCCTGCGCACGGGCGACTGGAATCGTCGAATTACGCGGGATGATCTTCTCGGTCAAACCGCCCATCGTTTCGACGCCGAGCGACAGCGGAATCACGTCGAGCAGCAGCCAGTCGTCACCGTCCGCGCCGCGATTGCCCGCAAGCAGATCGGCCTGGATCGCCGCGCCGAGCGCGACCACCTGATCCGGATCCAGATTGATGAGCGGCGGCTGGCCGAAGAACGACTCGACTGCGCGGCGAATCACCGGCATGCGCGTCGCGCCGCCAACCAGCACCACGCCTTTGATGTCCTTGGTGGCAACCTTGGCGTCGCGCAGCGCTTTTTTCGTGGGCCCAAGCGTGCGTTGAACCAGTGCCTGAGTGATGGCCTCGAAAGTGGCCTCGTCGATCGTCAGATCGATCTGAGCGCCGTTCGAGAGCTTGGCTTGTACCTTTGCATTCGGCGCATCAGACAGGGCCTCCTTGGTCACGCGTACGCTGTCGAGCAGCAGGCGGACGTCTTCCGGCGCGAGCGTTTGCGGCGCGATGCCGGCCTGCTCCAGCACATGGCGATACAGCGCATGGTCGAAATCGTCGCCGCCGAGCGCGGAATCGCCGCCCGCCGCGAGCACTTCGAACACACCCTTGGTGAGCTTCAGAATCGACAGATCGAAGGTGCCGCCGCCGAGGTCGTAGACGGCGTAAAGGCCTTCAGAGCCGTTATCGAGGCCGTAGGCGATCGCAGCCGCGGTCGGCTCGTTCAGCAGACGCAGCACGTTCAAACCGGCCAGCCGCGCGGCGTCCTTGGTCGCCTGGCGCTGCGCTTCGTCGAAATACGCAGGCACCGTAATGACCGCGCCGACCAGCTCGTCGCCGAGCGTGTCTTCGGCGCGCTGGCGCAGCGTCGCGAGAATTTCCGCCGACACTTCGACCGGGCTCTTCACGCCATCGACGGTACGGATCTGCACCATACCGGGCGCGTCGACGAAATCGTACGGCGCGTTTTCGGCGCCTTCCACTTCCGCCTTGCCGCGGCCCATGAAGCGCTTCACCGACACGATCGTGTTGCGCGGATCAGTCGCGGCTTCGGCCTTGGCCGTGCGGCCGATACGGCGGCCGCCCTTTTCCAGGTAACGCACCACCGACGGCAGCAGCGCATAGCCGTCCTCATCGGGCAGCACGTCGGGCACGCCGCTGCGCACGGCGGCGACGAGGGAGTTGGTGGTGCCGAGATCGATACCGACCGCCAGACGCCGCTGATGGGGCGCCGGCGCCATGCCGGGTTCGGAGATTTGCAGTAGGGCCATCTGGATCTTCTCGGGGCCGCTGGGCCCCGTCCTGAATTTTCGCGTTGCTGGATGTAATGCTACGGCTGCTATCGCTACCTGTTCATGCACGGCGCCGACTCGCGCCTCTACGCCGGACCGCTAGTTCTCGAGCCGCTCGATCTGTGTGCCGATTTCCGACGCCACCCGCTCGATGAACATCAACTGCCGCACCGCCTCGCCCGCCGCCTGATTCGCGCCGCTGTCGAGCAACGCGCCGAGCTTGTCGAAACGCATCCGCTCTTCGTCGCGCAGTTCCGTCAGCAAGGCGTCGAGCGCGTCGACGTTCTTAGCCGCCGCGGCGTCCTCAATACCTTCGCGCCACTCCATCTGCTGCATCAGGAACGCCGGTTCCATCGCCGTATTGTTATGCGTGTCGACGTCGATACCGCGCAAGTGCAGCAGATAGGTTGCGCGCTTCAACGGATCGCGCAGCGTCTGATACGCCTCGTTGGTGCGCGTCGCCCATTGCATCGCGATGCGCTTTTGCGCGTCGCCGGCCGCCGCGAAGCGGTCCGGATGCACTTGCGCCTGCACGGTGCGGTAGGCGTGATCGAGCGTCGATGCGTCGAGCGCGAATTGCGCCGGCAGATCGAACAGGTCGAAGTGGCTGTCGTTCAGCGAGGCCATCGGATAGAAGGAGTCCGTTCGGGAAAGCGCACCGGAGTGCAGGCTAAAAACGCAGGTTACGCAGGTCGAAAGCGCGCAGCGGGATTCAACGGCAAAGACGGCCGCAAGACATCAACCCGGATGCGCGGATCAAACTAAAAAGGCGGCACGCGCCGCCTTTGATCCGCCGCACGCGGAAATGAGCCGATTTACACGCGGAACGATTCGCCGCAACCGCACTCGTCCTTCACGTTCGGGTTGTTGAACTTGAAACCTTCGTTCAACCCTTCGCGAGCGAAGTCGAGTTCGGTGCCGTCGATATAGGCGAGGCTCTTCGGGTCGACAATGATCTTCACGCCGTTGCAATCGAACACTTCGTCTTCGGGCGCGAGTTCGTCCACGTACTCGAGCTTGTAGGCCAAACCCGAGCAACCGGTCGTGCGCACGCCCACGCGCAGCCCGACACCCTTGCCGCGACGAGTCAGATACTTCTGGACGTGCTGTGCTGCCTTTTCGGTCAACGTAATTGCCATAGCGTTTCTCATTGCGCCGCGCGCGTTCGTCACTCGTGTGCTTACTAACGCGCCGCTACCCTGTCTGCATCAAATATCGCTCATGCCGGACCGTGCTTTTACTTGCACCGCCCGCTTCGACTCACTTAAGTGAGTACTCAAATGAGCACTCGAAAGAGCACTCAAGCACGCGCTCGACTGCCGCTTACGCGTGTTGCTTGTCGCCTTCGACGACCGCTTCACCGTGGCGTTGCTTGTAATCGGCGACCGCTGCCTTGATCGCGTCTTCCGCGAGGATCGAGCAGTGGATCTTCACCGGCGGCAACGCCAGTTCTTCGGCGATCTGCGTGTTCTTGATCGACATGGCCTGATCGAGCGTCTTGCCCTTCACCCATTCGGTGACGAGCGAGCTCGACGCGATTGCCGAACCGCAGCCGTACGTCTTGAACTTCGCGTCTTCGATGATGCCGTCCGCGCCCACGCGGATCTGCAGCTTCATCACGTCGCCGCAAGCCGGCGCGCCGACCATGCCCGTACCGACCGCATCGTCGTCTTTCTCGAAGGAACCGACGTTGCGCGGATTTTCGTAGTGGTCCAGAACCTTTGCGCTATAAGACATGATTACACTCCTTGTTTCGTTTCAACCTGCATTCGTTGCTTGTTCGACAATAAGCGCGACGCTAAGCGTTGGCGCGTCAGTGCGCAGCCCACTTGATCGTCGAAATATCGATCCCGTCCTGGTGCATTTCCCACAGCGGCGACAGATCGCGCAGCTTCGAAATCTTGGTCTTCAACAGGTTGATCACGTAATCGACATCCTGCTCCGTCGTAAAACGGCCGACCGTAAAACGGATCGAGCTATGCGCCAGTTCGTCGTTACGGCCCAGTGCGCGCAGCACGTACGACGGTTCCAGCGAAGCCGACGTACACGCCGAGCCCGACGACACCGCCACGTCCTTCACCGCCATGATCAGCGACTCGCCTTCGACGAAGTTGAAGCTGATGTTCAGGTTGTGCGGCACACGCTTTTCCATGTCGCCGTTCACATAGGTTTCTTCCATGTCCTGCAGGCCGCGCAGCAGACGGTCGCGCAGCATGCGAATGCGCTCGTTTTCCGTTGCCATTTCTTCGCGTGCGATGCGGAACGCTTCGCCCATGCCGACGATCTGGTGCGTGGCCAGCGTGCCCGAACGCATACCGCGCTCGTGACCGCCGCCGTGCATCTGCGCTTCGATACGGATACGCGGCTTGCGGCGCACGTACAGCGCGCCGATGCCCTTCGGACCATACGTCTTGTGGGCCGAGAACGACATCAGATCGACCTTCAGCTTCTGCAGGTCGATCTCCACCTTGCCGGTAGCTTGCGCCGCGTCGACGTGGAAAATGATGCCCTTTTCACGGGTGATCTCGCCGATCGCCTCGATGTCCTGGATCACACCGATCTCGTTGTTCACCGACATCACCGACACCAGAATCGTATCCGGGCGCAGCGCGGCCTTGAACTTCTCAAGGTCGATCAGACCGTCGTCCTTCACATCCAGATACGTGACTTCGAAGCCTTCGCGTTCGAGTTCGCGGCAGGTGTCGAGCACAGCCTTGTGCTCGGTCTTCACCGTGATGATGTGCTTACCCTTGCTCTTGTAGAAGTGCGCGGCACCCTTGATCGCGAGGTTGTCCGACTCCGTTGCGCCCGAGGTCCAGATGATTTCACGCGGATCGGCATTCACCAGCGCGGCGACATTCTCGCGCGCCTCTTCGACCGCACGCTCCGCAGTCCAGCCATACGAGTGGCTGCGCGATGCGGGGTTGCCGAACTGCTCACGCAAGTACGGAATCATTTTGTCCACCACGCGCGGATCGACCGGCGTCGTCGCGCTGTAGTCCATGTAAATGGGCAGGTGGAGAGTGTCGTTGTTCATCAATTGCTCCGGGGACGTCATTGCTCTGGCTTCTGGGTTCCTGATCAGGCTGCGGTGCGTTCAGATTGCCGCGCCTAGGAGCCGGCCATGTTGAAAACTGAATTAGGCCCTTTCGGCACGACGCGTGCGGGTTCGACCGCCGGCGCCTCGTTACGCCGGTCACGCAACACCGCCGGCGCACCTTCACGCGAACGCTGCTGATCGACCAGGTCTTTCAGGGAGACCGAATCCAGGTACTCGACCATTTTCTGGTTCAGCGTCGACCACAATTCGTGCGTCATGCAGTGGCCGTCGTGCTGTTTGGTGCCTTCGCACGAGCCCTTGCCGCCGCATTGGGTGGCATCGAGCGGTTCGTCGACCGCGATAATGATGTCGGCGACGGTCACGTCTTCAGCGCGGCGGGCCAGATTGTAGCCGCCGCCCGGTCCGCGCACGGACTCGACGATTTCGTGGCGACGCAGCTTGCCAAACAGCTGCTCGAGATAAGACAGGGAGATATGTTGGCGCTGGCTGATACCCGCAAGCGTCACCGGGCCCTGCTCCTGGCGCAGTGCCAGGTCAATCATCGCCGTGACGGCGAAACGGCCTTTCGTGGTGAGTCTCATATGGTGTGGGAACCGCAATTCTCGACAAGTTTGGTCAAGTATAAATACATGAGTGAATTAGTCAAGTATCCCTATTGTGATTTGGGTCATTTGCTTAATTGCTGGATAAGCCGGTCAAGCTGCGCCGGTAAGCGCGCGGTCGACCGGCCAGACTCATGCCACGCTCATCCAGCCAATTGGGGACGCAACGCTGCGATCAGCCCGCGGCAGGCGGCTTCGCATTGATCCAGCACCTGCTCGAAACCTTCGGCACCGCCGAAATACGGGTCGACGACTTCGCGGGCGCCGCCCCAGCGACCATCCGCCTCCGGTACGAACTCCATCAGCAGCCGGATTTTGTCACGCTGCTGCGCTGGACAAACCTGGCGTAGCTCGGCGACGTTTTTGTCGTCCATCGCGATCAGGAGGTCGAAGCGCTCAAAGTCTGCTGCCGCAATCTGCCGTCCGCGCAAAGCAGCCAGCGCATAACCTCGCCGGCCGGCCGCCTGTTGCGCGCGGTCGTCAGGCGGCTGGCCGATGTGCCAGTCACCCGTGCCAGCGGAATCGATCAGAATGCGCTCCGCAAGCTTCGCCTCGTCGACCAGATGGCGCATCACACCTTCCGCGGTCGGCGAACGGCAGATGTTCCCCAGGCAGACGAAGCAGATGGACACGGTTTTCATCAGAGGCTTTCGGGCGCCAAACGCGCGTGGATCGGCAGTCAGGAAACGGTGCCGCGATTATACAAAGTTGAACCAAATCGCGCCGGAGGACACACGCTCCAGCCTGCGCCCGGATTCGGCAGCGACTGAGGCGATGGATCGCGGCGCACGATCAGCTCCCGCCGCGCTTAAGACGCTTCGGCCAGCGGCATTGCCGCTACAGCGCGCATGGGTTTGGCCGGCAACGTCGCCGCACTGTCGACCATGCCGTACGAGACGGCACGCGCCAGCTCCGCGGTCAGTTGATCAGCGGCGAGCGGGGCTTGCGAGGCACGCGAAACGGCGTCGCCGCAAATGTGCAGATAGCCTGCCGCAGCCAGCGGCACAACGATGGCAAAGGGCCAGTACACCGATATTATCTTTTTCATGATGTGGTTTCTTCCGATTAGGGGCTCGTGAGCTCATGACCCACTATGCCCAGTCGAAATCCTATAGAAATTCGCAATCGGGAAAAACCCACTGAAGCGAGATACAGCGTTGCGCTGAATAGAACAGTGCATTGACTGCTTTGCCGCGCGCGAGGTTGATCTGCGTCGCGGCATGAAAAAGAAATCCTTACAAACACATACAAAGCTGGCGCGACAGTTAGCGATAATGACTGTCTTACAGACGTGAAATCTTCGCACTGGTCTTCCAAATGAAACGTATGGCTTCACTCGTCGGCCTCACGGCCGCCGCGCTGCTAGGCGGCTGCGCAGTTTATCCGGACGGTACGCCGATGGTCGGCAACGGTTATGGCGGCGGTTACAGCAGCTATGAAGGCTACGACGGCTATGCCACCGGCGTGCCGGTTGTGCCGCAAACCAACGCCTACATGGGCTACAGCAATGACTCGGGCCCGGGTTATTACGACGGGCCGGGTCGCTATTACGGGCCGGGGCCGGGCTATCGGGGCTACCCGGGATATCCGGGATATCCGGGATATCCGGGATATCCGGGATATCAGGATCGGGGGCGGCCGAATAACGGCAACTATGGAAACAACGGTAACCGCGGAGACAACGGCGGCTGGCACGGTCAGCCGAACGGCGGCGGCCCACGTGGCGGCCCACCGCCTCAAGGCGCGGTGGGAGGCCCAAGAGGACCGAGTGGATCTGGCGCGCCTCGACCGGGTGCAGGCAGCCAGCCGCCACCTCAGCAAGCAGGTAATAGCGGTGAGCGCGGCAATGGAGGCAATGCGCCAGCCAGAGGCAGCTACAGCCGCCAGCCAGGAATGTCGGACCATTGATCCGACAGGGAACGGCAATCTACAACGACTGTGCCGCTCGCTCAGCCAATATGGCTGCGTTGCGCGGCATATAGCTCCCTGAACGTACGGCCGACCGGAGCCGGCATATCGCGCGTATTGGTCCAGCCCGCGCCGCCCAGCGGCAACCGGGAGATCGATCGATTTCGCCCACCCATTCTTTCCATTACGCGAACAGCCAGCTTGGTGAAGAGCGCATAAGCATCCGGGTGCAAGGCGAGGAACCCCCATACCGCCAGCCCTGCCCGCTCACGCCACGGGCGCAGATGCCGCTCGACCTGCTTCTCGCGCAACTTGCGCAGCAGATCGGACAACGGAATCCCCACCGGACATACGCTATTGCACTCGCCGCACAGGGTCGCCGCCTGAGGCAGATCCAGCGCTTTGTCGATCCCGACGTAGCTCGGCGTCAGCACCGATCCCATCGGCCCCGGATACACCCAGCCGTAGGCATGACCGCCCACCTTCTGATACACCGGACAGTGGTTCATGCAGGCGCCGCAACGGATACAGCGCAGCATCTCCTGGAAGTCGCCGCCAATCAGCCCCGTGCGCCCACCGTCGACCAAGACCACATACATATGCTCGGGACCGTCCTGATCACCCACGCCGCGCGGCCCAGTCAGCAAGGAAAAATAGTTCGACGTCGCCTGACCGGTTGCCGAGCGCGGCAAAAGACGCATGGCCGTGGCCAGATCTTCCAGCGTGGGCAACACTTTCTCGATGCCGGTCACCGCCACATGCACGCGCGGCATCACCGTGCACATACCCTCGTTGCCCTCGTTCGTGACCAGCACGACCGAACCCGTTTCCGCCACCACGAAGTTGCCGCCGGTCACGCCCATGTCCGCGGTCATGAAGTGCGGACGCAGCATCTCGCGCGCTTCGCGGGTCATGTCGGTGATCTCGGTCAGACGTGGCCGGTCGTGAGTTTTCGCGAAAAGGTCGGCGATCTCGTCCTTATCCTTATGGACGACCGGCGCGATGATGTGGCTCGGCGGCTCGTCGTCGTTGATCTGCAGAATGTATTCACCCAGATCGGTTTCGATCGACTGCACGCCCATCTGCCCGAGCACTTCGTTCAGGCGCATTTCCTCGGTGACCATCGACTTGGTCTTGATCACCTTCTTTACCTCGTGCCGGCGCGCAATATCGCCGACTAGGCGCGCGGCCTCCTGCGTCGTCTCGGCGAACAGGACCGTGACGCCGCGCCGGCTTGCTTCACGTTCGAAGGTCTCGAGCCAGACGTCGAGATTGTCCAGCGCGCGATTGCGGCGCTCCTTCAGCGCGGCGCGGGTTGCGGGAAAATCGATCGCGGTCATGGCCTCGGCGCGGGCCGACACGAACTTGGTCGACAGCTTGGTCAGGTTCTGCTGCAGACGCTGGTCGGCGAGCTTCTGGCCCGCGCGGGCCTTGAAATGCATCGATTGGACTTGCATGGCGGCCTTGAACGTAATCGGGTGAGATGCGCGAGTGAGATGCGTGAGTAAAACGCGCCAATGAACATCGCGAATGTAGTGCACGAGTGAAGCGCGCGAAATGGACTGTGCCGAATCAGGTGCGTCGGTCTGGGCGCGGCGATGATTCTTAAACGTCGCCGGCCAGCACCTGGGCGATGTGCAGCACGCGCGTGGTGCTATCGCCGGTGCGCCGCAAGCGGCCTTCGATATTCAGCATGCAGCCGAGATCGCCGAGCACGACCGTGCCGGCGCCGCTCGCGCCGATATTCGCGCATTTCTCGTCGACGATCGCCGTCGAGATGTCGCCGTACTTGATCGCAAAGGTGCCGCCAAAGCCGCAGCAGTGCTCGCAATCCTTCATTTCGGTCACCGCCACGCCCACCTGCGCCAGCAACGCCCGCGGCTGCGCCTTGACGCCCAGTTCGCGCAGCCCCGAGCAGGAATCGTGGTACGTGACCTGGCCCGAGAACTCGCTCGGCTGCAATTGCACCTTGGCCACATTGACAAGGAAATCCGTCAACTCGAACACTTTGGCCCGCAACCGGCCAAAGCGGTTCATCAGCTCCGGATCGTCGGCAAACAGGTCGCCGTAATGCGCCCGGATCATGCCGCCGCACGAACCGGACGGCACCACGACGTAGTCGAACTGTTCGAACTCGCGCAACGTTTTCTCCGCCAGGTCGCGCGCGATGCGCCGCTCCCCCGAGTTGTACGCGGGCTGCCCGCAACAGGTTTGCGCGGGTGGCACCACCACCTCGAAACCGGCGCCTTCGATCAGCTTGATGACCGAAAAACCGATCTCCGGACGCATCAGGTCGATCAGGCAGGTGACGAACAATCCGACTCGCATGAGCCCTCCTTCGGGAAAACGTCCCTGATTATCCGCTGTTTGCCGCACAATACCAACGGCCGGAAGGCATAGGACGAATCCCACGTTAAATTGGAATAGGCCTTCCAGGCGCTTTCCTTCTTTTCACAATACGGGATACAATCAATTTCCGCTGTTTGACGCGCCAACCGATTCCTCCCATGAGCGATACGAACCCGGATCCCAAAACTTCGATCCAGGTGATCGAACGCATGATGCGCTTGCTCGATGCACTTGCTGCGCATAGCGACCCGGTCAGCCTGAAAGAACTCGCCATCCGCACGGAGCTGCATCCGTCCACCGCGCACCGCATCCTGAACGACATGGTGATGTGCCGGCTGGTCGACCGGTCGGATCCCGGCACCTACCGTCTCGGTATGCGCCTGCTCGAACTGGGCAATCTGGTGAAGGCGCGGCTGTCGGTACGCGACGCGGCGCTCACGCCGATGCGCGAACTGCACCGTCAAACCGGGCAGACAGTGAACCTGTCGGTACGTCAGGGCGACGAGATCGTCTATATAGAACGCGCCTACTCCGAGCGCTCCGGCATGCAGGTGGTGCGAGCAATTGGCGGGCGCGCGCCGCTGCATCTGACCTCGGTGGGCAAACTCTTCCTTGCCGCCGACGAATCGACCCGCGTGCGGGCTTATGCCACGCGCACCGGCCTGTCCGGCCATACACAGAACAGCATCACCGATCTGACCAAGCTCGAACGCGAGTTGTCTCACGTGCGGCAGCAGGCGTGCGCGCGCGATAACGAAGAACTGGAACTGGGCGTGCGCTGCATTGCAGCGGGGATTTACGACGACACCGGCAAGCTGGTTGCGGGCCTGTCGCTGTCCGCCCCGGCGGATCGCTTGCAGGACTCGTGGCTGGGGCAGCTCAGCCAAACGGCATTGCTGATTTCCGAGTCGCTGGGTTATCGCCCGCAGACACCGCAGCAGCACGCGCATCCCCAGCACGCATAAGCTGGCGGCTGCGTCCTTCTGCGGCCCAATGAAAAAGCCTCGCACTGCGAGGCTTTTTTGCTGGCCGGTCCGAAAACCGGCCGCTAGAGCTGGCTAGCGCGCTTCAGGTGCCCGGGCCGCCGGCGTCCGCGCTGGTGATGCGCGCCTGATCGCCACCATTGTCGAGCCACGTGCGCAGACGCGTTGCGTCCGCGAAGCGCGAGTATTTGCCCGACGAATCGAGTAGCACCACGATCATCGGACGGCCGTGAATGGTGGCCTGCATCACGAGGCACTCACCCGCTTCGTTGATGAAGCCGGTCTTCTGCAGACCGATGTCCCACGACGGGTTGCGCACCAGCGCGTTCGTGCTGTTATAGGCGATCGAACGCTTGCCGGTGTAGACCTCGTAACTATGATCGGTCGAGAACTGGCGGATCATCGGATACTGATAGGCCGCGTTGACCATCTTCACCAGGTCGCGCGCGCTCGACACGTTCTCGCTCGTCAGACCCGACGGGCTTTCGAAATGCGTGTCCGTCATGCCGAGTTGCTTGGCCTTGGCGTTCATCGCTGCGAGGAAGGCCGGGCGGCCGCCCGGGAAGTAACGCGACAGCGCTGCAGCCGCGCGGTTTTCCGAGGCCATCAGCGCGATGTGCAGCATGTCTTCACGCGAGAGCACCGAGCCGACCGAGAGGCGCGAACCGGTGTTCTTGATGTAGTCGCGGTCTTCGTCCGTGACTTCAATCTGCTCGGTCAGCGGCGCCTTCGAGTCCAGCACCACCATCGCGGTCATCAGCTTGGTAATCGACGCGATGGGCACCACGGCGCGCGAATTCTTGTCGAACAGCGATTCGCCGGTGTTCTGATCGATCACGTAGGCAACGCTTGAGCGCAGCATCAGCGCGTCCGGCGTGTCGTGCAGACCGAAAGCCTGGCCGACGGTAGGCTGACGCGGTTCGTACGCGACGCGGCGCACCACGGAGTGGTGGCGACCGTTCGACGTGTACGTCACGCGCTTGCGCTTGACACTCGTGCGCGGCGCGTCGTCGCCCGCGGCGGCAACGGGCTTCACCGCTGCGCCGTTGGCAGCCTTCTTGCTCGACACTTTGTCGGCAGTGGCTGCGGTGGGCTTTTTGGCCGCTTTCGCGTGTTTGGAAGTTTTTGCAGTCGCGGCCGGCGTGTCGGCGGCGGACGTAGCGGCAAAAGCGCTGACGGGCGTGGCGAACGCCGCTGCGATGACCATGGAGGCGGCCACCGACAGAGCGGTGCTGCGGGCCGCGCCGTGGATCACTTTTAGCGACGAAAACATGTCGGTTTTCATGGGTGTTCGGTAGGGAGCGGCAAGAGGTTTCCGCAAGTGTAGTAAAACAACGAAAAATTAGCAATTTGAAGCACTTATACGCGCTCCTTAAACCGGCTTGTAAGCTCCGATCGCAAAAACACAAATAAGTGCCGCGCTTCGATCGAAAAAAACGATCGCCAGCGCGCTTCGTCTCGCCTTTGCCACCACATGCCGGAATCGAGGTGATTCTTTCAGCATAACGGCAATTTCGAGACAACCTTGATCAGGGGAAATACGGTCTGAGCGCTGGCATGTAAAGCCTTGCCGGCGCGCCGGAACGTCGCAAGGGCCTCGCTGCAGGCTGTTAAACACCTGCTGGAGACCGCCACGCGCATTCGACCGGCATAGAGCATTAACGTTCCGTGACACTTTCTGGTTTACATCGAGATGGCCAATTGATGGATTTTTTGTCAAACCTGACCTGACTTTCCAGCAAAGGCCGATCCCCGCCTGCGGTCAAAATCTCTCCTGAAATCGGTAACAAATGCAGATCCATCCCGCACCAGCGCGGTGCAACGAGTAAATTGCCTTGCGTCATCTGAATGTCATGCCTACTGCATAAGGTGCTGTTTTATCAGCAATTTGTTGACATTGTGCGGCGCACAAAAACCGCTTGACATTCTTTGTAGCCATCCTAAAATGGGAACCATTGCTGCGATGCACAAAACATCGCGGTCCGGGGAGACGACCTTAAAGCGTCTCGCCACTAACCCAATGCGGTCCGCACAGACAGGCCGCGATCCAGGAGCGTAAACCATGACTCTGCTGACCCCTGAGCAATTCGCTGCAGCCCAGAAAGCCAACTTTGAAACGTTGTTCGGCCTGACGACCAAGGCATTTGAAGGCGTCGAAAAGCTGGTGGAGCTGAACCTGCAAGTCGTGAAATCGACACTCGCGGAAAGCCAGGAAAATGCCCAACGCGCACTGTCGGTGAAGGACGCGCAGGAATTGCTGGCCCTGCAAGCAAGCCTTGCACAGCCGGTGGCTGAAAAGGCGCTGTCGTACGGCCGTCACGTGTACGAAATCGTGTCGGCAACGCAAGGTGAATTCACCCGCGTCGCTGAAGCCCAATTCGAAGAGCAAAACCGCAAGGTCCAGTCGCTCGTCGAAAACGTTGCGAAGAATGCCCCGGCCGGTTCGGAAACCGCTGTCGCCGTGATGAAGTCGGCTATCACTGCCGCCAACACCACGTACGAAACGGTCCACAAGGCAGCCAAGCAAGCTGTCGAAATCGCCGAAAGCAACTTCAACGCAGCCGCAACGGCCGCATCGAAGGCAGCATCGCAAGCCGCTGCACAAGCATCGCGCTCGGCCAAGAAGGCAGTCTAAGTTTCAAGCCGCATGTCACGCCGGCCCGCCTCACGGCTGGGCCGGCGCGATTGTAGCAACAGCGTACAAGCAACAGCGTCGTGCCGTTGCCGCTCACACGGTTTCACCAGGCCGAACGCTCCGATACGTTGAATAGCGTATCGTTTGCCCGGCGAAAGGCCGGGATTTTTTTTCCCGCTGCCTGAGGTGTGCGGCGCGTGGTTCATGCGTCGTTTCACGACAAACGCTCTACGCTGCTTGCTATAAAAAAACGGCGCGCCCTTTGCGGGGCGCGCCGTTTTTTTTGCCTCTGCTTTGGGCCCACCTGCAAGCAGGCGGACCCAGCGGCATTACTTCTTTTTCTGCGGCGGCAAGTCGGTGCAGACGCCTTCGTACAACTCGGCGGCCATCCCGATCGATTCGCCGAGCGTCGGATGCGGGTGAATCGTCTTACCGATATCCGTTGCATCCGCACCCATTTCGATCGCGAGACAGACTTCGCTGATCAGATCGCCCGCGTTCAGACCGACGATCCCGCCGCCGATCACGCGATGCGTTTCTTCGTCGAACAGCAGCTTGGTGAAACCTTCGTCGCGGCCGTTGGCGATTGCGCGGCCCGAAGCGGCCCACGGGAACACCGCTTTGCCGTACTTGATGCCCTCGGCCTTAAGCTGATCTTCCGTCTTGCCGGCCCACGCCACTTCCGGATCGGTGTAGGCCACCGACGGAATCTGCATCGCATCGAAGTACGCCTTCTCGCCGTGAGCCACTTCAGCGGCGACGTGAGCTTCATGCACGGCTTTATGCGCGAGCATCGGCTGACCCACGATATCGCCGATCGCGAAGATGTGCGGCACGTTGGTGCGCATCTGCTTGTCGACGTCGATGAAGCCGCGATCCGTTACCGCGACGCCGGCCTTGTCCGCGCCGATCCTCTTGCCGTTCGGCGAACGGCCGACGGCGACCAGCACGAGGTCATAGCGTTGCGCTTCGGCCGGGGCTTTTTCGCCTTCGAACGACACATAGATGCCGTCGTCTTTCGCTTCCGCCGCGGTGGTCTTGGTCTTCAGCATGACGTTGGCAAAACGCTTGCTGTTGTACTTCTCCCAGACCTTGACCAGATCTCGATCCGCACCGGTCATCAGACCGTCGAGCATTTCGACCACGTCGATCTGTGCGCCGAGCGTCGCATACACCGTCGCCATTTCCAGGCCGATGATGCCGCCGCCGATCACGAGCATGCGTTGCGGAATCTGACGCAGTTCGAGCGCGCCGGTCGAATCGACCACCCGCGGATCTTCCGGAATGAACGGCAGCTTCACCGCTTCCGAGCCTGCGGCGATGATCGCCTGCTTGAACTGGACGACCTTCTTGCCGCCTTCGGTCTGCACTTCCATGTGATGCGGATCGACGAACGAGCCGTTGCCCGTCACGACTTCGACCTTGCGCATCTTGGCCATGCCGGCGAGACCGCCGGTGAGCTTCTTGACGACGCTCGACTTGAAGTCGCGCAGCTTGTCCAGATCGATTTGCGGCTTGCCGAACGTAATGCCATGCGCGCCGAGCGCTTCCGCCTCGTCGATGACGAGTGCGGTATGCAGCAGCGCCTTCGACGGGATACAGCCGACATTCAGACAGACGCCGCCGAGCGTGGCATAACGTTCGACGAGCACCGTCTTCATGCCGAGGTCGGCCGAGCGGAACGCAGCCGAGTAGCCGCCGGGGCCTGACCCGAGCACGAGCATGTCGCACTCGATGTCCGCGTTGCCGGAGAAGCTACCGGCTTGCGGAGCGGGCGCGGCCGCCTTCGGCGCAGCAGCAGCTTGCGCGGGCGCTTTCTCAGGTTCTTTGGCCGGGGCCTTCGGAGCCTCTTTAGCCGGCGCCACGTCTGCCGATGACTCGACCAGCGCGATGACCGTGCCTTGCGAGACTTTGTCGCCGGCTTTGACGCGTACTTCCTTGACTGTGCCGGCGGTATCGCTCGGCACTTCGATGGAGGCCTTATCGGACTCGAGCGTCATCAGCGCCTGTTCGTTCTCGATGACATCGCCCGGTTTGATATTGACTTCGATGACATCGACGTCCTTGAAGTCACCGATATCCGGCACTTTTACTTCGACGAGACTCATAGTGTCCCCTTCTCTTATTGATCGTGATGAGGCGAAGAACTCACTCCAAAACAGCCTAAAAGCTAGCGGCACGGCGAACAGAAACATCCTTTGCTGTCCGCCCAAGGACGCGCCTTTCTTTTGCCTACTTTTCTTTGGAAGACGCCCCGCAGGAAGTACCCTTGGGGTGCAAAGAAAAGTAGGTGCCGCCCCGCACAGGGGCGACACTAATAGACCGATAAGAAAGCAAGTTCAGCGAGAAGCGCGGATAACCGCCAAAACCGCGCCGCGAGCAAAAAACCTCAAACCACGATCAAAGAATCACACGCCGAAAATCGGCAAGAATCGCACCCAGATAAGCATTGAACCGCGCTGCCGCAGCGCCATCGATCACCCGATGGTCATACGACAACGACAGCGGCAGAGTCAGCCGCGGCACAAACTGCTTGCCATCCCAAACCGGCTTCATCGCACCACGCGACAACCCAAGAATGGCGACTTCAGGCGCGTTAATAATCGGCGTGAAGTTCGTCCCGCCAATCCCACCGAGCGAAGAAATCGAGAAGCAACCACCTTGCATCTGATCCGGCTTCAGCTTGCCATCACGCGCGGCCTTCGACAGCTCGGCCATTTCCTTCGCGATATCGATCAAACCCTTCTTGTCGGCATCGCGAATCACCGGAACGACGAGACCATTCGGCGTATCGGCAGCAAACCCAATGTGGTAGTACTGCTTGAACACAAGGTTATCGCCGTCGAGGCTCGCGTTGAACGTCGGGAATTGCTTCAAAGCGGAAACAACCGCCTTGATCACGAACGCCAGCATCGTGATCTTCACGCCGGCCTTTTCGTTTTCCTTGTTCAACTGCACGCGCAGCGCTTCGAGATCGGTGATGTCCGCTTCGTCGTTGTTGGTGACGTGCGGGATCATGACCCAGTTGCGATGCAGATTCGCGCCCGAGATCTTCTTGATGCGCGACAGCGGCTTCGGATCGACCGGACCGAACTTGGTGAAGTCGACCTTCGGCCACGGCAGCAAATTCAACTCGCCGCCACCCGCGCCTGCCGGTGCGGCAGCGCCTGCCGGCGCAGCACGCTGCCCCGTCATCACGCCCTTGATGAAGCCGGTCACGTCCGCTTGCGTAATACGGCCCTTCGGACCCGTGCCCTGGACTTGCACCACGTCGACGCCGAGTTCGCGCGCGAACTTGCGCACCGAAGGCGACGCGTGGCTCGCACGCCGCGCACCACCCTCGCCGGCCGGAATCAGCGGCGCCTGCGCGAGCGCTGACGGCGAAGCCGGAGCAGGCGACGGAGCAGCCGGCGCATCCGAAGGCTTCTCGAGCGCAGCCTGCTTCGGTGCCGGTGCGGCAGCCGGTGCAGCAGCACCATCCGCTTCCAGCACGACGATGACCGAGCCTTCCGACACGTTATCGCCGACCTTGACCTTCACTTCCTTGACGACGCCGGCGGCCGAGCTCGGCACGTCCATGGTCGCCTTGTCGGATTCGAGCGTCACCAGCGACTGCTCTTTCTCGACGCGATCGCCGACCTTCACCGCGACTTCGATCACGGGGATGTCTTTGTAGTCGCCGATATCCGGTACTTTGACTTCTTGCAGACCACCGCCGCTCGCAGCCGGTGCAGGCGCAGCAGCCGGGGCCGCTGCGGGAGCCGGTGCAGCAGCAGGCGCCGGTGCCGGCGCGGCAGCAGCAGCGCCCGCCCCATCCAGCACGACGATCAGCGAGCCTTCCGACACGTTGTCACCGACCTTGACCTTCACTTCCTTGACGACGCCGGCAGCCGAGCTCGGCACGTCCATGGTTGCCTTGTCGGATTCCAGCGTAACGAGCGATTGCTCTTTCTCGACGGTGTCACCCGCCTTCACCAGCACCTCGATCACAGGAATGTCCTTGTAATCGCCGATGTCCGGCACCTTGACTTCGATCGCTTGACTCATTGTTAGTGTCTCCTGGGCCGCGCACGCCACCTGCCCTGTTGATCAGAGCAGGCGCGCACGCCGTGGCACACGGGGAATGATGCCTTAGACGGTCATCGGGTTGGGTTTGGCGGGATCAAGGTTGTACTTCTTGAGCGCCTCGGCGACGACCTTGCGTTCGATCGTGCCTTCATCTGCCAGCGCATTCAACGCGGCAACCGTGACCCAGTAGCGGTCGACTTCGAAGAAGTGACGCAGCTTTTCACGCGTGTCCGAACGGCCGTAGCCATCCGTGCCCAGCACGACGAACTTCTGCGGCACGAACGCGCGGATCTGCTCGGTCAGCGCGCGCACGTAGTCGGTCGACGCGATGACCGGACCTTGTGCGTCCTTCAACAGCTTCTCGACGTGCGAGAGCTTCTTCTCTTCGGTCGGGTGCAGCAGGTTCCAGCGCTGAACTTCGTGACCTTCGCGAGCCAGTTCGGTGAAGCTCGGCACGCTCCACAGGTCGGCAGCGACGCCCCAATCGTTCTTCAGCAGGTCGGCAGCGGCAATCACTTCATTGAAGATCGTTCCCGCGCCCATCAACTGAACGCGCGGCGCCTTCTTGTCAGCATCGGCCTTCTTGAACGAGTACATACCCTTGATGATGTCGGCCGCTACAGCGTCGCCCTGCGGAATCGCCGGGTGCTCGTAGTTCTCGTTCATCACCGTGATGTAGTAATACACGTCTTCCTGATCGGCAACCATGCGGCGCAGACCGTCTTGCATGATGACGGCGAGTTCGTAACCGAACGTCGGGTCATAGCTGATGCAGTTCGGCACCGAAGCCGCCCACAGCAGCGAGTGGCCGTCTTCGTGTTGCAGACCTTCGCCGTTCAGCGTCGTGCGGCCAGCCGTGCCGCCCAGCAGGAAGCCGCGCGAACGCATGTCGCCCGCCGCCCATGCCAGATCGCCGATACGCTGGAAGCCGAACATCGAGTAGAAGATATAGAACGGGATCATGATCTCGCCGTGCGTCGAGTACGACGTCGCGGCTGCGATCCAGTCACACATACCACCGGCTTCGTTGATCCCTTCCTGCAGGATCTGACCGGTTTCCGATTCGCGATAGAACATCAGCTGGTCGGAATCTTCCGGAATGTACTTCTGGCCTTCCTGATTCCAGATACCGATCTGGCGGAACAGGCCTTCCATACCGAAGGTACGCGATTCGTCCGGCACGATCGGCACGATGCGCTTACCGAGCGCCTTGTCTTTCAGCAGGATGTTGAGAATCCGCACGAACGCCATGGTCGTGGAGATCTCGCGGCCTTCGCCCGTGCCCTTCAGCAACGGCTCGAATGCAGCCAGTTCCGGCACCGGCAGCGATTCCGCCTTCTGACGGCGCGCCGGCAGATAACCACCGAGGTCCTGACGGCGGGCACGCATGTACTCGAGTTCCTTCGAACCTTCTTCGAACTTGAGGTACGGCACGTGGACGAGGTCGTCGTCGGAGATCGGCAGGCGGAACTGATCGCGGAATTTCTTCAGCTGATCGACGTGCAGCTTCTTCTGCTGGTGGGTGATGTTCATCGCCTGACCGGCTTCGCCCATGCCGTAGCCCTTGATCGTCTTCGCGAGGATGACGGTCGGCTGGCCCTGCGAGTTCGAGGCTTCCTGGAACGCCGCGTAGATCTTGTGCGGATCGTGGCCGCCACGGTTCAGGTTCCAGATGTCCTCGTCGGACCAGTCGGCGACCAGCGCCTTCAGTTCCGGCGTGTTGAAGAAGTGTTCGCGAACAAACGCGCCCGACTCCGACTTGTACGTCTGGTATTCGCCGTCGACGACTTCCATCATCCGGCGCATCAGCGCGCCCGACTTGTCGCGTTGGAACAACGCATCCCAACGGCTGCCCCAGATGACCTTGATGACATTCCAGCCGGCGCCGCGGAATTCGCTTTCGAGTTCCTGGATGATCTTGCCGTTACCGCGCACCGGACCGTCGAGGCGCTGCAGATTACAGTTGATCACGAACACGAGGTTGTCGAGGCGTTCGCGACCGGCCATGCCGATTGCGCCGAGCGATTCCGGTTCATCCGTCTCGCCGTCGCCGAGGAAAGCCCAGACCTTGCGGCCGTCGGTCTTAGCAATGCCGCGCGCCTGCATGTACTTCATGAAGCGTGCCTGGTAGATCGCCATGATCGGGCCGAGGCCCATCGAGACGGTCGGGAATTGCCAGAAGTCCGGCATCAGCCACGGGTGCGGGTACGACGAGATGCCCTCGCCGCCCACTTCCTGACGGAAGTTGTCGAGCTGGTTTTCGGTCAGACGGCCGAGCAGGAACGCGCGCGAGTACACACCCGGCGACGAATGGCCCTGCACGAACACGAGATCACCACCGTGTTCGGCCGACGGTGCGTGCCAGAAGTGGTTATAGCCGACGTCGTACAGCGTGGCGGCCGACGCGAACGAAGCGATGTGGCCGCCGACGTTCGTGTCCTTGCCCGCGCGCAGCACCATGGCGATGGCGTTCCAGCGCGTGTACGAGCGAATCCGGTGTTCGAGGTCCTGGTCGCCGGGAATCGGCGCCTGACGCGATACAGGAATCGTATTGATGTAGGGGGTGTTTGCAGAGAACGGCAGATGTTCGCCATGTACACGCGCGAATTCGATCTGCTTTTCGATCAGATAGTGAGCGCGATCGGGGCCCACAGCAGAAATCACGCCATCCAGCGCTTCCAGCCATTCGCCGGTTTCCTGGGGATCGTCGTCTTTTTCGGCAGCGACATATTTCATGACTTCGTCGGGTACAGCGGACATGCTCGTCTCCTGGGTTTAGAGGAACGCTCTTTGAACAGACGACGCGGACGAAGCACGACCGCGGCAGCTTCGGCCGATTGTAATAAGGGTCCCGACGTCCGCGCAACAAAATTTTCAAATTACGAGATCGATTCTCATAATGCGGAAAATTGTTGCGGCGCAACCTGATTTGACTGCCGATCGACGGATACGTCGGCTAGTTTGCGCCGAATAACGTTACTTTCAGCGCTTTTTTGCGCCATTTGCTAGTGACTCGCTGCGCTACAATGCCACGCATGTTGACCGAACGGCTTTTCGCTCGCTCGGCGCGCACCGCTGGTTCGCCGGCGGATTCGACGCCGTCCTCCCGCTGGCACCACGGACCGTGGTGGTCCAACTCCTATTTGCTCACGCCGCTGCTGTCGATCCTGGTTTTCCTGGTCGTCATGAGCCTGATTCTGTGGAGTCTGAACCGGCGCGAGCAGCAGCAGCAGGAAGACACGCTCTACCGTAATGTCGCGTGGGCGCAGCAGCAGATCCGCCTGTCCATGACGGGCGCGCAGGAACAGATTCAGGCCCTCTCCCGCGACCTCGTCGCCGGCCACGCCGATCCGCATTCATTCCAGGTGTCCACCACGGACATCATGCAGGGGCATCCTGAGATCCTCTACATGAACTGGTACACGAGCCAGCAGCAGCCGCGCTGGCCCAATACCGCACTCCCCGTGTTCGGCCAGCGCCTCGCCAAGCCGAACGACGCGCAGATGGACGAAGCGGTCAAAGCCGCCTTCAACGAGGCGCGCAATACACGCCGCCAGGTGTACTCGCCACTGATCTACGACGACGTCGGCAACGGCTACATCACCCTGCAGACGCCGGTCTACCGCGACCGCGACTTCCTCGGCACGATTGCCGCCGTGTTCTCGGTAGAAGGGATCCTGAAGCACGACATTCCGCCCGAGTTGTCGGCCAAATACAAAATCTCGATCATCGACGTGAACAACCGCGAGTTGACCACCACGTCAACCCGGCCGCGGCTGCCGCGCGACATGTTCTACGATCTACCGCTCGACCCGCCGGGCCAGGGCATCTCGGTACGCGTCTACGCGTTCCCGCAGATGACCAACTTCACCAACAACACGCTGGTCTGGCTGGTGGCCGGCCTGTCGTGCTTTGTGTTGTGGAGCCTGTGGAGCTTGTGGAAACACACGCGGCAACGCTTCGAAGCGCAGCAGGCCCTCTATGCCGAAGCGTTTTTCCGTCGCGCGATGGAAAATTCGGTGCTGATCGGCATGCGCGTGCTCGACATGCACGGGCGCATCACACACGTGAACCCGGCGTTCTGCCGCATGACCGGCTGGGACGAAAGCGATCTGGTCGGCAAGAACGCGCCGTTCGCTTACTGGCCGCGCGACGCCTACCCTGAGATGCAACGCCAGCTCGACATGACGCTGCGCGGCAAGGCCCCCTCTTCGGGCTTCGAGTTGCGGGTGCGCCGCAAAGACGGTTCGCTGTTCCATGCGCGGCTCTATGTGTCACCCCTGATCGACAGCTCGGGGCGCCAGACCGGCTGGATGTCGTCGATGACCGACATCACCGAGCCCAAGCGCGCGCGCGAAGAACTCGCCGCCGCGCACGAGCGCTTCACGACCGTGCTCGAAAGTCTCGACGCAGCCGTCTCCGTGCTGGCCGCCGACGAAGCCGAACTGCTGTTCGCCAACCGCTACTACCGCCACCTGTTCGGCATTCGCCCGGACGGCCATCTGGAATTGGCGGGCGGCGGGTTCGATAGCGCACAGGCGTCGTCTGATTCGATCGATATGGTGGATGCCTACGCGGGCCTGCCCGCAGCCGCGTTGACCGAAAGCACGGCCGACGCGCAGGAAGTCTATGTGCAGAGCATCCAGAAATGGTTCGAAGTGCGCCGCCAGTACATCCAGTGGGTGGACGGCCACCTCGCGCAGATGCAGATCGCGACCGACATCACCACCCGCAAGCAGGCGCAGGAACTCTCGCGACAGCAGGACGAGAAGCTGCAGTTCACCAGCCGCCTGATGACGATGGGCGAAATGGCCTCCTCGCTCGCGCACGAACTGAACCAGCCGCTCGCCGCGATCAATAACTATTGCTCAGGAACCGTAGCACTGGTTAAATCCGGTCGGACGACGCCTGACAATCTCTTGCCCGTGCTCGAGAAAACCGCCCAACAGGCGGTGCGGGCCGGCATGATCATCAAGCGCATTCGCGAGTTCGTGAAACGCAGCGAGCCGAAACGCCAGGCGACGCGCGTGGCCGATATCGTCGCGGACGCGGTGGGTCTCGCCGAACTCGAAGCGCGCAAGCGCAAGATTCGTATCGTCACCGATCTGCGCTCGCGCCTGCCGGTGATCTACGTCGACCCGGTTCTGATCGAGCAGGTGCTGGTGAACCTGCTGAAGAACGGCGTCGAAGCCATGCACGATGCGCGCCCGAATGCGGTCGACCCGGTGATTCGCGTGGTCGTACGGCTGGAGGGCGGGTTTGTCTGCATCAGCGTCGTCGACCAGGGACCTGGCGTCGACGAAGCGACAGCCGAGCGTCTGTTTGAACCGTTTTACAGCACCAAGTCCGATGGTATGGGCATGGGGCTGAACATTTGCCGTTCGATTATCGAATCGCACCGCGGCCGTCTGTGGGTGGTCAACAACGTCGAATCCGACGGCCACATCACAGGCGCCACGTTCCATTGCAGTCTGCCAATTGGGGAGCCTGACGGCCCGAGCAACGGCGGGTCAGAGGCGCCGACACCACAAACCGTTACGGGAGAGCTATGAACAGCCCAGTCACCACACAGGAAACTGTCTTTGTCGTCGACGACGACGAGGCCGTACGAGATTCGCTGCGCTGGCTGCTGGAGGCGAACGGCTACCGCGTGCAATGCTTCTCCAGCGCCGAGCAGTTCATCGACGCATGGCAGCCGCATACGCATCCGGGCCAGATCGCTTGTCTGATTCTCGATGTGCGGATGTCCGGCATGAGCGGGCTCGAGTTGCAGGAACGCCTGATCGCCGACAACGCGTCGTTGCCGATCATCTTCGTGACGGGCCACGGCGACGTGCCGATGGCCGTGTCGACGATGAAGAAAGGCGCGATGGACTTCATCGAAAAACCGTTCGACGAAGCCGAACTGCGCAAGCTGGTCGAGCGCATGCTTGACAAGGCCCGCAGCGAAAGCACCAGCGTGCAGCAGCAACGCGCCGCCGCCGAACGTCTGGGCAAGCTGACCGCGCGTGAGCATCAGGTGCTCGAGCGCATCATTGCCGGCCGCCTGAACAAGCAGATCGCCGACGACCTCGGCATCAGCATCAAGACGGTCGAAGCGCATCGCGCGAACATCATGGAAAAGCTCAACGTCAACACGGTCGCCGATCTGCTGCGACTGGCGCTGTCGAACAAGCCGCAACCCGCGCAATAACCGTGAACGTCGCGACCGCCGCACACGCCACGGGTCGCGACTGAGTGTCAACGGCCGGACTGTCGAACAGTCCGGCTCGCTTCATCTTCCCCCGCCCTTCCTCCCGCTTCGCAGCAACCACGCGCGGCATGGTTCGACGCATCCGCATCCGTTAATCAATACGCATTACTCAGCATGCGCTTACGTCGCGCGGCAATAATTTCTTTCCTCAGACAAGATTGACAAGCCCGTCTGTGTCCCTTAATTTACGCAGAATTCCTTAGCAGGGATCGCTGATGCCGGATGCGCACAGGGCAGATGAACTGCAGTTGTCGTACTCGGCATCGCCAGGCGGTGCAAAGCAGGTGAAGTGGCATAGCCGCTCCGCTGGCGTATGTGTCATATCGATCGGTTCGGCCACACCCAGGCCATCCGCCGCCCTCTTCACTACGTTCCACATTTCATTGCGCTAGAGCAACGCAGCATGCGCTGCGCATCGACTTCGCGCGTCTAACACTACCGGGAGGATTTCATCGTGAAACGATCCGGAACACGCCGTTCGCGTGTGTTGCTTATCTGCGCCGCACTCGCAGGTGCGCCGCTCTTCATTGGTCTCGCTGCGCCAACCGCCGCTTATGCGCAAAGCGCTACGAAAATATCCAACCAGCAACTCGATTCGTTGACCGCACCCGTTGCGCTCTATCCCGACGCGCTGCTCGCACAGGTGTTGATGGCCGCCACCTTCCCGCAAGACGTGCAGGCCGCGGCCGGATGGTCGAAAGCGAACTCGAAGCTGCAAGGCGACGACGCCGTCAAAGCCGTCGCGTCGGAACCGTGGGATCCGAGCGTGCAGTCACTGGTCGCTTTCCCGCAAGTCCTCGCGACGATAGCGTCGAAACCCGACTGGGTCTCGCAACTCGGCAACGCCTTTCTGGCCCAGCCGAACGACGTGATGGACTCCGTGCAACGCTTGCGCAAACAGGCGCAAGCCGCCGGCAATCTGAAGACGAGTTCACAGCAGAAGGTCGTGGTCGAGCAAAGCACGATTCAGATCGTGCCGGCCAATCCGCAAGTGGTGTACGTGCCGACGTATAACCCGACTGTCGTCTACGGTACGTGGCCCTATCCCGCCTACCCACCCGTGTATGTCCCGCCGCCTCCGGGTTACGCAATTGCCGCCGGCTTCGCGACCGGCCTTGCGTTCGGCGCAGGTGTCGCCGTTGCCAATTCGCTGTGGGGCGGCTTCAACTGGAACACGCATGACGTCAACATCAACGTGAACCGGTACAACAACATCAATGTGAACAACCGGATCAATGTGAATAGCAGCACGACGAACTGGAACCGCAACACCAACGTCAACAACGTCAACAACGTCAACAACGTCAATCGCAACCTCAACAACACCAACGTCAACCGCAACGTCAACAACAACCTTGGCGGTACGCAGCGCGATGCCTACCGCGGCCGTGACGACACTGCCCGTGCCCAGGCACAGCAGACCTTGCAGAATCGCACCGGCCAGAACCTGAGCGGCAGCGCGAGCCAGCGCGTGCAGGGGATTCACCAGGGCGGCACCGCGAACACCGATCTGCAGAACCGCGCGCAGAACACCAATCGCGATAACGCGCTGCGCGGCGCCGGTGACGGCAATACCGCGCGGCAGGACACGCAACGTGGCGAGGCGAGCCGCAACGCAGCCGCGAACCGGTCCGGCAGCGGCGGTCTCGGCGCCAACGGCGGCGGCCAGCAACGCACAAGCGGCGGCCTCGGTGCAAACGGCGGGGGCGTTCAGCGCACCAGCGGCGGCGGCAGAC
>NZ_WOEY01000123.1 GCF_013177695.1 Paraburkholderia solitsugae | reverse complement strand
CTTCTGCGCCTGGTGGAAGGCGCGCCCGGCCAGCGCCTGGCCGGAAATGCCGGTGGGAAAGCCCAGATAGTTTTCGATGCGTGAGCTGGCGCCGGCCTGGCCGCCTGGCGCCCGGCAATCCAGGGCGGCCACGGAAAGGCCTTCGGATGCTGCATATACGGCCGCTGCAAGCCCGGCGGGACCGGCGCCGACAATGACCAGATCGTAGACATGCTCAGGGTCGAACTCAGGCAGCAATCCGAGGCACGAGGCCAGTTGCAGTTCATCGGGATTGCGCAGCAAGGCGCCGTTGGGACATATCACCAGAGGAAAATCGTCGAGCTTCGGAGCGAGCCGTTCGATCAGCGCGATGGCTTCCGCATCCTGCTGGGCATCGAGTGCGACATGCGGATGGCCGTTTCGTCGCAGGAAATTGCGCAGCGACACGAGGCGAGGATTGTCACTTGCGCCAACGAGGACGGGCCCGTCGCCGCGTTCGATGGCGGCTATGCGCCGCAGGATCAGGGCGCGCGTGAGCCGTTCACCGAGTTCAGCCTCGGCCACCATCAATGCCCGCAGACCTTCCGCAGGAAGCACGAGCGCTTCGACATCGTCGATCACACGTGCGTCCACCAGGGCGGGCTTGCCGGACAACTGGCCGATGTCGGAACTGAATTCACCGCGCTGCATGTTCGCGCGTACCACGCGCTCGCGCCCCAGGCCATCGCGGCCGATTACGCGTACCGCCCCCGACAGGAACACGAACATGCCGGGACTCACGCTTCCTACGCGGTACAGATAGTCGCCTGCGGAACAGTGACGTAGCGTTCCGAAGCGCCGCATCCTGTCGATTTCTGCATCCGTTAGCGTGGGATACAGTTGATAGTACCGAGGGTTTTCCCGTACGCTGGGATCCTCGTTTCTCAAGTCACACGAGAATCCGCTCGAGTCGGCAGCATCATTGCGAGGTGATGCACCGCTGGTCAAATCGGAGTCGCTATTCATGGTGGTCCGCGTCGCGGCGGGTCCTGGCCAACCAGAGGAAGTTATCTTACCCCTGGATTTTCTTCCAGGTGCGCGAAGCCAGGAAGCGCTGCCAGGCTCCAGGCTCGGAAGGCGGGCCATCGACCACGATGAACTCGAAAGTGGAGCAGCTTGAACGAAGGGGGACGATCGCCCGATAAGCTCCCGGCCTATAGCAGCTAGATCTGCACTGTTCGACCGGCTTCGTCCAGCCAGTGAACGATGTTTTTGACCGTGTCGCTGTAGAACGTTCGGTACAATTCCTTAGACACATAGCCGATATGTGGCGTGGCGAGTACATTGGAAAGTTCGCGCAGCGGGTGTGGGTTCTCAAGCGGCTCGACGTCGTATACGTCCAGCCCTGCGCCGGCAATCCGGTTTGTCCTGAGTGCGTCGAGGAGTGCGGCGCCGTCGACTATCGGACCTCGGGAGGTGTTGATCAGCCGGCTCGTCGGCTTCATCTTCGCGAACTCGGCGGCGCCGACGAGATGATGAGTGCGAGGACTGAGGCGGACGTGAATGGACAGGAAATCGGACGTCGAAAATAACTCGTCTTTCGCGACGTACTGAACGCCGTGTTCCGCGGCGACCGCCGGCGTGAGATTCTGGCTCCATGCGACAACCTTCATGCCGAATGCCCGGCCGATCAGGCCGACCGCGGATCCGACTCGCCCCAGGCCCAACAGGCCAAGTGTATTGCCTGCCAGTTCCTCGCCTAGCGAGAGCTGCCATCCGCCGTTACGCAGAGACTGATTTTCCTGCGGAATTTTTCGTGCCATCGACAGAATCAGTGCCCACGTAAACTCGATTGTCGGGGTGGACGAATAGCCCGTATGGAGAACGTCGATGCCCAAATCGGCGGCAGCGTCCCCGTCGATCGACGCATTCGCGAGGCCGGTTGAAGCAATCAGCCTGAGGTTCGGTAGTTTCTCGAGGATCGCGCGCGGTAACGGCGTGCGCTCGCGCATCACACATACGACGTCGAATGGCTTCAACCGATTGATTATGGCATCGGTATCGGCGACGTGATCATTGAACCACTGATGCTTGCACGTCCATCTAGCGGTGACCAGTCCGCGAGGCTAAGCGATACGTTTTGATAGTCGTCGAGTATGGCTACCTTGACGTGGGAATGCGTGTTCATGTTGCTCACTCCTGTTTTGCCTGCAAGATTGAAACGGGGCGGTGCAATCGGGTAGGAGGCGGTCTACTTTGCTTTTGCAGAAGCGCTCCTGTTCAGCTTGCTCCGAAAGGGTGTTTGACAATGATGTCATTATTGATATTGTGAAAAAAAATAGGGCGGCCTAGCGAGTCACGTACCAAGACGCCTTCGAAAAAATGAAGCAACGTCGACTAGAACCGACGGATGGGACGCAAGCTCTTGATGAGTGGCGCCGGTGTGGCGCCTTACTTCGGCGGGCACACCCGCCGCAATCAATTCAGCTGCATACTTTTCACCATCGGAACGTACGAGGTCATGCTCTGCGCTCGCGATTAACGTCGGAGGTAGACCGACGAGGCGCCGCGATTCAATGGGCGCTGCGTAGGGGTGAATTCGCTGCATCGCCTGAGGGAGATAGGCCCTGTAACAACGCGCGCATTCGTCGGCGCCACGGTCGATTGGCGGAACGTCTTTCAGGTCTGCGAGGCGAGTCATGCTCGGGTCAAGGAGCGGAGCGAGAAGCGCTTGCGCGGATATCCTGAACTGTCTGCGGTCACGTGCGATTGCCGCGAGCCCTGCGGCAATGTTCCCACCTGCGTCGTGGCCAGCCACTCCAATCCGATCGGCGTCGGCGCGATAGTGGCGAGCATTGCGCACGGCCCACGCCAACGCAATGTACGCGTCTTCCGGCGCAGTGGGAAACGGAAACTCAGGCGCAAGGGAGTATCCGACCGAAACTACCCAAGCCGGGATTCGTTCCGCCACTTGTGAAGCAGCGAGGTCAGCTTCCTCGAGGTCTCCGCTTGTAAATCCTCCGCCGTGAAAATAGAGGATGATCGGAAGTGTGCGCTTCTCGAAAGTAGGCCTGTAGCTGCGCAACATGATGTGCTGTTCGTGTCCCGATATCGGGACATCATCTACTTCAAGCTTTGCGTTCATTGGAGGGCTCTCAGAAAGCGCATTGGGGAAGATTCAGCTTCGATGTGATGGGGTCAATTATGAGGTGCGTTATAGCCGAGATAAACGTGAGCAATCCGATAAGAGAATTCGTCTGGTTCGAAAGATGCGTCCGCGATTGTGCTGCCCTGTCGCGCCGGTCATTGGATATGGAAAATAATTCCGCGTGGGAATAGATGATATGCGTGCGCCCGGCGTTTCCTGATCGAGCTACTGCGGTGTAGAATTTTCGATCTGCCGCGCAATGTACAACTCATCTCCGATGATCAACGTCGATTCAATTCACAAAGCATTGGCTAGTTCGCTCAGAAGGGACATTCTCCGTTGGCTGCGAGACCCGTCTGCCTATTTCCCCGGCGCGGATCCGCTGATTCCCCATGGCGTATCAGTCGGCATGATTCACGCCCGCACTGGTTTGTCAAAATCTACCGTGTCGGCGCATCTGTCGACCTTGCAACAGGCCGGACTCGTGACAACGAAGCGCTTGGGGCAATGGGTATTCATGTCACGTGATGAGGCGGTCATTCGCTCGTTTGTGGCGTCCATTAACAACGACCTCTGATGGACAGTGAGTTCGCTGAAATCTGCTGGCTTCCACTCGCGACGCCTGTTCGGCGGCTACCGTTTGCGCACTTACACCACGCTCAGACATACGCTATTCGTTCGTGGATCGTAATAACAGAGGAATACTGAATAGTGTAGTTTCACAAAATTGATTTTTAATCACTGGAAAACTCAATTAAGGTTTCGCCGTACTCTAACAAGCGGATCGTGGTGTGTCGCGAAGTGCCTGCCATTGCGAGCATCAACGCTTTGTGCCACTCGCTCTTGCCGTAGCCGAATGGCGATTCGACATTGCGTGGAACCTCGTGGTTGGTCGACAGCGAGAGAAGTTGTGGGTAGGCGAACGCGCGGGTCAATCCCGCGCGTTATACATGCAAACGGAACTTTGGAATCCGGGAATGGCTAGGCTGCAGGCACTAGCGCGGTGACCCGTGCGACGGCCTTCTCCACGGCTGGGCGTGTTGCGACAGCGTCATACCATCTTTGTACGTTGGGGAAGGCTTGCAATTCGATGTCTGCAAACTGCCGTCTCCACAACCAACCGAAGTGAGAGACGTCGGCGATTGTGAATTCATCGCCAGCCGCAAACTCAGAGCGCGCCAAAACACCGTCAAACACCTTCATTACGCGTTGCGCTTCTGCGCTGAAGCGAGCGACGGCCGGCGGTACGGACTCGGGCGCCTGCTTCAGAAAATAGCCTAACTGTCCGAACGCCGGACCGATTCCAGAGATCTGGAACGAAAGCTGTTCAAACACCCGAGCGCGCGTGCTGCCCTTGGCCGGGAGCAGCTTTGCTGACTTCTCCGCAAGATAGATCAGGATCGCGGTCGACTCGGTCAGGACGAAGCGACCTCCGTCGGGACCTTCAGGGTCAACGAGTACCGGAACCTTGCCGTTTGCGTTGAACGAAAGGAAGCTCGCTTCCTTCTGCTCGCCTTTGCGGACGTTGACGGGTTTCAGTTCGTACGCGATGCCCATCTCTTCCAGAGCAACCGGAACACGGACGCTGTTGGGGGTAGAAAATGCATAGACTTCGATCATAATTGTTTAGTAAGGTAAGGGTAACCGTCGCCAGATCATGCTTGCACCGCTCCGATAGCGGTAGAGTTCGCGGACGCATAACTAAAATTCCAGAGGGGCATAAATACCATGGGTCGTTCAGGCAACGACTAATGAGCATTGCCTGCGTTGGCGCTACCCGCGCTGCGCGCGGGCTTGGTAATCCAGATGAGCGGAATGGTCACGAAGAATATTACGGAGGAAATGTAAAAGATGTCGTGGAGTCCCGACATTGCGGACTGTGTGTCGACGACAGCGTTGAAGAAAACATACGCGCTCGCATCATCGACCTGAAAAAAAGCCGCCACCCAGGTGATGAGAAGTCCTGGTCCAACTATGTCGATCGGCAGCTTGCGGGCCGGCGTCTCACGGCGGTGATATATGACCCACGTAGCCGCCCTGGCGGATAGGCCAACGGGGATGTTGACATAGAAGACCCACGACCAGCTATAGCTGTTGGTGATCCATCCGCCGAGGGCGGGACCAGCGATCGGCCCGGCAGTTGCAGGAACGGGACGTCGTAGCGACGTCAAGCGCTGTATGCCGGTCGGGAATGAATGTTATGTACTTGAAGTTTCTTCCGCTAGCGTGACGTTGCGCGCACCATCCGCCTATCAAACCCGGTGAGGTCCGTAGTCTGACCGCTGTTCCCGACACCCTGTATTTCTTTGGAGGTTTGGAGTATGACCAGCGCAACCGTAAGAAAGCCTGATCAGCAGGCGATTCCCTACCAACTGCCACAACCCGCAGACATGTCACGTGATCTCGTGCATGTGGGAATCCTCGACAAATGGCTGGAAGACGATAACCTGTGGGTACCCATGACCAAGACGGTGTCTTTCAAACCACTGCTTCTGAGCGCAAGCCAAGGTTATTACGTCAATCTTCTGCGGGTTCGGCAGTCTGGTGTGCTTTCGCGTCACCGCCGCACCGGGCCCGTCCACGCGATCGTTTTGAGGGGGCGATGGTACTACCTGGAGCATGACTGGGTGGCGGAGCAGGGTGGCTATGCCCACGAGCCAGCAGGCGAGACCCATACGCTATACGTGCCTGAGGACGTCGAAGAGATGATCACGTGGTTTCACGTCACAGGTGGCTACACTTACGTCGATCCGCAAGGTGTAGCGGTGGGATATGAAGACGTCTTCACGAAGATCGAAGCAGCTCGCAGGCACTACGAAGAAATCGGTTTGGGTGCTGACTACGTAAAGCAGTTTATTCGTTGGGGCGATTTAATTACGTGCGAGCTCTCGGGGTCCCCGGGGCGCGCACGCGGACATACCGAAAGCAGGTCGGCGGCCAGAAGCAGCGAGTCGCTTGGGCGCCGCCGCCGACAACCGAGGAAAATCACCATGGAACGACGAGCCGTCGACGTAGCTGGCATACCGGTTAGCTACCTTACTGCAGGGGACCAGACTGGGCCTGTTTTATTGCTACTGCACGGCACTTATTGGAGCCGGGTATGGCAGCCGGTCCTCGACGGTCTGGCTGGCGCCGGTCTACGGCCCATCGCTCTGGATTTCCCTGGATTTGGCCGGTCCGGCGGCGAGCTGACTGTCGCAAATGCCTCGATCCCCGCCTTGGCGGGTTGGCTGCCGCAGTTTCTCGCTGCGCTGCGTATTGACGGGTCTGTGGGCCTCGCGGGGCACGACATCGGCGGGGGCGTCGCACAGCAGGTCCTCGTGGATGGGGAAATTGTGGTCAGCAAGTTCGCGCTCGTCAACGCAGTCATGTTCGATTCGTGGCCCGTGCCTGGCGCTGCCCGGTTCCGCGACCCGGCGGTCGCGGCTGCAACGACCACAGACGACGTCCTCACCGCTCGTCGCAAGTCCGTGCTCACGGCGTTGGCCCGCCCGGCCGCGGAAAGCGAAGTGGAGGAGTATCTCGATCCGTGGACCGATCCGCGCGTAGCCCGGTCTTGGCTGGCCCTTGCCGGCGCGGCGGACAGTCGTTACACGATGGAACTGTTGCCGCGCCTTCGTGCGTCGCAGACGCCAAAGCTGCTCGTGTGGGGCGACGACGACAGCTTCCAGCTCGTCGAGTACGCTGAGAAGTTCGCCAGGGAGATCCCGAATACGCAACTGGTCCGGATTCCAAAAGCTGGACACATTCCAATGGGAAATGACGCGGCCGCAGTGGCTCGTGCGCTGGTCCGGTTCTTCGCCTGATGCAGCGCGGCTGGCAAAGGACGGAGATCGCTTGCCGGCTGTTTCGCTCTTTGGCTCATTCGATTGACGAACAGTGGTAGCCGCCCGGCACCCGGAAGCCGCTTGTGCGGCATTGGTGGAGTCTGAGTCTCATAAAGTCAGTGCCTCTTGGATAGGCTCCGAAAAATAGCTGCCGCATGGCTGTGGCGTCGCTACCGAAGCATTCGCGTGTCCGAGCGTTTCCTGCACAAAGGTGATGAAAGCATGCGTCTTTCTACTTGCCATCCGGCCCGCGGGAATGACCACCCATAGCTCACATGGGGGGAGGCGCCAATCCGTCAATACGGTCCTGACCTGACCACTCTTCAGTTCGGGCAAAAACATCCACTCTGGCGCGACCGCTATACCCACACCCGCGAGAACTGCTTCGCGTACCCCTTCAAGCGCACTCACCGACAGCTGGCCATTAAGGGAAACGGACGACTCGGCATCGTTTCGTCGAAACGTCCAGACGCGTCCACCACCTTGCTGGCTATAGTTGATAAATTGATGACAGCTCAATTCGCCTGGCGTAGCGGGGATGCCGGCGCGCTCGAAATAGGCTCGGGAACCGACGACACACCGAGGTGCTTCCCCGAGCTTGCGTGCCGGCATATTTAAAATGTCGTGCGTTCCGGTCCGCAAGCCGACGTCGACGCCTTCCTCAAGCAGGTCGACATTGCGATCGTCCAGAACAATATCAAGTGCAAGATCCGGGTACGTGTCGAGAAACCCGTTGAGCGCGGGCATGAGGTGCAATCGCGTAAACGTCACGTCTGCGCTCACACGTACTCGCCCCGATAAGCGTGTGCTGGCCCCTCGCGCCACATGCTCAGCTTGCTCCACTTCCAGCATCACGCGCTTCGCCCGCTCGTAAAATGCCTCACCCGCGTCGGTTGGGGTCAAGCCGCGCGTCGATCGAAGCAGTAGTCGGACTGCAAGACGTTCTTCCAATGTCGCGATGGCTTTCGATACAGCGGGCTGACCCACGCCGAGCGAACGTGCAGCGGTCGAGAAAGAACCGGTTTCGATTACGCGCACGAAGGTTCCAAGTGCCGTCAATTGATCCACTATCAATTCTCCTTGAATGTAGCAAACAGCGGGGCACGAGGAAGGTGGCGGTGCTTCCCGGTCGCGGTCTGTTGTCACGTCGGATCTTCCGAAAGGACTGTAAAGAGGATATAAGCCGCGCATTGTGACGGCAACATACATACGTATCGTGTCTATATCGTCATGTCCAACCAGCGGGCGGATAAGGCAGATGGCGACCGAAGCACTGTCGAGGCGACACGGAGTGCGCCGCAACGTATATCGACTTGATACCTATGTATGTAGTCCGCTCCCGATCCAGTTACTAACATTTGAGCGCGTTGGCCAGCTACGCAATCGACTCGAGCCGACGAGTTACGTGCCCATAAACAGGAGTTGTCTACGTGCGACAGAAACCGGTGTTTCCCATATTGGCGGCTTGCGCCGTGCTTTATGCAGGCAGTGTGTACGCGCAGAAGGCCGAGTGCAGGAACATGCGAGCCCCCTTGCCATGCACAGCGTCAACGACGCGCCTCTCCAGAAGACGCGTGAGGTCTATAAAACTCAATCCAGAGTGGAATACGTGTGTCTGGGACTTCGGCGCGGGGGCGATGGGGCTTGCCAATCGGCGAACGAGTGGATCCAGCGCGAAGTGATGTTCGGAAGTACATCGAGCGATACCAACGTATGTTGTTACCCATCGATCTTGTCGCTAACATCGAGTCATAGGGAATTCGACGAGTATGGTTCGGTCGCCGTATTGGCGAGTGAGGTGTCCAACGACATTGAAGCGGACGACACGGAAACATCATGGATCAGCTCTTTGTAATTCGCTGGCGGTCCTGCGCGAGCCAGCTGGAGGGCGTTAGTTCTGTCCACCGCAGGTGGCCTGCGAAGAGTTCGTCGCGGGTCCGGCTCACGATACTGAGAAATGCGTCGTTGGCGTCGAAAATCCTTCCGTCGCGGTCCCAGATGAAAATCCCCACGATGTTCGCGTCAACGAGACGGCGAATCTTCGCTTCGCGCTGCTCGAGTTCCCGATACAGGCGGGCATTCTCGACTGTGATTGCCGCCTGGGACGCAAGTAACCTCAGCATGGCAATCCGGTTCGGGACAAAGATGCCCGGCGCGAGATTGTTCTCGAGATAAAGCATACCGACGAGCTTCGTCTGGGCCATCAGCGGGAGAAACATCATCGAGCGCGTCTGGTGTTCGGCTATGTACGGATCGGCGGCGTAAGCCGGCTCCGCAATCGCGTCGTCCACGATCACGTTTCCTCCTGTACGCCATGCATAGTGGAGACCGGTTTCGGGCAACGCAGTGGCGGAAAGCGGCTCATCACACAGTCGCACTGACACGGTGTCGAAGATAGTCGACGCTTCGGCGAGAATGCGCGGCGCTTCGCCGTTCGCTAAAACCAGCAAGCCGCGCCCAGCGCCTGCCTGTTCAAGGGCCATGCGCATGAGGGTATCAACGAGCTTTTCCTGGATGATCTCGCCCGCGACCGCTTGCGAGACCTTGATGACGGTGTCGAGATCGAGGCGCTCGACGGGTGTCCGGATCGTGCGAGCAGGCGCGATGGCCGCGTCCTGGCTATTCAGGTCCGGATATATCGCTTCGAGGTGACTGACCTTGCCGTCCGCTCCCCAGCGCAGGTAGCAGTAACGGGCATTGCGTAGTCGGAACGGCGCCGCGCAGCATTGGAATCAATGCGACCTGCGTGTCGATCATGTCGACGACGAGGCCGTGTCCTGCCTTCCGGGCGAACGCAAGCCCGCGCTCGGCTTCGATTTGTACGTCCGGGAGATGATCGCCGGAAAACAGAAGATCGGAGTTCAGGTTGTTGCAGCCAAAGGCCGCGTATTGCAGATCGCCGATGTGATTCGCGGCGTCGAATGCGCTTTGCAGGACCGGGCGGCTCGCTCGCACGTGTTGCGTCCAGCGCATCACGAAGATAACGATGCACAGGTACGTACTGGCTTTGAATCGTACGAGTCCGCGTTGCTCGACGAGCGCGTAGCCAAGCGGACCGAACCGGAAGCCGGTCTCGTAGTTCGCGAACATCATGCTGGCTGGAGTTTGGTCAAAACTTCGACGGCTGCGAGCGACCCGGGATCACGCATGATCGTCAGGTCGATCAGTTCTTCGATAGGCCGGGTGCCAACGGACGAGAGAATCCGTTCGTACGCGTGCTGAACCTCTGACGCCGACGGATGATGCGACCATACGATGCCGATTTGCCGCAAATAGTCGAGCGCAATCGCGATCGCCCGATCGCTCTGAGAAAGCGTCATGCAAACGTCCATCAGCAGACATGCGACAGACGAACGTTCGCGAGTGTTCAATGTGTGCTCCGGCTAGAGCGGTCAGTCGACGATCGGCGGCGTCGAGTTCCCCCGTCAAGAACTCGCATTCGGCGCGTTCCTGTTCGAGCGAGAAGATCAGATCGCGGGATCGATTCCAGCAGTCGTCGTCGAGCAGGGCCATGCCGCCGCCGAGATATCCGAGTGCGGATGTGTAGGCGGTCGAGTCCTTCGCACGCCTGCCGGCGATCAGATTCAATCTGGCTGCTTTGTCAAGCTCATCCTGGGGCAGCGGCAAAGCGCTGCCATGGTTGTACTGGTTGACGATTTCGAATATATCTTCCTCAAGCCTCTCCGGCGGGGTGCACTTCACCACGCGCGCCCAGAAGCTCGTCGCGCCAGCTGACCAGGTCGGCCTCGCACGTTCGGAGCAGGAGATTCACCAGCCCTTGGAACGCCTGTGCGAGTGTCGAATCAGGGATGTCGAGTTTGGATTGATCGAACTTGCCCGTTGCGAAAAGCCCTCGCGACGGCAACATGACGCTATGCAGTTCGTTGACCAGAGAGGACTTGCCGATCCCGGAGGGGCCGGAAACGAGCACCAGCTCCGGCCGTCCGTTGATGACGACGCGGCAGAATGTGCCAAGCAGTGTCGCAACTTCCTGCTCCCGTCCGTAAAGTTTCTCGGGAATCAGAAGCTGGTTGGGGACATCGCGTTCAGCTAGAAGGAAACGAGTGATCTTGCCGATTGCCTCCCATTCGGCAAGGCAGCGCGATAGGTCGCTCTCGACGCTGGAGGCAGTCTGGTAACGATCGTCGGCAATCTTCGCCAGCAGCTTCATGACGATCGCAGAGATCTGCGCCGGTATGCCTGGTACACGCTCGCTCGGCGAAAGCGGAATTCTCGCGATGTGGCAATGGACCCATTCCATTGGATCTGTGTAAACGCGTCGAGATGCCAAAGCCGGTGAGACGTACCGATCCGTATGATTCGTCCACGAGCACATTGGCCGGCTTGATGTCTTTGTGAATCTGGCCATGCCGATGCATATGGCCGACCGCGGTTGTGATGTGGGAAGCGAGCCGGAGAAGGCGAATGACACTGAACGGTTCGCCAAGCATCTGCTTGAGTGGCGTGCGCGAGTCGGGAATACCTGGACGAACATGGGTCTCCCGCGTCGCCCGACGATCTTGCGCTTCATGACTGCGTGGCGTATCAGTCCGCCGAGTCGCGGCGGGACCATGAACTCGCTGAACGAACTTGGGATTGCCGACGATTCCGATCTCCGCGACGTCGCGTGATGCGGTGGTTTGACAGGGGAGACCGCGCCGCATGCCGCGGCGCGGGCGAGGGCCGGGTCAGACGCTGACGGCCTTCTTGAGGACCGGCAGCATGTCCGACGGGTCGGGCCGATGCGTGTAGTCGGGATTGATTTCGGAGTACAGCACAACGCCATCCTGGCCAATGACATAGCGTGCCGGCATCGGCAGCGTCCAGCTCGGATCGCCGTTGAACGACGGCAGATCGTTCTTGAGCATCTTGTACAAGTCGACCAGATAGTCGGGCAGATTGAAACGCAGGCCGAACGCGGCGGCGGTCTCGTTTTTGACGTCGCTCAGTACGGGGAAGCGCAACTCGTTGGTGCGTACGGACTTGCGGCTGTTGACGGCGGTCTGCGGCGAGACGGCGACCACGTTGGCGCCGAGTGCCTGAATCTGGGGCAGGACTTCGTTCATCGCCTGCAGTTCGAGGTTACAGTACGGACACCAGACGCCGCGGTAGAACGTGACGATAAGCGGTCCCGTGGCAAGCAGCTCGGCAGAGGACACCGTGTTACCGTCTTGGTCCTGCAGGCGGAATTGCGGTGCGCGGTCGCCCGCCTTGACGGTGCGGGTGGCCTGGCCGCTGGCGATGAGTTCCGCGGTCGCGCGTTCCATGATCGGATGGATTTCGGGTGGTGCGTTGTACGGCGGCTTGCCTGCCTTGAAATCGGCCTTGAATGCGTCGAGCTTGTTCTGAAGTGACATGATAAGTCTCTGGTGGGTTGATCGGGGATGTCGAATCTGGCTTGGCGAACCGTCGGCTCGTCTTAAATATGATCTTCCGGGAACTCGCGTCGCGCGGGTAGGTCGCCAGCATGAATAACTCCCATTCTCCGCAAGCATGGCTACCGGGTGAGTGGCGCTTTGTGGCGTGAAGGATGCGAGTCACGCCCTCGAATCAAAAGGGTCAGACGGCGGCTTCCACGATGCGCGCGTCTGCCGTTTGCGCTTTGCCGGAATTCGGCTCGACCCGATCACCCGTGGATATGCGAGGCGCAGGTGCAGCGTCGTGGCGATTGAACAGTGGACTTTGTTCGAAGCGTTCGGCAATCCACTCGACGAAGGCACGGACTTGCGGCGACAGGTGTCGATAGTGGGGATAAACCACGGATATGGGCAGCGGTGTGGGGCGGGAATCCGGAAGAATCTCGACGAGATCCCCTTGTGCGAGACGTGAATGTGCAAGAAACAGAGGAACCTGAATGATCCCGAGCCCCATGGCCGCGCAACCAATGTACGCGTCGGCTTCATTGGTCGCGAGAATGGATCGCATCCTCACCTCGGTGCGCTTGCCCTCAACCACGAAATGCATACTGATGAAACTTCGGGTCCTGCTCGAAAGGTAATTGACGGCAATATGATTGTCGAGATCGCGAATATTGGACGGCGTACCCTGCTGGCGCAGGTAGCTCGGGCTGGCGACGGTGACCATTTCGAGCGAACCGAGCCGGCGCGCGACGAGTGAAGAGTCGGGAAGTTCTCCGATTCGAACGACGCAATCGACACCTTCCCGAACGAGATCCACATCCTTGTCTCCAAGGCCGAGCATGAGCTCGATACCTGGATATCGCGCCTGAAAGTCAGGAAGAGCGGGCACCACGATCGAACGGCCCAGCGAGCCAGACATGTCCACGCGCAACTTGCCGGTGGGCGTGTTGCCGGTGGCGATCAGTGAACTCTCGGCTGCTTCGACATCCGCGAGAATCCGGATGCAGCGTTCGTAATAGGCGGCACCGTCGGGCGTCAGACTGATGCGTCGGGTTGTTCGGTTGAGCAAGCGCACCTTGAGGTGGGACTCAAGTGCCTGAACCGTGGTCGAGACCGATCCATTCGGCAGGTCGAGCGCTTCCGCTGCTCTCGAGAAGCTATTCAGATCCACGACCTTCGTGAAAACCTGCATCGCGTTTAGTCTGTCCATGACAATTTCCTTCGATTGCTGGATTCGACTGTACGATCAGGGTTGGATCTTGGCTACTGGCGAACTGTTGATATCATTTATTCCACCAACGAATATTCTCCCTCACGCTGCAAGTCGACTGGGTTGGCGCGTGGTTTTGTGAGTCTGGAATTGTTCGTGCATTGTTTTCCAGCAACCGGGCTCTAACGCGCCACGACGGGTGCTGTGTCTTCGACGATTGGCGCGGCCACCGCCGCGGTATCCGGTTCTGCGTGGGAGATTTTCATCATACGCGGCTGGAGCAGCAGCGCGACGAGTCCACTCCAGCCGGTCTGATGCGAAGCGCCGACGCCGCGGCCATTGTCGCCGTGAAAGTACTCGTGGAAGAGCATGAGATCCTGCGAGCGCGGGTCAGCTTGCAACATCGGATAGGCGGCCATCACGGGCCGCACGCCGTGCGCGTCTTTGAGAAAGAGCGCAGTGAGGCGCCGCGCAAGTTTGTCGGCAATCTCGCTCAGCGAGAACAGGTTGCCCGAACCGGTTGGATATTCGATGCGAAACTCGTCGCCATAGTAGCGATGAAACTCATACAGCGATTCGATCAGTAGGTAATTGACCGGCATCCAGACCGGGCCGCGCCAGTTCGAATTGCCGCCGAACACGCGTGAGTTCGATTCGCCAGGCAGGTAGTTGATACAGAAGGTCGCACCGCCATGGTCGAAGACGTACGGCGCGTCACGATGCACGCGGGACAGCGCCCGCACACCATACTCAGACAGAAATTCGGTTTCATCGAGCGCGCGGCGCAACAGAGCGGTCATCCGGTACCCGCGCAACAGCGAGAGCAGCGTGGTGTTGCCCTTGCCGGGTTCGGTCCAGCGCGACACCAGCTTCGCCAGATTCGGCCGATGATCGAGAAACCACGCCAGCCGTTCACGCAAGCCGGGCAGATGGCCGTACACGCGATCTTCGAGCACGTGTACGGCGAACAGCGGAATCAGCCCGACGATCGAGCGAATGCGCATCGGCACCTGAGTTCCATCCGGAAGGTGCAGCAAGTCGTAGAAGAATTCGTCGTGTTCGTCCCATAAGCCTGTACCGCAGCCGTCGCTGCAATTGATCGCTTCTGCTATATAGAGAAAATGCTCGAAGAACTTCACGGCGATTTCAACGTACGCGTCATTTTGCATCGCCAGTTCGAGGCTAATCTGCATCAGGTCGAGTGCGTACGAGGCCATCCATGCAGTGCCATCGGCCTGATCGATGCGGCCGCCAGTCGGCAGCGATGAAGACCGATCGAAGATGCCGATATTATCGAGCCCAAGGAAGCCGCCCTGAAAAATGTTGCGGTCATCGGCATCCTTGCGGTTGACCCACCACGAGAAATTGAGCAGCAGCTTGTGGAACATCATTTCAAGGAACCCGAGGTCGCCAACGCCTGTCACTTCGCGGTCGAGTTCGTACACACGCCACGTTGCCCATGCGTGAACCGGCGGATTCGCGTCGCTGAACGCCCACTCGTAGGCGGGCAATTGCCCGTTCGGGTGCATGTAGCGGTCTTTCACGAGCAGCAGCAATTGCTTCTTGGCGAAGTCGGGATCGATCACCGCGAACGCGACCGCATGAAATGCAAGATCCCACGACGCGTACCACGGGTACTCCCACTTGTCGGGCATCGACACGATGTCGCCGTTGCACATGTGCCGCCAGTCGGCGTTACGGCCGTGTCGGCGCGCTTTCGGCGGATTCGGTTGACCGGGGTCCCCGTCATGCCAGCGCGTTACGTCGAACTGGTAATACTGCTTCGACCACAGCATCCCGGCGAGCGCCTGACGTTGCACGAGACGCATATCGGCATCGGCGATGTCGTGCTGAAGTACCGCATAGAATTCGTCAGCCTCCGCCTGGCGGCGCGCGAACAGATCTTCCACATCGAGCGGCACGGCCTCTGGAGCCGCAGTCGGTGACGATTCTGGGCGCCAGCGCAGATAGAGCACTGAGCTCTCATGAGGGGCGAGCTGGAGATGCACATGCGCAGCGGCGCGGGTGCCTTTGTCGCGCCGGATCGCCTGCTCGTCGCGAGCAATGATGAAGTCATTGAAACCGTCCTTGAAGGGTCCCGTTCCTTCGAGGCCGAAAATGCGCCGCACGTTGGTTTCATTTTCGCAGAACAGCCATTCGACCGGCTGTTGCGCCGACGCCGTCACGATCATCGTTTCGAGCGCGGGATTGCGGGCGATGACGCACACGCTGTCTTCTGTGCCGGGCTCCAGCGTCAGCGTCAGCGACGGCTTGCCAGGCTTGCCCGACCATTGCCACCTGTTGCGCGCCCAGAATTGGGGCAAGACATGAAACGCCGCCCGCTGATCGGCGCGGTTTTCGACGGTAACGCGCATCACGATATCGTCGGGTGTGTGCTTCGCATACTCAACGTAGATGTCGAAGTAGCGGTTGTCGTCGAACACGCCCGTATCGAGTATTTCATACTCAGGTTGATCGGCGCCGCGCCGCCGGTTTTCGTCGATCAGATCCTGGTACGGATACGCCTCATGAGGATACTTGTACAGCATCTTCATGTACGAATGAGTCGGCGTGCCGTCGAGATAGAAGTAAAGCTCCTTCACGTCCTCGCCGTGATTGCCTTGCTCATTCGTTAGCCCAAAGAGCCGTTCCTTGATGATCGGGTCATGCCCGTTCCAGAGCGCGAGCGACACGCACCAGTCAAGCGGGTCGTTGCCGAATCCAGCAATGCCGTCTTCACCCCAACGGTACATGCGACTACGCGCGTGATCGTGCGGGAAGTAATCCCATGCGGTGCCGTATTCGCTGTAGTCTTCGCGAACGGTGCCCCATTGACGCTCGCTCAGATAAGGCCCCCAGCGGCGCCATCGGTCGAGTTCCCGACCATGGAGACGGGCCCCCTCCTTCGATTGGAGCAGATTGATTGTGCGTCGCGGTCGCATGGAACCTCCGGACCTCAAATCGATCATTCAATGTGGTCGATGCGAGAGAAAAGCACTTGCGCTTTTTCGAAGAAGGGCACGTCGGAAGACCTGCTTCGCTCAGCGTGGCAATGAGGCTTCGACGAACAGCCGGACAGTCATTATAGGCTCCGTCCAGAGACTCGGCGCCCACCGTGAGCGCCCTGTCTCACCTTTTATATGACGAGTGGTGCGCCACCGAATCCGAGGTGAATCCAGTGAACGCGTGAATTAGCCGTGCCGTCGCTTCGGCGAATCCGGAATCGTGCCCGACGTGATATTTATTGACTGTCAGTCACGGCAGAAATGAATATTGTTGGCGATTGTTGGGCGGTGTATCTTGTCGATAAAATGAGCCAATATTTAAGGGTTCTGCGAATCAGGGAGACGCTTTGATAAACCTGCCCGACGAGGTGCCCCGTCGAGCGTTGCGCGCGCCCGTAGTAGGAGGAACGAGTGGATCTGTCCGCTGTTGAGGCCTTCGTGCGGGTTGCGGAGTCGAAGAGCTTTACGGAGGCCGGCCGGGTGATGGGGCTGATCGGTCCGGGCATTCATCGAATACTCGCTGAACGAACTCGGGATTGCCGACGATTCGGATCAGCGCGACGTCGCGTGATGCGACGCGCCCGCCGCGACGGCGGTCATGTTCCAACTTGGGGGCGGCACGTCAGATCCTGCCGCGCTGACTCTGTCGCCTCGCGGTTTGCGAGGTCGACCTGCAGGAGTTCGCCAGGGAAGTCCACGTCCTCGTGCGCGAGACCAATGCTCAAGCATGGTTACCGGGTGCCGCCGAGTTCCGAAAATTCGGCTTGACGCCGGACGACAGCGTCAACCAGATTGTCTACATAGCTATCTGCAACGTTCAAGGAGGCCAGCGATTCCTTGAGTTTGAACAGGTACTCGGCGTTCGTTCCGAGATCCTATGAGCGTGAGAGTCGTCAAGGCCCGAGTCGTAAGATTGACGTGGCCAAGGCTTGCTCAATGGAGGGCATCATGGACGCAAATCACGTTACCGAACCCCATGCTGAAGACG
>NZ_WOEY01000122.1 GCF_013177695.1 Paraburkholderia solitsugae | reverse complement strand
ATGGTGGCTCACCGAATAGGTGACCCGGTCATCCTGCGCCTGATTGGCAAATGGCTGAACGCGGGCTTCATGGCGGGCGGAGTCGTGACGCGAACGGAAGAAGGATCGCCCCAGGGCGGGCCAATCAGCCCGATCCTGGCAAATATCTACCTGCACTATGTGCTTGACCTCTGGTTCGAGAAGAAGGCCACGAGGATGTGCGAGGGCGAGGCGTACCTGACGAGGTTTGCGGATGACTTTGTGGTGAACTTCCAATATCGGAGCGACGCAGACAGGTTCGCGAAGAGCCTGACTGATCGATTCGGGAAATTCGGTCTGGAGTTGGCTGAAGAAAAGACGCGGCTGATGCGGTTCGGGCGTTTCGTCCGGGCCGACCTGGCGAAGACTGGCGAGAAGCCAGACAAGTTTGACTTCCTGGGTTTCACACACGTGTGCGGAGTTGACCGGGGTGGCAAGTTTGCCCTGGTGCGGATTCCCTGCGTCAAAAGCTGCCGGAAGTTCCTGGCCAAAACCAGGGAATGGCTCAAAGGGCACAGGCACTGGAAGCGGCGGGATCAGCAGCGTCAACTCACGACGATGTTGCGCGGCTTCTATCAGTACTTCGGGCTGCACCACTGTCAACGGAAGCTCGACGTCATCCGTCGGGAGGTCCAGCTACAGTGGGTTCGCACCCTGCGACGGCGCAGTCAACGCCATCGTATGTACTGGAGCTACCTTAAGAGTCGATCCTGGTTCGAACTACCTCAGGCGGGCTCGACACGCCATGCGACGGTATGACTCGCCTCCCATGAGTGCAACCTGGGGAGCCCGTTGCGGTAATTCCGCACGGCGGGTTCTGCGAGGGGGGACGGGTACAAGAGGACAATCCTCAAGGCCCGTCTCTACCCACCACAGTGTTGTTGGCCGTACAATCTGGCGAAAATTTAAGAGCCCCGGAGGGAGCAATGCTCGTCGAAGTATTCAAGCGCACCTTATCGCTTTCGATTCCCACTGCATTGATCTTCTTCGTCATTCAGTATCATGAAACAGGCAGGATGACTGCCTTCGGAATAGCGGCGTCCCTCGTTATATTTCTGGTTACGGGCATGGCCTTTGAGGGGCTGAATGTGTGGTGGACACGGCGCTTCGGGACGGGCAAGGGCTCGGGCATTGTGCGGGCCGCGCTCTGGTCCGCTGCGGCAGTCTGCCTGTTTTTATTCTTTCGCCACTCAGACCGCGGCTGATTAGAGGCTACCTCGTCCGAAGGTGAACGGCGTGCCAGCAAGACCACGCCGCATCTCCGCTGGAATTACAAATTAGATCTGTACAAGTGAGAGGGCCGGGGACTGCTCGTCGCCCGTCGTTTCGGATCCGGCGGGTTTCGAGGTCCCGGGGGCTTGCCCGCATGCCAGGCGCCACCCTTGTCTTTATCGTGCACGGTAGCAGCCTCAAAAGGGCTGGTCGAAAGTTCCGTGCTTCGAGTGATGAACGAAGAGGCTAATACAGCATGAAGCCCCTGGATCTGACCCGCTTCGATCTCAACCTTCTGGTTGTACTTGAGGCGCTTTGGGCCGAAAGGCACGTCGGCCGCGCGGCCGAAAGATTGCATTTGTCCCAGTCCGCAACCAGCCACGCCTTATCGAGGCTGCGTACCGCTTTTGCTGATCAGCTTTTCATTCGTAACCCCCGCGGGATCGCGCCGACACCGCTGGCCATAGAGTTAATGCCGAGAGTGGCGGCGGTGCTCGAGTCGGTCAGGCTCGTCGCCAGTCCACGTGGCCCGTTCGATCCAGGTCGTTTGCAAGCGATGCTCTCAGTGGCGGCCACCGATCACGCCGTATTGACCGTCATCGCCCCTGCTCTGGCCAAGATCCAAGCCGCTGCGCCGGACGTCGTGCTGAGGCTCAGGCCGGCCGATGTCGAATCCGCTCTGCGCATGTTAGACGCCGGCGAGCTCGACATCGTGCTAGGGTCGGGCTCTTTTGCCCAGATCCCGCAGCGCTTTGATTGCCAGCTTGTCCATAAGGAGCGTTTCGTCGGGATCGCGCGCAAGGGCCACCCAGCTCTGGTCAAGCGAGGCAAGAAGCTGCACATGGAATTGGATGACTTCGCTCGCCTGCCCCACATTCTGGTCTCGCCGCGCGGCGATACACGGGGCGCTGTCGACGATGCGCTGGAGAGCCTCGGTCGTACCCGCAAGGTGAACGTCACCTGCCCCAGCTTTCTGGCTGTTCCGTTCATGGTCGGCGCTTCGCAATCGATTGCCGTTGTTGCCGAGCGGGTCGCATTGCAGATGCAGGAGACCGCGCAGCTGAGCCTTTTTGAGCTGCCCTTGGCGCTACCCACTTGGGAGGTGCTCGTTATTCGAGCCCGAGGGCGCGCCAACGAGCCCGCCGTTGAGTGGATTACGAACATGATGATCGCCGGCTAAACATAGGCGGGGGCTTGCCGCGGCCGGAGCGACCCGGGGCCATGAATCTCGTGCATCGACATGGTGTGTAAATGCCATTGGATCGAATGCCTCGGTCCTCCTAGAGTTCGGTCGTCGTTTATTGAACCCGCCAAGCGTACCCCATGAAAACAGAGCCCACCTTGGTCATGATCCCTTGCTTCGCAGGGGCCGCGTGGCAGCTTAACCAATTGACCCACTTGCAGAGCCGCCCCATGCGTACCCTTCGTTTGCCGGACGACGTGTGCGAGCTGGAAACGTTGGCCGACTTCATCGCTGACCAGGTGAAGGACCTCGAGCGCTATGTGTTCGTTGGCGATTCGTACGGCGCGGTCTCCGCGATCGCGGTTGCGACGCGGCAGCCGAAGGGCCTTAAGGGCCTGGTGCTCTCCGGTGGTTTTGCCAGGAGCCCGATCACGTCGCCCTTGCTCAAGACGCTGGCAGCGCTTGTACCGTTCTTCCCCGGGCCCTTTTACCGACAGACGACCCTTCGGGTCCACGCAGCGCAGTTGGCTTCGTCGTTTGACAAGGAGGGGGAGATCCCCTGGTCAACCGGAAAGAGTCGCGCCTTCTTCGTCAAGGAGACGCCCCACAAAGCCTACGTCAACCGCATGCGCTCGATCGAGAAGGTGGACTATACGGCCCTGCTGAAGAAGATCGACGTCCCCACGTTGATCCTGACTCCCGAGGAAGACAGGCTGATCGGCGAAGAAGCCGCGGGGATCCTCCTGAAGGGCATAAAGGGTTCGCAGGAAGTCATCATGCCGCGCACCGGCCACATGTTCCGGTTCTCGCATCCTGGCGCCTACTCTCTCGAGATCAGGAAGTTTCTGGAGCGGGCATCGCTTTAAGCGTATGCACACGGCCGTGGATAGCGTTTCCGCTGGCAAGTTGCGCGCGCCTTCAACGCACTGACGGCTCGAATGTCCGGTTCCGGGCACTTTACCTCGATGAAAATCGCATCGGCGGCCGGACGGATCGCGCCCTACAATCATCTCCATGTCCGCTGGATGCACCTGACCAGGCTCGAAAACGCGCTCGCATACGCTGCCGCAAGGCAGCCAACCATGCACGAATCGGACAATCACCCCGTGCACTCGGTCCGTATTCACTGCGCGTTAAGAGGTGCTAATGAGCAACCCATCTTCCGCCCCTGCATCCGTGCAATCAGACCGTGTCTCAGCGTGGAGCCTGATCAGACCGTACTGGGTCTCCGAGGAACGCAGAACCGCGTGGGGCCTGCTGGTCACGATCATCGCCATGGACCTGATTGCGGTCGGCATCAACGCCCGGTTGAACACGTGGAACCGCGATTTCTACAACGCGCTGGAAGGCAGGAACGTGCGCGATTTCCCGCAACTGATGCTGTTATTCAGCGCGCTCGCGTTCGCGTTCGTCGCGCTTTCCGTCTATAACCGCTATCTGCGCCAGATGCTTGGCTTCCGATGGCGCCAGTGGCTGACCACGCGCTATCTGCAGGAATGGCTGGGCGACGGCACGTTCTACCGCATCGAGCGCGACCGCCTCACCGACAACCCTGACCAACGGATCGCCGTCGACCTCGAGTCATTCGCCAACACCACACTTTCGCTCACACTCGACCTGCTCTCGACGCTCGAAACACTCGTCTGGTTCTCAACCGTCCTATGGAGCATCGCGGGCGCGCTGACCGTCACGATTGGCGGCACGCCCGTCCAGATTCCTGGCTACATGCTCTGGGCAGCCATCGTCTATGCGATTGCCGGCTCGCTCCTGACCAACAAGGTCGGTCACCCGCTTGTGTCGATCAACTACCAGTTGCAACGCGTCGAGGCGGATTTCCGGTTCGGCCTGATTCGTTTGCGGGAGAACGCCGAGCAAATTGCGTTCTACGACGGTATGCGGGCCGAGGCGTCGACCGCCCAGGACCTGTTCGGCCGGATTCGTGAAAACTGGTGGCGCGTGATGAAGTACACGCGGCGCTACAGCTTCGTGCTCAATTTCTATGGTCAGATCGCCGAGATCTTTCCGATCGTCGTGGCGTCGCCCCGTTATTTCGCTGGCTTGCTCAGTTTCGGCACACTGATGCAAATCGCAGACGCATTCGGCTCGGTTAGCGATTCGCTTTCGTGGTTCGTCAACAATTACGACACGCTCGTCCAATGGCGCGCAACGGTTAATCGTCTGCGCGAGTTCAAGCGCGTCATGCGGGACCCTCATTGGAAGGAGTCCGTGTCGCCCGCCACCGAGCATGGCGGCATCAACCTGCACTACGTCGACGAGAACCAGCTCGCCACGCACAACGTCACGCTTGCGCTGCCCAACGGCGAGACGCTCGCGAGCGTGCGCGACATCGCCGTCAAGCCCGGTTCGCGCTGGCTCGTGCGCGGGCCGTCCGGCTCGGGCAAGAGCACGCTGTTGCGCGCGCTGGCGGGTCTCTGGCCGTTCGGAAACGGCTCGATCGACGCACCGGTGAACGCGCGCATGATGTTCATTCCGCAGCAGAGCTATCTGCCGGTTGGCGCCTTGAAGGCTGCGCTTACCTATCCCTCAGCGGCCACCGACTTCAGCGACGAAGCATGTTGCGAAGCGCTGCGTCTGTGCCGGCTTGAAGGCTACGTTGACCGATTGCACGAGTCCCAGCATTGGTGGCGCATTTTTTCTCCTGGCGAACAGCAGCGGCTAGCGGTCGCACGGGTGCTGATGCACAAGCCTGACTACGTGTTCCTCGACGAAGCAACGAGTGCGCTCGACACTGAGAACGAGATGTATCTGTATCGCCTGTTGACGGAACGATTGCCGAATGGGGCGATTGTGAGTGTCACGCACCGCAAGTCGCTTGCGACGTTCCACCAGGAGACTCTCGATATCGCGCGTGCGCGCGAGCAGATCACATAACTTGGCCCCCTGCTAACTCAGGGGGCCTTCGAGACAATCATCCGACGTAGTTCTTCAGAATGCGCAGGCCCGTCACGGAGTACGCCATACCCAGCCGATAACCCCGGCCGACGCGCAGTGGCGCAATCAGGTGCATGTCCTCGCCGCCGACTTCGGGAATCTTCAGTTCAGCCGAACCGGCCCAGACATCCACGATCGCGAGATTGTCCGTGAGCGACATGGTGAGTTCGTCGACCGGTGGCTTGTCCCAATGGCCGGCCGCCAGTTGGGGAAAGTAGCGGCGCATCGTCGTCGGCCGGTTGAAAACGGTCGCCGGGTTAGCGAGCGGTTCCTCGAGCTGGATACGGGCGGTCGCCAGCCTTTCCCCGTGCGCGGACACACTGGCGCCGAAGCGACTGCCTTTGGCAAGCGGCGCTGCGGCCAGGCTGGGCGCGGCGAAGCTGCGAGTCTGATAGACGCTGGCGAGTTTCTTGGGAAACCCCTGTGCCCATCCGCGGGATATGGCGGCATCGTTATCCACGAAGATGTACGGGCAATAGTTGACCGGAACACCCTCGAAGACTGCCTCGACCAGAACGAATGCCTCGCGGTATTGATACCGGGCGGGGTCCGTCAATTCGTCATTGGAACCCGTGAACTGCCAGTCCAGAAACCAGAAGAAGGCGCGCCCTCCTGATTGCTCGTCCACCGTGACGCCTGGCGGGAGGAGCGCCGCGATCGCCTTCTGGTCGGCCCAGTATTCGATGGCGAGACAGTCGCTGGAATAGTGCCACGGCGGCACCGTCGCCAGTGCGGACTCTCCTTGCGGAGTAATGGGAACTGAAAACGCTTTAGGCATCGCTTTTCCTCCTTGATCGCGGCGACGGAAAGTCGCTGCACATGGAATCCTGACGTTCCTTGGGCGCGCCGCGTATCACCTGACGCGGACCGTTCGAGGATACAACTCGCGGCCAGGATGCGATCCGCCGTAGCGCTCGATCCGCCGTGCCGCGCGTGAGGTCATAGTGCCGTGCCTTGCCTGCTAACGCTTTCGAAATCGCACGACCGGTTAGCGTAAGCGTCCGCAACTGTTTCCTCGGGGTGGTCCGGGATGAGACGCTCAGTCGATTTTTTCGAATGCGGCTTTGTACAGGGTTCGCTTCGGCTCGGCAAACACTCGCCGCACCATCGGTTCGAAGAACTCCAGCGGCAGCGTTTCCGCATCCGGATCGAAGGCCGCCGCGTCATATTTTTCGCAGAAGTGCGCGGTACGTTTGAACAGCTCCGGCACGTCGCGGTACTGATCGCGCAGATTGCGGTCCATGCCCATGTGGTGGAAGAAGTAATACCCCTGGAAGATCCCATGGTGCTTGATCATCCAGTGATTTTCCGCGCTGACGAAGGGCTCCAGCAGCACGGCTGCAACGTCGGCATGGTTGTAACTTCCCAGCGTATCGCCAATGTCGTGCAGCAGCGCACAGACCACGTATTCCTCGTTCTGGTTGTCGCGATGCGCCAGCGTGGCAGTTTGCAAGCTATGCGTCAGACGATCGACAGGAAAGCCGCCAAAGTCGCCATTTAGCAAACACAGGTGGTCCAGCAGGCGGCCAGGCAGTCCTTTGGCGAACGGCCCAACCTCATTGCCGATGATCGCCCAATCCTGCTCGGTACCCTCGCGCATATGGCGGAACGCGGCGCACGGTTCATTGTGTTCCATGGAACGACTCCTTCTCTGTGTGATTGGAGCTTCATTATTTGAGCGAGGGCGATATAAAATCCAATAACTGGAAAGTCCAGATCCATAACTCCAGGGAATGGCATGATTGATGGCGACCTGACCTATTTCCTGACCGTCGCGAGTACCGGTACGCTGGCACGCGCCGCCGAACAGCTGGGCATTTCTCAGCCGGCCGTGACCAAGGCCATACAGCGGCTGGAGCGCAAGGTGGGGGTAACGCTGGTCGAGCGCACCGCACGCGGCTCGGTATTGACCGAGGCGGGCAAGATATTCCATACACGGGTATTGGGTGTGTCCCTGCAGCTCGATAGTGCGCTGCAGGAAGCGCGCGATATGGGTGGAGGACACGCGGGCCTGCTGCGCATCGGTGCGACGCCGGCCACCACGAGTTTTGCGCTGCGCTCGCTGTTCCCAACGCTGCTGGTGGAGCGGCCCGCCGCACGCGTCAGTGTGACGACAGCGTTTGGCGACGTGCTATTGGACGCCATCGACAAGCGTGAAGTGGAGCTGGCTGTATGCCCGTTGCCCGAGACATTGGACGCGTCCATGGTCAAGGAGGTGCTGTATGACGATCACTACAGCTTGATGGTTAGCACCGGGCACCCTCTGGCCAAGCGCGAATCGGTCACGCTAGACGACCTGGTGGACTGCGAATGGGCCGCGTCGAGTCGACAGGAATTTGCACGCGTGCAGATCGAGCAAGCCTTTGCAAAACAGGGCCACCTGCCTATGCGCATTGTGGCCGAGGCCAATAGTTTGGCCGCGTTGATTCTTATCGTATCCACTACGCAGCTGGTCAGCTTTATCAACGCGCGCAGCTTCGACCCTGGCCCCCTGCCGTTCGACATTGCTGTGCGCCCGATTCAGTTCGACGGCCTGCAGCGTCGGGTCGGACTGATACGAAGGGCCGGCTACCTATCCCCGATCGCGCAACGCGCCCAGGAAATTTTGCGCAACGCAGCCCGGGAGTTGTAAGCCTATAGGCCTCGCACCTGCTCGTCCGACGCTGCCGGGATATCACCCATAATGTCGGTCACACGCTGTACTGCGCGGATGACGTCGGTCATCGTGTTGCCGGTTTTTTCAGCGAACGGCGAGTCGCGCGGAATGAGCCAACCCGCAATCCTTTCATCGGAAATAGTGCCGGGTGGAGTAACGTATTGGGACTCAATTTTTCGTCAGGTCAAAATGAGCTTTGAGGCGCTTATGTCTACGGATGCAGACACAATCACGGACGAACTCGTCGCCGGAATCGCAGATCGCATGGTCGAAGAAGGCCGGAAAGTGTCCCCAGTGACCATTTGGCCGGAGATTCCTGGCGGTTCGATCGTTGCCATTGCGGCAGCTTTGCAACGCTGGCGCGACGCGCGGCAGCCTGTCACGCCCCACGTGCAGGTTCAGGCCCGGTTGCCGGAGCAGATTGTCGAAACCATGATGAGCGCCGCGGATCGGCTCTGGATGGCCGCCCAAGGCGAAGCCGACAAGGCGGTCAGTCAGCACCTGAGTGCCGTGAACCAGCACCTCGATACGGCCCACACGGAACGGGATGAGGCGCTTGCCGAGTATCAGAAGACGGTGGCGGAAGTCGAAACCGGGCGTGAGCGGCATAGCGCGCTGACGAGCGCGCTGAGCACCGCCGAGGATACGTCCACGCGTCTCGCGACGGAACTCGCGGCGGCGACCGGTCGTGCTGAGGCTGGCGAGGCTCGCGCGGAAGAGCTGGCGCAGCGTGTGTCGGTGGAAGAGGCCGCGCTGGAGCACACGAAGGCTGAGCTTGATGAGGAGCGTCACGCGCGTGGAGAGTTGGCCGCTGCTGTTTCCAGCCAGAACGACGAAATAGCACGGATGAAGCAGGAGCTCGACGAGGCGCGGCAGGAGATCACCTCGTTGGGCTACGACTGTCAGGCGAAATCGGCTGAAGCGGATAGAGCGTTGCAGGAGGCTAGCGAGGCTTCGTCGCGCGCAGACGCTGCGACGGTGCAGGCGAACGAGAGCCTTGCGCGGGTTGCCGCGCTGGAGGCCGAGCGGGATGAAGTGCGCTTTTCGCTCGAAGCTGAGCGCCAGACAAGCGCGGCGCGGAGCGAGGAAGCGTTGATTCAGTTCGACGAATTGCAGCGCGTTGGGCGGGAACTCGAGGCGGCGCGGGAGCAGGTCAGCGCTATAACTGAGGCGAAATCGGCGGTGAGCGCTGAGCTGGCTCAGGTTTCGCAGGACGCGTCTGCTACGAGCGCCGAACTGGCCCGGGTCTCGCAAGACGCGTCTGCCGCGAAGGAGCGGGCTGAGGCTGCGGAACAGCGTGCTGAGGCCGCCGAGCAGCGTGCGACGACGTTGGAGCAGCGTGTTGTAGAAGTCGAGCAGGCGAAGGCGGACGAAGCAGAGCGATGGGCGCAGGAAGCCAGCGCGGCTTCGTTGCGTGCGGAGGCTGCTGCGGTGCAGGCGCGCGAGAGCCTTGCGCGGGTCACTGCGCTGGAGGCTGAACTGGAAGAGTCGCGTACTGCGCTTGCCGCAGAGCGCCAGACAAGTGCAGTGCGGAGTGAGGAAGCGTCGGTTCAGCTTAACGAGCTGCAGCGCGTCGGTCGGGAGCTCGAGGAGGCGCGCGTTTCGCTCGAAGCAGAGCGCCAGGCGAGCGCGGCACGGAGCGAGGAAGCGTTGGTGCAGCTCAACGAACTACAGCGCGTCGCGCGCGAGCTCGAGGATACGCGCATCGCACTCGAAGCAGAGCGCCAGACAAGCGCAGCACGGAGCGAGGAAGTGTCGGTTCAGCTTAACGAACTGCAGCGCGTCAATCGGGAACTCGAGGCAGCGAGGGAACAGGTCAATTCCATGACTGCCGCGAACACAGCCGCGATCGCTGAACTGGCTCAGGTTTCGCAGAACGCGTCTGCCGTGAGCGCTGAACTCGCCCAGGTCTCGCAAGACGCGGCTGCCGGGAAGATGCGGGCAGAGGCCGCCGAACAGCATGCGGCGTCGTTGGAGCAACGCCTCGCAGAGGTCGAGCAGGCGAAGTCGGCCGATGCGGAACGATGGGCGCAGGAATCCAGCGCGGCTTCATCGCGCGCGGAAGCTGCTGCGGTGCAGGCGAGCGAGAGTCTTGCGCGGGTTACAGCGCTGGAGGCTGAGCTGGATGAGTCGCGCACTGCGCTCGCTGCAGAGCGCCAGACAAGCGCAGTGCGGAGCGAGGACGCGGCGGCCCAGCTCAACAAACTGAAGCGCGTCGCCCGGGAACTTGAGGAGGCGCGAGTCGCGCTCGAAGCAGAGCGCCGGACAAGCGTGGAGCGGAGCGAGGAAGCGTCGATTCAGCGCAACGAATTGCAAGGCGTCACTCGAGAACTCGACGCAGCGCGGCAACAGGTCAACGCCATGACGGAGGCGAAATCGGCCTCGAGCGCTGAACTGGCTAAGGTTTCGCAGGACGCGTCTGCCGCGAGGGAGCGGGCAGAGGCCGCAGAACAGCGTGCTGCGACGTTGGCTCAGCGCCTCGCAGAAGTCGAGAAGGCTCGCGCGGAAGAAGCGAGACGCGCCCAGCAATTTGCCATTCAAGCGGGCGAATCCGCGAAGGCCGAGGAAGTCGCCGAGTTACAACGCCAGATATCGGCGCAGGCCAAAGCGCATGAGAAGGCCTTTACCGAGCTTCGCACGATTGCTGAACAGTGGGTAGAGCATGCCAAGGATCTGAAAGAACGACTCGGTTCGGCAAACGAGAAGCTATTGTTCATCGACTCACGCAGCACTGGAGAAGTGGCGCTTATCCGGAAGCTCTCGTCGGAACTTGAGCGGCTTAAGCCTGATAGTGAGTTGATATCCCGGGACACGCAGCAAAAGCTGATCGGCGCTTCAATGGCCGAGCGGCTTGCCCAGAAGGGCTATCGGTATGACCCGGCGACGGCGGTGATGTCGAAAGTGGAGCGCTGACTTTCTGCAGGCCATCGATACCGCCGGCCAAACCATCGAAGCCCGCCGGATCCTTTGATCCGGCGTTCTGCGCCGTCGTGCAGGCAAGTCACCCTGCTTACCATTTATGCCGAAGTCCGATCACCGCTGAGACTTGCGACTTGGTGGTGGACGGGGAAAGCGAATAGATCTGCGCGTACTGCGCGTCACCCGCCGCTTTCTGATAGATGCCGACGAGGAAGACATCGGTGCGCTTGCTGAGCAGGTAATCCACGCCGGTATTCACCTGATGCCACTTCGGACTGTTGTCCTGCGGATGGTATTGCCCGGTGGTGAAGATATACGCGGCGCCCAGAATAAGTTGCGGCGTCACATAGTCGGTCAGCGAAACCTCAAAATTCTGAAGCGTCAGGCGCGACGTGTCGACATAGTCGAATCGCGCGTTGGTATAAAGCAGCGATAGATTCGCCGGCCCGAACGCGTAAGCGCCGCCCGCTCCAAACATTCTCTGCTTGCTGACGCCAGCATTGGTCGCCGGATTCGTGATGAACGGCGACGTGAAGCCATAGTCGTTAACCACTGCGCCGTTTGTGTTATTGGCGTCGTTCGGTGTATTGACCTGAAGGTACGCCAGGCCGGCTGACAGCGGCCCATTGCGATATTGCACCGCGGCGCTATAGGCGTTGTTGTCGGAGAAGCCGCCCGCCTTATTCGAGAAGCCGTAAAGCCCTTCGAACTGAAGACCTTTGTAGTCGATGCTCTTGTACTGGACTGCGTTGTTGATCCGGAACGTGTCGAACACGTTATCACTGTCGCCAATGTGCGCACCGTACGCCGCGAACTGGCAGGCCGACGAGAATACACACAGTGTTACCGCCTCGTCGTATTGACGGCCTAGCGTCACCGTCCCGAGGGTATCCGACGACAAGCCGACAAAAGCCTGACGGCCAAACTCACGGCCGCCCTGCGACAGTGCGCCAGTCGCCACGCTGTAGCCGCCTTCCAGCGTGAAGATGGCCTTCAGACCTCCACCCAGATCTTCTACGCCCTTCATCCCCCAGCGAGGCGTCTGCATCGGGCCGCTCGCGAATTGCCACGTCGCGTGACCTTGCTTGTCGGCCCCTTTCTGGTTGTTCGCATAGACGATGCCCGTCGAGATCAGCCCGTATAGGGTCACGCTGCTTTGGGCGGATGCCGTCTGGCAGAACAGGGCCATTGAGGCGAGAACAAAGATGCGTCGATTCATGATTTCCTTTGAGTGCTTGTTTTGGGAAAGTGAAAGCAAATACTTGAATCTGAATTGTTTTTAGGATGACGAAACAAAGACATTGCGCAGCGAAGACTTTGTGTCTCCGATGACCGTCTCAGCTTTCTCGGGTGAATGGACAGCTCAGCCTGGCGTTCCCGCGCCGCGACGGTCTGTCACTACCACTGCCTTTCGGTAATCGACCTGTACGGCGATGCGGATCTGGTGCGATTGCTGGCGATTCTTGCGGAACAAAATTCGCGACAGCTAGCACCGAATTTGACTACCAGTGCTCGAATTTTTAGCGCATCGAGGGCTCAGAGATGCGCGAATCGCGCACGCTCGCACGCAATTTGTCTGATGTTTTGTGTAGAAGGGGTGAGCTAATTCCGGCATCACTCATCTTCAAAATTGATGCTTGCGGGGACACTTTTGGCTCTTAATAATCGTTTGGACCGGCAGCACTGAGCTTTAGAGGACCGGCCCCTTGTATCCAGGAAGGACCAACGGAGGAGATGATGTCAGTAATCGAAAATGCCGGACGTCGGCGTTTGCTGCGGATGACACTCGCGGCGGGCGGCATGGCTGCAACGGGCGCGCTGCTTTCTGTGCGCGCCTTTGCGGGCGACAGGGCAACCGTCAACATGCAGCTGGGCTGGATTCCGGGCGGCAACCAGGTCGGTGAAGTGACGGCGAAGCGGCTCGGCTATTACGATCAGGAAGGAATCGATTTTCACATCCAGCCGGGCGGCCCGAACATTGACGGCGTCGCGATTGTGGCCTCAGGCCGATCCGAGACCGGTGAGATTTCGTCCAGCCCGTCGATCATGCTTGCAGTCTCAGAAGGCTTGCCGATCAAGTGCATTGCGGTCGGTCTGCAGCAGCACCCTTACAGTTTCTTTTCGCTCAAGAAGAATCCCGTGCGCACGCCGCGCGACATGATCGGCAAGCGTATCGGTATCCAGTCGACGGGCATGGTGCTGCTCAAGGCGCTGCTCGCGAAGAACAAAATTCCGGAAAGCCAGGTCAACATCGTGCCGATCGGCGCCGACATGATGCCGCTTCTGAGTGGTCAGGTCGATGCGGTGACCGGTTGGCAAACCAACACCACGGCGCTCAAGCCGCTCGGCGCCGATCGCGTCGACCTGCGCCTGTGGGACACCGGCGTGCGCCTCTACGCGCTGCCGTACTACGCGAACACCGCGACACTGAAGGACCATCCCGACATCGTGACCCGTTTCCTGCGCGCAACCGCGCGTGGCTGGCTCTACGCGAATGCGCATCGCGACCAGGCTGTCGATCTGCTCATCAAGGAATATCCGAACCTGAATCACGCCGATGAGCGCGTCGCGATCGATTCGTTGATGGGCTACGCGTTCGATCAGACCACACAGACCCAGGGCTGGGGCACGATGGACGCGAAGATCTGGGAAGAGCAGATCACGATGTACGGTCAACTGGGCCAGTTCCAGAAAGGTCAGCCCAAGGTCGATGACGTGATGACGATGGACGTTCTCAACGCTACCCGTTCCTCTCGCCTCAAGGTGTAATCCATGCATGCTGCCACTATGAATCCGCCGCGGGCGGAAGGGTCCGGCTCGTCTGCCGGCGCGCTGCGAGACACCAATCTGTCTATCAGTTGCCGCAATATCAATGTGCGGTTTTTCACCGACCGGCGCAGCGTTACCGCGATCGAAGGCTTGAGTCTTGACGTCGCGGCGGGGGCATTCCTCACGCTCCTCGGTCCGTCGGGCTGCGGGAAGTCGACGTTCCTGCGAGTCGTCGCGGATCTCATCAAACCGAGCCGCGGCGAGATCAGCGTGCTCGGCGCGGCGCCCCGTGTCGCGCGTGAGCATCGGGACATCGGCTTCGTGTTTCAGGATGCGGCGTTGCTGCCGTGGCGCACGGCGATCCAGAACGTGCAGTTGCCGCTTGAAGTGGCGGGCGGCAAGGCGCGGGCGGGCCGGGCGACCCCGCGCGAACTGCTCGAACTCGTCGGCCTCAAGGGGCGCGAGGACGCCTACCCGCACGAGATGTCCGGCGGGATGCGCCAGCGTGTCGCGATTGCGCGTGCGCTCGTCAGCGACCCGAAAGTCCTGTTGATGGACGAGCCTTTTGGCGCGCTCGATGAAATCACACGTGACCGTCTGAACGAAGAATTGCGCCGCGTCTGGAAAGAGATGGGCCTCACGACGCTCTTCGTCACCCACAGCATCTATGAAGCGGCGTTTCTCGGCCAGCGTGTGCTGATGTTGGCCGCCAATCCCGGGCGTGTGAAGGAGATCGTCCCGGTTGGATTGCCAGAAGACCGGACGCTCGATATCCGCGAAACCCGTGAATTCGTCGAACTCGCTGCCTATCTGCGGCGCGTACTGGAGACCTGCTGATGACCACGTCCGACATGCAATTGAACCTGTCGTCTCAAGCGGCGGACCCTGAAGCGCAAGCGTGGCTTGCGCGTCGCCGCCAGCGCCTGTGGCGCGCGCGCCTCCTGCCGGTATTTGGCGTCGCGGGTTTGCTGTTCGCGTGGTGGGCGGTGGTGGCGGGTTTTCATGTGAAGCCGTTTATTGCGCCGTCGCCGTTCCTGGTTCTGGAGACGCTTTTCAACAAGAGCGATGTGCTGCTGCAGAACCTGGTGCCGACGGCGATTGAGGCAGTGGGAGGCTTTCTGCTCGGCAACCTGGCGGCGATCCTGATCGCCACCGTCTTCGTGCACAACAAGACGCTGCAGGACATCTTCTATCCGGTCGCGGTGATGATCAACTCGATTCCGGTGGTCGCGAAAGCGCCGATTCTCGTTCTCATCATGGGCAACGGTCTCGAGCCGAAGATCACGATCGCGGCGATCGTTTGTTTCTTCCCGACGCTCGTGAACATGGTCCGCGGGCTGCAGGCGGTGAACCCGCAGGCGATGGAACTGATGCAGATCCTGTCGGCGAGCAAGCGCGAGATCTTCTTCAAGCTGCGTCTCTACGCTTCGCTGCCCTATCTCTTCTCCGCATTGCGCATTGCCGCGTCGATGTCGGTGATTGGCGCGGTGGTCGGCGAATGGATCGGCGCCACGCAAGGTATCGGCGCCATGATCATCCAGGCGACCTACAGCTTCGATTCGGCCCTGCTGTACACGGCAATCATCATGAGTGCTGTGCTGTCCGGCATGTTTTTCCTGGTGATCGCGATTATCGAGCGCCTGGTGGTCAGATGGCAGCCCGAAAGCACGCATTGAACCAAACACGAAATACCCGAATTCTCAGAGGAGACAAGTGAACATGATCAGCGATTTGATTCAGGAAAGCGTGCGCGATGTGCGCGTTGCGGCCAAGGCAAACGTCGTGGTGGTGGGCGGCGGCCCCGCAGGTCTGTCGGCAGCAATTGGGGCGGCGCGCAACGGCGCCGAGGTGATTCTGCTGGAGCGTTACAACCACCTGGGCGGCCTCGCATCCGGCGGCATGGTGCTGGTACTCGACGACATGTGGGACAGCCACCTGCAGGAAATTTCGGTGCGCGGCGTCTGCATGACCTTCATCGAACGGATGGCGGCGCGCAAGCTGGCGATGTTCCCACGTTCGGACGAGTGGGGCGAGGATCCTGCCGCATATCGCAAGTGGGGGCGCTGGGGCACGTTCGACTTTCACAGCCAGAAGACGCCTCACCCCGTGTGTTTCGCCGCAGCGTTCGATCCGGATGCGATGAAGCGCGTCGCGCTGGAGATGGTGGAATCGCTCGGCATCAAGTTGCGTTTGCATTCATGGTTCTCGCGCACGCTGGTCGAAGACGGTCAGGTGAAAGGCGTGATCTGCGAGACGAAGAGCGGCCGTGAAGCGATCCTCGCCGACGTGGTGATCGATGCGACGGGGGACCTGGATGTGGCGGCGTCGGCGGGCGTGCCGCATGTCGGCGGCACCTATATCACGACGACGGTATTTCGGCTCGGCGGCGTCGATACGGAGGCGGCCGAGCGTTTCGAAGCCGAAGAACCCGAGGCATTTGCGGCACTGGATCGTCAGATCAAGCGCATTCTCGGTGGCTCGTGGGGCTACTGGTGGCTGAAGACACCGTTGCCCGGCGTGGTGTGGTGCAACTGCCCGCACATGGCCGGTCTCGATGGGCTCAAGCCCGAAGACCTGACACGTGCGGAAGTGCAGGGCCGGAAGCACATTCACGCGGTGGTCGATTTCGTGCGCGAGAAGCTGCCTGGCTTCGAACAGTGTTACGTGATCGATGTCGCGCCGCAAACCGGCGTGCGCCAGACGCGCCTGCTCGAAGGCGAGTATGTGATGACGAAGGATGACCTCGCGCAGCGTACCCGTTTCGACGACAGCATTGCGCGAGGCCGTGACTACTACATGCCGTATCGCGTGTTGCTGCCGAAGCAGATCGACAACCTGCTGGTTGCCGGCCGCCACTATTCGGCGACCTCGCAGGCGCAGAAGATGTCGCGTGAAATCCCGCCTTGCATGGCCATGGGCGAAGCCGCCGGTGTGGCTGCCGCGCTCGCGCTCGACGCGGGTGTGCGAGTGCGCGATGTCGACGTGCACGCGTTGCAGAAGACCTTGCGCACGCAAGGCGCCGATCCAGGCGACCAGACCGGCCGCAACGCCGACGTCCCGTCGCTTGCCGCACACATCGAAAAGCGGGAGGCCGCATGAACGTCGCTGACAACGTTGCAAAGACACCCGACCTGCCGCTTGCCGGCGTGCGCGTCGTCGATCTCACGCAGGTCATGATGGGCCCGGTCTGCACACAGATGCTCGCCGATTACGGCGCCGACGTGATCAAGGTCGAGAGAAAGGGCGCGGGCGACTTGAGCCGTTCGACGTTCGAGCCGGTGGCCGGCGCGGACAATCCGATCTTTTGCAGCCTGAATCGCAACAAGCGCAGCGTGGCACTCGACCTGCGCGACGCGCAGCAACTGGCTGATCTGAAGGCGCTGATCGCGGACGCGGATGTGGTCGTCAGCAATTTCCGCGCGGGCGTGATGGACCGCATGGGCGTCGGCTATGAAGACTGCCGCCGATTGAATCCGCGGATCATCTACGCGGTAGGCACGGGCTTCGGCGAAACCGGACCCTATGCGCACAAGGGTGGCCAGGACGTGCTCGCCCAGGCGATGAGCGGTGTGATGGCGCGCCGCGCCGATGAGTCGCTGCCGATTTCCGTGTACCCGACAGCGCTCGCCGACTATTCGGCTGGCATGCACATGGTGCAGGGCATCCTGCTCGCGTTGCTGCATCGTGAACGCACGGGAGAGGGGCAGAAGGTCAACGTGTCGCTGTACAACTCGATGCTCGCGATGCAGATGCAGGAAGCCGCCATGATCATGATGGCCGACTCGGAAGTGAACTGGGCCGCGATGCCGCTTTCGGGTGTCTTCGATACACAGGACGGTGCGCTGGTACTCGTGGGTGCGTTCAAAGCGAATCCGTTGCGCGACATCTGTACCGCGCTGCAGATCGAAGACCTGTCGGTTGACGCGCGCTTTTGTAATCTCAATCAGCAGTTCGTCCACAAGGCCGAATTGCAACGCACTTTCCGGGAGCGTTTTGCGAGCAACACACGCGACTTCTGGCTTGCCCGGCTTGAGGAGCAGGACCTGCTGTGTGCACCGGTGCGCGATCTGCGTGAAGCGCTGGTCGATCCGCAGACCCTGCATAACCAGCTGATTCTGGAAGGCGAGGGCGAAGGCCAGCCGGTGCGCTTCATTGGGAGTCCGATCGAGCTTTCACGCGCGCCGGTGGGCTTGCGACGTGGGCCGCCGCGTCTCGGCCAGCATACCGAAGAGGTCCTGCAACAATTACGCGGCAAGGTCGCCACGGAGGCTGTATGAGCGTACGTCTTGTCATCGACCAGCACGTTGCCACGGTGACGCTTGCGCGGCCGGAAGCACTCAACGCCGTGGACCTTGCCACCGAAGCGGAACTGCAACGCGTGTGGACCGAGCTCGAGCATAACCGTGACGTGCGGGTCGTGGTCCTGACGGGCGAGGGCGAGCGTGCGTTCTGCGTCGGCGCGGACCTGAAGAATCCGTCGGTGAGCGGCCTTGAATACTGGGGGGCGCCGCGCCCAGGCGGCTTTGGCGGTATCGCGCTTCGCGAGACGCTGAACGTGCCGGTGATCGCGCGGGTCAACGGTTATGCGCTGGGTGGCGGCTTCGAAATGGTGCTCGGGTGCGATCTGGTGGTTGCCTGTGACGAGGCGAGCTTCGGGCTGCCCGAGGCGCTCGTCGGGCGCATGCCGCTTGATGGCGGCATGACCCTGCTGCAACGCCAGATCCCTTACCGCCAGGCGATGGCGATGCTGATGACCGGCCGCCGCGTCTCGGCACGCGAAGCGCTCGACATGGGTCTCGTCAACGAAGTCGTGCCGCGTGCCGAACTGGATGCCGCCGTCGAACGCTGGGTTCAGGCGCTGCTCGCGTGCGCCCCGCTGTCGCTGCAGGCGATCAAGCAGGTGGTCAAACGCACCTCCACACTCTCGCCGGCGGATGCGCAGGCGCTGCGATTGCCAGCATTGGTGGCCGCGTTGCAATCCGAGGACGCGAATGAAGGCGTGCGCGCGTTTCAGGAGAAGCGCAAACCGGTCTGGAGTGGACGCTGATGGCCTACGTCATCACGTCGCCCTGCATCGACGTCAAAGACGGCGCGTGTGTGCAATGCTGCCCGGTTGACTGTATCTACGAAGGCGGGCGCACGCTCTACATCCACCCCGAGGAATGCATCAACTGCGGCGTGTGTGTATCGGTGTGCCCGACCGAAGCGATCTTTCACGATGAAGAACTCCCGCAATCGGAGGCCATGTTCGCCGCCGTGAATCGGGATTTCTTCGGGCCGGAAGCGAGTGCGCTCGGTTCCCCGGGTGGCGCATGCGACGTGGGCAAGGTAGCCTGCGATCATCCCGTGGTCGCCGCCTGGACGGTGCGGCCGATGAACTGAGAAAACACGATGCATGCGAATGTCCTGAAGTATTTTGTCGAAGTGGCTCGGTGCAGTTCGATCCGCAAGGCCGCGCAGAACCTCTATGTCGCGTCGAGCGCGGTCAACCGGCAGATCCTCAAACTCGAAGCGGAGATGGGGACAGAATTGTTTGACCGGCTGCCGAACGGCATCCGCTTGAACGCGGCCGGTGAGCGCATGCTGCAACACATTCGCGCGACGCTGAACGACTTCCACTTGATGCGCAGCGAACTTGACGACCTGAAGGGCGAACGCAATGGACACGTCTCGGTCGTGGCAATGGATTCGCTTTTCGTCGATTTTCTGCCGGCGACCGTCGAGGAGTTTTCGGACGCCTATCCGGCTGTCACCTATTCGATCGCCGCGGTGCCGCCGCACGACGTACCGACGCGACTCGTGAGTGGCGAGTATGACGTCGGCATTACGTACATTACGAAGCTGCCCGCGGGGCTCGATGTCGTGACCGAGGTATCGCTACCGCCGGGGGTGGTCATGGCATCGTCCCATCCGCTAGCGAAGACGGAGCGCATCAGCTTCGACGAATGCCGCAATCACGCGTTTCTGCGGCTCGAAGGGCGATCGCCGATCCAGGGCGTCGTCACGACCGACTTTCCCGAGTACTGGGAGTCGTTGCAGCCGAGCGTCACCTGTAATTCGACGACGCTGCTCAAGCGGCTGATTGCGTCAGGGCGGGGCATTTCATTTTTCTCCAAACTGGCCTTCCTCGACGAACTGGCGCGCGGTGACGTGGTATGGAGACCGCTCGACGACGTGAACGTCAACGCACTCACCGTCGGCGTCATCACACCCAACCAGCGTGCGCTACCTCATGTGACGCTGGAGTTCGTCGAACGTATCGTGCGACGCCTGAGGCATGTGGAATTGGCGCTGCGTGACGCCTGATCTTCAACTAAACAGGAATACAACATGGTCACATCAGGCTATACCGATACCCGACTTCTGATCAACGGCGAGTGGTGCGACGCTGCCAGCGGCAAAACCCTCGACGTCATCAATCCCGCCACCGGCAAGGCCATCGGCAAAGTGGCCCATGCTGGCATTGCCGATCTGGACCGTGCGCTGGCCGCCGCACAGCGCGGCTTCGAAGCCTGGCGCAAGATTCCGGCCAACGAACGCGCCACCACCATGCGCAAGGCCGCGGCGCTGGTGCGCGAGCGCGCCTCCGACATCGCCCGCCTGATGACGCAGGAACAGGGCAAGCCGTTCGCCGAGGCACGCGTCGAAGTGCTGTCCGCGGCGGACATCATCGAATGGTTCGCCGACGAAGGCCGCCGCGTCTACGGCCGGATCGTGCCGCCACGCAATCTGGCGGTGCAGCAAACCGTGCTCAAGGAACCGATCGGCCCGGTGGCGGCCTTCACGCCGTGGAATTTCCCGGTCAATCAGGTTGTGCGCAAGCTGAGCGCGGCGCTGGCGTGCGGCTGCTCGTTCCTCGTCAAGGCGCCGGAAGAAACCCCGGCGTCGCCGGCGGCGCTGCTGCAGGCGTTCGTTGAAGCCGGCGTGCCGGCCGGTACGGTCGGCCTCGTGTTCGGCGATCCGGCAGAGATTTCCAGCTACCTGATTCCGCATCCGGTGATCCGCAAGGTCACGTTCACCGGTTCGACGCCGGTCGGCAAGCAACTGGCCGCGCTGGCCGGCACGCACATGAAGCGCGCGACGATGGAGCTGGGCGGTCATGCACCGGTCATCGTGGCCGAAGACGCCGACGTGGCGCTGGCCATCAAGGCCGCGGGTGCCGCGAAGTTCCGCAATGCCGGTCAGGTCTGCATCTCGCCGACGCGCTTTCTGGTGCACAACAGCATCCGCGAAGAATTCGCCGCGGCGCTCGTCAAACATGCTGAAGGCCTCAAGCTCGGCGACGGTCTGGCGGAAGGCACGACCCTGGGGCCGCTCGCTAATGCGCGCCGTCTCACGGCGATGAGCAAGGTGCTGGACGATGCCCGCAAGACGGGTGCGAAGGTCGAGACGGGCGGCGAACGCATGGGCTCGGAGGGCAACTTCTTCGCGCCGACCGTGCTGACCAACGTATCGCTCGAATCGGACGTGTTCAACAACGAACCGTTCGGCCCGATCGCCGCGATCCGCGGTTTCGACACGCTCGAAGAAGCGATCGCCGAGGCGAACCGTCTGCCGTTTGGTCTCGCCGGTTATGCGTTCACGAAGTCGTTCCGCAACGTGCATCTGCTGTCGCAACAGATGGAAGTCGGCATGTTGTGGATCAACCAGCCTGCGGCGCCTTCGCCGGAAATGCCGTTTGGCGGGGTGAAGGATTCGGGCTACGGCTCTGAAGGCGGCCCGGAAGCCATGGAAGGCTATCTGGTCACCAAGGCTGTGTCGGTCATGGCTGTGTAGCCTCGATTTGGGTTGGCCGTTGTGGACGTTCGCGGCCGACCGCACGTCGGTGGGCAGCGAATGATCACTTCAGGGCGACGCGTCGGACCGTAGTCGTTCGAGCCGTTTGAGACACCCGGACGCGATTGGCGACGGACTGCAATCGGGTCGATATGGGTCATCTACCCACACCGCTTCGCCTGCTGTTCGTCGACCATTGCGGCCAGCCGCCGGTGCGCTGGTCGTCGACGGTCGATGGCTGCACCAGTGAGCCAACCCGGTATTTGAATGCCCATTGACGTTACACCGGAGGCGGGAAGCGACGGTGCTGGTGGCTGTGGCGGGGTCATAACAGCGGTTGTTGGCAACCGCGAACGGGCGATTCGCGCGAATGCTTCTGGAAGAGGCTTGAGCGAGGGATCCGACAACTAGCTGGGACACTACACGCGCCAGCGCACATACCACATCTTCATGTCAATTAGATGATAGTCGTTACCGGCCGTCGAGCGCTTCGCCGCGTAGCCGGGCATTAGCGATGCTTGTGATGCGGCGGCGTGGCAGCGGCTGCGGCCAAATGAAGTTATGTCGGTTGCCGCACATAGGGGAGCAGAGACAAATGAACGTCATCGATACGTGGACCATCGCGTCCATAAATAAAGTGGCCATTCACTCTCAAGGCTTCACCCATGTAGTCGAAGCGGTCGTGAACGCGTACTTGCCGAAGGGCGTGGTGTTGGTTGCACTGCTGTGGTGGGTCTGGTTCAGGCGCGAACGTGCGGAAGGACCTGACGGCGAGGCCGTCCGGCGACACCAGCGCGAACTCGTCGTGATCGCCATCGCGAGCGGCCTTATCGCGCTGGCGGCCGGCCGCCTGCTTGCGCACTACCTGCCGTTTCGCCTGCGGCCGATGTATGAACCGGCATTGCGTGCGTTCTTTCCTGAGGCCAATGTGGACGAGCCGGTGCTTCGCACGTGGAGCTCGTTTCCGAGCGATCACGCCATGCTCTGGTGCGCGGTCGCTATGGGTATTTTCCTCGCCTCGCGGCCCGTGGGGATCTACGCGCTATTGCACGCGGTGGTGCTGATCGGCCTGCCGCGTATCTATCTCGGCGTGCACTACCCGACGGACGTGCTGGCCGGTGCGGCGCTCGGCATCGGCATCACATGCGTGATGAGCGCCAGGGCGATACGCACGCGCATCGCCGCACCGATGCTGGCGTTCGCGCAGCGCTATCCAGGCTTGTTTTATGGCGCCGCATTCGTGCTTAGTTTCGAGTTGGCGACCCAGTTCCAGGAGCTGCGCGTGTTGGCGCACGGCCTGATACATGGGATGTAGTTGGTCGGAAGGTGTGGAGAGGGAGCGCTCATCGCCCCCTACTGGACACGCTCGCACGCATGGCTTGGCATCTGATCGGTGGAGGAAGGCGTTCAAAGCTGGATCGCCTGGTCGCGGCTTGTCGGGCCGCAACGGCCGACGAGCGGGTATCCTTTTGCCGAGAAGCCCTAGACGGTTACGCGTGGGAGTTTTGCGATGGCTGTGAGCGTTCTTATGCCGCATCCGCCCCGAAATCCGCGAGTGGCTAAAGAACGCTGGGTAGCTACGGACTCGCAACTACCACCCCGGTCGCGAGGCACAGACGTCAAGCGACGATGGTCAGGTAGCCCGATAATTCAGCGCGCCGCATCGCCCGCCAAAAAATACGCGGCCCAGAAATACGGATGCTGATAGAGCGGACCGTACTTCCCGCCTTTCATGTCACGCTCGACGCGCGCAAGGGCTGCCGCCTTCGATAAGGCCGGATCGGCAGCGTAGACCCTGAACAGACCACCGGTGATCTGCGCAGCCGAGTTGGACTCCACTGCCCATTGCGTCACCAGCATCGAGCGCGCGCCAGCCGCGAAGAACGCACGCGACAGCGCCGAGACCGAATCGCCGGCGTCGCCAGTAGCAAGGCCTGTGTTGCATGCGGACAGGATGACCCAGTCGGCGTTCAGGCGAAGCGTGACAATATCATCGGCGGTCAGGATGGAATCCGGCAGACCGCTTCCCTCGTAGGCCAATGCGAGCCCGGCCTTGTGCACGCCCGGCACCTCGCCCGGGATGACACCATGCGTCGCGAAGAGCACCACGCGATCGTCCGACATGTTTTCCTTCAGGGCCCGGCTGCGCGATGCGCTCAGGCCGGAAAGCACACTCGTTTCCGGGGCGTCGAGCGCCGCTGCGATCGCGCGCGCTTCGTCGAGCGTCTCCGGCAGCGGCACGACGCGGTGGTAATCGAACGTTGCCGCGCTGCTGTCAACGGGAAATGCTCGTGCCCCGGCCAGACCTCTTACCCTTTCGGTCGGCGCGGCGTTACTGCCGTCGAAACTGGGATCTGCGAACGCGATGAGCGGCTGGCTCGCGTGAGCGACATGCTGGCCGCGTGCGAGCACGAGCGCCGAACCACTGGGCATCCGCACGGGCGTGACCGTGTCGATCCACCAATTCGCCTGCGCGAGGCTGACTCCCGGCCGGGTGATCAGCACCTCGTATGGAATGCTGGCCAGCACGCCGCTCGTCGAGATGTAGACGGTCGTAGCACCCTGCAGATCAGCCTCAATGGGCGCGATGAGCGTTGAGTACAGGCTGGCTGCTGCGGTGAGGTCGAAGCCCGCAAGCTCTCCCGGCTGGGTCGGCGGCAGACCTGCGTCGAAGCCCGCGCGCAGCGCCTCCACCTGTTTGCGCAGCGCCGCGCGGTTTGCGTCCAGTGCGACCGCACGGAACGCGCCGCCCGGATGCACGACGAACGCATAGCTGGCGTCGCGCCCCGCATAGAGGTCCACATAGATCTCACCCGGGTGCAGCACGGCGCCAATCGAACCCGCGGTCGGAACGGCCGGCGCGACCAGTTGACGGTACAACGGAAACTGCTTGACGATCTGCCGATGCAGGGATCGCAACTGCGCGTCAGTGCTGGCCACCGTGGACGGATCAGCAGCCTGCTGATAGCGCAGTGTCTGCTCCTGCTCGATTAGCGCGAGCAGTCCTGGCGTCGTTGCCGAAAGACGCGTTGCCCCGTCGATCATCGCGCCCTGGGTCGCCTTAACGTGGAACAGTTCGGCGATGCGAAACGCCAACTCCTGACTTTCCGCACCGCCGCGCATCAATCGCGCCATTGAAGCGGCCAACACCCCGTCCTCGATGATGATGCCACGCTCGCCTGTGTCGTCCCAGTCGTCCCCGGTGTCAAGAAACGGCGTCACGTAGCGCGTGATTTGCGACTCACTGACAGTGCCGTGGGGATCCTCGAATTCATACATCAGCTGCAGCGCTACCAGTACCCGCTCACCCGCCATGCCAGCGACGCGGCCGGAGCCGTGCTTGTGATGGCGGGGATAGAGGGCGTCGGCGATCTTCTGATGCGCTCCGTCCCAGTCTCCGCGAGCGGCGAGTATGAGCGACGCCCGTTCAGCGGCGCCCACCTCGCCGCCCTGCTTAGGATCAGCCGCCGCGACCTGCTCGTAGAGGTTCGCGTCATCGCGGTGTTGCCCGATGCGACCCAGAGCAAGCGCAATCATCAGGCGGATGCCCAGCGCCCGCGCATAGTCGTGGCTATCGGCCGGTGCATTCATTTGCTGCAAGCCGCTGATGGCCGAGTTGATTGCGTCGAGCGCGGCGTCGTAGTCGTCAAACGACGATAGCGCGATCGCCCGCGCCACCTCCACCTGTGCCCGCTGCAGCGGTGTCGGCCGCAGCTGCGGACCATTGTCGAGGTCCCATCTGATCTCGTTGGCATAGTTCATCGCTTCGTCCGCGCGTTTGTTCTCCACCAGCGAGCGTGTCAGCTGGATGAGCTCGCCGAGCAGCACGTTAACCGCCGCGCGATGCCGGTTCGCGCTGAGCGAAGGATCGTTGTAGTCATGCCAGGCCCGCTCCGTTGCTTCGCGCCGCAGGCGCAGCGCCACCTCGGGGTGGCCCCAGAAGCGATCCGTCATTTCCGCCTCGGCGTACAGATACTGATAGGTTGGATTGGCCGTCAGCGTTTCGAGCTCGCCCGCTCCGGTATCCTGCGCGAGGCGCATTGCCGTATCGAGCATCTGCTGGCTGCGCGGAAAATCATTGGAGAGCCCATAGAAGATCGACAGGGACGATGCGGCGAGCGATCGATGGCCCGCAGAAATTCGCGAGTCAGCGACAATCTCGTCGTCTACGCGAAACGCTTCACGGGAGTGCCCAGTGCGGACGTACGCCTGCCTGAGCTCGTCGAGCAGCCTGAACCGCTGTTCGCCGTCCTGTGTACCGGCCAGTTGCTCATGGGTTGCCTTGTCAGGCGCGGCAAACTGTGTCCGCTCCGCTTCCCCGTCCGCCGCCGGCGTCGTCCTTTCGTGCGCCTCGCCACCGGCGCCGCCGTGACCATGCCGATGCCCGATGCTCGCCTGCTGGCCGTCATCGTCCGATGTCGTCTGACACGCCGTGCACAGTGCCAATAGCACCGCAAGCAACAGAGGGCGCGCAGTCGTTCGCAGCGTCAGCGTCATGATGCTTCCTCATTCGCGCGCGAGCACAATGAAGGCCAGCGCGTCCCAATCCCAAGAGCGTGCGGGCAGTCACGAGAGTACGCCCGGAGCGATCAGGTTCATCGCGGCGCAAGTGAAAACGCAGCCAGGTCGCCAGTCCGTTCGGGGCCGACCGTTGTCCGTTGGCGGCAGTGTTCATGGTGCCGGTTCAGCTTTCCAGCATATATACTCGTTGCAGATCCGTATGCGGCACAGCCATCAGATGGAGGCGCCAATGATTTTTATTGTTCCGGACGGAAAGCCACCGAAGCAGTATGCATCGCATCCGGTGGTAAAAGCTTGCGAAGAGTGTTACGACGACTACCTCGATAACTGCAGCGGCTTCGTAAAGGCGGTGCTGAAAAAATTGGGATTGTCTCCAGTGGCGAATCTTTTTCCCAATCTGGGACAGGCAAACGATATCGTTGAAGCGTTCAAAATGGCCCCTTGGACCAAAATCGCTTCATCCGTTCTTGCCGCAAAAATGTCTGAAGACCACGGTCGAGTGGTACTTGCCGGATGCAAGGATGCTCCGAATGGGCACGTTGTCGTCATAGTGCCTGGCGGTCTGACGGGAGGAAAATATCCAACTGCGTACTGGGGATCGAAGGACAACCCCGACAAGTCCGCGAAGTATCAGACTATTAACTGGGCGTGGACAGGCGATGACATTGACGACGTAACCTATGCTTACGTTACCCGCTGGCATGGAGCTTCCGGCTCATGGTAGCCGGGACGATGCAGCGTTTCGGCGCCCAGTCGCGGAATCGGACTTATCTCCCATGTGAACCAGCGACCAGCGCATTCGCCAGTTTTCGGCCCGATGCGTGTGCACCTCAAGAAAACTCGTCGCACGCTGCGAAGACACGTTTGTCCGAAGAATGGTGAACGCTGTCGTTCAGGTTTCAGAACCTGGCGCTCGACCCTGAGCGGTCAATTGGATCGTTTCGAGAGACTGAACCGCCGTACCGGTGGCAGACTTCGGCGTGACTAAACCAATCTCGAAATCTTGAGCCAGACTCACTGTATATTTATACGGTGCTATGGAGTCAGATCGTGAATCGGACTGCCGCCCATGCCCAACAGATACGAGACCCTGTTGAACGGACTCGCTCCGTCGATGCCCTTCTCGACACAAGTATGCATTCCGAGGCAGGGGGAATAGCGTTATGGCTGTGCTTCACAGCTCGCACGCGGCCGCGCCGTGGATACGGGGTATCCGGCCCTGTCGGGCGAATTGCCGGGCGGCGGCTGGCCGGTCGGCGCGCTTGTTGACCTGCTCGTGCAGCACGCCAGTGTCGGTGAACTGCGGCTGTTGCAGCCGGCTCTTTGCTCCGGATCTCGTCCAATCGCTTTCGTGCAGCCGCCACCTACACCGGACGGCCTCGGGCTGAACTACATCGGCATTTCGCCACAGCAGGTGTTTCGAGTGAATGCGCCGAAAACGGCCGACGCGCTTTGGTCGGCAGAACAGATCCTGCGCGCGGGGAGTTGCGGCGCGCTGATCTTCTGGGCTCAGTATGCGCAGGCGTCATCGCTACGGCGGTTGCATCTGGCCGCGCAGTCGTCGGAGACGCTTTTCATCATGGAGCGGCCGCTCGCCAGCGCCCAGGACGCGTCGCCCGAGTTGCTGCGGCTCGCGCTTAGACCGTCTGCCGAAGGCCTGACCCTTGACATCGTGAAACGACGAGGACCCGCTCGTGCAGAGCCCCTATCGATCCCCTTCAACCCAGCCCCGTTCTGCTTTCCCGGCACGTGCGTCTTTCCCGACGTTCATCTACCAGAGTTGCTGCTGGAGGTCTTCGGACCGAGGTAGTCGCCCGAGCACGATTGTTTGCTTCGACAGGCTCGTGCAGCACGAGCTTCTAAAGCAGTTGCTCGGCAATCCAGACGCTCATTTGAAGAATTTCGGACTCGTGTACCGGCCGGCTACCCCGAGCCGCCGAACTGTCACCGACGTCATCGGCCGTCCGAACGGCTGGAAACTGAACGAAGGCGACACGTGGACGCCACGTCAACGACATCAACGAACGACTCTCCCTTGCCGAGCGTGGGTGTTCGCGGTGCAGCTCCGCTCGTTGATTCGGTCACGGAGCCAAACTTCCGTAATCGTTAAGGGTTATTCGATGCCTGCCATCGGCCACAGGAATGTGACGGTGGCTCTGCGCGTGTTGGCAGGCGTCGAATAAGCCTTAACGGTCACTGCCTGATGGCGTCCGGCAACGCGCGACCCGTTGCTGCCCTTAAGGGAGCTTCTCCGAACGTCCCAACGATGCCGAAAGCGGCCGTTCCCCTCCGGGCAATGTACGACTTATCGATGGCGCTAACGCCGATGTCAAACTGCCCTCAAACGTCTTTCATCGGGTCTAGATCGTATTCCCAGACGGTCACCCCGGTAGGGCAATCAAGCTCCCCGCCCCAAGGGGCGGGGTATGAACGGCGCATTTCCAAACTGCCTATCTTCGATCGGCCTACGTCGCAAGCGGCGGGGAATCTGACCTGAAGAGATTCAACCCCACTCAAAGTTTGGTTCAGTATGTGGCCTTCACCACAAACCATCAGCACTCCCGACACTCGGTTGAAAGCTTCGATCTCTACGCTTACGAAAGGCCATTCCAGCCACGGCCCCAACCGAGGAAGCCGAATAGCCGATCCAATCCAAAGGGGAAATTTCGTGAGCTTGTATAAAAAAAAGTGGAAAGCAAAATGCCCGAGATGCAACCGGGGAACCACGTGGTCGGACTGGACGTGCCAAAATTGTGGCAAAGCACATATTCTGGCTTTCCTTCACCACACCACATGGAATTTTGGATGTCCTAGATGCGATGTAGGTGCTGGTTATCCTTTTTTGAGTTGTAAATATTGCGAGGCGCGAATTGAAGGGCGACGAATAAAAGGGATTTCGTCTCCATGGACATATCTGGTCGTTGCAATTATCGTTGTCCTTTCATTTTTGTGGTTTGCAAAAAAACCTTAGCTTTCCGTCCAGCACACCTCTGGGCACTGTCGGCCGGCATCTTGCTGGTCAACAAAGCTCGCGTGAGAACTGGCTTCCGGCGCCAAGTCGATCCCGGATCTGCCTAGACGCATATGACGACTCGTCGCTCATCAGCGGACGTTCGTCAAACCGACCGTCAAGGACCGTTCGTGGCCCCGTCCGATGCTGAACTTCCGTGACCATGACCGGATCGTGCCCGCGATCGAGGCGATTCACACGCCAGATGTTGCCGGCGGAAATACACTCCTCACCGCCGCTGTCGACGATGACATGCTCGTCGGTTTCGAGCATGAACCGGTTGCCCGCTGCGCGCGTTGTCACGGGGTGGGAGATTTTCGACGCTCTGGCGAACACCTCGCGGGCGTTCTCGAGGCCGAACTTTTCCACCGACGGCGGCGCGAACTGATGCGTGCTATGGCCGCCTGAGCAGGCAAGAATTTCCGGACCGACAACGTCGGTATCGCTATGGCTGTTCGGCATGTAAATTTTCGCCTGGGTTATACCCGGAAACACTATCCTGGGCCCTCAAGGACGTGCTAAAAAGTGCCGATATCCCGGAAGCGCGACTGGAAGTCCGGTCCGGAGATTGGAGAATCCCACGCGGTCTGTCGCACGGAATTCCGAGGTGAAAGTATGGAAAAAAAAGTGCTCATCGCGGTAGCCGCTGCGCTTATGTCTTCTGTGGGCGCGCTGCATCCCGAATCCGCCCGTGCCGCTGATGCTGCAGCCTCGGCCTTCGAAGACTCGACCGTCGACGCATCTCTCGATCCCGGCGAAAAACGCGTCTCCGCCGAAGCCGACATTCAGGCGCGCCTGGCCGACCTGCGCTATGCGTATTTCATCGGCTATAACGCGCGCGCCAGGGAAGACTCGAAATCCTATGCGACCTTGGGCGACGAGGTGAAGCATCGGCAAAAGCAGCCTGCTGCGCCGGCCATGCCCGCATCGCCGAAGCCGGTCGCCGAGCGGGTGGCACCCCCAAGGCGGGCCGTAGCGCAAGCCGCGTCGCTGAGGCAAGTCTCCGCGCCGGTCACATCGCCGAAGCGGGATGCTGCTGCGCGAGCCACGCCGTCCAGGCAGGTCGTCGCTCAGGCCGGGCCTGTGCCGCTGAAGCACGGTCCCGCGCAAGTCGCGTCTGCGCCGCCGAGGCGGGTCTCCGCACCGGTCGCGTCGTTGAAGCAGGCTTCGGTGCGGGTTACGCCGCCTAAGCGGGCTGAAATGCAACCTGTGCCTCTGAAACAGGTTTCTACGCGGACTACGTCGCCGAAGCTGTTTGCCACCGAGTCCGAGCCTCCGATACTGATTCCGACGCAAGCCGTGACGGCATTGCCGGAAGCAAAATCGGACAATGATGACGACGCGCAGGTGCCGCAGAGGCGCGATTTCCAGAACGCTCAGCGGGCCGTGCCGCAATACCGGCAGGCCGATGAGGAACCGCAGTACGCCGTGGAGCAAGGAACTCAAGCGGCTCCGCCGACTCAAGCAGCGCACAACCGGCAACCTCGGCAATATCAGAATCAGCAGCCCCAGCAATACGCGGGGGCGCCGGCCTATAGCCAGATGTCAACAGAGTCTCAGGCGTCAGGTGGGTACGCCGGGCGGGAATACGCGCCGCTGCCCCCGCCGCCTCGAACCGTTCAGGCTAACCAGTACGCGCCCGCTCCGTATCCGCCCGCTCGGTACCAACCGGCCTACGCGCAGTCCGCCTATGTACCTCGGCCGCCCACTCAAGCGGCGGCGCAGCAGGTCATCATAGTGGGCCGCCCGCCTGCCTACCCGGCGTATAACGAGATGTACACGCCGCCTGAACTGCGGCGGCCGTACCCCGCCGGTTACGGCAATCCGGCGCAGCCAGCCGGATATCAGGGGTGGGAGTAGGCGCACTCACTCGCATGTGCCTGTGGCGCTCGCCCATGCCCATGGTTGAGGGCAGGCATCCTGCAAACCTAAACAACTGAAGCCGCTCGCAAACGCACTATTCCCCCAGCGGCAACAGCGCCAAAAGCAGGCGCCGCAAGTCCAGACATTCGCTCGGTGTCAGTCTCGCAGTGAGAATCCGCTCGACCTCCTCGACACGTGGACGCAACGTCGCAAGCTGCTTCTTACCGGCGGGAGTAAGGAACAGCACATAGCTACGTTTGTCGACGGGATCGTCCGAGCGTTCGATCAAATTATTGCGGACCATGCGCGCGACTAGATCGGCGATTGTCGAGCGGTCCACGTCAAGTTCATCGCCGAGTTGCCGTTGATTGACGCCGGGCGTTAACCGCAAGATTTCGAGCGCCGCGTACTGAACGCTCGTGATCTCGGCGGAGACTTCGCTGAGCCACACCGCTACGTGGCGCTGCTGGGCGCGGCGTACCAGGCTGCCCGTGAATCTGGAAAGCGTTTCGGGGTCGTTGTGTTTGGTCGGCAATTTCTAAGCCTGCAGCGCAGATGTGTTCGTTCGGAAAATGGGCCGCAAAAACGCATTCAATTCGGCGTAGGCGTCCAGCGGAAATACATGCGCGACGTACTGGTCCGGACGGACCACGACGAGCGCGCCCCGTTCCCGGTCGATGCCACGCTCGTCGAAGATATCAGTCGCTGCGTCGCTCGTAAACGCTTTCTCGTAGTCAATGAGGCCGTAGCGTCCCTTGCGCGGCAGCAACAACGCATGCAGATCTTCGAGTCGTACTTCGCGATGAGGCTGCTGTAACACGGCGCGAAGATCGAAGACGCTATCCGCATCGGCATTTTCTGGCGTGATGAGACGCAAGACCGAATCGGGCGACTTGGCGAGATGTTCGCACAGTGCATTGAGCGCACTTCCGCTTGCGTCTGAAAAAGCGTACAGGCGCCAGCGACCATCGGCGCGTGCCGCGTGGCCGAGTTGCATCGGCTTCGCATCGGCGAGACGAACGACGGGCGAGGAATGAAAGCGCGTGCCGATGGTGAAGCCGCTCGCGAGCGATTGAGATGTCGATTCGCCCGTCAACGCGCCCGGCCGATATCGCGTCGCGACACCCGCCGTATATCGACCCGCACGAACGAAATAGTCCTGCAGTTCCGTTGGATCGACACCGCCCGCTTCAGGGCGATTGGGATCTTTCGGCGGCGCGGCCATCATCGCGGACCATTCCTTGTCGAAGTCGATCAGCTCTTGCGCGATGGGCTGGCGTTCATCGGAATACGTGCGCAAGAGGTCGATGTCGCTAAGTCCTTGGAGCACTGCGCCGAGCTTCCAGCCGAGATTGAAGCCGTCCTGCATCGAAACGTTCATGCCTTGACCCGCTTTCGCGCTATGCGTATGACAGGCATCGCCGGCGATGAACACACGTGGCTCGCGAGATGTTCCGTCGGCGGAGATTGCGTCGTCGAAGCGATCGGTCAAACGCTGTCCCACTTCATAAACCGAGAACCACGCGACCTCTTTCACGTCGAGCGAATAGGGATGCAGAATCCGTTGCGCGGTCTGAATGATGCGCTCGACCGTGATCTGCTTGATGGTGTCGCGATTCTCAGGCGTGACTTCGCCAAGATCGACGTAAAAGCGCACGAGATAGCCGCCTTCGCGCGGAATGATGAGCAGATTGCCCTTGCCCGCAGACTGAATCGCAGCCTTCAGCCGAATGTCCGGAAAGTCGGTGACGGCGAGCGCATCCATCACGCCCCACGCATGATTGGCGGCATCGCCGCGCAGCGTTTGGCCGATGGCCGTGCGCACGCGACTGCGCGCGCCATCGCATCCCACGACATAGCGCGCACGCACGACGACCTTTTCATCGAGTCGCGCTGCGTCCGTGCGGCGTAGCGTGACGCGCACCGGATACTCGCCCTCGCTATCGCGTTGCACGTCCACGACTTCGAGATCGTAATCCGGCTCGAGCCGCTGCGCGGAACGGCGCATCACATCGAGCAGATAGTCCTGAATGCGCGCCTGATTAACGATGACGTGCGGGAACTCAGACGTGCCTGTTTCGGTATCCTGAACACGTCCGGTACGTTTGATCGCGCCACGATCGTTTGCATCAGGCCGCCAGAAGACCGTCTCGTTGACCCAATAGGCTTCGCGCAACAAGCGGTCGCTCAGGCCGAATGCATTGAACATCTCGACCGTGCGGCACGCGACGCCATCCGCTTGCCCCATCAGCAACGGTCCCGAGCGACGCTCGACGATACGCGTCGTGATCGACGGAAACTGCGACAACTGAGCCGCGAGCACGAGCCCGGCCGGACCGCTTCCGGCGACGAGCACATCGACCGTATCGGGCATTTCGACGCGCGGCGCGCCATCGGCGGCAGGCTCGATCATCGGATCCCCGACGCGGAAACCGTTGAGATGAAATTGCATGATGTCTTCCTCCAATCAGTCTTGATCACCTTGGCGGCGAATATACTCCGTACGCCAACTATTTAAAAGCACTTCATGTCGTCATGGATGTTTACCCTGATCTCAGGATGCGCTTTGCGATGCAAGGGACGATGAAAGCCTCGTCCCTTGCGTCGAGGCGTTGCTCGGTGCGATATAACTCATTCACCGAAATCTGAACTATCTTGTATTACTGGACGGCATTGACTACGTGGGTTATCCAAAAAGATCGCCTTGCTGAGAGGTTCACGATGAACAGCGACGCAGCTTCGCCACCGGGCGGGCAGGAGAACCAGGCAGAAGCCGATACTAACGGCGCCGATCGTTCTGCCTTGGCAGATGCGCAGACTCGATATAGCACCTCACGCTGGGATCAGATATTTCCGGTACTGACGGACCCTGAGATCGATCGGATAAAGCGATTTGGTGCGATGTGCAGCTACGCCGTCGGCGAATTTCTCTATCGCGCGGGTGGCATGAGTCCAGGCATGTTCGTCCTGTTGTCAGGCACGATTCGATACACCGCACGCGACGGACTCGGCCATCGACGTTTGCTGCGCTCTCAGGCAAAGCGGGGTGAATTCACGTCCGACGTTGGCATGCTTTCAGGCAAGCCCGGGCTCGTCGATGCTGAGGTTATTGAAGACGTCAATGCGTTCGTGATTTCGCCGGATAAGCTGCGTGCGTTGATGATTGGCGAGGCAGAGCTCGGCGAAAGGATCATGCGCGCGCTGATTCTGAGGCGCGTCGCTGCAATCGAGCGCGGCCAAGGGGCGGTGCTCGTTGGCCCGCCCGACAACGAGCGGCTCCTCGCGCTGCAACATTTCCTGCAACGCAATGCTTTCCCGCATATGACGCTTGACGAAGGCGGTGCCGATGCCATCGTATTGCTCGAGCGCATGACGCCCGGGCGCGATGACATGCCGCTCGTCGTCTGCCCGGATGGCACCGTGCTGCGCAATCCGGACGAGGGGCAGCTCGCCTCGTGTCTGGGACTCGTGCCGGAATTCGATCCCGGGCATCTCTACGACGTCGCGATCGTCGGCGCCGGGCCTGCCGGCCTGGCGGCAGCCGTCTATGCGGCATCCGAAGGCTTGTCAGTGGCCGTCTTCGATTGCCAAGCGCCGGGCGGCCAGGCCGGCACGAGTGCGCGCATCGAAAACTATCTGGGCTTTCCGACCGGTATATCGGGGCAAGCGCTAGCCGGCAGGGCATTTAACCAGGCGCAGAAATTCGGTGCGCACATCGCGATTCCGGTCGAAGTGAAGGCCTTGCATTGCAGCGCATACCCGCTCGAGGTCGAGCTTGCCAGTTCGCGGCGCATTGCGGCACGAACGGTGGTCATCGCGAGCGGCGCGGAGTATCGGCGTCCGGCCGCGAGCGGACTTGCGGGCTTCGAAGGTCACGGTGTCTACTACTGGGCGACGTCGATCGAGGCCCGTCTTTGCCGCGGCGAACCGGTGCTGCTGGTCGGCGGTGGAAATTCAGCTGGGCAGGCCGTGGTGTTTCTGGCTTCGCATGCTGCCCACGTTCATGTTCTCGTCAGGGGCGAGGGCGTCGAGCACAGCATGTCGCATTACCTGATCGAGCGTATTGCCTCGTTGCCGAACGTGACGATCCATACAGGCGCTGAGATCACAGCCTTCGAAGGCGATGAACGGCTAGATTCTGTCTACTATCGGCGACGCGATGGTGGTCTCGAACGCTTGACGACGCATCACGTGTTTCTTTTTATCGGTGCCGACCCCAACACGAACTGGTTGCGCACGTGCAGTGTGTCCTTGGATCCGAAAGGATTTGTGTTGACCGGTACGGACCTCGAAACGGGCGCCACCCGGTCCATGCTCCCATTGCATACCAGTGTCGACGGTGTGTTTGCAATTGGCGATGTTCGATCGGGTTCGACCAAGCGCGTTGCAGGGGCCGTGGGGGAGGGGGCCGCCGTGGTCGCGGAGATTCACCGCTTTCTTGCCAGCCATAAGCCGTCTGTCGCGATGGGTTGCAAGGTTTGACCGCTTCCCGTGCCGGGGAATGACACCGGGCGGCCTCGCGACCGTCATGGCGCATCACCCCGGCGTCCCGCGTCTACTGCGCAACCGCATGAATCTCGGCGATATATCCACCCGGGAACTGCACGAGCGCGGCTTCGCGCCGATCCGAAGTGAACGGCGGGACCAGCACCGTGACGCCTGCCGCTTTCGCCTTCTGCAGCGTGTCAGAGAGATTCGTCACTTCATAGCCCGTCATCTCCCGGCCGAACGGCCATGGCAACTGGCCGTCCGTCACCAGCACCGTCATCCTGCCGAATCCCGACTCGATCCGCACACGCCGGTACGTATCTCCCGGCCGGCCAATTTCGACGCCAGGCGCGTTGTGATCATCGGACACAACTTTGCCATGCGAAAAAGCCACGAAGTTGCGAATCAATAGATTGGCGCACTCCGGCGAAACGTAGACCCGGTTCTCAGGCACCGCCTGCAAAGAATCATAGTTCGGCGCCCGGTTGTGCCAGTACAACTGCATGTTGACGCCGCCCGGCCAGGAGACGATCACGTCACGTCCGATCGGATCGGGGAACGTCGCCACCGTGACGTCGGCGTGGTGCCGCCTGGACGACTTGACGGCCGTGTCGATGTCGGTCACGAGATATCCCGTGCGCTCGTTACCGAACGGATACGGAACAGGCGTCTTGAAGCCGAACACCGACACCGTGCCGACCGGCGTGAAAACGAGTTGCGACATCGTCTTGCTCGACGTGGGGGGCACCTGAAAGACGCCCTGTTGCGACTTGTGGCCGCCGAAGGTTGCGACAAGACTATCGGTGAATTTGTCGAAGTCTTCAGGCGCTACATAGACATGGGTGGTGTCGTATTGCGGCCCCACGGCGAGCTGCGGCTCCGCAACGGGCTGTGGAATTTTCGGTGGTGTAGCCGACGCGACTGACGATGCAGCGAGACAGATGATGGCAAGCGCTGTCGCTGCTAGGGAACGAAGATTACGCATGATATTGAAAGCCCTTTGAGGTTTTACTGAACACCGGCACGGCCGGAGGATTGCTTGATGCCGGCAAGGCATGTCGCCATGACGAGCGCCGTGCGTGCCACCAGCGGCAGCCGGCGCTGCGCGAGCAACGCAGCGATCCAGTGCGGATTCCTTTGGGCGTCTGTACCCATGTCAGACCGCCCAGCAGGCGCAGCCGAGCGCGCCCCAGAACGAGCGCAAATCGGACGCCGGCGCGTTGTTCGACCAGGCGCGCGCATGGTCGTGGCCATGCACGGCACACCCATTCGAGCAGCCGCACGATAACGCCGCCATCTGCTGCAACGACGCCTCGCCTTCGCCCTTCGAGTCCTTCCACGCCGCGAACCCGCCAAAGCGGCGCACGGGTGACCATTCGGGCATTGCCGGAGGTGGAGCGCTGTCGTCGAGATGAGCGAACGCCGCGCTGCCATACACAACGCGGCCGCCGACAATCGTCAGATCCGACACCGTGTGCGCGATCTCGTCCTCAGGGCAAGCGAAGAAGTCGCGGTCGGGAACGATCAGGTCCGCGAGCTGGCCCACGACGATCTGACCTTTCTTGCCTTCTTCGTTGGAGAACCAGGTGACCTTCTCGGTCCACATCCGCAGCGCCGTATCGCGGTCCAGGCGATTACGCTGCGGATAGAGGCTCAGACCGCCGACCGTCTTGCCCGTCACGAGCCACGCAAGCGATACCCACGGGTTGTACGATGCGACGCGCGTCGCGTCCGTGCCCGCCGACGTTCGTACGTTCTTCTCGAGCATCCGCGCGATGGGCGGTGTCGCCTCGGCCGCTGCCGCGCCGTAGCGTTCGACGAAATACTCGCCCTGGTAGGCCATTCTGTGTTGCACCGCTACGCCTCCGCCGAGCGCCGCGATACGGTCCATCGATCGTTCGGAGATCGTCTCGGCATGGTCGAAGAACCAGTGGATGCCATCGAGCGGAATGTCACGGTTGACCTTCTCGAAGACATCCAGCGCGCGGCTGATCGTCTCGTCATAGGTTGCGTGCATGCGCCATGGCCAGCGGTTTTCGGCGAGCACGCGCACGACCTCTTCCAGTTCATGTTCCATCTGCGGCGGCATGTCCGGGCGCGGCTCGCGGAAGTCCTCGAAATCCGCTGCGGAGTACACCAGCATCTCGCCCGCACCGTTGTGCCGGAAGTAGTCGTCGCCCTGCTTGTATTTCGATGTCTTCGTCCAGTTCAGGAAGTCCTGCTTCTCTGCCTTCGGCTTCTGCGTGAACAGGTTGTACGCGAGACGCACCGTCATCTGTCCGTCGCTGGAAAGTTTTTCGATGACCTGGTAGTCCTCCGGATAGTTCTGGAAGCCGCCGCCCGCGTCGATCACACCCGTCACGCCGAGCCGGTTCAGCTCGCGCATGAAATGGCGCGTCGAATTGAGCTGATAGTCGAACGGCAGCTTTGGCCCCTTCGCCAGCGTTGCGTACAGAATCGACGCATTCGGTTTGGCGAGCAGCAGCCCCGTCGGGTTGCCGTCGCCGTCGCGCATGATCTGTCCGCCGGGAGGCGCCGGCGTGTCTTTCGTGTAGCCGACCACACGCAGTGCCGCGGCGTTCAGCAACGCCCGGTCATAAAGATGCAGGATAAAGACGGGCGTCTCGGGTGCGACGGCATTCAACTCCTCGATGGTGGGCAGCCGCTTCTCGACGAACTGGTGTTCGGTGAAGCCGCCCACCACGCGGACCCATTGCGGTGGCGGCGTAATCGCAACCTGGCGCTTGAGCATGTTCATCGCATCGGCCAGCGACCGCACACCGTCCCACCGCAGTTCCATATTGAAGTTCAAGCCGCCACGCACGACGTGCGTATGGTTGTCGATGAGCCCCGGCAGAACGGATCGTCCCTTCAGATCGATGACCTTTGTCGCCGTACCGGCCAACGACATGACGTCGGCATTGTCGCCAACGGCCGTGAATTTCCCGTCCTTGATGGCGATCGCGCTCGCTGTCGGGTTCGCACGATTCAGCGTCGTGAAGCGGCCGTTGTGCAGAATCAGGTCGGGGGTTTTTGCGGAAGTGTTCATGAGCGGGTCTCCTCGTTGCCAGTAATCTTGCGAGCAGTCGTGACGCCGGAAATGCCGTGCTGCAATGTGCCGGATGCTGCGGTCGCCTCGTCCGATGCGCGCGACATCGCTGCGTGAATGGCGGCGGAGACATATTGCTTGCTGACGGGAACAAGCTGCTCTCCACCGAGAATGCCGAGCAGCCCGACCAGCGCAACGAGCGGCGGGGCCGGCGACCGTACGCCAATCAGGTGGTAGACGACACCGACGAGAACGCCGGCACCTAGTGAAAACAGATAGAGTTTCATCGGTTAATCTCTCTTGCAGCTTGCTCAAGACGGGATCGCTTGCGGTCGTTGCGGCTCCAGCACGGTGAAGTGGCCATCGGGCCGAATCAGATCGGGGCTGTCTTAACTGGATATCATATGTACTCCTGATGGCCGGCGGCGCCTTGCCGTACGGCCGGAATCATGACATCAGTTGAGACAGTGGGTGGCCGATTACCTGGCCGGAACTGCGGGCACGATCTCGTGGGAACCGTTGGCGCGCTGCGGCGCCTTGTGCACCATCGTGTATGCGTAGTCCACGCCCATGCCGTATGCACCAGAGTGTTCCCTGACGACGTTCATGACGGCGTCGTACGTGTCGCGACGCGCCCAGTCACGCTGCCATTCGAGCATCACCTGTTGCCACGTCACGGGCACGACGCCGGCCTGGATCATGCGCTGCATCGCATAGTCATGCCCGTCCTTCGACGTGCCGCCCGAGGCGTCTTCAACCATGTAGATCTCGTAGTCGCCTTCCAGCATCGCGCTGAGTGCAAAGGTGTTGTTGCAAACCTCTGTCCACAGGCCGGAAACCACGATCTTCTTGCGTCCATTCGCGGCCAGCGCGTCACGAACCTTCTGGTCGTCCCAGGAGTTCATCGACGTGCGTTCGAGCACCGGCTGACCGGGAAACACGTCGAGCAGTTCGGGGTAGGTAAAGCCCGAGAAGCTTTGCGATTCGACCGACGTAATGGTGGTGGGAATGCCGAATAGCTTCGCTGCCTTGGCGAGACCTACCACATTGTTCTTCAGCACCTGCCGATCAATGGATTGGACGCCGAATGCCATCTGCGGTTGTTGGTCGATGAAAAGCAGCTGGGAGTTTTGCGGCGTCAGTACTACAAGCTTGGGGTTGCTCATGATGGGTTCCTTTCAGTGTGGTTGGGTGATCAGGCTTGCTTCAGTTTGTCGATGGCATCCAGCACGTGCGTGCTGTACGTGATGGCAGCGCCGGTGTTCAGGTTGATGGCGACACCCAGCGCTTCTGCGATTTCCGCATCAGACACGCCGAGCTTGACGGCCTCTGCCGAATGAAAGGCGATACAACCATCGCAGCGCGTGGTGACTGCGACGGCCAGCGCGATGAGCTCACGCGTCTTCGCGCCGAGATGGTTCGTGTTGGCGCCCGCACCAGCGATGAGGCCAAAACCGCGAAGGGTGTCCGGCGTGCGTGTGGACAGTTCCTTGAGGCGAACATTGATGTCCTGAATCGTTTCTTTCCACTCAATCATGAGATGACTCCAATAGGGATACATGGGGAGTAGGCGCACGAGCGGGCCACTCAACCGGCCCACGGTTTGCCTCGCTTCGGATCGATGTGATTCATCGGCTCCGGGCGTCAACGAATTGACTGAGATGAATGCTAGTCGCGGCCGTGAAGCGCGTCCTTGAAATACGCTCAGATCTTGCAATAAATTCGTTATCTATTTGATTATTATGGACTTTGTGTGTACTATTCAAGCGAACGAATCGGCATGTAACGACCATCACCCCTGCCTAACGGTGGGCGAACATGAGGTTGGCGAACATGAACCTTGTTGAGATGCTCCAGGCCGCCGGCATCGACGGAAACAAGGCCGACTTCTATCTGGCCTCGCTCGAACTCGGCGAGGCCACCGTCGCTTCGATCTCCCAGAAGGCGGGCATCGGCCGCACCAACGCATACGAAGTGCTCGACCGGCTGCTCGCCGACGGACTCGTCGCGACCGTGCAGAAAGGCGCGCGCAGCTATGTGATTCCGCAGGATCCGATCGCGCTGCTCAGGCGTATCGAGGCGCAGCGTCAGCTCGTTCAGGAAGTGCTCCCGCGGCTGCGCTCAATTCACAACTCAGCGGGTGGAAAACCGCGGGTGCGCTATTTCCCGGGTATCGAAGGGATCAAGACTGTGCTCAACGAAACGCTCGAATGTCAGAGTAAAGAGTTGCGCGCGGTGATGTCTAACAGCGAGCTGTTTCAGACGCCGGGTTTTGAGGCCATCAGGGACGTCGCGGTGCGACGCATCCGTGCGGGTATCAATCTGCGCGTGATCCGCTCAGGCCCCGGCGATACGCGCGATCTGTGGCGATCGTCGAAGCGCGATCTCCGTGAACTCCGCTTCGCGCCCGCCGATTTCGAAGTGGGTATCACGACCTATCTCTACGACGACACCGTGGCCTTCGTTTCATCGCGGGCCGAGCACTACGCGCTGTCCATTCAAAGCGCGGAGTTCTTTGCGTTCGAGTGCAGTCTGTTCGAAGTGCTATGGAGCACGAGCACGCCCGATCGATCCGACAAACCCGCGTAAACCGCTTTCATTCGCACCGGGGGTACTGCGCGTCAAGGATCAACGCCCGTCGAAGTGCCTTGAATATTTAAATAGGACGGTAGCGCGACGGTCTCCTAAAGCTTGACGGAACCAAGAAGCGTTCGAGCACCTTCAGACGCCTTGAGCGTGGCCTCAAAGCGTCCCATGCCAAACATGCTGAGTGCAGCGACGATAGCGGGAACCGCTACCAGCATGAACATGATGGGCAGGCCAAGATGCATGGCTAGCAGCACTCCGCCGACCATCGAGCCCACGATCGAACCCACCCGGCCAATGCCTAGCGCCCAACTCACGCCGGAGGCGCGGCTGGAGGTTGGATAGTAGGCCGCCGCATGTGCATTGACGCCAGTCTGCGAGCCGCCGGTCCCAAGACCAGCCCCAAAGACCGCGATCACCAGCACCGGCAACGACGAAGCGATGCCGATGAGCAGGATGAACACCGCGGCAATAAGGTAGGAACTTGCGAGAACCAGACAGGGACTGTGCTTGTCCATCAGGCGGCCGATCAGCACGGCGCCGACCGTGCTGCCCAAGGGCAGCGCCGCGGCGATCAGTGCAGTCATACTCAGAGGAACGCCTGTGTTGTTAATGACCGTCGGTAGCCAGCTGGTGAGCAGGTAATACACCAGCAGACTCATGAAGAAGGTGAGCCAGAGGCAGACGGTGCCGACGATCACGCCCTTGCTGAAAAGGTTGCGGACCGGAGAGCCCTTGACCTTGTTCTCGGGGACAGTAAACGTCGTATGGTCGAGCGTCTCCTGCGGCGCGATGCGCCGGAGCGTGCGAGCCACCTGCGCTTGCATCCGGCCGGACAGCGCCAGGTACCGGACAGACTCGGGCAGAAGCCATACCAGAACCGGCAGCAGCATCAACGGCATTGCCCCACCGAATAGCAGCACGCCCTGCCAGCCATACAGCGGAATGAGCTGCGAGGCGACCACGCCCCCCAATGCCCCGCCTAACGTGAAGCCGCAGAACATGCTCGTCACCAATAGCGAGCGCTGTTTCTCGGGACCGAATTCGGATGTCATCGTAATGGCCGTAGGCATGGCTCCGCCGAGACCCAGGCCGGTCAGGAATCGCAATAGTATGAGTTCGCGCAGAGAAGTCGCGTAGGCGGACCACAGGCACATGGCGCCGAAAAACGCCACTGAAAGGCAGAGTATGGGCTTGCGCCCAAATCTGTCGGCAAGCGGACCGAAGAGGAGCGCGCCTATCATCAGACCGAAGAGGCCGCCGCCGAACACTGGCGCCAACTGAAGCGCGCTCAATGCCCATTGCTTCCTGATGGCAGGCGCGATAAATCCAGCTGTCGCCGTATCGAAACCATCGAACGCGACCGTCAGAAAACACAGCGCGACGATCAGAAGCTGATACGTCGAGAGCTTGTGCGAGTTGATGAAGTCCTGAACATCAACCGTTCTGATCGTCGCCATGGCGTTCTCCCGGCAGTCGCGGAATCCAGGCTATCTGTTCGAGTTGGGTGCCGGCAGGAAGCCTGCGCCCGCGCATTCTCAGCACGCCGTCTTCGGCAGCGTTGATGTTCTAGCGCGATCAACAATGAATCTGGTCACGCGTCAGGTTCGAAACTCCGGAATGTCTGGTTTGGCGCCCCACATGCAAAAACCGGTGGAATCGAACGGGAACTGGCGGGGGCACCAGGTCGCCTCCTCGTCCGGCCTGATCAGGCGAACGCCTGTCGAATATTCATAAGTCATTCCGTCAGGCCCCTCGAAGTAAAGAAAGACGGCGCCCGAAGTCGGATGCCGCCCGGGTCCGAACCGAATGGGTATGCCCTGTTCACGCAGGGTGTACCAGGCACGCATGAGGTCGTCGATGCTTTCAACCTGGTGATTGATATGTTGAATGCCGGCGAACGAGGACGGAAAGAGGGCGATCCTGTGATGCACCTCGTCGATCCTCAGTAGCGGTGCAGGCCCGATCCAGTCGCTAACGCGCGCATTGCACAGCGTCGTCCAGAACATCTCGTCGCGTCGGGGATCGCTGGTGCGCAGCCCCACATGGCTGAAACCGGTGATTCCGGCGTCGCGTGACGGAAAATAACGACGGCCGCTATGCAGGGCGCCGAACACCAATTCGATCTGGTTGCCAGACGGATCCCTGAAACCGATGAAGGCACGTACCCGACGTTGGTCGCACTCGTCGCGACTGCCGGCGTGTATGCGGAAACTGTTCTGTTCCAACACCGCACCCGCGTGTTCGAGCGCCTCGTTCGCGACGACATCGAATGCGATGGTATGGTCGTTTGGATCGCCCTCGAAGTAGACCAGCGTGTGATCGCGCTCATCGGAGCGCAAGTAGACCCACCCGCCCTCGCGGCGCACCAGCTGTAATCCAAGGATATCGACGGCATACTTCGTCGCGGCGTCAATGTCGCGGGTACCGAGCCGAACATACCGGAGTTCGTGCAAATTGATCATGAACGGGACCCTGCGGTTCGCTTATCTCCAAGGATAGGCGGCATTACCCCTGTGTGCACAATGTCCGTACTTGCTCGCCTTGGTGCTGCTTCGGGCTGGAGACGGAAAGAACGGCTGGCCGCTGAAGGGTTTGATGCCGCGCCTCCTCCTGGCTCGCCCGCGCGCCCAGTCAACCCAAACTTTGACTTCCTTCCCCCTGCCATACACTTGATTCGAAGCACGCTACTCGTCGCGGAGCACAAGGAGAACAACCATGACTCCCTGGGAAATCCAAGGCACCGAACTGATCACCTGCAATTGCTCATACGGTTGCCCGTGCCAATTCAACGCACTGCCGAACAACGGCTTCTGCGAAGCGATGGGCGCCATCTCGATCACCAATGGTTACTACGGCGACGTGCGACTCGACGACCTCAACATCGCGGTCGTGTTTCAGTGGCCGGGACCGATCCACGAAGGCAAGGGCAAGTGCCAGCCGATCGTCGACGAACAGGCCAGCCCGGAGCAACGCGAAGCCATTCTGAAAATCATGACGGGGCAGGACACCGAGCCGTTCGCCACAATGTTCTCCGTATTCGCATCGACGCTCGAGCAGGCATTCGATCCGATCTTTACGAAGATCGACTTCGATGTCGATGTCGATACCCGACGCGGCCGGATTCATGTCGAGGGCGTATTCGACGTTGTCGGCGAACCGATCCGCAATCCGGTAACGGGTGACGAGCATCGTGTCCGAATCGACTTGCCTCACGGCTTCGAATATGAGCTTGCCGAGATCGGCTCCGGCACCAGCCGCTCGCAAGGAAACATCGCACTGGATCTCAAGGGGACTTACGCGCAGTTCGCGCGACTGCACTTGAATAACAAAGGACCGATCCGGCATCGCGCTGCCGCATGAGCAGCATCGAGGATATCCTCGGACGTGAGCGCGTCATCACCGCGCTCGGCATTGTCGCTGTCGTCGCGTTGTCGTGGGCCTACTTGTGGACGGGCGCCGGAATCGGCATGTCCGCGCTCGAGATGACGGCCGTCGCGCTGTTCCCGCATCGACTGGCAGACGGCGGTGGGGGAATGGATCCGTCGCTGCCCACCGTGATCCTCATGTGGTGGGTGATGATGATTGCGATGATGACGCCCAGCGCAGCGCCGCTCGTCCTGTTGTATCGACGCGTATTGCGGCACCATGCCGCGATCGAGGCCAGGTCGGCCATCCCGTCGTTGTTTCTCCTGGCCGGTTACCTGAGCGCATGGCTGGCATTCTCGATCTGCGCGGCATCGCTGCAGAAGGTGCTGCAACCGACCGGCCTCATTTCGGAAATGATGTTGTGGTCGAAGAGCGCGCCCCTTTCCGCGATCGTTCTGGCCGCGGCGGGCGTCTATCAGTTCTCGCCGCTCAAGCGCGCCTGCCTGACGCAGTGCCGTTCACCCGTGAATTTCCTCACCGCGCACTGGCGTCCTGGCGTCGCAGGCAGCTTCCTGCTCGGGATGCGTCATGGCATTTACTGCGTGGGCTGCTGTTGGCTGCTGATGGCGTTGTTGTTCGTCGGTGGCATTATGAATCTCGTCTGGATCGCCGCGCTGTCGCTAATCGTTTTCGTGGAAAAAATCCTGCCCGGCGGTGAGCGTGTCGGCCGCGTGCTGGGCGTCGTGCTGATCGCCTGGGCAGGCGTCACCCTGCTGGTGTGATCGGCTTCTCTCTTCTCACACGGTCATTCAAATGACCGAACAGCACGGGGCCGCATCCGAAAACCGACTTTCCGTAGGGATATCTACTCGACCTTAACCCAGATCAACACCGACGAGCTTTCCTTGCCGGTGAGTGCGTTCCTGGCGGGCAGGGTCTTTGTGTACAAGGTCTTGCCCTCAATTCGAAACTGGCGCACTTGGGTTGTGCCCGTCCATGACTGGTTCCACGAAGCATCAACATGGTGACTAATCTTGTCGCCCTCAATGCTATAGGTCCCCGCATAGGCGACTAACCCATTGTAGAGTTCGACGCGCTCGGCCTCGGTGGGTACGAAGCTGTTAGGCGCCTTTCGCCCTTCCTTGACCAGAATGGCAGACATCCGGCAGTCAGGACCGTAGCTGAGATAACCGCTTGGATGCGCGCCGAACAACTCGGTCTTCTCGCCGGTAGCCAGGTCTTCGGTCGTGTTTGACTGTAGCGCCCACGTTCCTAGCTGCGGGCCGGTGCAATTCTGCCGCTCTTGCCCGATTGCTTGCATGCTCGAGACACAAAGCACGCAGCACACTATGACAGCAGAGTGCTTCATCTGGCCTCCCTCTGACGAAGCGGGCCCTTCACAATTGGCACGCCGTGTGGCTGGAAACTGAGTCGTGCTCTTTGGCCCCGTCCACTCCGGTCTCACGGTGCGACCTGGCGTTCCGTGTGTCTGTGGACACTGCTCTCAATCGTTTGCTGGGGCAATTAATCGCGCATGAATCGTTATAGTTCGTGGTGTTCCGTTCCAGGGGGAAACATGAATCGGGAGTGCGGTTTGGGGGCGCCAATCTCGTCATTGTCGGAATTACGCTGGTCGGAGGTGGTTATGAGTGGGTGCCAAGACTGACAAAATAACGATGCGACACTCGCCTGAACGAACTCGCCCTGTACTGCGATGACGATCCTTCGTATGCGCGATGGCGCGCAGAAGAATTCTGACGCGGCTTCATAGTAGTTTTGGTCGCCTTCATATGAGGAATGTGACCTGTGTAATCCCGGCATCAATTTCGCCATATTGATAGGTTCATCAGGATTGCTGCTTGCGGGCTGTGCCGGGACGCGTGGGGCATTGCTCGCATAGGGGGTTTGAAGCGAACCATGGCCATTATTCGGGGCGATTCCAGGTTTCGACTCTTCCTGCTCACCGGGCTTGTGGCATTGGCTTACTACGCAGGCGCAAAAGTAGGGCTTGCTTATGCGATAGTGGGCGGCGCAGTGTCTCTGGTGTGGCCCTCCAGCGGCATCGCCCTTGTTGCACTGGTCGCTCTGGGCTTCGAAGTTGCCCCCGGAATCGTCATTGGCTCCTTCCTGGCCAACGTGTCGGTGGGCGTGCCCTTGCCAGTGGCCGCTGTGATTAGTGCCGGCGCGATAGTTGCAGCCTTGACGGCAGCAATACTGTTGAACCGCGTAGCCCGATTCCAGATCACCCTCGATCGCATCAAAGACGTGTTAGCCCTCATTGCCCTGGCTGCGGTGCTCAGCACGGCAGTGAGTGCGCTGATTGGTGCGACCGCCGTATTCGGAGGGGGCTTGATGCCGGCCGCCGAATACGGCGCAGCCTTTCTGAAATGGTGGCTCGGTGACATGATGGGCGTGCTGGTGGTGGCTCCGCCCCTGCTCAGCTTGCTCGCGTATCCGAACCCCATCCGCTCGGCGGAGCAGGCCGTGGAGGCGTGCGGACTGACCATTGCGACCTTCTGGGTGAGCTACCTCATCTTCGGCGCCCCGCAACTTGCCGGACACGGCTACTATCCTGCAGCCTTGGCGATCTTTCCGTTCATTATCTGGGCGGCTCTGCGCTTCGATCACCTGGGCACCAGTCTCGCGACCTTGATGGTCTCAGTCGTGGCCATCTGGGGTACCACCCACGGCACGGGCCCCTTCGCCGCCAAATCTCCGGTGGATAGCCTCGTGAGGTGGTGCACCTTCGCGAACGTCGTGGCGGTAACCGGACTGCTGCTGGTGGCGGCACGTGCTCAGGAGCAGCGCGTCCATCGCCTGCTGCAGGCCTCCTACATCGAATTGGAACGGCGCGTAGAGGAGCGAACCGAAGACCTGGAGAAGACGAACAGTGAACTCAAGGAGGAGATCGCGCAACGCCGTCTGTTGGAAGAAGAACTGATCCAGATCGGCGATCAGCAGCAAAGACTCTTCGGCCGGGAACTGCATGACGGACTTGGGCAACACCTGACCAGCCTGGGTCTGTACTGCGCCGCCTTGAATCAGAAACTCCAGACGCAGGGCCACCCAGCCGCCGCCGATGCCGCGACCATCGTCGGATTGGTGAAGCAGTCGTCCTTGATGACCCGCAGGATTGCCCATGGCCTGGACCCGGTCGCCATTGAATATGGTGGCCTTGCGGCCGCACTGCATGGGCTGGCGGAAACGGCTCGCACGCTGAATGGCATAGACTGCATTCTGCGGATCAAGCCAGATGTAGACTTACTGGATCCGCCTACTCAGATCAACCTGTATCGTGCGGCACAGGAAGCAGTCAACAACGCGCTGAAATATAGTGAAGGCCGCCACATCTGGATCGACTTGGAGCGCGTAGGCGGCTTGCAGACGCTTTCAATCAGTGACGACGGGGTGGGCGTCGGCCCGGAACAAATGGCGCGTGCCTCGGGACTGGGACTCCAGAACCTGCGTCACCGGGCGAGTCTTCTGGGCGGCTCTTGCACGGTGGCCCGCAATGCTTTGGGTGGCACCACGGTCGCCATCAGCTATCCGATACCGGAGCGCCCAGACCATGCACGGGAAGTCGTCTAACCCAGGGCGCGCGACCCAAATCCTGATCGTGGATGACCACCCCATCATCCGGGAGGGGATGACGCACTTGCTGAATCTGCAAGAGGATCTGCACGTCTGCTGTGCGGCCGGCAACGCCGAAGAAGCCCTGGCGGCAATGGCCTGCCAGCCCGACATGGCCATTGTGGACATCAGTCTGCAATCGGACTCTGGCCTGGATCTTGTCAAGACCCTCCGCCATCGCTACCCAACTTTGGCAATCCTCGTTCTCAGCATGCACGACGAAAGCCTGTTTGCCGAACGCGCACTACGGGCCGGGGCAAACGGGTATCTGATGAAACTCGAGGCCACAGACCATGTCGTGAGCGCCATCCGCGAAGTGCTGGCAGGCAATATTTATTTGAGCGCCGCCATGCATGAAAAGCTGGCGCGAGCCCTTGCGGGTCCAAAAAAAGTGCCGGCGGGCCCAATTGCGAGCCTTTCGGAACGGGAATTCGAGGTCCTGCACCTGATCGGACTCGGCTTCAGCACCCGCGAAATCGCCGCGAAACTGAATCGGAGCGTCAAGACCATCGAGGCACACCGGGCCAACATCAAAGAAAAGTTGAATATCCGTAGCGGCAACGAACTGATGCGCTTTGCAATTCAGTGGATCGAGAGCCAATAGCGCGGAGCCCAGTCACTGACTGAATAAGGCAATCCCCTAGCCTCGTTTAGGAACAGTGCCTTATTCATGCGCATGCGGTCAGCGCATACAGTGCAGTGGTACCTGTCGGCATGCCGCAACCCGTGGACGGGGTGGGCAGTCGAAACCCAGCAACTCCACGAGGATCGCCGCCAAGTTGCAGGCGATGAAAATAGATCCAGGCTGGATGCACCAGTCCTATCCTGGAGCGGTCGCGATACAGAAAAGGCAGATGACTCGGGAATAAAGGAAATTCTGCCCGGGTATTGCAAGAGCGTGCCGAGTCCTTGCGAGAACCTTTGATGCTTTTCGAAGCGGCACGAAATCCCGGCGCAAACTGCGTGATTCGATTGGCGTCGGGCATGTCATGCACCATGCAGGAGAATATGATGAAAGCTCTGACTTTGATCCCTATTACCGCATTGGCGTTGTGCACCACGCTCGCCTATGCGGGTGACAACACCGACACATCCAGGACGGCCACCGACAGCAACGCAGCTATGACGACGGACGCAGTCGGCGGTACGTCCATCGGCAGTAGCGATAGCGGTGCCCTCCAAGGCAAGACTCGCGCGGAGGTCAAACTGGAATTGCAGCGCGCCCAGCAGGACGGCACGATGGATCGCTTGAACGCGCTCTACGGCGGGCAGTGAGCAGATGCACGGGATGCCCGACGCTTTTTGCTTACCGCAATGGTGACTATTGCCAACGGGTGAACAAGTTCTGGCATGACGGCCTCCACCCACTTTGTCGTGCTTCGCTGGTGGCTCAACGTGTGCGCGTCCGAATCGAAGGTGACCCGATGATCAAGACGTTCACGGTCCTTCTCGCCTACCAGTGCCTTGGCGAATTAATAGCCTACGCCGGGAACCTGCCGATTCCCGGCGCGGTTATCGGGATGATCCTGTTGTTAGCCTCCCTGAGCCTCCGCCCCGGCCTTTCATCCGCCATTGAGAGCGACGCTCTTGCACTGCTTAAGTTTCTGCCTCTTTTGTTCGTTCCAGCAGGAGTCGGCATCATGGTCTTTGCCGGCCGCGTGGCTCATGACCTGATCCCGATAGCCGTGTCCGTTGTTGTGTGTACGGCGCTAACAATCGTCGTTACCGCGCTTGTCGGCCAAGGCTTGTGCGCTTTATGGCCCCCGCGCGCTGCCCCCGTTGCACCGCTGACAACACCGTCTGCATCGCCGCTCCATGCCGACGGAAACACGGCGCCTGCGGCTGCCGACCTGGCGAAGGTTGAACCATCGTGAACGTTCATCAGAACATCGCGTCCGCGTGGGGATTTCTCGGAACAACACCGCTTCTTTGGCTGACCCTCACGTTCCTCGCGTACGCAATCGCGCAGGTCGTCCACGGTTCGCTAGGAAAAAGTGCGCTCGCGAATCCCGTGTTAATTGCAGTAGCGCTTTTGATACTTGCCTTGCGTGAATCGAACACATCGTATGTCACCTACATGCAAAGCGCCCAGCCCATTCAATTTTTGCTCGGACCGGCAATCGTCGCGCTCGCTATACCGATGCACCGACAATTGCCTAAATTGCGCCGGCTAGCCCCGCAGTTGACTGGCGCACTTGTGGCGGGGTGTGCGACGGGCATCTCATCGGCCGTTTTGATCCCAAGGCTTCTGGGCGCCACGGGTCAAATACTTGCCACGATTGCTCCGAAGAGCGTGACGGCAGGCATTGCTATCCGTATTTCCGAGAAAATCGGCGGGTTGCCGTCGCTGACGGCCGTCCTTGTGATCATGACCGGCATCACGGGCGCGGTGATTGGCAGCGGCCTTTTGATGTTGATTCGCGTGTCGAGGCATGACCTGGGTGGCTTCGCACTGGGTGTCGCGTCCCATGGAATCGGCACTGCTCGTGCGTTGCAGATGAGTGAAGAAGCCGGCGCCTTTGCAGGCCTCGGGATGGGCCTGAACGGCATTCTGACGTCCTTTGTCCTGCCAATTATTTATCCAATCCTGAGCGGTTTTTTCTGACGAGACAGACCCACTTGCGGCGCGCCGTGTCCAACCCTTATGCATCGCATCGCGCACGAGGTTCGGCATGACACGGCGCAAATCGAAGATCGGCTGTCCACTTGAACATCGCTTGGACGTGTGGCGCTTCACGCTTACGTTTGCGCTGACACTTGCCTTGAGCGCCTGCGTTCAACCATGGGATCGCTTCAAGGCCGGCGAGCCGGAATCCGCCGTGACTGCCGCGCTAGGCCAGCCTAAAGAAACGTATGACCTTCCGAATGGCGGCAAGCGTCTGATGTGGCCGACGCAACCGATGGGCGAAACCACCGTCGCCGCGGATATCGACGCGGACGGCAAAGTCGTCGACGTCCGCCAGGTGCTGCAGCCGTTGGAGTTCTATCGCGCGGAGCCGGGAAAATGGACCCGCGCGGACGTGCTCGTCAATTTCGGCCGTCCCGAAGAAACGATGTACCTGCCGCTCGTCAAGCGCGAAGTCTGGAGCTACCGGTACCAGGAAGACAATACGTGGTACCAGCTCTTTCACTTCTATTTCGACGACGCAGGCGTGTTGCGTTCGACGCAAAAGAGCCCGGACCCGCTTCACGATCACGCCGACGATCATCCGTCGAATTGAGCGGCATGGGCGCCTGGCGCGTTGCCATGCGATCGCGAAGCGGTGGCGGGCGAAAAGCGTTCAATCGCTAATGGTTATCCTGCGGATGATTTCGGTCTTCATTGCCGCCGCGCGCCTCGCCGCCGTGCTCACCGGACGGACCGCCCGGGTGCACGGCAGCCTGTCCCTGAGGAGCGCCCTTCATTTGCCCGGGTGGCTGCGCAGGCCCGTGCGCGTATCCCGGCTGCGGCTGCACCGGCCCATGAGCGTACCCCGGCTGGGGTTGCGGCTGCGGGCCGCCGTGCATGACCGGCCTCGGGTTCATAGCCGGACCGCCCGCCGCCGGCGGACCACCATGCGGCGGCGGACCGCCCCGCATCGGCGGCGGATGATTCGCCCACCGGTCCCGGTCGTTATACCAAGGCTGGCCGCGATAGTAGTGATCCCAGTAAGTGCCGAACGAGAACGCCACGATCGGCAGCCCGATCTGCACGCCGTAAGTCATGATCGGCACCTCGGTACCCTGGTACGGATAGTCGAGATATTCGCCGTAGACCCAGCCGCGCAGTCCGGGCGCTCCGACGTCGCACCAACTGTAGTCATCAACGCAGCCGTACACCGTGAGCTGCGCGCTCGGCGGCACTTGCGCGACCACCGGATAGTCCCCGGACGGACCCGCATAAACGTCCACGGGCTGATTCGTATACGCCAGCGATTGAGCGAACGCCGCGCCGGACAGCGCCATCAGGCAAACGCCTCCCGCGATGGCTCGAATGACGATTTTCTTTTGCACGATTCCTCCCTCGGAAAGAGCGGCCCATGCATGAGGTGCGCTATTCGTTTCGTTCCGGCCATAACGGCGCGTCGATAGCAGGGCCACATTGCTTGGACAAGCCTGGTGGCGTTTGAATTGCACCCGACTGTCTGCGCAATTACGGTTTGTCAGCGTTCTTACCGTTTAGCAATATTCGTGCTTGAAGATATCGTTCGCCATTGCTCGCTTCAAGACAAAAAACTTCGTTTGTAACAGCGGTCGAACCATTTTTTTCATCATTAAATCTGAGGATCTTGGCTGCGCAACAGGCAGCGGTACTCTGCTGGAGTCAGCGCGCGCCGGCCGCGTTTGAGAATTTACAAATTCAAAAATTTCTTACAAAAATGCTGATGCGTTGAATCCTGCCGGCGCTAGCATGGCTGACAAGTGGAGGTCCCCGTGTGCGCCAGTGACGAGTCCAGCGAGCACCCTCTCTGCTCCGGTCCCACGATAGAAATTCTGGCGCGCATCGTGGAAACGCCTAAAACGGTATCGACTGCGCGGGTTCGATGTGCTTCCCGCTCCACCACTAAGGCACCCAACCGGACGAAACAGACCAAGGAGGTTTTAGCGATTACGACGTGACGAATCCATGCTTCGTCTTTTCGAATTTCGATTAGCTAAGTATCGGAGGTAATCATGGAGTTCGAGTACCGCGGCTGGGTCATTGACGCGACCCCGGATTTCTTGCTGGGTCAGTTCTTTGCGCACGCGCGACTGATCCGCGCGTCGCCTGATGATGATGCGGACGCTGAAATGCACATCGAGCGCAATCTTGCCTGGTTCGAAAATCAGGACGATGCGATCCAGGCCGCGTATCAGTGCGCGATTGTGTGGATCGACAAGCACAACGGGAGCATCGCCAGTACGGACGCTGATCCAGCGGTATCGCACAACGATCTCCCGACCGAGACTCCGGCCAGATGAAAAACCGGTATACGTCATGCCGTCACCAGACTAATCGGAGAATGACATCGGTCCCAGCGTTCAAGTTGATCTCAACGCTCCGGCCCATCCGGCAGGATGGGCCGATCTTTATTCGCTAGCGCAGACTCAGGTGGCAAAAACGCCGCTGCGATGTATCGCCTGATCGGCTCGGCCCGCATGGCCGGAATTCTTGAAGCGCCGAATTCGTTTCGCACTATCCACGATCGATGGGTGCCGTTGAATGTGAGGCACGCAATTTGCTGTTTTCCCGATGACCGGCTGAAGTCCATGGTGCTGCTAATCCGACGACCAGGTCCGGGTTCTAACCAGTCCCAGGAGGAATGGGCGATGAAACTCACCAGGAAACACATTGCAATCGCGGCGTCGGTCGCACTGCTGGCGATGGGTACGCCCGGATGCAAACGGGCGGATAACAGCACCGATGCCGGCAGCGCGGCGACAGGGGCTAGCGGAATGATGAACAACCCTGCATCTGCCGGAGCCATGAGCCCGGATAGCGCGGCAGCAGCGTCGGGCGCAAGCCAGTGACAGGGCAACTGGGGGTGGCCCGGAGGCGTCACGCACAGCACAGTGCCTAGGCTGTATTCCGCAGTCGTACATGACATCTCCGGGAGACCCACATGCATTGGCAGCTGAAATCTGCAACGGTGAACGCGACATGTGGCTTGTCATGGCTGCCTACGACGAATGAGATTCCGAGGACCGGATGAGGCTTGCGTTAAAGACGCCGTCCTCTCCGGATATGCGGGATGGTGCCAGCTCTGTTTTCCGTCCTGAGACTGCCATCCCCATCGTGGCTCGCGATGTGCTGCAAGCCTGAAAAGCAGACCGGGTTGCGGGCTACCGAAACGTGGGAGAAGACCATGCCATCTGGAGCAAAACATCCCTCCGCTGTAGATCTGGTGCGTTGTCAGATTGAGTATTTCGTTGAACTGGCGCGGGCCAGTTCGCACATTGCCAGTACGCAGTCATTCGCCACGCAACGGGCAGCGATCGCCGAAACGTTTAGTGAATTTGTGGAGTGCCACGGAGCGCAGGATTTTTCTGTGTTCGTTGAACTCCTCGCTCGTCGCCTCGAGGAAAGGCGGAGTCCCGAAGCTGCGAGCGCAGTTCGCAAGGACCTGCTCTTGCAGCTCAACGTAACGCCGTAAGCTGGACGCTGTATCTCTGCGATCGGCGTGTCCGGCAAGCTCGTCAACGCAAAGGGCTGGTGCAATTCCTGCGTGAAGGAGGCGTGACAGGGGACGGCCGGACGCCGCGGGTGCGGACAAACACGGAGCGAGCGCCGGTCCGGTGAAGCTCCGATCCTACGAATCCTTGTAACTTTTACTGCCAGCAATGAACCACACTCCCGCCCCACGACATCGTCCCGCACTGATCGTCGTGCCTGGCGTCCTCCGCGATTCCGGTGGCTTTGCGGACGGACTTTGGACCCTGTCAGTTCGCTGCCAGACAGGGTAGCTCCGGGTCGCCACGCTGTGGCAGTTGATTCGACCGTACATCTCGCACTTGGTACGGACCCGCGCACGTTCTGACCGCAAGGCGGGTTTTGAGGAACTCAGTCTGGTCTTTGCCGGAACGCGGGACGAAACGTTACCCGCGATGGTCGACTACCTTGCCACCCAGTCAGGGGTGCTCGATGCGTGGTTCGTTCCATGAACACCCTTGCGGGTGTTTCCATTGACGACGCCTGATGAGTCTCGGTCTGGAGATCCTGGTTGACCGGTCGCGTCAAAGGTTACTGTAGGGAGGAGTATGAGACGCTGCGGTAAAGCGTAATCGCGCTGCGACGACCGCACAGTGAAGGTAGCGCCCGGAAAAGCCGGAGCCTGCCAAATGGATGGAAGAACAGTGTTGACCCTTCAGGAGCAACGTGAACTTTTTCCCCTGCACGCTGGTTTATGTGGATCTCGATGCGCGCCCCGGTCCCAATGCAACGAATCGCGACCCTCTGTCGTACGTGAACCAGGCGATCTGCCTGAACAACAGTTTGCGGCAGATGGGCATGCCCACGCTGACCATCATGAGCAACGCACCCGCCGAAGTCGCGCGACGGCTCGACAGCATCGCACCGGAGAAGCGTCCGTCGCTGATGAGGTTGAACGCGACCATCGAATTGTCGAAGGACACACCGTTCTATGCGGCGCATTTCAAACTGGATCTGCTGGACCAGGTCGCCGGCGCGTTACCCGCCGACACCATGCTGCTGCTACTCGACACGGATATGGTGGCGATGCGGCCACTCGAGCAGAAGCTGATCGGGCGATGCGCTGAAGCAGGTCTCGGCGCGTTTGACATTTCCGATCAGGTATTTCCGGCGTATGGGAGCGAAAAGGTTGTCGCCGATCTCGAAATCGTCGCGGGCCAGCGCTTCAGGAATCCGCGCTGGTACGGCGGTGAGTTCCTGCTGGGCACACCCGAGGCGCTGCGCCGGCTGGTGCTGCGCGCGCGTAGCACTTACACGCGATATGTCGGTGAAATTGACCGGTTGGGGCATCACGGTGACGAGGCGTTTATCTCGGCGACACTGAACGCGCTGGCCGATGAAGGACAGGGAATTGTCGAGGTCGGTGCTTACCAGGCGGTAGGCCGCCATTGGCCTGGCAATAATTATCGCGATCTGCGGTGGTTTCGCGCCTGTTCGTTCATCCATCTGCCGGGCGGCAAGGCGTTGCTTGAGAAAGAAGCGCGTTCTGCCGGATTCGTGCCGCAGCGCTTCTGGCGCCGCGTGCAAGCGGCGCACTTGCGTGGCCGCGCGCGCTTTGCCTTGAAATGGATCGCCCGCGCTCTGGGAGTCGAGCGCCTCGTGAAGCGTTTTGCTTGTACGGTGCGTCGCCTGAAGGGCCAGACAATGCGGTAACAGCTGGCTTGCTTGATCGGTTTTTCCGCCTGGATCAACACAATCTCCTCGGAAGCCGCCGTTCACGTGGCACTGGCATAGGTAACAAAAGCGAGAAAACCGTGTCTGACTGCCAATCGCCTAGGGAATTTGCTCCTCCAACGCGGCACTGCGATCTACTTACCGGGAAAGTCTCAGTCCGCTTTTACCGTATCGAGAAACGCTCGCAGTTCGCGCTGCATAGTCGCTGCATCCAGAATGATACTTCCGCCATGTCCGGCGAACACGCCACTGAAGCTTTCGTGAACGAGTCGCTCGAGGGAGCGAAGTTGGGTCGACCAGTCGTACCAGCAGGCGTCTCGAAAGGCATGCAAAGCGTGCCTGCGGAAATCCCAGCACAGTGAGTCTCCAGAGAAAAGGGCGTGGTTGATGAGGAACATGACGCTTCCCCGTGTATGTCCCGCCATCGGAATGACCCGAACGCCCGGCAACATCTCATGCGCCAGATCACCCGTGATTACGTCAGTGACGAACGGAGCGCCATCGGCGTCCTTTGCATGGATCCAGACGCGGGCGCCAAAGCGCTTCGCATAGATGCCCGCGTCCGCGACATCGTCGCGGTGGGTCAGCAAGATATGATCCAATCCTCCGGCTTCCGCGATCCAGCGCTCGAGGTGGCCGGACCAGCGCGGCCCGTCGATCATCAGACGCAGCCCGCCTGCAACCGTGATGTAGCTGTGAGCGCCGTACGAAGAGCGGGCGTTATACCCGAGCCTCCACACGCCGGGAGCCAAGGCTTGCGGGAAGAGGCCTGTCGGCGTCTTCAAACCCTTTGGCGGCCGAACGGCAGCCACCGGACAAATGAGGACGCCTCGCCACGCATCTTCTGTTTCTTGTTCACTGGCAGGCTGGTGAGCAAACGCCGAAGCGCCGTTTCGCTCGATGAACAGATTGGGAGCGGCCGTTCGAACCGCGCCGCAGTTGAAGCAAGCTGCGCTTACGTGCCAATGATCGTCGACATCACCTTTGTCTTCCACCATAGCGCGCTCCCGGCTGATATTGGGTAGACGGTTCAAAGATAGCATCTTTGCGCGATTGAGAATTAAGGTGCGTTTAGTTTGCCCTCGCGACGACACGCGTTCTGGATTCGCTCCACCAGCAGCGCGTTGGGCCGCTTCGGGTCGCTATGTGGATATTTGCATAGCGACCCCGAGCGGACCTTCGCAACGGCTGATCGATCGAACGAAAACGGTCACTCTAGCCCGCTCCCCGATGGCGCGAACATTTACTGAACGACCGCGACGAGATATAACCCGCCCAAAATCAGCGCGACGCCGAGCCACTGCGCGAACCCAATGTGCTCACCGAATACGACAATCCCCGCGACATAGACCAACACGAACGTCAACGCGGTAAATGGATAAACGACGGTAAGCCTTGTCTGGCTCAGCGAGAAGATCCAGAGCAGTGTTCCGACACCGTAGCAAACCAGCCCGAACACTATCCACGGGTTGAAAAACTCGACGAGCGCCTGTTTGCCGTCGGCCCCCGCCTTGAGCGCGACCTGCCCGATCGCGGCAAACAACACCCCGGCCAAAATTGGCAGATAAATCGAAATCCTCACAACCCGACCTCTTTGTTCTTGAGTCTGCTCACCACGAGCCGGCTCTTCATGACGGCAATTTCCGTCTTCACGCTCACCGGCAGCCATCGCAGCAGCATTTTTCTGCACTGATACGTCAGGGGCGATACGTCCCTAACCCGCTCGTCCCTATTGACGACCGTCGTCGCGACTAGCGGCGAAAGCCGTTCCGCCTCGCTGACATGGGCAAAAAGTAGAATGTTGTACCGGTACCAGGGCTCGACGTGCTTGTCCCCCCCGATCAACGGGCGGACGAAATCGAACAGCACGTAATCGTGTTTCGCGAACAGGTAGCGCCAGTAATCGTATCCCTGTTCGTTGATGTGATTCTCACCGCCCTGGCCTGGCACCGCCGCGGAAAACAGGACGCGTTTTCCGTGCCGAACCAGATTCTCGACGAGGACATTGCTGCAGCTTTTCGGCACGTGCTCGCCCACCTCAAGACACTGGACGAGATCGAAGGTCCGGCCGAGATCAAAGTGCTTCGAGATGTCATTCGGGAAAAAGTGACTTTCATCGAACATCAGAACTGAGCGATCGACATAATCGCCGTCGATGCCAACGACGTCCTGCATGCCGAGCTCGCAATGTACGCTGAGCCACGCGCCCGCGCCACAGCCAACGTCCAGGATGCTACCCGGCTGCAATTCGGCGTTCACTTTCGGCAGCACGTATCGCGCGGAGCGTATCGCCCCCTCACGCTGATAGCGATAGAAAATCTCGTCGTATTTACGCGCCTCGTCAATTCCATTCGATTTGAATAGCATCGCATTCATTCCCTGAGTTTGCCAACGTCTGCCAGATTTCACCCGCGGCGACACGATTGCCTTTCATAGACCGACCAGGTGCCCACCGTTTTTACTAGCACGACCGGACAGTCCGGATTGGCAAAGAATCCGACAGGTATCGGCGACGTATGCCGAACGAAGAAGTACCGGTACATCCAGCCCTGGTGCCGGTACCAGTCGAACGTCGCGGAGAGCGGCTGCGGCGCCACATCCGCAGGCCCGACGGCAGGAAGCCGATCCAGCCGGTACCGGACGATTTGCGGCGGGAACCAGGCGGCATTGAAATCGACAAGCCCGTGGTGATCCGCCTGGTACCAGAGCGCGAAGTTGTCATAGACCACGGGGTTGTTCGCCGCGGGACTATTTAGGTTGAACGTTATGTTCAGGGCGCGCTGGGCGGGCTCGACCTCCGCCGCGATGGTATCGAAATCGGCGCTTTCGTCTGCAAAGCGCATCGCGCGCATGCCCTGCGCGCCGAGGAAGGTTGCGCAAACGGCTACTAGAGCAATCTGCGTCCACACCCCAAGGCGGCGATCGTCCCCGCGCATCTCGTCGTCACGCTCGGCGGACGAGAAATTCAAGGCATAAAAGGGGAGAAGGAACAGTGCGAACCGATGAAAGAGAAAATTAGTGTTCATCGCGAAAGCCGGGATGCAGAACCATCCCAGCACAAAGACCGCGAGCGGCACGAAAGCCATGCCGTTCCGGCTCCATCGAGCGCCCATGCAGAAAGGGGCCGCGAACATCAGCATGGTGACGGCCAGCATCCACACGTTCGGAGTGATCCCCCACGGATAGGCGATCGCACAAAGAAACCGTATCAACGGATTCATGCTCCATAGCACCCTGTACGGATACATTGGCGCCAGGTCAACGTCGTGATGCGAGAGCGCGTACACGCCGCACAGCGCGGCGAGTGCGACGTACGGCCAGACCGACCATACGATCCGCCGCCAATCGCCATGATTGCGGACCAGCAGGAACGTACCTCCGATCGCATTGACGAACACGAACAGTAACCCGTGTGAGAAGAACACTCCGATGTCAGCAAGGAGTAGGACTGCCCCCCGCCGCCAGGAGGGCTGCTCGGCATAATCGAGCGCGATCAGGAGGAAACCCATTCCGATCGGCGTAGCGACGAGATACGAAAAGAACCCGTATTCGTATGCGAAGCCGAAAAATCCTGGCACGCACAGCCAGTCCAGACGCTCGTCGGCGTGGAACCGTCTTCTCAGCGCGACATAGGTGGCGACGAATCCGTAGAAGGACAGCGTCAGCACGAGCTTGAGCGCTGCCCCGACCGGCATCAGGAACGACAGAGCAGTGGCCAGCCCGTAAGCGAGCACGTACGGCGTAAACAGGTTGATCCTGAGTAGCTGGTCCCAAGGCGACTGGCCAAGCAGCAAGTCGTGCAGCGCCGCAACTTGCGCCGCATGTTGCGGCAGATCGTCCATCGGCGGATGTGGGGCGAGCCAAAAAAGTACGCCACCCGCGATGATGGTCACGAAAAAAAGCGCGCGGAACAGGCGTCTCGTCATATCGCTGGGCCATGCACGTGGCCTACTTTGATCCAGGATCTCCATGGAACTCCTCTTGGTCGTCCAGCCATTGCCGTTTGCCCGATTCCGATCAGGACGATCGCACGCCGGTCGGACGGCGGCGGCGCTTGCTATGAAGCATTCAAATGACGGTGGCGTAACACACGTGTCAGGGCAGCCCGGCGCGCCGCCGCTTGCCCGGCTACCTACGATGTCTCGTACGAACGCTGCCTGGCGGCCTCGTAGTCGTGTTCCGCGCTGACGGAACGCATGGTGCCGCTGTCGGGAAGTGAACCGCCCGGTGAGGCGGACGGCCTTGTGCGACGCTGCAGTGTCTTCTCGACAATGAAGCGGGGACGCTGTTTCGTTTCCGCGTAGATCTTCGCGATATACCCACCGATCACGCCGAGAAACAGCAACTGCAGTCCGCCGAGGAAGTACATCGGGACCACGGTCGATGCCCAGCCGGGCACGCTCCGATCGGTCAACAGGCGGATGGACAGCGCCCAGAGGCCGAACGACAGCGACGCCAGCGAGAGAACCCCGCCCACGTAGGTGCTCCACTGTAGCGGTTTGGTCGAAAACGAAGTAACGCCGTCGGAGGCGAGCATGATCATCTTGATCAGCGGATACTTGCTTTTGCCCGCGAAGCGCGCTTGGCGGTCGTATTTGACGATCGCGGTATGGAATCCCAGCAGCGGGACGATCCCGCGCAAGAACAGGTTGACCTCGCCAAAGCCGCGCAATTCCTCGATCGCGCGCCGGCTCATCAGCCGGAAATCCGCATGGTCCTGCAGTACATTGACGCCGAATCGGCGAAGCAGTCGGTAATAGCTGCGCGCGCTGAATCGCTTGAAAAAACTATCGGTGTCGCGGCGATCCCGTACGCCGAAAACGATTTCGGCGCCGTTGCGGAATTCGGCCATCATCCGGGGAATCGCGGCGAGATCGTCCTGAAGGTCAGCATCGAGGCTGATGAGGACGTCACCCTCGACGCTCAATAAGCCCGCGAGCAACGCGTTCTGGTGGCCATGGTTGCGCGAAAGCTTGATGCCGTGCACACGCGGGTCGGTGGTATGGAAGCCCTCGATCAGCACCCAGGTGCGATCGAGCGAGCCGTCGTCGACGTAAGTGATGCTGCTCGACGAATCAATCATCCCATCGACGACGAGCTCTTCTAGCAGCGCCAGCAGGCGCCGCGTAGTCTCAGGCAACACTTCTTCTTCATTGAAGCATGGAATCACCAGATTTAGCCTGACCATACCCCCACCCCGAATTGATTATTTGGGCCAGCGTTTTGGGTCGCTTTTCCCTTGTAGTGCAAATCCATGGTGCGCCGAGTCGTAAGCGGATGCGCGCACCTGCTCCTGTTGTTATCTGGAAGTCTCCATGGGCGATGTCACTCGCGCCAGACTTTGCTCGTTACAGCGTCCTGATGGTCTGTAGCGTGTTGACGCAAGGAGCGGGCCACCCTTGAATTAACCGAGGCGAGCATCTCAAGCCGAGGGGCCGCGACTGTTTCAAAGGCCCATACCGGCACAAATCGTTTCAATCTTGTAACACTCCTGAGCGAAAGCGGCGCACCAAACCGGTCGACTGGGACGCTCCAACAATGCGGTTTTTGTTGCCTGGCGCGTGACGGCGGAGTTCATTCGCGATATGGACGCGAGCGTCCAAAACGTCGCAAAGTTGAGGACAAGGCGTAGTGCCGCGAGCGAGCGAGCTAGCGGCCGGCGTCGCGAATATCGCAAACCGCGGCGGCGCACCGTTCGCGCCGGCTTCGGCGCAGCGCCGCGCCGTGTTCGCGTAAGGCTCCGCGCGCACTCTTGCTCTGCACCACCGTTCCCATCACAATTGCGCTCGCGTTATCGCAATAGCTGTCCGTAACGGGGCTGCCGGGATGGTTCTTCATGCAGTCCTTCCGGAAGTACTATGCTTTGCGCTATGAACAAGAAATTGATTCGCGACAGTGTGTTTGGCACACTTGCATTCTTCGCCCTCGTATTTACGCCGGCGTGGACGTTCAATTATTGGCAGGGCTGGGCGTATCTCGCCACGTCCATTGCGGCATCGCTTCTCTATACGATCTATCTCATCACATACGATCCGGCACTCCTGGCTCGGCGCCAGAAAGTGGGTCCGTCGCATGAGAGCGAACCGGCCCAGAAAATCATAGTACTGTTTATCATTGTGGCGTTTGTCGCACTTGTCGTATTGCCACCGCTCGATTGGCGATATGCATGGTCGCCCGTGCCGTGGTATGTATCCGTCATCGGCGATGCGCTCGTAGTGTTCTCATATTATGTGTTTTATCTTGTCTCCAGCGTCAATAGCTATGCGGCTGCCAATGTGCGCGTGGAAGAAGGGCAGAAGATTGTGGACACGGGCGTGTACGCATGGGTACGTCATCCAATGTATTTTGGCACGCTGTTTCTGATCGTCGGTACGCCGCTTGCGCTTGGCTCGTGGTACACGCTCGCGCTGACACCCGTTCTTCTGATTGTTCTCTATTTCCGCATAAAGAGCGAAGAAAAAGTGCTCGTTCGCGACCTCGTCGGTTATGTCGAATACCAGAACAAAGTGAAATATCGCTTGATCCCGTTCGTTTGGTGACAATGACCATGACAACACTTAAAAGCATTCGAGAAGCGGGGCTCCGGCGACACGACAGGTGTTGGATCTGATCGCGGTGGCCGCTTTGAAGTAAATGGGGGGGCGTATCGTATCGCTGTGTCTAGCCGGGTGCCGCCACGTGCGATTCGCATAAGTGCGCTGTGTCGGTGCCTTGTAGTGGCGTGTACCGCGGCGCTAACGGGCGGCCGCGGAGAAGGCCGGGTTCTATCTCGAGCGGCAGTTCACGTGAAGGTCCACAAAACGCTCCGATCCGTCAGTTTCTTGCTCATGTCCTTGGCGACATAGAACGATGAGATGGTAAGGACGCCCTCATCGATGCGGCCGATCACGTAGAAGTTATTGCTGGCACCGCTGACGTAAACTGCGCCGCGCTCCATGAACACCGCCACGCTTGTCGGGCTGGTCGCCATAGCCAACGCTTTGTCGCGGTACAAGATGCTGTACTTTGATACGAACGAATGCATCAGGCGGCTGCCGGGCTGCTTCAATTCCTCGTTCATGTACGTCAGGAACTCCTCGATCTTGCCTGCTGGGAGGAGTTTCGCGCTATTAAAGCAGCTCAGTGCCTGGAGTTTCTTGGGGCCATTGGAAACTAGATCCATCGTTTCGAGCGTGATTTCGATACGGAGCACGTCCCACCACTGAACACACTCCTTTGGCCAATCCAGCGGCTTCAAGCCAGCGTTGAGCACATGCTTCTTAAAATGATTAACGATATTGGTGGCAATGCTCTTGTCGGCGGCATCGCCGCGGCCCCATCGACCGAATCCACGAAACTTGCTGTTGGGCGGATGGACGCGGATGAGCTGCTGGAAGTCAGCACAGGTGTCCTGGGTGAGGTTGACCAAATTGATGTGGTGGCGGTGCAGTGTGGCAATCAACAGGTACATGCCGCCAATGGGGCGGCCCTGCGTCACCCAGGCTACACGACTGTCGTACAGCATGAAAATGGCCTGTTCACCGTGCGCTACTCGGTACGCCTTGAAGGCGGGCTCATCGCAGACGCGCGCGTCCACAATCTCCGTTAGGATCTGAACCAGAAGCCTCGGATCATCGGTCTTTCTGGAGGCGCTCTTGATATTGATCCATTTGCAACAAAACACTCGGTTGAAACGAAGGAGCCAGTTGGCTCGCGCCATCTCCTGTTCACCCTCGAGGCCCGGTACCTGAGTACCCAGGAAGTTCAGCAGATCGAAAAACCTCGCCAAGCGATCCTTTGCCGGGAAGTTATTGATCAACAGACCGAACGCGTCGCGATGACTCCAGAACGCCTCACCCTGCCGTGTCGACTTTGGGGTGAGGAATTTCGCCACCGCTTCTTTCGATAGAGCGAGTTTCTTTTCGCAGAAGTCAACGATAGCACTTTGAAGCGTTGGGTCCATTTGATGCTCCCATGCTCGTCACGAAGCCGCGATGCTCAATCGAGTGCGGACGCCTCGTCGTTTATCTCGCACTAGAACGACTCCTGCAAAACGAATCTTATCTTAAATGAGAATGTCGATATCGGAGTCGAGATGAGACGGCCCTGATTTCGGAAAGCGGACAATCGCGGCCGGCCGCATTAACTTTTCCTACAGTCGCTGAACTGTGTCGGCAGTCGCTGTTATTCGATCACCCTACGGGCATGCAACCAGTCGGTGTGCCTCAAGCCGCTGCCAGGAAGCGGTCAGGGAAAAACAAAAGACCGCTGTCCGTGAGGGCAGCGGTCTTTCTTACGGTCATCTTTAACAACGGTTATTGGCCGGCGGCCGGCGACACTACGCTCGGGGTCGCCAGCGTGTTGTGACTCCCGGGAAGGTTGGTGAGGGACGTCGAGCTATTGTTCGTGCTATTCGGCAGGCCCGAGTTCGGCGACCCGGCGCCCATGCCGCTGTCCGAGTTAGTGACGCCAGGCGTGCCGTAGCCGCTCGTTGCATTGGCTGGCGACACGGCGACCGGCGACACGGTGGTCGGGGTCGCCAGCGTGTTGTTGCTCTGTGCATAAGCGCCGCCCGACAGCGTGAGTGCGGCGACGGCCGCGATTAATGTGCTGGTTGCCTTGTTCATGACCCGTTCCTCCTTGTTTGGACTGGAATTTCGACGCAAACGATCCATTCGTATTTTCCATAGCGGTCGTTGTACGCTTGGCTCGTGGCGATCAAACAAACTCGCGCGACCGTTCGCAGTGGTGCACGTGACGCAAACCACAGATCGCCGCTCAGGGCTGGCAACGAGACACGTACTGCATTCCTGGAAAGAATCTACGCCCGCCTAAGGCCTACGTAGGTGACCGGCACCTCGTTTATGCCCACGAGATCCCAAGTTTAGGAAAGCGGCCGCTGATAATTAAGCGCGTTGTTCGCAAGGGTGAATTTCGATTTTCGGGGTTACCCCTAATGGGTTCGGGTCCCCAATCTGAGGCCGGCGTGGTTCGTCATTGCGCGGCCGCGAACGTGCTGAAAAAAAACCAAGCAGTGGCCCCAAGGGGATTTTTCTGGTGTGGATTCAATTCAGCACGAATATCCCAAGCGTTTCCAATCCAACGATCTGTCATCGTTGACGCGTCGAAGAAGCTCCTGTGCGATTACCTCGCACCAGATCAAGGCCTCTTCCGCCGACCCTGCCTCGATAAATGCGCCAGTCGACGATTCGTAGTCTTCGATCAGTCCGCGCTCAAATAGCTCACGCGGCTCAGGCTCGTGGTATTGGAAAATGACGAGATATTCGTGCGCCATGCCGTAAGGAAAGGATTGACGGTTTTCCCGGACGCTGTTCGTGCGAACGGCGTCGAGACCTGCTATCGATGTCGACGATCTGCGCACCGATGTCGAACGTCTGAAAGTGTTTAGATTTATAAGACGCCTGCCCACATGTGCCTGTGGCGCTCGCCCATGCCCGTGGTTGAGGGCAGGCATCCTACAAACCTGAACAACTGAAGCCGCTCGCCTTCTCGATGTTTAGTGTTGCACAGGAATGGGATGTTGGGCAGCGTCGGCTTCTACGCTCGTCTCGGCTTTGGTTGACGCTCGTTTGCGCTGAACGGGCTCCGTGGTTGCCGGCGTTTCCGTCGCTATCTTTGATGCCTCTGCAAGAAGGCGCGCAGCGCGGTTCGCGGTGATGCGGCTTTGAGGGATGCCCTTCGCATCGAGCGCGATCACCTGGTACAGTTCACGATCGCACTCAAGCTCCTGCTGATATTGCTCTGCCGTGTCGACAAGCAATTCAAGCATCGTCTGTTGACGTCGCCTTTCCTCACTCGTGATGGCAGGATTCCTACATATCGAGGACGAAAGTGTGACTAGCGTGTTGAGTTGGCTCAACTGCCGGTTGCATAGATCGAAGGTGGAGAGCGCAAGCTTTTCGTACTGGAGCGCGTCGACAGGCGGGCGTGAAGCGGGTTGAGATTGTTTTGTAGGTTTGCTGCTCATGGTGCGACCTCCCTGATACATCTCGAATCGCCCGACACTCGCTTGCAAAGTGGGTGAGCGGGCACGAAGCGGGTTTGGAAGACCGGGATCGTAACGAACCGGCGAGCCTTGCGGCTCCCCCACGACGGCCCGCCCATAGAAATGTAGACGTGCAGAAGCAGACGCACGCCCCGCCTGGGCGGGGGTGCGGTTACGATCACAGGCTTCCATACCTGGCCGCCGGGTGTTTCCCGATGGCTTGATAATTATAAATCAGAGCGGGCGGGTAGTGTTCAAGTGGGTAGGCTAAATGGTCGGCTCTGGCCGATTAGACAAGGCATGGATTGCCTTCGTAGACCTGTTACGGGGCGGCGCCGTTGCCGCGACAAGTGCCGCCTCAGGTCAACGATGATTCGAACGGCGTGCTCATCTTCGTTGCTTGTCTTCACTGCCATGGTCCGTACTCAATATAAGTTTCTTGGTGCCGGCGTGGTTCGCGGGACTAACGCGCGCGGCGTCAACATTGATGCACGTCAACCCCTTTAATGGTTTGTGACTTATCTCGTATCCGACTCCACAAACAAAGCTAGGCTTTCAGGAAAAGTTTGTTCGACCCTGAAGGAGGCCGGCGCATGAAGCAAGACTCAACCAACGAAATCACGTATCTGCTCGTCACAATCGGCTCATTCGCCGAGAGAGGCGGACGTGTCACCACGGCGACGGGAGGTTCCGCCATCGCGGGTCTGGGCATGGCGGCTCGGGCGGGCGGTTGCCTCGAATCACCACCAATGCAAGCGGCCAATACTCGGTGCATTGGGACGATGACGCGTTAGCACGACAGAGCGGAGCGAAACCGGATGACTATCTTTTATAGCGTTGTTGAAGACGATCCGCTAGACAGCGGTGGAAACAGCAGAGTCATAGACGGTTTGGCTGACAGCACGATCGAGGGACACGACGGACGCCACAGACGGCAAACGTTCCTTGGACATAAAGCATGGTGCGACCGCTGTAAGAGTGCCGGGGAAATCGTTGCTGCGGCCGGATGTCGTGACAGCCTGCGCACGTTCGATGGCACCTTGGGCAGATACGAGGCGCTAGGCGATGACAAGGTGCTTTGCAACTGTCCGTCCCCGCCTCGCATCATTCCGGTCTACGGCCGCAGGTCAATGATCATTGACGATACGGACGGCGTGAGCAATTGGGCTGCCGCTGCGGCGTCCCGTCAATCCTCGGGTGAGTCGAAGGATTTCGATGAACAGGTGCGGTCCGTCGTTCGTGGCGCAGTCCTGGCAGGCTATCCGTACTTCATCAAAACGGCGGACGGCCACACGTCATACGGCCGAACCGATGCCGATGGAAACCTGCCCCGCATCGAGACACAGGAAGCCAGGGACTACACGGTCTAACGGGGCGATGACGCCCTTGCGAAACAAGAGGGGAACTGACAATGCCGAACAAACCGACTGTGGTTCGAACCAACTCGACACCCGGTTCCATCAAGGTAATGGAACTGAAAGTGCTGACGTTTCAGGAGTTGTGGGACAACTATCCATCGGGAGACCCCTATGACGATCCAACCGGGGAATACAAGAATCAATGCGCTATACGGATGAGTGTCACGTTCCACCGGGTCGGAAGCGAAATGAAGTCGTTTTCGCAAAAGCTGGTTAAGCCGATGCCTGGTAAGGCTACGCTCGGGCGAATCCTACTCGACGGCAAGCCCACGGCTACCCGTGCATATGAGTTGGGCGAATGGTTACGGCTGCGTCCATTCGCTGGACTTCCGAACGCAGAGGACATTACGGGCTCAGCTTGGGAAGCAAAGGTCAAAGGTCGAACGGGCATCATTCTCTTCTATGGGTACTGGCGACAAGAGGGCGACTCGCCGGCCAATCTGAGTGGCGGCCATATCGACCTTTTGGAACGGAACACGATTGACCATAAGTGGCCCTATAGACTCTATCGCGACCATTAGCAGACGATTCGGCTTCAATTCTTTTGCTTCGGGCACTCCGTTCGGATTTTCTGATTTGCGCCAATCGAAGCAAATACTGTTTTGGGAAATCAAGTGAAGAGACTAGCCGCGCTCTTGGTGTTCGCTGCGACGGGGACATTCGCTGGAACGATTGCCGCTTGCGTGGTGCTTACCTTCGCGCCGGTGTGTGGATACGACTGCGAAAATCGGTCATTCGCGATATGGTTCCTCATAACCGTCACGTGTTTCACAGGGTTCATGGTGTTTGGGTACTTGTTCACGCGCGGTGCTCGATTGAGCTTCAGAAGAGTGTCCTTGGTCGCTGTCTCCTTGACGACGACCGTACTGTTTGGGGCGATCTGCTTTTATGTAATCGACCTTCACAGACATTACGCGGATGCCGAAGCCGCACGTCCAGTAAGCGCAAACTTCGATTTCATGCGCATGTCCATAGCGACGCGCGACGTGCAGTCGTACACGAAGGCGGAGAACGGGGCGGTGAAACCGCTCGCCGTCATACCTCAATGGGAACGATGCGCGCTAGATGGTGCGTGGTGCGATACGAAGCCGAGGCAAGCGCATCTGCTGTGCAAAGCTGGCGTGGTCTACGTCAATGAAGCTGACTGGTCAGCGTTCACCCTTATCCCCAAAGAGAATCTTCGCGGATCAATGCCTATGAAGTCGATGAACCTTTGCGCCCCTGACAATATTCCCGATAACTGATTCGTTGCAATTCTCGTTGGTCGTCATCGTGCAGAAAAAAGGCGTGGTTGCTCGCACCCTTTTCATTGCTGCGGTGTGGTGGCCACTAGTGGTCGTCAGAGCTGCGCGGTCACCTTCGCAACAGCACTTGGAGATGATGCAGATGTGAAGCAGTGTGCCTCCGAGTATTCCGCCACCAGCACCTGCGAAAAGAACCAGCTCACAGCTTGGTGCTTATAAAGCAGGGTGAGGGCGGAGCAATCGACTCGGCGAGCTAAATGGTCGGGTTTGGCCGATTGGACAAGGCATGAATCGACCTGCAGGTCGACGTAACCGCTGGCGTTAGACGGTCTATTGATAATCGAGTGTGTCATCGACTTTGGTGATCTTCCAGCCGTCGCCTTGCTTGCGCAGAAACACCAACACGCTGATCTTGTCTTTCGAGCCGAACGTAACAGGAACAACAGCGACATCGCCGAGCATGATCGCCTGATGTGTTGCGATGTTGTTAGACCAGTCCTGTTCGTCGTAGTCCTGCACCTTCGTGAAGTAGTCGCTGTCGCCAGGTAGCCTGTTATGGCGGTAAGCGCTTCGAAGTCTGTCGACCGTCGCTTTGGTCACGTAGACATAAATGCCTTTGTCCAACAACGGATATGTATCTTTAGATTCCAACTTGATATACCAGGTGTAAAACGCTTTCGTGCTTGCGTCAGGAGTCGCGCTTTCCGCGAACGCCCCTTGCTGGAAAAGCAACCCGCCAACCAGCAGCAATACCGACACGGCGAGGGTCAATAGCTTCTTCATCTTTCGTCTCAGTTGTGTCGATAAATTTTGTATGCCGGCTGTGATTGTCGATAAGCCGCCCCCGGATAGAAGCCTTGCGGGCCAGGGTGCGTTTGCTTGAAATCAGATACCCATATGGAGCCGTCAAAGATCGCCATGTGCCCTGCAGGATTTCCCGGGGCTGGCTGTATCACAATCACATCGCCTGTCTGCGGATCGCCAATCGCTTGACGAAAGCCGACGGCCTCAAGAAGTGGGCCGTAGTCTTTGGCGTAGTGTGCATGGTGCAAGGAAATTCCTCCCGATTCGATCGCCTTGCGCACGTGCCTTGCACAGTTGCCAGTGCTGTGTGATTCCGCATGGTTATCCGCATAGGTCGCTGCGGAAGATTTATCGAACGGCATTTGCATCTCCCTTGAAGATTTAGTCGGCGCTCGCGTTGGAACGCTAACACATGGGATTCGTCGTTGTTGTTAAATTCGGGCTGGAGCGGCAATGTTATGCCAGTTGCATTGCGCCAAGGACTGTTAATGGCCGGCGTCGCCGAGGGTGTTCGTTACCTCCTTCGGAAGCCGCGGCGTTTCGGTGATTTCCGGTGTGAGACTGATGACCTTAATGGACAGCTTTGGAAAACCGCAGTTCGACCGAGTGCGAAGCTTGTAACAGGCCCAAATCCTCGACATTCATCATGGTGTCGTAGCGGTTAGCGACGTGGACCAGCCGTTCGATCCACATCGACGATGGACAAACGCTACAAGGCGATCGTTTGTCCGAGTCGAAGGGGTGCCACTATCCGTAGGCAATGGCTGATGAAGAGGCGGTGCGGGCCGCCCGGCCAGCGGTTGGTCATCGGCCATAACTGCCATTCGTCGCGGCAAGATGATGTCGGTGAACGTCCGCTGACGAGCGGGTTCGGCATCGGACAGTACCCGCCCAAGACCGGTGTCTGGCGAACGACTTGAAATCGCCCCGGAAGCGGCGATCCTGTGAAATTCGAATTCTGAAGGAGCTTCCCTCGCGCATTTTGGTGAAGACTAGGAGAGCAGCGACGCTCGAACTCGTGCGCGAGCCTCCCGAGACGATGCACGCCGCCGCGATCGATGCGTTCGGCGGCGCCCCCTTCGATCGCCCCCGGTGCCGGTACCCTTCCGACAAACGCCAGTGGAATCTGACAATCGCGGGCAGATTCCGTCAATTAAGTCGATTGGATTGCTATCGTGGTGCAGGGTGATTGCCCGGAAACTCGGGATGCTGACAAAAGTTGCGCCTAACGTTTCGTTCCTGAATCATTTTTTGCGAATTAGCCCTCGGCACTGATCGTGCAGGTGCTACCCGCGTGGCATGGCATCGAACGTGCATGCACGGTCTGCGCGCAATGCGTTCGGATGCAGACCCTCCTCGTCAGTAGCGAGAGCGACGATTCCTTCTGGGAGGAACCCGAGGTCCGACGTGGGGCGTTCACCGAGGGGTTGATCGAAGGGACTCGGCGACCAGCGACAGGCGGCCCGCGAAGCTACCCGCTGGGTCACCTACAAAGGACTTGGACGCATGGATTTCGAATCGCGTGCCCGTGACCACGCACGACAGGCAAACTTCGCGACTGACGAGATACCACCCTCAGGTCCTCGATGACTTTGCGCTGGGAACCAGATGACAGACCCCACAAATGAACAGCACGTCGTCCGGAAGGCGGAGCGCCGCGACATCAAGGCACGATTGACTGCTGCCCGTTCTGTCTCACGACCGCGCTGGAAACACATCAGGAGAAGAGGGCGCGCACGTCCCAGGTGGGTGAGACGCTGGTTCATCGGCTTCGCTTTAGGGTGCGCAATCGAGGCGGTGATTCACGTTGCCGGACACACATATCAGTTTGGTCCCATAGTTGCAGCCCAAAACTGGGGGCTGGATGTTGTGAACCGCTTGAACGTTCGCCACTGCTCGATACTCGGCGCTTGTCCCGAATTCGAGCCTCTCGAAAATCGTCCGATGCTGGTGAGAATTGATGACGAAACGTGGCGAAACCCAGCTTGGGGTGGCGGCGAACCCAATCGCGCGCCGCAAACGGAACTGGGCACACTTGTGGACCACGCGTTTCAGCTCGGTGCGCGGCAGGTGGTCGTCGACATTGCGGTGGAGGACAGGGGCTCCATCGAGACGACCTCTTCCGGTCGTGGTGATCCTTCTGATCTGGACCGCTATGAAGATGGCCGCTTTGCGAGTAGCCTAAGCGAGTTAGTGACGAAACCTTATTTCGAGCCGAATTGCCACGATCGAAAATTGATTGTTGTTCGCTCAGAACGTCGGCCATTGCCTCAAGATGCAGACGCCTTTCTTCCGGAGTTAAGGCAATCAAAATCGATAGATCGTCTCATTGCCAGCTCTGGCGGCCGGATCGTCGCTGCGGCTCCTTACTTCGAGGTTAACTCTGATCAAGTTTTGCGCGAATGGGATTTGTTCAGAGTCGTTTGCGAACGAGGGTCGAGTTCAACGGTTCAAGGGACATTGCGAATAGTGCCCTCGGTGCAACTGCTTACACGCGCGAACGAGTTGAACATTCGGAGCGATGTCGTCGAGCTCGCTAGCGGGCTTCCTTGCGCGCCGTTTCCGGCGCTTGGTGCCAGCCAATTGACTGCATCAGACCTTGCGCAACGTTCCTGCGAATTAAAGCAGACTCTAGACGGTCAGTCGGAAGCCAGCGGAGCCTGCGGACAAGCCGGGCATGGCGACAGTTCTATTGGGCTGAAAAAGCGGTACTGGGAAAAGATACGTGAGGCGTTCAGTGCAGCGGGCGCCCCAATAGGCGAATTGCCGGACGCGGGGGAGGTAGGGAACCGAATTGTGTTTCGCTACCCGCCTGACAAGATGGATATTCTGCCGGCGCTGCCACTCCTGAATTTCTCCGCCGAGTTCATGCAGCAGTGGCGGGATCAGGTTCAAGGTCGAGTGGTTGTCATCGGGCAAACATTCGAGGAAGCGGGCGACAAATACTATACGCCGCTCGGGCGCATGCCGGGCGCACTGGTGCTGGCCAACGCGATTGATTCGATGGCCGAGAACCAGCTCATGAGGGAGCCCAACACGTACGTCCTCTTATTTGTAATCTTGACAATTTTCGTGGTGAGCTTTATATCAGCAACGGTCAACCCACTTATCGCTACGACAGTTGCGACTTTAGTCGTGATTGTTGTGTCCGGAGGCGTCAGTTTCCTGTTCTTTTCACACGGCGTCTGGCTCGACTTTTCGGCACCGATCATCGGTATCCAGATTGAGCGATGGATAGAGTCTATTAAGGAACGGCGGGAGCTCAACCGCCTGACCAAATCGCATGATAAGCATAACTGATTTTTGCGGATTGTGAGCAGCGGCCTATTTTTGTGTTGGGAGGCATTTTGAAGCACGTTGACATTTCAAGCAGAGGCCGCCAGCTCAATCTTCTCGTATCGGCGATCATGTTGCTTGTATCGGAAGGTAGTAGTGCAGCACCCTTCGCGGCGTTCGTCCAGCCCGACCCTGCTACATCGACTCCACCGTTTGAGGCTATCAAAGTCCAACGAGGTGAAAAGACTATCAACCCGAATTCTCCACTACAACCTTGCGACAAAATAACTTTCCTTGCGGCCAATACCAAAGTGAAGAGGGTATTGATCACCACAGTGCAGGGCGGAAAGAATATCCAGCTTGACGCAACCCACCCTTCGGCAGAGATTTCGTGCGAAAAGGTCGGACTCACGGACGTGGCAATTCAGCTGTGGAAAGATATTTCCGGCGGTGATCGGGCGACATATTCCGTGGCAACCCTTTCTCGTGGCGATAAGTTCGGCTTGCCTATACTCAGTAGCGAGCGCTCAAACCTCGTGGCATCTGGGAAAAGGTCATTTTACATTGCGTGGACTGGCGGTACGTCTCCGTTCCGGCTGGTGCTGAGAAGCGCCATTAACGGAGAGACCATTGCCAAAGTGGACAATATCCAGGCTAACAACGCTCGAACGCCTGAGTTGAATCTTCAACCCGGCCAGTACAGCCTCTCAGTGTTCAACACTCCCACTGATGGATCGCCACCTGAACTGCGTGAGGACAACCTGTTCGTGGTCGACGTGTCGGAGTTGCCGCCTCCACCCCCTACGTTAAAAGCAGCCAAACTGAATCAAGCCGAGACGGAGTTGCTATACGTGTATTACCTGGAGGGACAAGGGGACGGCCGATGGGCATTCGAAGCTATGCAGCGCGCCGCAGCGATCGAACCCGCAACGCCTGCTTCGACTGATTGGCTTAAGCGATATGGAGGTGGGCAGTAGTAGGCTGCAGGGCCGCGTTCTGGTGAATATATTGATTCATCCAATTTCAGGAGGCCGACAAAAATTGCAATATCCGCAATTCAACAACGTCTGCGAAAAATATTGGGTGAGTCATGTGCTCTCTTTCACGTTTAAAATTTCTGCGAGTCATCGCGAGTGTTGCACTCGCTTCATCATTTGCAGTCTATGCGGGCGAACCACCTGCCGAACCGATATTGCGCATCAACCCCGGTGAGCATACGGGGGTGATTCGAGACATCGCCACGGACAGCGCCGGGCGTTGGTTGGTCACTGCATCACAAGACAAAACGTCACGAGTGTGGGATGCGCACGACGGACACCTGGTGGCAACTTTGCGCATCCCGATCGGTATGGGTAACGAGGGCCAACTCGATGCGGTAGCACTCTCGCCAGATGGCCAGACGGTGGCTCTGGGTGGAATTACGCAATTCAACCGCGGATTAGACCAGGTAGCTAGCGACGGTATGTCCATTTACCTTTTCGACCGAGCCAGTGGTCGGCTGCTACGCCGTCTGACTGGGTTACCTAGAAACATCATCCACCTCGCCTTTTCTCCGGATGGGCGCACTCTGGCGGGAACACTTGCCAAAGGGGGGCTGCGCGTGTTTTCCGTCGCCGATGGGCGGCTGATCGCAGAAGATGATGATTACCGCGGTCCAAGTTATTCAGTCCATTTCAGTGCGGACGGACAGCTGGTGACGACCTGCTTTGACGGCCTGCTGCGCTTGTATCACTTCGATGGGGTACGCCTGACATTAATTGCCAAACGTTCCGCCCCTGGCGGCAAGCTACCTGCTGCCGCGCGCTTTTCGCCGGATGGTTCGCACATCGCAGTGGGTTTTCTCGACACCACCGCCGTTAACGTGCTGGACGGCCGCGATCTGTCCTTCAGTTATGCGCCCAACACGGTGGGGATAAGAATGGGGACCCTTGCAGGGTTGATTGGCATCGCATGGTCGAGCGATGGTGCGAGCCTCTATGCAGCTGGGGATGCAAAGAAAGCCTTTAACGGACAGGAGCGGCAATACATCCGACGCTGGAGTCGAAGCGGTGCCGGCCCGGTGCAAGATTGGCCTGTTACAAATGGAGCCATCACGTATCTCGTTGCGCTACCAGATGGGCGTCTGGCATTTGCTAGCGGGGATTCGTCCTGGGGCGTGGTCAATGCGAATGGCATGCGCCAAATCTTCCATGCTCCGGCGGTGGCGAATTTTCGCAATATCCAAAGCGGCTTTACCTTGTCTGCTGATGGGACACGGGTACGTTTTTGTTACGAACAAGGGGGCAAATCTCCCGCAATATTCGACAGCCTGAATGGTTCCTTCTTGCCGGTGGACACCACTGGACTCATCCCGCCTCAGATCACAGCCCCCGGTTTGGAGGTGACGGGCTGGAACGGTACCTCGTATGCGGCCCCCACATTCAACGGCTCACCGCTCACGCTAAAGCCCAACGAAATGGCGAGCAGCCTCGCTCTGTTGCCAAGCGGTGATGGTTTTGTTTTAGGAACGTTGTTTTTCTTGCGTGCCTATGATCGCAAAGGCAGGGAACAATGGGAACAACCCGCGCTTAGCGGAGTACTTGCGGTGAACGTCTCGCAGGACGGGAGGTGGGTGGTAGCGGCTTATGGTGACGGTACGATACGGTGGCACCGCGCCTCGGATGGTGCGGAGCAGCTAGCGTTTTACCCGGACCCCGATAAAAGGCGCTGGGTGATGTGGACGCCATCTGGCTATTACCACGCCAGTCCTGGCGCTGAAGAGCTGATTGGCTGGCATGTCAATCGGGGCAAGGATCAGACTGCTGACTTTTTCCCCGCCAGCCAGTTCCGCGACCGGTTCAACCGTCCGGACGTCATCGACCGTGTTCTCGTCACCTCGGACGAAGCCACTGCCGTGACACAGGCCAACGCCGCAGCTGGCCGGCGCGAGCCCACTATTTCGGTCGCAAAGATCTTGCCGCCCGTGGTGGAGGTCGTCTCAGCACCCGAGCGCTTTGCCGACACTACCGTGCCGATACGTATCCGGGTGCGAGCGCCGGCTGATGCGCCGGTCACCCGGCTGCGCGTGCTGGTCAACGGCGCAATCATGCCCAGCCCACGTGCGGCCCAACTCGTGGACTCAGATGGCTCGCAGGAGCTGACTCTGGTGCTTCCGCCCAAGGACAGCGAGGTGCAAATCTACGCCGACAACAGAAATTCAACGAGTTTGCCGAAGACGCTGGTCTTGCAGTGGGCAGGAGACCGCAAGGTGTTCACCGTCGGAAAGCAGGGTACGGGCAAGGCTCAGAAGCCCAAGCTATGGGTGCTCGCCGTGGGCGTGTCCGCCTACAGCGATCCAAGCGTGCCGCACCTCAGTTATGCGAACGCCGATGCCGAGGCATTCGCCGCCATGCTCAAAGCTCAGCAGGGCAAGGCCTACAGTGAAGTGGAAACCAGGGTGCTGACCGACGCCCAGGCTACTCGTGCCAATGTGCTGGCCGGGCTGGACTGGATCAAGGCGCAGGTGGCAGCGGGAGATGTGGGTATGGTGTTCCTGGCCGGCCACGGCTTCACGATGGCCACTGACCGGCGCTACTACTACGGTGCGGTGGATGTGGACCTCAAGAGACTGACTGACACAGGGGTCCCCTACAAGGCCATCCAGGACGCGCTGATCGACTTTAACCTGAGGGGCGACGGCACCCGAGCAGTGTTCTTCATCGACACCTGCCACGCAGGTAATGCCACCGGCGCCACACTGAATGCGACGGTCAAGGCCAGCAATGGCGATGCGCTGGCAGGAGAGCTGACGCGCACTGAGAACCAGGTGCTGGTTTTCGCCAGTAGCAAGGGTGACCAGTCCTCTTGGGAAGAGCCCGAATTCCAACATGGGGCGTTCACCGAGGCGCTGATCGAGGGGCTTGGCGCGCAGTGGCAGGCCGACCCTCGCGCTACGGGTCGGGTTACCTACAAGAACCTGGATGCGTGGATCTCGGATCGTGTGCCCGTGCTCACCCAAGGCAGGCAAACGCCGCGACTGATGACACCACCTGGAGGCATCGATGACTTTGTGTTGGGAACCAAATGACCGGCGACCGCTGACCAACGAGGGAACGCGGGATCTTGATGCCGTGATCGAACTGATCGATTGGTATTGGCCATGATCCAGGCTTTCCGGGCCGAGGGCGCAAGACTCCCGTTAACGGGATGCCTTGAACGTCCGCACGGCCGAGGCCCTGCCAATCGTCGAAGCGACGTGGAAGGCGGTTGTCTATGCAGAAGCAGAGGATCCTGATTGGGCACGACGTTTAACGCAAGAAGAGGCGGAACTGGCGGCAAGATATGCGTTCGTCGAGTTGAATGGTTATCCACACTGGATTGCAGCGCTCGTCGATGCTCATGCGTCAACGGTCGAGCGCGTCGTCGGCAGTCAAGTTGACTTTGATTTGAAAGAGGACTTGGGACAAGAACAATGGCATTCGATGTCGCTTCAAAGTCTCCGATATGGTCCTTTGCAGCTTGCGCGGCTTCTCGCTCCACGACTCGTCCATTGGCTAAAAAGACCTGGCGAGCAACTGATGCAAAACCGCCACACCACGGTCAACGAAAGCAAGCTGGATCACGTCGTCAGCGTGTTGATGGCGGGTGGCGATGATCCGACACTGAAGTTCTTAGAGAAACTGGCGCTAGAGCAGGTTAGACCTTCCGAATACGGGAGTTTCCTCCTCTTTTGGTTGCCTGTGCTTTGTGCAGTAAATCCGGAGCGCGGCATGGCGGAATTGTTAACCATTCTTGATGGCTTACCGGTGGAGAAAGACGGGGTTGCTGTCCAGGCGATTGGCAGTCTCTTTCACGACCGACGCTCGAAAGGCGTCGTGGAATGGCGTACAGAGTTGACTGTTGAGATGTTGCTGAAGTCGACGATTGCAATCCACCGACACGTACGCTCAGAAGACGACAATCGGCACGAGGAAGTGTATTCGCCCAACTACAGGGATGCTGCAGAAGATGGGCGTCGGTACGTTTTCGACGCGCTCATGCAGGCGGAAGGCGCGGAGGCACTGCGCGCAAAGCTAAGCCTATCGCAGAATCCGCTGTTTGCTCATCTGCGTGACCGCATTGCTGCAATAGCGCAAGAACTCGTAGCCACCGCGCTTGACTCTCAGGTTGCCGAGGTATCGGAACTTGCAGCGCTTTTTGCCGGGAAAGACCTTCCGCCGAAGACGGGCACCGATATGGCGCAGTTGCTGGTGGATCGGCTCGACGATTTGCAGGATCTGATGCTTCGTGACGCGGGTCCACGGGCGGCATGGGCCGTAGTGAACGACGAAAACACTCTTCGGCCCGCGATTGCCCGAGAACTAGAGATTGCGGCCCGAAGCGCGTACACCGTTGACCAGGAAGCAGTTACCGCCGATGGGAAGGAAACAGACATCAGGCTGCGGTCCATTTCAGGCCAACAAGCCACAATTGAGCTAAAAATTGGCGAAAAGTCTCGCTCCGCAAAAGTGCTGCGTGACACGGTCGAAAAGCAGCTTGTTTTGAAATACATGGCGTCGAAGTCCGCTAGGACTGGCTGTCTCCTAGTCACAGTTGCAAAGCCGAACAGGCATTGGCTTCATCCCGATACCAACACGCACATCGACCGTTTCGAGTTGCAGGCGCTTCTTGACGCTGCAGCTCAAGCAGCGCAGGAGAAGCTCGGTGGAGACGCACGAGTATTGGCTCGCGTCTTGGACCTCACTCCGCGACTCATGACGGAGGTTGAAGCAGCAGGTAAGGCCCCCGCGGCGAAACGCCGATCCGGTAAGCCAGCAAGAAAGACAACGACGAGCGCACGTCGCACAAAGTAGACGTGACGACGTCCTCGGTCCGACATTTTGTCTCACCCGGCTCCCGTAGCGCAGGCAGAACTTTCTCTTCGCCCCCGAGACGAGGTCAAGGGAGGCGAGGGCGAGGCTCAAGTGCGACACCTCGACGGACTGGGTCTACCGTCTGTGCGCGTGCCTCCCGTAGCCGAGGCTTAAGGTGGCATTCCCGCCGTCCCGCCAACCGAGTCGAGCTCGCCTCTTGCAGTGCGAAAGAGCAAGCTGGACACCTTCGAGCGTCGACGACATGCATGCCGCCGGCGCCAACCTAGTTTGCATGCCTTCAGTTGACCAACGCAGAGTTTATGACTGAGCTGGCGCTCTTGGCCTACAGAGTCATGTTGATATGAAAGAGCGCGAGAATTCCTATTCGTCGGCGCGTGAAACGCGCCACTCCTCGGGCATGACGATGCGCGCCTGAATGCTGGCGTGCTCCTCGATCAACGTACGCGGGCGCAAAGATACTTCGAGGGACACAAGCGGGTCGGGTCCTGCCGATCCAAGTCGGTAGCGCAGAAGTTCACCACGTCCGCCAGTTCTTCGTCAGCTCATCGTCCCACAGCAGCCGCTGGTTTCGCATTCGACAAATGTCGGCTAATGCCGATGACCTGTCAGATCAAGTCCCGGCTAATACAGATGAGGCCGTCGCGTTGGACCAGGCCCCGCGCCCAATCCTCACTTCACCGCCCCCAACGCCAACCCTTTCACCAGGAACCGCTGCAACCACGCAAACACGATCGAAACGGGCAACGTCGCACAGAGAGTAGCGGCCATCACCAGATGCCACTCGACGACATACTTCCCGGCGACCATATCTGTCACCTGCACAGTCAAAGTCTTATTCTCCGGCGACCGAATCAACGTGTAAACGACAGCAAACTCATTCCAAGCATTAATAAAAGTAAAGATCGCAGTCACAACAATCGCAGGCACGGCAAGCGGTAGAAAGACCTTAAAAACAGCCCTCGTCCTCCCACACCCCTCCAACCAAGCCGACTCTTCCAAATCCCTCGGCACCGTCTGAAAGTAAGAAGACAACATCCAAACCGCAAACGCGATATTGAACGCAGCATAAGAAACGATGACCCCGATCTTGGAGTCAACCAGATTCCTATCCCCATAAGGAATCATCGCAGCCAGCCGGAACAAGCCAACAACCAGCAAAATCGGCGACAACATCTGCGTCACCAGCAGAAACTGCGAATACAACCCTTTCCCACGAAACGGAAACCTCGCCAACGCATAAGCCGCCGGCAAGCTCACAGCCAACGCCAACGCCGTCGACAGAAAGCTAATCACACAGCTATTCCTCAGCGCGACACCAAAATTCGCCGCAACCCACATGTCCGAAAAATTGCTCCACTGCCAATGCACCGGCAACCACCTCGCCGGATAAACAAAGATCTCCGTAGCCGGCTTCAACGCAGTAAACAACATCACCGCAAACGGAAACAGCACCGCCACCATGAGAGGCGACAACGCCAACCAGCACCACAACGAGCGCTTCATCTTGACGCTAAGACTCATGACGCATCCCCTTCTTTCGCGGGCTGCAGGCGCAGATAGATCATCGAGAAAACGAACAGCATGACGAGCATGATCAGCGACACCGCCGCGGCTTCGCCGGGACGTCCCAGCCGGAAACCAAGCTCATAGAGATACGTGACGAGAATATGCGTGCCGTTATCCGGCCCGCCTTGCGTCATCACCCAGATGATCGGGAAGGAATTGAACACATAGATCACGTTCAACAGAATCGTCATGTTGATGAACGGCCGCAAGAGCGGCATCGTCAGCTTGCGGAACTGCTGCCAGGCACTGGCGCCATCCATCCGCGCCGCTTCATAAATATCACCCGGCACTGACGACAACCCGCCCAGCAGAATCGTCACCGTAAATGGAATCGACACCAGAATGCCAACCGCGATCTCCACCGGAAACGCGAGCTCCGGCGTCGCGAGCCAATGTATCGGACCGTTGATCAACCCAAGCCGCTGCAACGTGACGTTGACCATGCCGTAGTCATCGTTGAAGGCCCAGCGCCACACTACGGCGGTCATCGTCAGCGAGACGGACCACGGCAGCATCACAATCGTGCGCGCCACGCCGCGTCCATAGAAATCCTGATTCAGTATCAGCGCAACCGGAACCGAAATCAGCACCGTGCCGCCCACCACGCACACGGTCCAGACAATCGTTCGTTTGGCAGCAGCGAGAAACGCGGGGTCGGTGAAAATCGTATAAAAGTTCTGCAGACCAGTGAAGTCACGAATCGCGCCGAAGCGCGACACCTCATGCAGCGATTGCCACACGATGTTGAAAATCGGATAGCTGATGATAAAAAGCGCCAACACCAGACTCGGCGCAATCAGCAACCAGGGCGCTTGCAGGCGCGAAGAAGCGGAACGGCTCATGCGTGCTCGATCGTAAGACGCGTCCCCATTTAAAAGGCGGGCGCGACGGGATGGGCCGGATAGTGCATTACGTGCGTAACGGGTATTACAACCGAAACGCGCGCCGCCTTCGCAACGGCGGCGCGCGTTCCGTGTTCAGCAAATCACTACGAGACTACGCGATCACTTACCGAGCGACTTGTTCGCTTGCTCCGCCGCGGCATTCAACGCGTCAGCAGGCTTCGCCTTGCCCAGGTAGATCGATTGCATTGCATCGGTCACGGCCTTCGCGGTGTCTTCCCAACCGGTCACGGTCGGCGCAAAGTGGGCTGTCGGCAGCAGCGCGACGAACGCCTTGGTATCCGGATCGTTGAACGCCGGATCGGTCGCCTCAGCCTTGGTGGTCGGCAGGAAGCCTTCGGTCGTCGTGAACTCGACGCGCGGTTCCTTCGTGAACAGGTAGTCCAGGAACTTCCAGGCCGACTTCTTCACCTTCGAGTTCTTAAACATCACGATCGAGTCCGTCACCGCATAGGTGGCGTGCGTCGTACCCATCGGGATCGGATCGATGCCGTACTTCAGGTTCGGCGCTTCCTTCTTGATCTGCTTGGCGAGGAACGGTGCGGAGATCATCATCGCGACGCGGCCCTGCTTGAACAGGTTCTGTACGTCTTCGCGGCTGTAGCCGGTCACGCCAGGCTGCGTCAGGCCGTCGTCGATCATCGTCTTGTACAGTGTGGCCGCCTTGATGCCGGCCGGCGAATTGAACGCCGCCTTGCCGTCCTTGTCGACGACGTCGCCGCCGTTGGTCCACAGGGCGTAGTAATAGTAGACGTCGGTTTCGATTTCCTTGCCTTGCAGACCGAAGCCGGCAATGCCCTGCGCCTTCAGTTTCTTCGACGCATCGATCACGTCATTCCACGTTTTCGGGCCGTCGGGATAGCCGACCTTCGCGAGCAGATCCTTGTTGTAGTAGAGCGCGCGTGCGGAAGCAGCGATCGGCAGGCCGTACACCTTGCCGTTGATTTCGCCCGGTGCGAGGAACGGGCCGATGAAGCGGCCCTTGAAGCTGGCGTCCATGTAGCCGTCGAGCGGCTCGGCGACGTCGTCCTTCACGAAGTCGAGCAGCCAGCGCGTACCGACAATCGCCAGGTCGGCGTTGGCGCCGCCGGAGATGTCCGTTTGCAGTTTCTGTTGCAGCGTGTCCCAGTTCACGTCTTCGATCTTGATCGTCGTGCCGGGATTGGCCTTCTCGAAGTTACGGGCCATCTTTTCGAAGTACGGCGCGGTCGCATCGCTGTAATGCGCGACCGTCACGCGGACCGTGTCGGCGTGAGCCGCGACGGCAATACCTGCAAACGCGAGCGCCACGGCAACTTTGCCGAGCGCGAGGGAAGCACGGGCATGCAACGACATTTCTCTCTCCTGTGTCGATCGGAGTTAGTGCTCAGCACTTACTCCGGTCCCATCCAACGATGGTGGGGGGTGGTCTGCTGCCGTCGCCGGCCGCTTTGGGTTAAATTGTTTGAAAAAATCCTACATGACGCAAAATAGCTTGTCACGTAGGGTCTGCCATATTTTTTCTTAGCCAGTTTTGTGCATAAGATGCTGTAAAGAAGGGGTATTCTGCATTACGCGAAGTCACGGATACCCAATCTTTTGGATGACTAGACAACTGCGCGGCGTCATGTTTGTAGGAAATTTACACGCTAAACGGGCGCTGCAACGAGGTTCAGGAGCGAGGGTAGACATGAATCGTGTGGTGTTGGTGACGGGCGCTTGCGGCGGTATCGGCAGCGTGTTGTGCAAGCGCTTTGTGGAGCAGGGCGATACCGTGCTGGCGCTCGATATCGACGCGGTCGCGCTTCACGGATTGGTGACGCAACTCGGCGCGACGCATGTCACGCCGATCGCGGTCGACCTCGGTGACGCTGCCGCAGTGCAGCAAGCGGTGGCCGAAGCGGTCAAGACACGCGGTCCGGTGGACGTGCTGGTCGCGAACGCGGGCGCCGCTAAAGGTCTGACGCTTGCCACGACCGACGCCGCCAGCTGGCAACGCGACATCCATCTGAATCTGAACGGCACGTATCACACGGTGGAAGCGGTGCGCGCGTCGATGATCGAACGGCAGAAGGGCGCGCTGGTGCTGATCGGGTCGGTGAACGGCATGGCCGCGCTCGGGCATCCGGCGTACAGCGCGGCGAAGGCGGGTCTCATCAGTTACACGAAAGCGCTGGCGATGGAACTCGGCCGCTATGGGATTCGCGCGAACATCGTGTGTCCGGGCACGGTGAAGACGCAGGCATGGCAGGCGCGCGTCGACAAGAATCCGCAGGTGTTCGAAGATCTGAAGAAGTGGTACCCGTTGCGCGACTTTGCGACGCCCGACGACATCGCCGATGCGGTGCTGTTCCTCGCGTCGCCGATGGCGCGCGTGATTACGGGCGTCGCGTTGCCGGTCGACGGCGGGCTGATGGCCGGCAACCGGTTGATGGCGGAAGAACTGACGCTTGAATCGCTTTGAATGGATTTGATTCGCTTTGAACTGCTTTGACCCGATAGCGCAGCGTGTTGTTTGCTCGATGAAGCAAGGCAGCACGTCCGCATGACAGCACGACGATGAGGACAGCATGGCAGCAGTGCAACTGAGCGGCATCTTCAAACGCTATGGCGACACGCAGGTGGTGCACGGCATCGATCTCCACATCGACGACGGCGAGTTCGTCGTGCTGGTCGGCCCGTCGGGCTGCGGCAAGAGCACGCTGATGCGTATGGTGGCGGGTCTTGAAGAAATCAGCGGCGGCGATCTGATGATCGGCGGCACGCGCGCGAATACGCTCGCGCCGCAGCAGCGCAATATCTCGATGGTGTTCCAGAGCTACGCGCTCTATCCGCATCTGTCGGTCTACGAGAACATCGCGTTCGGGCCGCGGATTCGCAAGGAGTCGTCGGCGAGTTTCAAGCCGCGGATCGAAGCCGCTGCGAAGATGCTGAACCTCAGCGGCTATCTGGATCGTTTGCCGCGAGCGCTGTCGGGTGGTCAACGTCAGCGGGTGGCGATGGGCCGCGCGGTGGTGCGCGAACCGTCGTTGTTCCTGTTCGACGAACCGCTGTCCAATCTCGACGCCAAACTGCGCGTGCAGATGCGCACCGAAATCAAGGCACTGCATCAGCGTCTGAAGAATACGGTGATCTACGTCACGCACGATCAGATCGAAGCGATGACGATGGCGGACCGCATCGTCGTGATGAACGCGGGCCGGATCGAGCAGGTCGGCCGTCCGCTCGACCTGTACGACCATCCGGCCAATCTGTTCGTCGCCAGCTTCCTGGGTTCGCCGTCGATGAATTTTGCGGAAGGCGTGTTGGTCAATCGGGCGCAAGGGCAGGGCCTCGCGTTGAAACTCGATGACGGCGGCGAGATTGTGCTGGAAGGCACGCCGGCGTCTGCAGTAGTCGGCGCAAAGGTCACGCTTGGGGTGCGCCCGGAGCACATCGAGACCATGGCGCCCACGCCGGACGCCACCATGGAAGTCGAAGTGGTCGAGCCGACTGGCGCGGAGACCCACTTGTACGGGAAAATAGGCGGCAGCACGTGGTGCGTGACGACTCGCCAGCGCTCGAAGATCGAGCCCGGTCAGCGCGTCACGCTGCGCCTGCCGGCCGAGCATATTCATCTGTTCGATACGGAGAGTGGACGCAGGCTCGTCTGAACCGCGTGTTGCCGCTTGATCCTGCTCGCGCTGATTGAAGCTGCGACGCAACGCGGATTCATTTAACCCTTAAGGAACACCGGGTGTCCGCACCGAACTTGATTCCCCACATCCGCGGCGCGCTGGCCAATCTGCGGCCCGCCGAGCGCAAAGTTGCCGAGATGGTGCTGAGCGACGTCGACTTTGCGATGCGCGCGAGCATCACTGAGCTCGCGCAGCGCGCGGAGGTGTCCGAGCCTTCCGTCACGCGCTTTTGCCGCGCGATTGGTGCGCATGGTCTGCGCGACTTCAAGATGCAACTGGCGCAGAGCGTGGCGGGCGGGGTGCCGTATGCGTCGACAGCGGTTGCGCGTGATGATGACGTGCAGACGTTGATGGGCAAGGTGGGTGAGGCTGCAGTCGAAGGGATCACGCATGCGTGTGGTGCGTTGGATCCGGCCGTGTTTGAGAGCGCGATTGCGGCCTTGTCGAGCGCGGGGCGGGTTTTCTTCTTTGGCGTGGGCTCGGGGTCGGGACTCGTTGCGCAAGATGCGGCTTTAAGGTTTTTGCGGCTGGATATCGCGGCTACGGCGTTTACCGATGGTCATTTGCAACGGCTTTACGCGGGGCTGATGGAACCGGGTGATGTGGCGTTTGCGATTTCACATTCGGGACGCAGCGTCGAAGTGAATGAAAGCATTCAGATCGCCAAGGAGCGTGGCGCGACTACGATTGCGCTGACTAATGTCGGCTCGCGGCTGGCGTGGTTGGTCGATATTCCGCTGCTGCTGCGCGTGCCGAGTCCAATTGATCCGAATACGCCAGGCGTGTCGCGTCTCGTGCACCTGTGCATCATGGATGCGCTGGCGATCGGCGTCGCGTTGAAGGCGGGTCCGAAGACGCTTGAAAAGATGCGGCACGCGAAAGCGCGGTTGTCGTCGCATGAGCCGGAGGCGGCAGGGGATTGACCCGGATGGTCCGCTTCAGGAACCCTGCGACGAAAGCGTGAACCGTTACGCTGCTTGAGAACGGTAAGCGATCATGCCCGCCGTCCGCGCGCGAACTTCCGGCGAGGCTAAACAGGTCGCAACGGCCTCGTAGCCCGGCGTGCCTGGATAGGGGGCGACGAGCGTGGGCGGGCTGTGATTGGCTGGGCACAGGATAATGGCTTCATCAGGGCCGATTGCTGCCAAATCCAGGATTGTGGAAGAGCGCGTCATCAGAAACAGCGGGCGCCCGGCTACTTTGGCACGTTGACGCAGATGGATGATCAAGGCTTCCTGCGTGGCCTGATCCAGCCCTTGCTCCACCATATCGACGACCAGGACGGCTGGCCCTTCGGATTCCAGGCCGACGAGCAGGGCGGTGAGGGCTTCCGATTCCGCCGCGCCTTCATCGATGAGCCACGCTAGCGCCTGATCCACTCGCGATTTGAGCGCCGGATCCGTTTCCAGACGGGCTACGGTCACAGCATGTCCATCGTGTATCCGTTCGAGGCTCAGGAAGGCGGCTTTCGGTAGTTTCTCAGCCAGGCATAGCGCCAGCCGTGTTTTGCCGCTTCCCAAAGGACCGATGATGTAGTTCAGCGGTCGGATTGCGCGCAGTTCGAACCGTTCGCCACCCCAAGGCCACGGGAGTTCAAACGCCGTGCTGAATTCGGCCGAGGGGTTCAGCAGGCGTGCGAGTTCGCCGTCGGCAGGCGCCTGACCTCGGGCAAGATCAGCCCGGAGCCCCCTGACTTTGGCAATCGTATTCACGAGCTGGCGAATTCCAGCTTCAAGTGTCGCCTCGTGCGCGGCCAAGGCGGGTTCCAGACTCTGAGGGTCGCCTTCCAGCACTTGTTCCACTTGCGCGAGGCTAAGGCCGAGTGCGCGCAAGGCCACAATTTCTGCCGCACGAACCATTTCGGTAGGGCCATAGCTCCGGTAGCCGGCCGCCGTGCGTTCCGGCGTCACCAGGCCTCGTTGCTCGTAGAGTCGCAGGGCCTTGATCGAGACGCCGAGCTGCTTTGCCGCTTCGGACGCACTTAAAAATGCGGTGAAACAACGCATGAGTCACCTCTTCGTTTGCCGACCACGCACATCATGCAGTTGGCCCTTGGGGACGAGTCAACAAGATATTTAGCGTGGGGCATTGCTTTCACGTCATCGTTTTACAACGAACAGCGCGCACCATAAAATCCGCCGGATACGCTGAACCCGCAAATGCACCGCGCATGGTCAAAAGACCCTCGAAGGGAAAAATGAAAAACTACTCGCTTCAGCCGTGCTCTGTCTGCGTTTGCCGCGTTCCCAAAGCATTGAATTATGAATGACGACGGTTCAGCACCGGCGCGGCGGCGACTGCATGGCGGGCTCGCTGCCTTTGCCGTGCCGCTGCTCGTGTTGTTGCTGACGCTCGTCGGCGCCTGCGGCAAGCCGCCAGCACCGTTGTCGAACGACGCCTATATCTGGCAACGCAAATGGACACCTTCCGTCACCTCCGCGATTGAATACAGCAGCGGCTTCGTTCAAACGTGGCACGTGCTCGCCGCAGAGAAAGACGCCAAAGACGACTGGACCATCGTCTCGCCTGATTGGGCGGCGCTTACCGCAGGGCACGCGCCCGTAACAGCCGTCATCCGGATCGAAGGCCAACTCGACGATCTCAATACGCTGCCGGTCGCGCGCATCGTCAAGCTCGCCGCCGATTGGAAGCAACACGGCGTCACGCTCGCGGCCATCGAAATCGATCACGACTGCGCGACATCCAGGCTCGCCGCGTACACGCGCTTCCTCTCCGCGCTACGTGCGCAACTCGATCCCGCCGTCAAACTAACGATCACCGCTTTGCCCACCTGGCTCGACAGCCCGGCGCTCGACGCGCTGCTGGCCCAAGCCGATGAATCCATCCTTCAGGTGCACGCGGTCGTGAATCCGACGCAAGGCCTGTTCGACCCGACGCAAGCGCGCGCATGGCTGGGCGCATTCGCGCAACGCACGAAGCGTCCGTGGCGCGTCGCATTGCCGACCTACGGCTCGCGCGTGACATGGGGCGACAACGGCCGCGTGGCCGGCATCGAAAGCGAGCGTCCGATGTTGCTCGCGAACGGCTTCACTCAAGGGGTATCGCATGAACTCGTCGCGCAACCGGAGCAGATCAGCGCCTTCGTCACGCGGATTGAGCGCGACGCGTTGTCGGGACTCAAGGGCATCGTCTGGTTCCGCCTACCCACCGACGCCGACGAACGCGCCTGGAGCCTCGTCACCTGGCGTGCAGTGCTGACGCGCGCGCCGTTAGCTGCCGCGATTACCGCCGACGTGCGCACAAGCGCTCAGCAACCGGGGCTATACGACGTGTCGCTCGTCAGCGGCGGCAATGCCGACGCGCCACTACCCGCTGTGGTGCGCACCGATTCCTCATGCGAAGCCGCCGACGGCATCAACGGCTACGCACTCGACTACGACGCGCACGGCATGCTGCTGCGGCGTGTTCAACCCGGCTTGCTGCGTGCGGGAATGCGCCGCGACATCGGCTGGCTTCGCTGCGGCGAAGTCGAAAACAAAAAGGTCTCTGTTCATGTTGAACCGTAAAACGCTTGCGCTCGGTGGCGGGGTCGCGTTGTTGGCTGGCGCGGTCATCGTCCATGCCTGCGGACCGTTCTTTCCGCTGCAATTGCTCGACAATCGCGCGGGCACGCTGTCCGGTACGCCGAACAATTCGTTTTCGTATGAGGCGTCGTATCTCGTGACGCCGGGTGACCATCTGCAGGCTCCGGAAGCCGCAAGCGTGCCGGCGGGGCAACAGCCGGTCGATCCTGCCACGGCGGTGTTGGCCGGTCTCTCGCCAGAACAGATCGCCACGCTGGCTGCGATGGCCAAGGCCGCCGATGGAGATGCGGCCTATGCAATGGGCGCAGGCGTGCCGGAAGCACAACGGCTCTATGCTGCCGCTGACGTCGATTTCGGGCACGCGCTGGCGGCCTGTACAAGTACCGAAAGTGTCGCGTCGGATGCCCCTGCGTCCGGGGCAAACGCAACCGCTGCAAATGCGGCAGCGTCCAGTTCTCCGCCAGCTACCAGCGCGGCGAGCACGACTGACACTCCCCAACCCACCTGCGCCGCACGCGAACCGCTACTCAGCCGCGCAGCCACGCGGCTCGACGCGATCCTTGCATTGGCCGCCTCAACCGGCGCTCCACGTGCGGTAGCCGCCGCAACTGAACTCGCGGCCATCGCCCAGGCCCGCGCGGACAACTGCACAGGCGGCGACGCCTGCGCCGCCCTCACAGCAGCATTGCCGGCAGCGTACGCAAGACCGCGCACGCTCGCGGCGAACGGCGCCCCCGATCCCGAAGGCCTCGCGGTGGCCAGCTTCGGCGACGAAGCGCTCACCTTTCTGCACAACAAGGAGAGCGGCAAGCAATGCGACTACCGCAGCTTCCTGAATAACACGTCGTGCGCGGCGGCGATCGCGCCGGCGAATCTCAAACACGCCATCAACCTTTACGCGCAGCAGGCGGCTCGCGGTGGCAACAGCGGCTTGCAATCCATGCGCTTCATCGCGGCGTGGACGCTCGCCGACAAGGCGCGTGTCGCGTCACTGATCGACGATCCGGTCGCGCAACGTCTGCTGGTCGCGTATGCGCTCGCGCGGGAAGGCGACATCGTCAAGGACCAACCGGCGAGTGCGTTCGAATACTACGGCGGCTACGACAACAGTTACGGCCCGACCGGCTATGCCGATGCCGCCCGCGGCGACAAGGGCATCAAATCCAACCCGGCTTTAGTGTCGCTGGTCGAGGCGATCCAGCAACGCGGCATCGATCATGTCGCAGGCGCCGACCGCCTCGCCGCGCTCGCCTATCGCGTCGGCCGCTACGATTTCGCTAGTACGCTGGTGGCGCGTGAACACAGCGCACTCGCAAGCTGGGTGACCGCAAAACTAGCTTTGCGCCGCGGCGATACGGCGGCTGCTGTGCAGGCGTATGCGCAAGCATCCAAAGGTTTTCCGGTCGCCGATTCGAGTGTCGAGCCTGCCGGCGCGCAGTTGATCAAGGGCGAGCAGGCGGTGCTGACACTGTCGCGCGGCCAGTATGTCGAAGCGCTCGGCTACCTGTTTGACGCGGCGTCGCGACGGGATAACACCGGCGGGCAAGACGACTCCGTCTCCGATGTCGCGTACGGCAGCGACATGGCCTATATCACGGAACGCGTGCTCACCACCGACGAGCTGAAGCACTTCGTCGACTCGCGCGCACCTGCATCGGCGCTCCCGCCGACGCCATCGCCCGATGCCGGTGCGGGCGCCTACTACGCCTTGCACCAGACCACCGCCGATACCTTGCGTTATCTGCTCGCGCGCCGCCTCGTGCGTGACGGCCGGATCGACGAAGCGCTGCCGTATTTCCCCGCCGACGACGATCCGCGCTACAGCGCCTTCAGTTGGGAAGGCGGCCAGACGACTCGCAAGCAATTGCAGCTTCGCAAGCTCGCGCGCGACTATGCGGCTGCGCTGGACGAGGCGCAGCACGCGTGGACGCGCACGAACCGCGCGCGCGGCTGGTTCGACGCGGCGACGCTCGCGAAGCAGTCCGGGATGGAGTTGATGGGCTACGAGCAGGGACCGGATTTTTACGACATCGACGGTGCGTTCGCCGGCGGATCGGGGCGCTCAGGCGTCATCAGCGCGCGCGTGGATCGAGCTTCCGATGCTGGCGCGGCCAGGGCGGCTGCGGTACCGGACACGCCGGCGGCGCGCGCGGAGGTGGACCTGGCTGGACCGTTCGTTACCGCCGACGAGAAGCACCGCTATGCGGCCAGCGAGAGCAAACCGCTGACGCGTTTTCACTACCGCGAAATCGCCGCCGACTACATCGTCAAAGCGGCGGATGGGTTGCCACCGCGTTCGCAGGCATTTGCCGCCGTGCTATGTCGCGGGACGGACTGGATGCACAACGACGATCCGGCGCGTGCGCGTGGTTTTTATCAGCGGTATGTCAAGGAGGGGGCTTACGTCAACTTCGGCGGGCCGTTCGGCACGCTGTGCCCGGAACCGGATTTCCAGGCTGCGGCGACGTTCACTTATACGCAGGCGTGGCAAAACGTGAAGCGCGATACGGGGCGCAACAAGAAGCGCGTGGCGCTGATCGGGTTGCTGATCGCCGCGGGTGTGATCGGTGTGGGGGTGTGGCGTTATCGGAGGGGAAAAGCGCGGCGTACCGATGCCAATGGCAAGTGATCTTGCTTCGGCGGGGGCTAGCGATTGTTCTCATCTGAAAATGCTTCGGTGACAGCCTGCACGATTTGCGCGCTCAACTCCGGCCGCTCGTCAAACAGCGGATAGCGCTTGCGCAAGTTGTTCGACACGCTGTTTCCGTTCTGCCGGACGCTGCGAATGATGCTGTCCAGATCGTTGTCCGGCGCTTCGAGAAAATCCTTGATGGCGCGCCGTGCTGAGTCGTTGGCGTGCAGAAAGCGCGCCTCGGTGCGCATTTCATGCGTTAGCGTCATGTCGATCACGTCAGCCAGATAGATGACGTGTGCGGTCAGATCGGGATAGCGCCAGGCGGGCAGCGCGTCGTCATACGCGCGAAAGTGCAGGTTGTATTCGACACCGTCTTCCGCGATCTCGGTCCTGCCGAACGTGTACTGGTCCGCATAGTGTTTCATCAACGGGCGCGAAAAACGTTCGAGCACTTTGTCGTAAGCGGCACGATCGCGCGTGCTGTGGGTGATCGTGGCGGATACCGGCAAGATGATTGGCGCAGGCACCGCGCCGTCGCGACGCAGAATGTCGTTGATCAGGAAGCGCGAAATGCGGCCGTTGCCATCGGCCATAGGGTGGACATAGACGAAGCCGAACGACGCCGCGGCAGCACGCACGATAGACGCCCCCCCTTCGGTGCGTTCCAGAAAGCGGCTAAGCCCTGCGAGCATCGTTTCGATGTGTTCCCAATGCGGCGCGATGTAGTCGACCACCGGTTGATAGCGTGCGATGTGCCCCACATACACCGGGGAGCGGCGGATGCCGTAACGCAGGGCCGACTGCCCCAGGATGCCGCGTTGCAAGACGCCGAGCGTTTCGGCGTCGAACGGATTCGCATGCTGTCCGCATTCGCTTTCCATGACCGCGGCAAAGCGGCGGATTCGATCCTCTTTGTCCTGCTCGTGTTCGATCAGAAAGCTCGCGCGGCTCTCTTTGACCGTCAGCCAGACGGCGCTGCGCAAGATCAGATCGATGCCATAGGCCGCTTCCAGTTCGGCAAGCGGTGCGGCAAGGTCGTAAGCTTCGGCGCGCTGAACCGCTTCGACACGTCGAATCACCGGGCAAAAATCCCGATTGCCTGGCAGGTTGTCGCGCACACGCCAACGCGCGTTGTTGACCGGCGTGCCTACGACGAAGTCCTCGGGATTCAACGCATCCACATAGTTTCCCCGGGAGATGCCCGGCGCGTTTAACGGCTCCGGCATCAACCACTCATAAAAGAAGCAGGCGCGGCGGGCATACGCGCCTGTGGGTTCGCGGGCGATCCATGCCTCCAGTTCGTGGCGCACCGGTTGCAGCGCATAGAGTCGCGCGATGAATTCCAGGTGAATGCCCTCGTGCCGGAAGGCGAAAGTCAGGTTGTCGGTCAGGCTGGCGGCCGGACGATAGCGTTCGGGGTAAACCTCGCGGCGGATGTCACCGTCGGTGGACGTTGAGCGAACCCGGCCGATTTCACTTTGAACGGCGAACGGGTGGACCGGTACGACGCCGTACGTGTTGGATAGCCATTGATAACCGATCTGCGGCATGATTTTCGATCCGGGGTGGCGGGGACGCGCGCGAGGACACGTTGTTTCGCTCAGTTTTGCGTAGTTTCGATTACTCGGCTCGCAAAACGATTACAAAACGCGTATTTTCTGGAAAAACGATTATACGGCGTCTGCGCTTCATTTCGATTACTGGGCGCGTAAAACGATTACAAAGTGCCAGTTTTTTTGGAAAAACGATTACTTATCCCTTGTTGAGGCAGCTTTTCAGGCCTCGCCTGCCACCGCCATCCACCCAAACCGCCGCGACAACCTCTGGGTGGCGGCGCGCAAAGTCTGCGCTGGGCCGCCCGCGAGTTCGCTGTCGAAGCTGCCACTCGGCCCCATCAACGCGAGCACCAGACAGATGCTGCCGGTGTGGTCCAGCACCGGCGCGGCCAGGGTGTCGATACCCGGTACGGGCCGGCTCAATGCGGTGTCGATGCCGTCGGCGCGGATTTGTGCAAGGCGTTTGGCGTAGGCCTTTGTCAACTGCGGTAGCGACGGCGCGGCGTCTTTGCGACTTGAGGCCGTTGCTGGACCTTCAGCCGCTGTTGCCGCCCCCACAAAAATCTCTTCCTCCTCAGCCCCCGCCAGCCGCAAATGATCCTGTGCCAGCAGACCATGACGCACATCGTCCGCGACATACGCGGCAAACACCCGCCCGATCGCCGTATTCACCAGCGACATTACCGTGCCGACCCGCACGCT
>NZ_WOEY01000121.1 GCF_013177695.1 Paraburkholderia solitsugae | reverse complement strand
CTTGGCCGTAGACGGCAGCGCATGGCTGTTGAGCGTGAGCACCGGCACGGGATCGACGTCGATCACACGGATCGCGGAGGCGTCGTGCGTGGGCGGCAACGGCAGATCGGGCGCAATCTCGCGCAGCACCGAGGCGACGAGCGGCGCTTCGGCGAGCGAGATCGGCGGCATAGCGAGGTAATCGGGCAACTGCTGGAACGGCAGCGACGACTCGACGATGCCCGCTTCATTGCCGACGCCGTCCACATACCAGACCGGCTCGGTGGGCAGCACCATGGTGGCGCGCGGCTCGGTACACAGCACGGGCCGCAGGCGTTCGTCCGCGAGCGGCTCCCATTCGATCCGACCGGGCCGATCGGTACCGCGCGACAACGGAGTCGGCACCTCGCGGCCTGGCGCCGGTTTGAGCTCGAAGAACAGGCGCCCCGTGGCGATCAGCTTTTGCAGCATCTCCGCGCCGCTCGTGCCGCGCAGAATGAACTGACCGAAGTCCTCGCGCGAGCGGCCCAGCCACAAGCCGCGCAGGATCGACAGGTCTTCGTCGGAGACGAATTTGGGTTGCTTGAGCAAGGCCGCTTCCACATTGCCCCAGGGCTCGTCGACTTCGACAATCGTGCCGTCCGGATGGCAGCGCGCCCGGTACAACACGACCTCATGGCGCATGTGGAATTTGGACCAGTTCAGAAGATAGGCCAGCGTTTGGGTGCGCGCGGCGCCCGCCTTCTGGGCGACCGCATCGGCGGCCTCGGTGCGCGCGCGAAAACGCTCCAGCCAGCTGACCAGTTCGGGGCGCACACCGGACGACGGCTGCACCGCCGTTCCGGACGGCGCCTGCGGGTAGCCGGCGGGTGAGTGCTCATCGGCGTCGATGTCGACGTGGGTGATGTGGTCCATCTCATCGTGATACTCGAGCTCGGCGAGCAGCAGCGCGGCGACATGCTTGCAGTTGCGGCCGACCGGGCAACTGCAGTCGCCCTGCGCCCACGGTCTGCCGCCATCGGTGCGAAACCGAACCCGCGTGTGGTAGGGCAGCACGCGCGTGCCTTGCACGTAGCCACTGAGCGTGTCGCCACGCCACTCCACCTTCGTGACGGCGCCGACCGAGCGCGCTTTGGCGACGGTGTGGTCACCCAGCCATTCCGTAATCCGTTCCCGATCGAAGAAAACTGACGACATCAGGGTCCATTCCTTTTCAAGCCGGCGAAGGCGACGCTGCGTGGACGCAGAAGCGGCGCGGCAGGCGATGAATGGCAACTGCCCGCGCAGTTTCGGTCCCGCATAGATTGCCCGTGGTAACCCGCCATTTTACGCGTTGGACGCAGTAGGCTGTGGAGGCGGCTTTGTTGCTGGCTTTGAAGGCGGCCTAAGGGACAGATGGCGTGGCAGGACTAGCGCGCCGCGTCAGTGGGTGGGCCGACCCGATTACCGTTTCCAGCGTCCGGCTCGGCGCCGCCTTGCGCAAGCGCGCCGACGCTGACTTCCAGACCCGCTGCGGCAAACATCTGGGCAAGCGCAGGAGCCAGCGCCTGGTCGGTGACCAGCAGATCAACCGAATCCGGGCCGAAAGCGTGTACCAGCGCGCTATGACCGAATTTCGCGTGATCCGCCGCGACCACGCGCCGCTCAGCCTGCGCAAAGGCGGCAACCGAAAACGCCACGTCGGCGGGCAGCGCATCCATGAAACGGCCCTGCATATCGATCGCGGTGACCGAGACGATCGCGTAACGCACGTGAAACTGGCGCAGGAAGGCCAGCACGCTGTCGCCAAAAGCGGCGGAGTCGTCGGCGCGCAGTTCGCCCCCCGCGATGAACACCCGATTGCCGTTGCGCGGTGCCAGCACGCGGGCCACTTCGATGGAATTGGTCACCACTGTGAGCCGCGAACGCGCCGTGAGCGCCTGAGCGATATGCAGACAGGTCGTACCACCCTCGAGGATCAGCGAGTCGCCGTCCCGCACGAGTTCGCCGATGCGCGCGCCAATCGCCTGCTTGCCCGCGCGGCTTGCCACCATGCGCCGCTGGAACGGCGGCTCGTCGAGCCGCTCGGGCAGCATGATGCCGCCATGGACCTTGATGAGCAGTCCGTCGGCGATCAGCGGCTTGATATTGCGGCGAATGGTCTCGTCGGAAACCTCGAAGCGGCCGGCAAGATCGGTGATCGTGCAGGTGCGCTGCTCGCGGACGAGTCGCAGAATTTCGGCTTGGCGTTGGGTGGAGAACATGGGGTGGAGACCGGGATGACGGCGCCCAGTCTAGCAAACACCTCATAGTTCGCCAAGAAATCCCAACGCATTCCCATACAAAACCACATATACGACACTAAAACGACACTAAAGCTCAGCCCGCCCTCACTTCCGCCAGCAACTCCGGATGCCGATCCAGCACCTTCAACAGTTTGATGAGCGCGAGCGGCGGCCTGGTCTTGCCATTCTCGTACCGCGAAAAAGCGTTCACCCCGCCGCCGAAAATTTCCGCTGCCTCGCGCTGGTCCAAATCAAGCTTCTTGCGTACGGCGGCAATGAATGCGGGATCCACTTGCGATGCATTTACCTCCTTGTTGAAGGCCAGCATCATTTGACTCGTGCGGGTCGCCTCGTCCATGTCGAGCACCGCCTCTTCGCATGCCCGGCAATAGTCGCCAGTGACGGCTTCGAAGATGGCCGTCTCCCCCTTATAGACATAGCGCATATTGCGCGTATCGCGCACCAGCTCGGCCGCTCCGCAGTTCGGGCATTTCATGCTCACCACTCCTTGAATGACCCACTTCTCCCGTCGATATTAACCTACTTGGTTATAAAAAGGCGGCGTTGTCGTCTGCTGCCGACGCAGCCGCCACCACCTTTGGATCCCGCACCAGTCAAATCGATCGTTGCTTTTTGCCAAATTTTGTTGCAATCTACGCGCATTAATTCAACTCATTCCAACACATGTCCACACCCATCCCCACCCACGCGCGCGTTGTCATCATCGGGGGCGGCATCATTGGCTGTTCGGTCGCCTATCACCTCACCAAACTGGGTTGGAGCGATGTGGTTCTGCTCGAACAGGGCCAACTGTCGTGCGGTACGACCTGGCACGCGGCCGGGCTCGTCGGCCAACTGCGCGCGCAGGAAAGCATGACCAAACTGATCCGCTATTCGACCGCCCTCTACGCCGAACTCGAAGCCGACACCGGCCTTGCGACCGGCTGGAAGCAATGCGGCTCGCTCTCGGTGGCCCGCACGGCCGAGCGGATGACGCAACTCAAGCGCACCGCCGCCGTCGCGCGCGCCTACGGCGTGGCCTGCGACGTGATCAGCCCGCAGGAAGCCGGCGATCTATGGCCGGTGATGCGCACCGACGACCTGCTCGGCGCCGTCTGGCTGCCCGGCGACGGCAAAGCGAATCCCACCGACCTGACCCAAGCCCTTGCCCGCGGCGCCCGCACGCGCGGCGCGCGCATCGTCGAGAACACGCGCGTCACGGCGATTCACACGCGCACCGCCCTCGAAGACAAGGCAAACGGCACGACAGGCGCACGCGAAGTCAGCGGCCTCACCTGGCGCAACAAGGACGGCGAAGAAGGCACGATCGACGCGGACATCGTCGTGAATTGCGCGGGCCAGTGGGCCAAGGCGATCGGCCGCCTGTGCGGCGTGACCGTGCCGCTGCACTCGGCCGAGCACTACTACATCGTCACCGAACGCATCGCCGGCGTGCACCCGGACCTGCCGGTGATGCGCGATCCGGACGGCTTCATCTATTTCAAGGAGGAAGTGGGCGGCCTCGTGATGGGCGGCTTCGAGCCGAACGCGAAGCCGTGGGGCATGAACGGCATCCCGGAGAATTTCGAATTCCAGTTGCTGCCCGACGACTGGGGTCAGTTCGAAATCCTGATGGAAAATGCGCTGCAGCGCGTACCCGCGCTCGAAACGGCGCAGGTCAAGCAGTTCTACAACGGTCCGGAATCGTTCACGCCGGACAACAACTTCATGCTCGGCGAAGCGCCGGAGTTGCGGCGCTTTTTCGTCGGCGCGGGTTTCAATTCGATGGGAATCGCGTCGGCGGGCGGCGCCGGTATGGCGCTCGCCGAATGGATCGTCGCGGGCGAACCCACGATGGACCTGTGGCCGGTCGACATCCGCCGCTTTGCGCGCTTTAACGGCAACGACACGTGGTTGCACGATCGCGTAAAGGAAACGCTCGGTCTGCACTATGCGATGCCGTGGCCGAATCGCGAACTCGACAGCGCGCGACCATTTCGCCGCTCGCCGTTGTATTCGCTGCTGCGTGACGACGGCGCCTGCTTCGGCAGCAAAATGGGCTGGGAGCGCGCCAACTTTTTCGCGCCGACGCCGGCAGAAGCACAGATCGATTACGCGTTCGGCCAGCAGAACTGGCTGCCGTGGAGCGGCGCCGAACATCACGCGTGTCGCGAAGGCGTCGCGCTATTCGACATGACGTCGTTCTCCAAATTTCTCGTCAAAGGACGCGATGCGGAAGGTGTGCTGCAAGGCATCGTCGCCAATGACGTAGCCGTGCCGCCAGGTACGACGGTCTACACCGGCATGCTCAATGAGCGCGGCACCTACGAATCGGATTTCACGCTCACGCGCCTCGCCGACGATCAATACCTGCTCGTCACCGGCACCGCGCAAACCACGCGCGATTTCGACACCGTCGAAAAAGCAATTCCGCACGACAAACACTGCACGCTGGTCGACGTCACCGGCCAATACGTCGTGCTCGCCGTGATGGGCCCACGTTCGCGTGAGTTGCTGCAAAGCGTTTCGAAGGCGGACTGGAGCAATGAGGCGTTCGCGTTCGGCCAAAGCCGCGAGGTCGATCTCGGCTACGCGACGCTGCGCGCCACCCGCCTGACCTACGTCGGCGAACTCGGTTGGGAACTGTACGTGCCGGTCGAGTTCGCTCTCAGCGTGTACGAAACATTGCAACAAGCGGGCAAGGCATTCGGTCTCGTCAACGCGGGCTACTACGCGATCGACTCTTTGCGCATCGAGAAAGGCTATCGCGCATGGGGCCGTGAGCTGACGCCGGATACGAATCCGTTCGAAGCCGGTCTGTCATTCGCCTGCAAGCTCGATAAAGACATCCCGTTCCGCGGCCGGGATGCGTTGCTGAAATTGCGTGCCGAACCGCTGCGCCGCCGTATGGTGGTGCTCACCGCTGACGGCGCCGCGGATCGCATGCTGTGGGGCGGCGAAGCCATTCTCCGTGACGGCAAGCCGGTCGGTTTCGTCAGTTCGGCCGCGTTCGGCCACACGCTCGGCTGTCCGGTGGCGATGGGCTATATCAACAATCCGGATGGCGTGGCGGATGCGGCGTATCTGAACGGCGGTCAATACATGATCGACGTTGCCGGCGATCTGCTGCCGGCGACCGTGCATCTGAAGGCGCCCTATGATCCGCGCTCGGAACGGGTGAAGCGCTAACGCGCGCCACGCGCCATACTCGAAAACACCCCATCGCGGCGGATCAAACCATGAAACAGCGCCGCCGCGAGATGCAACAGCACCGTGGCGAACAGTGCGAATGCGAGCCATGTGTGCAGTGCGCGCAGTACCGCGAACAGTTCGACGTTGTGCGGCGCAATCGGTGGCAAATGCAGCGGTCCATATAACGTAATCGGATATCCCGCTGCGGATAGCATCGCCCAGCCGATCAACGGCATCGCCACCATCAGCGCATAAAGGACGAGATGCGACAGCCTGGCGGCGATGCGCTGCGGCGCTGGCATGTCTGCCGGCAGCGGCGGACTGCCGCGCCTGATGCGCACGCTCGCGCGCAGTACCACCAACACCAGCAGCGCAATGCCGAGCGGCTTGTGAATTGCGATCAGCGTGCTATGCGCATGCGACACCGTCGCAACCATCCCCACCCCGACGAACAGCATCGCGATGATCAGCGGCGCCATCGTCCAATGCAGGGCTCGCGCGAGCGGACTGAAATGTGCTTGCGTCTGCTTCATGACTGGCCTCCGTTTGTCTGCGTTTGGTGGATCGCCGGATGCAACGCTTCTTCGCGCGTGCGGCGCTTGTACGACAGCGCGTAAGCAGCCGAGCGTGCGGCAAGCAACGGATCGTTCGAAGGCCGGATGCCCACCGGCAAGATGGTCGGATCGAAATTGACGTCGCGGCACGTACCGTCCTCCTGCGACATCGCGTGATCGATCACCAGCGTGCCGGCATCGATATGCTGACGATCGTCGGGCCATTGCATCGTCGCGTCGTCGATGGGATCGCCGGGCTGCGCGACCGTCAGGATCAGATGCCAGCGCAACGGTCCGCTTTGCAGGCGCTGGTTGAGGTCGGCCGCGAGGAAATTCTTCTCTGCCTTTTGCGCATCGGAGATCGGCGCATACGGCGTTTCAGGGACCATCGCCCAACGCACGGCGCGAGTATTGCCCGCACTATCGGTAAACCGGAATGCGTTGATGCTGTAGTACGCGGCGTTCGCCAGACTCGATGACGGCGGATGTGCTTTCACCCAGGTCTGAAACGGTTTGGTTTCTGGATTCGCGGCGTAAAACGCCTTCAGCTTCGCCGGGTCCGGTTTGCCGGTCGCGGCATCGGGTTTCGCCGCAACCAGTTGCTGATAGAACTGCTCGGGCGTATGAACAGCGAATACAGGTGTCGAATTCATTCCCGTTCGCCACTGCTCGCCATTCTGCAGTTGGAACAGCAGTGCCATGCTGCGCACCGGCGAGCTCGTGTCGGGCGCGGACGGATTGCCGCCGGGAACCGCAAAGCGGCCTATGACCGGCGTGCGGCCGGGCGCAAACACGGCGGCACGCGAGAGTACCGCGCCGTCGCCATTGCTGTCGAAATACCCCTCTACGCACAGGCCCTTTGCATGGTTGCGGCGGTAGCCGGGATGCGGCTGGCCGGCCACCGCTTCGAACGTATTGATGAAACGCGGCGCAGTAAGCCGCGCGGGCGTCAGCCAGCCCGCCGTATAGGCGAAGCCGCCGGCAAGGACCGCGACGACGGCGCCGATCGCGGCGAGCCGGCATGGCACGCATAGGGGATCAGAATTGGGAACGGATGGTTTTGTCACGACGACTCCTTGACGCTCGGAAAGATGCACTCATCGGTGAACACTGAATTCAGCGATCTATTCCGTTCGATATCCGGCGCGCCCGTTCGCGCCGCGCGCCGGATATCGATCCCTTCAATTGGCGTTACCCATCGCCGCACTGCCGTTCGCGACATGGCTCGCGGCGGCCGCCTGTGCAGCAAGCGCTTCCTTGTGGTGCGCGACCTGCTGCGCGAAGACGGGACTCACATCCGGATACGATGCATCGGTCACATAGTCAAGACCGTTCTGCTGGGCTTCGATCAATTCCTGGTACACCTGAGCACGTGTCTTACCTTCTGCAAATGCGCTCGACGAAGCGGTGAGAACGACGAGGGACAACGCGGCAAAAGTGATTTTCTTCATGATGAACTCCAGTGAGTTTTGTGCGGGTTTGCATGAGGGAGAACCACGTTCCGCGAGTTTTTATTCCTGCGTTTTCACTTCAGAAAAAACATCTCTCGAACGCGGAAGAAAACAGCGTGAGAACGGGTTTACTCGTCGTTCGGCTGTGTCATAGCGGCGTGGCGACCCCATCGAAAAAAGCGCGAGAAGAGCATGGAATAAACGCGGTCCCGCATGTGTTCGCCACTCGATAGCTGAAATCCGACGAACGCCGACACCATGACCTCAACCGACGCCCCCTCCGACTCGCCGCTTTCCGAAGCCGACATCCAGGCCTATGCCGATGGCACGCTGACGCCGGAACGCGCCGCGTTTCTGCAGGACTATCTGGGTAAGGATCCGGCGGAGGCGCGCCGGGTGGCCTTCTACGGCAGGCTGAACGCGCAAATGCAGCAGGCCTTCCAGACAACTGACGAACACGTTTCGAACCGTACGGAAGGAGGATGGCGCGGCACGCTCTACCGGTTGAAGGCCGCGAGGCGTCCGGGCAAGGCGGCCAAAGCGCTCGCGGCGCTCGTTCTGACGCTGGTGGCCGTGAGCGGCTGGCTTGCCGCCACCCAGGCATCCCGTCAGGCGCTCAACAATGCCGCTGTGATGGCGCTGGCAGAATCCGCCGCCGCACCGTATTCCGCCGCCTCGCCGACGCGAACCGACGTGTCCGCACCCAACCTCGCAGCAATCGGATTGCGACTCGTGGATCAAAGGGTTCTATCGCTCGGCCCATTCCAACGCGCCACCGAATTCGTCTATCTGAACGGGGACAACCGGCCCGTCGTGCTGATTTCCACGCTGGCGCTGCTGGCGCCGGCCCAGCCGCAGTGGGCCGCCCGCCGTATCGGCGAGATCCGCCTGCTGACCTGGACGGCGCAGCGGCAGCACTTCGTGGTCGCCGGCGACGCCCGCACCCACGGCCTGATGCGCGCCGCCGACGTCATGACCGTGCGGTAAGCCGTTGCCAGTTTTTTCGCAACGCTCTAAAAAACAACGGAATAAAATGCGCCCACGCGTGTTTGCACCTCGAATGCGCGTGGTGGTTCAATCGACGGCCGCCCACCCGGCGGCCCACGCGAAGCCCCACGATTGGGATGAAAAATGGATGTCCGTGACGAGTTGATAGAGCATGTGCCGCGCTTGCGGCGCTATGCGCGAGCGCTGATCAACAATCGCGATCTCGCCGACGATCTGGTTCAGGACACGCTCGAACGCGCGCTCGGTCGCACCGGCATGTTCCAGCCGGGCACCGACCTGCGTGCGTGGCTGTTCACGATCATGCATAACGTGTTCGCCAATCAGGCGCGCAAGGCTTCGGCGCGCGCCGTCCACGTGGCGGTCGACGACGACAGCGTCCACGAAAGCGAATTTGCCGTGCCGTCCGATCAGACCCGTTCGCTGGAAATGCGCGACCTCGACTACGCGTTGCAGCGTTTGCCCATGGAGCAGCGCGAAGTCGTGCTGCTGGTCGGTCTCGAGGAAATGAGCTACGCCGACGTGGCCCTCGCGCTGAACATTCCGATCGGCACGGTGATGTCGCGCCTTTCGCGCGGGCGCGAGCGGCTTCGGGCATTGATGGCGGGCAAGCAGCCCGGTGCAAAATTACAGGTGGTGCGATGAGCGACCAACACACGCCGATCGGCGAAGAAGATCTGCACGCGTACGTGGACGGCACGCTGTCCGACGAACGACGCGTCGAGGTGGAGCGCGCGCTCGAACAGAACCCCGAGTTGGCGGCGCGCATCAGCGATTATTTTTCGCTGAACAACATGTTCCATGAACGCTACGACCGCGTGCTGAGCGAGCCCGTGCCCAAACGCCTGCAGACGCCTTCGGCCAGAGGGCGCCGCTGGCGCATTGCCGCCAACTGGCCGCAGTTCGCCGGGATGGCCGCGGCGCTGGTGACGGGCGTGGGCATCGGCATAGGCACGCATATGGGGCAGGACGTCGTCGCGCCGGTCACCGGCCACTCGGATACGCGCCCTGTCAGCCTGGATAGCGCCGAAGGTTTCGCACGGCAAGCCGCGGTGGCGCATGTGGTTTATATGCCCGCTGTCGACCGTCCGGCCGACATGAATGCCAATCACGAACAGGATTTCGTGCAGTGGCTGTCCAACCGGCTCGGCACCAATGTGCATCCGCCGATTCTGTCGAAGAGCGGTTTCAACCTGTCCGGCGGCCGTCTGTTGCCGGGCGCCGATGGGCCGACCGCGCAGTTCATGTATCGCGGGCCAAACGGCGAACGCGTGACGCTGTGCATTTCGCATCGTCAGGTGAACGCGAACACCACCGCGTTCAAGCTGTATCAGGACGGGCCGGTGAACGTCTTCTACTGGGTCGACGGTGACTTTGGCTATGCGGTGTCAGGTGGGATCGATCGCAAGCAGCTGTTGCAACTGTCGCACGACGTGTACTCGCAGTTGACGGGTGCCGCGCCGGGTTGAGATGCCACGCCACGTCGCGATAGCGGGTTCAGTTCGCTGAACCGCTGTCGCGATCGAGCGACGCGGCGCGCATCGCGTCGCTCGGATTGGTGAAGAACTGCTGACGCAGTTGCGAGATCTGCGCATCGCGTTGCTGAGGCGGTAAATCCTGCTTGTCGATCTGTGCGCGCTGGTTCGAGTAGTCCGCGTAGCGGGCTTGCCAGGCGTCGTCGGCTTGCTGCATCTGCACGACACGTTGCGCTGCTTCAGGCCCAAGTGTCTGCGTGATCTGCGCACGTAGCGTATCGAGCGAACCACCCTGCTTTTGCGCCTGACCGATCGCGTCGAGTGCGGCTTGCTGCTGGCGCGCACGCTCGTGGGCCGCGCGTGTTTCCGGCGGCAGTGCCGCGTCCAGCGCAGCGAGACGTGCCGCTTTTTGCGCGGCGCTCAACGAACTATCTGACGCGATGCGCAGGCGCGCCAAATCCGTGTGTTGCTGCTGCGATTCAGCGCCGAAGAACGGTTCGTTCCATTCGCCCATCAAGCGGGTGCCTAACGCGTCGCGCTGGTCGAGAGAGAGTTGCAGCGCGTCGAGGTCCAGCTTTGCGCCGCTCTGGCTCGGGCTCTGGCTTTGCGTCGAGGAGGTTTGCGGCAACTGGTCGAGCGCCGTGAGATATGCGTTGTAGCGCTGCCAGACGTTCACCGCTTCGTCGGCGGCCGGTGTGCCGTCGAGTTGCGCGGCGATCTGGCGACGCACCAAGGCGTCGAGCGTTGCGGAGGAGATTTCGTTTTGCGTCGTCAGGAAATAATCGAAGAAGTCGCGCACCGCGCGCGTGCGCGCGAGGTGGCCGTGTCCATCGGTTGGCAGATGCGGCGGCGTCGAACCGTCGAGCGAAGCGGGCAATGCGCCGGCCATCGACGCGCCGGCTGCCATGTCCTTGTTCAAAGCGAGCGCCGGTTGCGCAGAACTCGCTGCATTCACCACGTGCAGCACTGACGCATCATGCGCGGGCAGCGGGTGGTTCAGCCATAACGCAGCGCCCGCCGACACCGCACCCACCGCCACGAAAATCAGCCACTGACTCCGCGCACTGCCCCGCTGCCGATCCCATCGCCGCATCCGTTCACACGCCTTGTGTCTTCAGGCGGTTTGCCTGCGTGCGGATCACCGCGACTGGATCCGCTGCATTCGCGCCGCGAACGCCGAGCAACTGGTTGATTTCGTCGAGATGGTTCCACTTGTAACTCGTACCGAGCACCTTGCCATAGAGCGCGCTGCACACCGAGACGAGGCCGTCGTTCTGCCCCGACTGGCGGCTCAACATGATCGCGCCGGTGCCGTACAAAACGAGTGTTGACGGATCGAGCACGTCAGCCGCATCGATCGGCGCGACACTGGTGTCGGTGGCGCCCGGAATGCCGAACACCGAGGTCGGCTGAATCGCACTGCCCGCCCACGAGTACAACAGATGCGTGTTGCCGTTGACGGTTTCGGTTGCCACGCCGGTTTGACACGAACCGGGCGCGCCGAGTCCAGCGCTCGGATAACGCAGGTTGTATGCCGCCGCGTTAGCCGTGGTCAGCGTTTGCAGCGCGGCGACCGCGTTCTGGTTGGTGTTGTGATTGCTACTCGTCAGGATGCCGAATATATTCGCAAAGGCGCCGATAATCGGTGTCGAGAGACCGGTTGGGTCCTTTTGCAACGCGTCCTGCACGAAGTCGGCGAATTCCGAGCCGCGATGCGGCGTGCCGATCGTCGTGACCGAAGCGACGAGTTCCGGCGCTACCGCCGCGACATAGCGCGAGGTCAAGCCGCCCTGGCTGTGGCCGATCAGGTTCACCTTCTGCGCGCCGGTCGCGGCAAGCACCTGCTTCACGTAAGCGAGTAACTGTTCGCCGCGGCCGTTCGGACCGTCGTCGCTTTGAAAGCCCGAGAGGTTCGCCACATACACGGTTGCGCCGTGCTGCTGGAGGTCGGACTGAATGCCGTACCAGTAGTCGAGCACGCCGAGGTACTTGTCGGTCCCTGTGAGGCCATGTACCAGGATGATCGGATAGCGGGTTGCCGCGTAATCGTCGGTGCTGGTGTTTGACGTCGCGGCGACCGCGCGATCCATGCCGGTTGGCGTGGCAAGCGTCAGAAGAACGGCGAGCGGAGCATTGACAACAGCAGCAGCGATCGCCCAGGCGACGATGCGAGAACCCTTCGATTTCGACATGTGACGGCCTCCGGTTGCGAAGTCCGCGTATTTAGCTATACAAATCGAGTGAGGGCAATAGAGCGGGAACTCCAAACTATTTATGCTGCGGTGCGTTTTTAAGGTTTAGCGGGGTGTGGCGATGCGGCGGGCATTGAAGGATTCGAGTTCGATAATGCTGCTGGGATTCGCGCCTGACTTGACCAGCTCCCGCGGCGTCACCCCCAACAACCGCCCCAGCCAATGCGCCATATGACTCTGATGCGCAAAGCCCGTCTCCAGTGCGATCTGACTCGCGTTCAGCCTGCCTTGAAGCAATAGCGCTCTGGCCCGCTCCACGCGCCGCTGCACCACATACTGATGCACCGGCATACCGAGCGTTTCGCGAAACAGCACCTTGAAATGCGGCACGCTCAACTCGGCGTGCGCAGCCAGTTCGCCAAGCGTGAGGCGCTGATCCAGGTGCGCTTCGATAAACTCGATCACGCGAGTAGCGGTCTTCGGCGCAAGCATGCGGCGTTTGTTTTCGAGCTTGTCGAGCACCGGCGCGCTGGCGATCAGCCGTACCACCATCGCCGTACACAGGCTTTCGGCGTAAAGCGGATCGGACGCATCATCGGCTTCGAGTTCGGCGCGTAACGCCCAGGCCAGATGTTGAAAGCGCGGATCGCGCATCTGGAACTGCGGACGAAGCTGCGCTTCGCTCGTTTTCAATTCCAACTGCTCGACGGTCCTCTGCGCGAAGTCTTCGTCAATCCACACACTGAAAATCGTGCAGGCGGATTCATCGGTCCACTGTCCGTCAACGCCAGCGGGAATCACATCGGCATCGCCATGCGCCTGAATCCGCGAGAGGCGACGCTCGCTGCATATGCAACGCGCCTTCACCGGCGCGCCGACATGCACGCCCACACGATGATGCTTGAGCGCCGGAATCCGGTGCAGCCCGGCCGACACGTTGACCAACTCCGCGCCGAAGCCCTGCCAGCCGAGCGTCTTGCTGGAGCGCAATGCGATGCGGGAACCAGTGTGCGGCTGCGGTATCGGTGTCACGGCATTCATGTGTTCCCCTGGTAGATGGCGGCCAACGAGTGTGCATTGTCCTGCGTTTTTCGCGGCTTTGCTTGGGCTCGCACCGTCTCAACGCGCATGCTGCGCTGCCGCAGGAGAAAACAATCATCCGAATCTGCGCACCACGATCCGTGCCCGCGCGTTTTCCACTCCCCGCCTCCCTAAGATGACGGCATACCGATCCAGTCAGGAGCTCAACGTGTTTGTGATCTTTGGAGCAGCAGGCAATGTAGGCAGAGTGAGCGCCGCGGCATTGCGCCGGGCGGGCCGTGAAGTGCGCGCGGTGGTCCGTGACAACAGGCAAGGTGAAGTGTTAGCGGAGATCGGCTGTGAAATCGCCGTCGCGGATCTGCTCGATCCAGCCTCGGTCGCGCGCGCTATCGAAGGCGCCTACGCGGTACAGATCCTGTGCCCGGTGCCGCGCGCACACGCAGATCCCGGGGCCGAGATGCGCCGCATGATCGACGCGAGCGCGAAGGCGTTACTCGCCAACCCGCCGCAACGCCTGCTCGCGCTCTCGGACTACGGCGCGGAACACGCAAGCGGCACCGGTATCACAACGCTGTTTCACTACCTCGAAACTCAACTCGCGCCGGTTGCCTCGCAGTTGACGTTTCTGCGCGCCGCGGAACACATGCACAACTGGGCCCGCGTATTACCGATTGCGCTCGCGAGAGGCGTACTGCCGACGCTGCATCATCCGTTGAGCAAGCTGTTTCCCACGGTCGCCGCCGAGGATGTCGGCCTGCTGGCCGCCGAACTCCTGCTCGACGACAGACCGGCGAAGACGTCACCGCGGGTGGTCAGTATCGAAGGCGATGCTCGCGTTAGCCCATTAGACGTCGCACGCACGCTCGGTGAATTGGCGCATCGTCAGGTCACGGCCCTCGCAGTGCCGCGTGACGGATGGGCCGCCATGCTCCATGACGCGGGGCTTGGCGAGAACCATACGCATCTCATCATGGATCTGTACGACGCGCACAACGCGGGCCGCATCGACGTCGAAACGGAGATCAGCGAGCGGCGCTTCGGCGCGACCGCGCTAGCGGGCGTGTTTGCGGCGATCCTGGCGCGCGCCGCTGCAACTTCAACTGCAACCACAACCGCCACCCCAACTGCGGCGGCACGCTAATCGGCACTCGCAAGAGGAGGAACGGCATGCATACCTGCCCATTACTGCGCACATCGATGGCGTCGCGAAAAAGCGCGGCGCATCGAAGCCCGCGAACGCACGCGACCACGAACGCCCGCTACTGGACGGCAATCTCGGCAAGTCTCGCGGGACTGGTAGGCTGGCGAGCGCTTCGGGACGTGCTCAACGCGATTCCCGATAGCAACGACGACTTTGGCTTGTTCTGATTCGCTGCAATTCGGCCCGGCTTGGCTTGGCTTGGCTCGGCCAAGGGCTTGGGTCGGCTTGGGGTTTGAGTCGGCCAGGCTCGGTTCGATGCGTCGTAGATACGCCGCAGACACCGCGAAGGCCGCAGGCCCACTAACGCAACAGATCGACGAAATCGACGCTTCAGCACCGGCCGCCGTTTGCACCAGACGGCCGGCGCGCATGCGCCGCTTATTCGTTCTCGTCGAAGTAGTGCCCAAACTTCAACTGTTTGGTGCGGATATAACGCTCGTTTTCCTCGCGCATCGGAATCGCCAGCGCGACCCGCTCGCATACCGGAATACCATGCTTCGACAGCGTGTCGAATTTCTCCGGATTGTTGCTCATCAGGCGCACCGAGGTCACCTTGAGCGTGCGCAAAATGCCCGCCGCCGAATCGTATTCGCGCGAGTCGTCGGGCAAGCCGAGATCGAGATTAGCCTCGACGGTGTCGCGGCCCTGCTCCTGTAGCGCATACGCGCGAATCTTGTTCGACAGGCCAATGCCGCGCCCTTCGTGGCCGCGCAGATAAAGCAGCACGCCGCAGCCTTCGGCCGCGATATAACGCAGCGCCAGATCGAGCTGCTCGCCGCAATCGCAGCGATACGAGCCGAGCACGTCGCCCGTCAGGCACTCGGAGTGCAGGCGCGTCAACACGGACGACTGGTTTGCGACGTCGCCCATTACGAGCGCGAGATGTTCGGCGCCGCTTTCGCACACACGAAACACGTAGGAGGTGAACGTGCCGTAGCGCGTGGGGAGCGTGGCGGTAGCGTCGAGAATGACGCACTCGCCGTTGATTGCGCCGTCTGCTGCTGGCGACGGATCGTGAGACGTGAGCATGGCGTTGGACAGTGGTGCTGACATGAACCCGATCAAACCGGGGATAAGGTATGGACTGGGAGTTTACCGCTAATCGGCGAACAGCACCCGGATGTCCATGCGACGCGCAAGGAACCGCCGCGGCGCGGCGCCACTCGCCAGCGCTAATCCAGGTAAAACGTGCCACGCGCCACAGGTATTCCCGAAGTACTTCGACAGCGCGTCGGGCCTATACTGGAATGGCCTGTCCCTCACGACAGCGCGCCGCATCGGCGTGCTGCACTGCGAAACGGAGCCGCTCCATGACAAGCGTTGCACAGCTTCTTAAAACGAAACCGCACAACACCACCGTCTTCACGGTCAAGGCCGACGATTCCGTCTACGAGGCGATCAAGCTGATGGCTGAAAAAGGCATCGGCGCACTGGTCGTGACCGATGGCGACAGCATCGCCGGGATCATTACGGAGCGCGACTATGCGCGCAAAGTCGTGCTGATGGACCGTTCGTCAAAGGCCACGCCGGTGCGCGACATCATGACCAAAGCCGTGCGCTTCGTCCGTCCCGACCAGACCACCGACGACTGCATGGCGCTGATGACCGAACGGCGCATGCGCCACTTGCCGGTGATCGATAACGACCGGCTGGTGGGCATGGTATCGATCGGCGACCTGGTGAAGAACATCATCGCCGAGCAGCAATTCACGATTCAGCAACTCGAGTTCTATATCCACGGCGAACGGCCTTGAGGTTCGCCGCCAGGCGCACGTCGCCTGTCGCACGCGGTCGAAACAGGGCGCAAAAAAAGCCCAATCCTTGAAAAAAGCTTGGGCGAAGCTACCTTGCGGCAGCGGAGGTTCTTGAATTCTGGACCGCGACGCTGCGCGGCGCCGCGGATTCGTTCGGCTGGCGGCACAAAGTGAACAGCCGGCCACACCAGCCGGCTACCACCTGAATCAGTTACCGAAATAAACCGACTTCGGGCCGGACATCGGCTGTAGCACGCCACCCGACTGTGACGAACCGCTCACCGCGCCACCGTAACCACTGGTATTCGCGACCGGTTCCTGCGTCTGCGCGACGGCCGGGTTCTGCGCCTGCACACGGCTTTCAGCGGCTTGAATGTCAGCCGGATAGTTCGGGTCGTTGCTCGCGCCCGGGTTGTAGCCGGCTTGTTCCAGCTGGATCAATTGATTGCGGACTTCAGCGCGAGTCACGGGCTGGTCGTTCGACTGAGCGAACGCAACGACCGGGGCGGCGAGAACGGCTGCAATGGCGACTGCCTTGATGAGCGATTTCATGATGACTTACCTCCAGACCTGGTTTTTTTGCTTCCCCTGCCACACGATGTGGGAAGCGAGTGATTTCAGTCTAGTCACTCAATCATCAAGGGAAAACCCTTAATTGCGAGATATACAATTGCTCAAAACGCAAGAATTCAGCGAAATCTACCGCCTGGAACAATTGAAGCCCTAGCTTTATCGTAATAATTGTCGGGATCGTAACCCTTTGTGTCTGATGTTTCGACAATGCGCCCGCACTGAGTGTGTTTTGCTGCATTGCTTGCTGCCGAGGGTCAAATTCGCGCACTCGTCGAAGCGTCTGCATGCGGCAGCAACAGTTTTCGCGGCCCGCTGACGAACGCGCTGCCTGGTTCGAAAAATCGTAGTGGCCGATGCATTTCGCGCGACAAGCCGATACGCGTCGTCACGCCAATTGGTATATCCCCCGTCTCGATCACCCCGATCCACAGATCGCGCCCGGCGCAAAGATCACGGCCGTCGAACGACTGGTCGATGCCCAAGGCCATGGTGAGCCGGCCGGGACCGCGCGCGAGGTCGCGCAGCGGCACGCCGGGGCGCCGCGCTTCCATCAGAGGCAGGCCTTCCAGCGGCTCGATGGCGCGAAGCAGAATGCCGGCGCCGATCTCTTCCGCTTCGGCGGAGATATTCAGCATGTACGAGAGCCCGTATGTCAGCCGGATATACGCGTGTCCGGGGGCGAGAAACATCGAGCCGTTATAGGCACGGCGGCCTAGAAACGCGTGGCTCGTCGAATCGCCGACCGGATACGCCTCAGTTTCAACAATCCGGCCGCTGATACGGCCTTCGGGCAGGTCGTGCACGAGGTATTTGCCGACCATGAAGCGCGCCAGCGCGACCGCATCGAGCGGCAAATCGTCACGAAGCAATGGAAGAATGGGCAGCGGCTGATTCGGCATGGGGTCCGGACTTGTTGTGAAACGTGTTGTGAAGCGCAAAGCGCAGGGTTCGAGGGAGGCGCGACCGATGCGCAGCACACACGTTGACGGGCGTGCCAGCCGCGCCGCACCAAGCGGTAGAGCGCCATCGGCCTGCCTTCATCGGCCCATTCGTTGTATCTAAACCTCATTTCCAGGCAGCGGCGCATTCACCATGGAACTAATTGGAGTATCGTGTGTTTCCGGCCTGCAGCACAGCCTTTGCCGGCATGCGTGTGCTTAGGCCCGCCCCATCCGCTTACAGATTGAAAGAAGTTGCACGGCCCGCAGCAGCGTTCCATTCAGATTTGATCCCGCAGTACCCGCTGGTGCAGTACACCGGCCCCACCCGGGGCCGTCGTATTCATGACAATAGGAGAGAGTTGAATGAAAGCATTCCAGGCAATCAAGATGGTAGGCGGCGCGCTGATCGTTCTGGCGTCTGTCAGTGCCTACGCACAAAGCAGCGATGCGGCCGCCACGCCGGCAGCCCCGATGGCGGCTTCGTCGGCGCCTAGCGCCAAGTCGGTCAAGGCAGCCAACCGTGCGCTGGGACGCAAAGTGCGCACCGCACTGTCGAAGACCAAGGGCCTGAGCGTGACCAACATCACCGTGCGCGCGCGTGGCGGCGCAGTGACGCTGGCCGGCACAGTACCTGAGCAGCCGCAAGTCGACCTCGCCACCCAGGCGGCGCAAGCCGTGCCGGGCGTGACGTCGGTCAAGAACGCACTGTCGATCCGTCCGGTCGGACAGTAATCTGCGTTAGCCCGTCCTAGCCCTACACCCGGACGCAACGCGTCATCACGAGGCGGCGCGTCCGGACCGGAACTTCCGGTTTCTCTTTCATGAAGCGGCCAACCCCGCTGTTCTGGATCGATGGTGTTTCATCCATCGAAACCGCGCCGCATTTTTCACGCAATCCTGCGTGGCTCAGTCCTTCAGATACTGAACAGCCGCCGGTTGCCTTACCCCCTTTGCCACGGCGTCGGCACAATTCACCCCGCAGACTGACAAAGCCTCGTCCGCCGTGAACTATCCTTTATAATTTAAAGCGTTAGGATGCGTTGTTGACAGGATGGGTTAGCATTCGCGCCCGCTCGATATCTCACCGGCGCCCATCCGTGCGCACCGCGTCAGTCCCATACGAACAACGAGAACAAGCAACGAAAGGAAGCCCCGAATGACCACGCCCGCGACCGTTTTGCCCCGCTGGACCATTGCCGCGCCCTTCGTCGCCTGGATCGTGCTGGGCGTGGCGTACGCCCTGCCGGAGAACGGACTGCTGCTCGCGCTGATTGGGGTCGCCCTGTGCGCAGCCGTGTTCACGGCGGTGCACCATGCGGAAGTGGTCGCGCATCGCGTCGGCGAGCCGTTCGGCACGTTGGTGCTGGCAGTGGCCGTGACGGTGATCGAGGTCGCGCTGATCGTTTCGGTCATGTTGACGTCCGGCCCCGAAAAGGCCGGCCTCGCGCGTGACACCGTGTTCGCCGCGGTGATGATCGTCTGCAATGGGATCGTGGGCATTTGCCTGCTGGTGGGCGGCATCCGGCATCGCGAGCAGGACTTTCAAAGTCGTGGCGCTGCGGCCGCGCTGGCTGTGCTCGCGTCGTTGTCCGTGTTGACCATGGTCATGCCGAACTACACGACGACCAGCGTCGGCCCGGTTTTGTCGCCGTCGCAACTGGCATTCGCCGGGGTGTCGTCGCTGGTGCTGTATGGGGTGTTCGTGTTCGTCCAGACCGTGCGGCATCGCGACTACTTTCTTGCCGACGTCCCCGACGAGGATGTCCATGCCGCTCCGCCAAGTTCCGGTGTCGCGCTGGCAGCCGGCGGCTTGCTGGTGGTGTGCCTGGTCGCCGTCGTGTTGCTCGCGAAGGTGCTCTCACCGGTGGTCGAAATCGCAGTGAAAAACGCGGGTGCGCCGCCGGCGGTGGTCGGCATTATCATCGCCGCACTGGTGCTGCTACCCGAAGGACTTGCCGCCGTGCGCGCGGCGCGGGCCGATCGTTTGCAGAACAGCCTGAATCTCGCGCTCGGCTCGGCGCTGGCCAGTATCGGGCTGACCATTCCAACGGTCGCCGCCGTGTTTTTGTGGACCGCTCAGCCGCTCATACTCGGTATCGACGGTAAGGAAACCGTGCTGCTGATGCTCACGTTGGTCGTCGGCACCTTGACGCTCAGCAGCGGGCGCACGACGATCCTGCAAGGCGCCGTGCATCTGTCGTTGTTCGCGGCGTATCTGTTTCTGTCTTTCGCGCCCTGACGCAAAGCCTGGGGCCCGCGCTCTGCGACACAACGGGCTCCTCCTACTCTTCCCAATGCGCTGCGATCCAGTCACGAAACAGATTCAGCTTCTGCTGATGCGCGACTGAATCCGGATACACGAAGTAATAGCGCCAGCCGGTCTTGAGCACCGTATCGAACGGCCGCACGAGGCGCTTGGCCGCGACGTCCTCGTCGATCAAGGCAAGGTCGCTGATGGCGACACCGAAACCCTGCAAGGCGGCGTTTGTTGCCATGTCGAGCGTGTCGAAGCTCGGGCCGTGCTCGGCGTCGATACCTTGTGTATTCGCCGCATCCACCTCGGTCACCTTGGCGAGCCACATCTTCCAGTCGCGATGATCACGCGTTGGATGCAGCAGCGTGTGGCGCACCAGATCCGCCACCTCGTCCAGCGGTTTGTCTTTCAGCAGATCGGGCGCGCACACCGGCGTCAGACGCTCCTCGAACAAGGGCACCGCCTGCACGTCCACACCCGGCGACGAGCCATAGATGATCGCCGCATCGAACGGCTCGAGTTGGAAGTCAACGTCGTGCTGCCAGGTCGTGGTGATCTGAACGTGCAGCTCGGGATATTCGGCCTGAAAGCGCATGATTTTCGGCAACATCCAGCGCATCACGCAGGTCGGCACTTTCAGTGCGAGATCGGTGCGTTGACGCGTGAGACGCAGCGAAATCTCCTCGATACGCGCGAAGCTCTCCTTCACGGCCGGCAGCAGCAATTCGCCTTCGGCGGTCAGCGTCAGCCCTTTGGCATGGCGTTTGAAGAGCGGAAACTTGTAGTAATCCTCGAGCGCGATGATTTGCCGGCTGACCGCGCCTTGCGTCAGGCATAGATGGTCAGCGGCGCGCGTAAAGCTGCGATGCCGCGCGACGGTTTCGAAAATCTGCAGCGCGTTGAGCGGCGGGAGACGTCGCATCGGGATGAGTCCAGTCGAGATCAGAAAAAATCATTGCGTGAGTATGCGGCGTTGCGTGCCGTCACGCCCATTGAGCCCACAGGATACGCGATCAGAAATTCCCGCACGCGTTGCGCGGGGCAAATGCGCATGCATTTCGCTCATGACCTGGCCGTCGATTCCCGCTCAGGCGCGCCCGCGTGCACCGACTCAGGGCAAAACCTGCCGGGCACCGCACCAGAACCGAGCTTTCCTCATACCTCCCCCGAGCCCGCTCGCGTAAAACAATCATGGACGTTAACCCCGATACGCCACTGGAT
>NZ_WOEY01000120.1 GCF_013177695.1 Paraburkholderia solitsugae | reverse complement strand
TCGATATCGGCGGCATCTATTCGCCGGCCTTTTTCCCGGACCAGATCCGCAAGCCCGAGTACAAGATGGGCGTGACCTACGGCATGAAGGAAGGTTTCGCCACGCAACTCATGTTCACGGTGATCCCCAAGTCGCATCCGGCTGACAGCGATCTGATCCACGCCTTCATCAATCATTCGCTCGATGCCGGCGTGCAAGGCCGCATGGCTGCCGACGTGCTGAACGGCCCGGTTAATTCGAAGGCGGTGATTCCCGCCGAGAGCCGCGCGTTCGTGCCGAGCCCGCAGCAGATCGCTGAGAAAGCGATCTTGCACGACGACAAGTCGCTCGCCGCGGTGCAAGCGGCGTGGATCAAGCGCTACACCGAGATTTTCTCGGCATGACCACGATGCTCGCGCGCTTTTCGCGGCGTGCCTCGTCGGCGTCGGACGCTGTGTCAGGTGACGCGTCGGGCGCGGCTTCCGGCACGCCCGGCGCCCCATCCGGCGCACCGGACGAGCCGGCGTCCACGGCGCTCGCGAAAGCGCGGCCCTGGATCCTGCTCGCGCCCATCCTGCTGTTTCTTGCCCTACTCGGCGCAGCAGCGCTCGTCGTGCTGCGTATGAGCTTCGGCACTCAGGGCAACGAATGGCACGGCTTCACGCTGCAGAACTACGCCGATCTCATCGACGGCTATTTTCTGAAGTCGTTGTGGCTGACGTTGAAGCTCGCGTTCCAAAGCATGGTTTGCGCCGTGCTGCTGGCAATCCCTGTCGCCTTGGCGATGGCGCGCACCAAGTCGCGGCTGGCGCGGCGGCTGTTGCTGGCGGGTGTGCTGCTGCCCTTGCTCGTCAATCTGCTGTTGCAAGGCTATGGCTGGCTGATCATTCTCGGCCCGGCCGGCCTGCTCAATCACGCGCTGCTTGCAAGCGGCCTCGTCGAGCGCCCGGTGATGTGGCTGTATCGCGAACACGGCGTGTTGCTCGGGTTGATTCAGACGGCGTTTCCGCTGGCCGTGCTGCCGTTGTCGAGTGCGATGCGCGCGGTCTCGAGCTCGTATGAAGAAGCGGCGGCCACGCTCGGCGCAACGCGCTGGCAAACGCTTCGTCACGTGTTGCTGCCGCTCGCCATGCCGGGTCTCGTGTCCGGCGCCCTGCTCGTGTTCGCGTACAACGCCAGCGCCTTCGCCGTGCCCCTGCTGCTCGGCGGACGCCGCGTGCCAATGCTCGCCGTGCTGGTCCACGACCAGGTCGCGCCCTTGCTGAACTGGCCCGCCGCTTCCGCATCGGGCGTCGTACTGATGATCGCGACGCTCACGGTGATGGCGCTGTCGCAGCGCCTCGTGCGCCGTACGCAACACCTTGCCGAGGAGCCTCACGCATGAGCACGCCGATCCAGACTCCACACCTGACGCGTCCCCCGCGTTCGCCGCGCCTGCCTCGTTTGCCGATGACCATGCCTGGCCAGCTCGGCAAGGCCACCGCGCTGCTCGCCGCCGTCGTGCTGTTTCTCGCCGCGCTGCCGATCCTGACGATGATCACGATGTCGTTCAGCGCCGCCGACACGCTCGAATTTCCGCCGCACGCCTACGGCCTGCATTGGTACCGCGCGGCATGGCACAGCTTCGTCTCGCCGGATGCAAGCGACTCGCTCTCAATGGGCGCCGCGCTCAGCACGAGCCTGATCGTCGCGCTCTCGACGATGGTCATCGCCACGCTCGTCTCGGTGCCCGCCGCCTACGCGCTGAGCCGCTACCGCTTTCGCGGCAAACCCGCGGTCGAACAACTGGTGGCGTTGCCGCTCGTCTATCCGCTGGTGATGCTCGGCTTGTCGCTGTTGCTGGTGTTCAACGTGCTGCCGGTCGAACTCGGGGTGTTCCGCCTGATCATCGCGCATGTGATTCTGGCGCTGCCGTTCACCGTGAAAAATTGCGCGGCGTCGGTGGCTTCAATCGGCCCGGAGTTCGAGGAAGCAGCCTGCGTGATGGGCGCGAGCCCGAGCCGCGCGCTGATCGACGTGATCCTGCCGCTCATGCGCCCCGGCATTCTCGCCGGCATGCTGTTCGCGTTCATCGTCTCGTTCAACGAATTCACGGTGACCTTCTTCCTTTACGGCATCGACACGATGACGCTGCCGGTGTGGCTTTACAGCCGCACAGTGTCGTCGCTCGATCCGACCGTGTTCTGTTTCGCCGTATTCATCGTCGCGATCGACTTCGCGCTGATCTGGCTGCTCGAAAAGCTGATCGGCGACGAAGGGGTGGCGCTTTGATCACCCTTTCGATTCGCGCTGCGCTGATGCCTTTTTGCTGGAGCATTCGATGACCCATCTGACCTTGCAGGCTGTGACCAAGCGCTTCAACGCGGCCTATGCCGTCGACAGCGTCGATCTGAGCGTGCCCGACGGCAAGCTGGTGTGCTTTCTCGGGCCGTCCGGCTGCGGCAAGACCACGCTCTTGCGGATGATCGCCGGGTTGGAGACGCCGAGTTCGGGCAGCATCAACTTTGCCGGCCGCGACATCACGCATCGGCCCGCCAACCAGCGCGACTTCGGCATGGTGTTTCAGTCGCTCGCGCTGTTTCCGCATATGACGGTCGCGCAGAACGTCGCGTATCCGCTCAAGCTGCGCAAGACGGCGAAAGACGCGCAAGCGCGCCGCGTCGCTGAATTGCTGGAACTGATCCAGTTGCCGCATATGGCGAATCGGCCAGTCACGCAACTCTCCGGCGGCCAGCGGCAACGCGTAGCGATTGCGCGCGCGATCGCATCGCAACCGAAACTGCTGCTGCTCGACGAACCGCTCTCCGCACTCGACGCCAAGCTGCGCGAAGCGATGCAGGTCGAGATCCGCCTGCTGCAACAGCGTCTCGGCATCACGACGATCATGGTGACGCACGACCAGCGCGAAGCCATGACGATGGCCGACGAAATCGTCGTGATGGAGAAAGGCCGGATTGCGCAAGTCGGCAAACCGCTCGATATTTATCGCGACCCGGTCAGCGAATTCGTCGCCGACTTCATTGGGCTCGGCAACATCCTGCCGGTGACCTACGATGGCACGGGCGGCGTCAGTCTGCCGGGTGGAAGGCGCATTGCCGTTGCGCAACCGGCGCGGATGCCGGAGTCCAACAGCGATATCCGTCTGCTGATCCGACCGGAGGACGTGTGCGTCAAATCGGCGTCCTCCGATGCAGGGCCGAACCGGCTCGCGGGCACGGTGACTTTTATCCGCGACGTGGGGGCCTCGCTCGAAGCGACGATCGATTGCGCCGGTTTCACCCTGACCGCCGCGACCACGCCACGCGAAACGCCGGGGCTGACGCTCGGCATGCCAGTGCTCGCGGAATTGCCACCGCACGCGTGCAAACTGATCGCCGCCCGCGCGGCTCGTTGAAACGCGTCGATGAAACGTATCACTGCGGTACGCCACTGAAGCACAGCACTAGAACGCTCACAGCAACCCATTCCAAGACCGAGTTTTCGACAGAGGAAAGACCATGAATCAGCCCCACGTTGCCCAATCGAACGCACGCCGCGTCTTTGCCACCCTCGCCGCGACGCTCGCCTTCACCGGCGCCGGCGCACTGTGCGCCTTTTCGTCGGCCGCACATGCCGACGCGCTCGACAACATCGCCAAGTCCGGCACGGTCCGCATTGGCGTATTCGAGGACTATCCGCCGTTCGGCTCGATCGGCCCGGACATGAAGCCGATGGGTTACGACATCGACGTCGCCAACCTGATCGGCAAGGCGCTCAACGCCAAGGTCGAACTGGTGCAGGTGACCGGCGACAACCGCATGGCCTACCTCGCCGACCACAAGGCTGACATGCTGCTTTCAGTCGGTCAGACGCCGGAACGCGAGAAGGTGATCGATTTCTCGCAGCCGTACGCGCCCTACTACCTCGCCGTCTTCGGTCCGAAGACGCTGCCCGTGAAGAATGCCGCCGACCTCGGCGGCAAGTCGATTTCGGTCGCGCGCGGCACGCTGGAAGACTTGAGCGTGACCAAGATCGCACCGCCCACGGCGAACATCAAAAGATTCGAAGATCCTAACGGCGCAATTTCGGCGTTTCTTTCTGGTCAGGTACAGTTGATGGTAGTCGGCAACGACGTCGGCGCAACCATTCTCGCGCGTCATCCGGCGAACGATCCGGAGCAGAAGTTCTCGCTGTTCAGCTCGCCGGACCACGTCGGTTTGAACAAGAACGAGCCGCGTCTGAAGCAGAAAGTCGACGAAACGATTGCCAAGGCTCGCAAGGACGGCACCATGAACGCGATTTCGCAGAAATGGCTGCGTGCGCCGCTGCCGGCCGACCTCTAAACCTTTTTTGCGCGGACTGGCCAAGCCGGTCCCCCAAGGGGATCTCCTTCGGGGCGCCCCCCAGGGGACGTCCTTCGGGGCGCGCGCTGGAGTTTGACCTCACGATGAGCGCCACGCCATGACTTATGCGTTCGATTTCAGCGGCTTCGGCCTCTATGCGGGGTTGCTCGCGCGCGGCGTCGCCGTCACCCTGGGGCTCACCGCCGTCTCCACCGTGCTCGGCGGTCTCGTCGGCATAGGCGGCGCGAGCATCGCGGTGGCCGGGCCGAAGTGGGCGCGCTGGGTGGTCGCGACTTACGTCGAATTGATCCGCAATACGCCCTTCATCGTGCAGTTGTTCTTCATCTTCTTCGGCTTGCCGAGCCTCGGCATTCATATCGACGAAGTGCAGGCCGCGATTCTGGCGATGACCGTCAATCTCGGCGCCTACGCGATCGAGATCGTGCGCGCCGGTATCGATTCGATTCCGCGTGGCCAGGTGCGGGCGGCGCAAGCACTCGGCCTGCATGGACGGCAGGTTTTTCGCTACGTCGTGCTGCCGCAGGCGATCGCCAACGTATTTCCCGCGTTGTTAAGCCAGGTGCTGATCGTGATGCTCGGCTCGGCGGTGGTCTCGCAGATCTCGGTGCCCGATCTGACCTATGCGGCCAACTTCATCCAGTCGCGCAACTTCCGCTCATTCGAGAGCTACCTGATCATCACCGCAACGTATCTGGTGTTGTCGATCGTGTTGCGGCAACTCATGAACCGGCTCGGCCGCAACCTCTTCGCGGGCCGCGCGGCGCGTGGCGGCAGCAGCGGCAGCGCGCCGCGTAACTGGCGCACCCGCCTGATGTGGCGCGGCGCCCGCACTCTGCCGACGGAGCGTTGATCATGGTCGAATTCACGCTGTGGGACATCGCCCGCAATCTGTTGCTCGCCGCCCGCTGGACGGTGTTGTTGTCGCTGATCGCATTTGTCGGCGGCGGTGTTGTCGGGCTGATTCTGCTCGCGATGCGCGTATCGCCCTTGCCTTGGCTGCGGCGGATCGTTGTGGTGTATGTGGAAATATTTCAGGGCACGCCGTTGCTGATGCAGCTGTTTCTGGCGTTCTTCGGCCTGCCGCTGCTGGGTGTCGATGTTTCGCCCTGGGTTGCGGCAGCCGTCACGCTGACGCTTTATACCAGCGCGTATCTGGCCGATATCTGGCGCGGTTGCGTCGAAGCCGTGCCACGTGGCCAGTGGGCCGCGGGGGCGAGTCTGGGCATGACGTTCAGCCAGCAATTGCGCTACATCATCTGGCCGCAGGCGCTGAAGATCGCTGTGGCGCCGACGGTCGGCTTTCTCGTGCAGGTGGTGAAAAGCACGGCGCTTGCGTCGATCATCGGCTTCACGGAATTGACCAAGACCGGCACGATGATCACGAACGCCGCATTCCGCCCGTTCCCGATCTACGGCATGGTCGCGATGATTTACTTCGCGATGTGTTTCCCGTTGACGTGGTATGCGCGCGTGCTGGAGAAACGGGCTAAGGTCGGGCAGCACCGCTAATGCTTTCTGCGGGTCCATAAAAAAGCGGCAACCGTTTTGCACAGTTGCCGCTTTTTCGTTGTGAGCCCGATGTTTCTAGCGAGCCGCCTGGGTCGACTTGCGCAACTTCGCCACGTCAGCCGCCGTGACCGCCGATCCACCGTTATTCCAACCGGCCCGCACGAAGGTCAGTACATCGGCGATCTGCTGGTCGTTGAGCACCGGCGCGTACTTCGGCATCGGATACGGCGCGGGAATGCCGCCGATCACCAGATCCTCCGTGCCGTTCAGCGTCACGTTGATCAGCGAGGACGGATCCCTCTCGAGCACGTTCGGATTCCCGGCCAGCGGCGCCAGCATCGGCGCAAAGCCGCGTCCGTCGACGCCATGGCAGTGCATGCAATACGCCGTATAAACGCGCGCACCGGCATCGTTCGCGGGACGGTTCAGCGACACCTTCGTCGTTTGGCTGTCGTACGTATAAGGCGGCGCGCCACTGCCGCCCGCCGGCGGTAGCGACTTCAGGTACGTGGACATCGCGGCGATGTCGGTATCGTTCATGCCCTGCGTGCTGTTGTTGATCACACTGGTCATCGAACCGAACGCCGATGCATGGCGATTGGCGCCGGTCTTCAGAAACGCCTGCAGGTCCTGATCGTTCCAGCGACCGAGGCCGACATTGTGCTCACCGGTCAGGTTCGCCGCGAACCAGCCGTCGAGCAACCCGCCGGTCAGGAACGCGCTGCCGCTTTCATTGAGCGCCTTCTCCTGAAACGCGATGCCGCGCGGCGTATGACACGAGCCGCAGTGCCCCAGGCCCTGAATCAGGTACGCGCCACGATTCCACGCAACATCTTTGCCTGGCTTATCCTGATAGACGCCCTTCTCCAGGAACACCATGTTCCAGAACATCAACGGCCAGCGCATGTTCAACGGCCATTTGATGTCCGGCTCGCGGTTCGCCTGCTGCACCGGCGCCACGCCGCTCATGAAGTACGCGTACAGCGCCTTCATGTCGTCGTCGTTGACCTTCCCATACGACGGATACGGCATCGCCGGATACAGGTTGTGACCGTCTTTCGCGACGCCTTCGCGCATCGCTTTCGCAAAGTCCTCTTCCGTGTAAGTGCCGATGCCGGTTTGCTGATCCGGCGTGATGTTGGTGGTATAGATCTGGCCCATGGGCGTGGTCATCGGCAGGCCACCCGCGAACGGTTTGCCTTTCGGCGCTGTATGGCAAGCGACGCAATCGCCGATCTTCGCCAGATAGGCGCCGCGCTGCACCAGCGCCTGATCCGCCGCTTGCGCCAGAGTTTGCATCAGGAACGGCAATGCCACGCACAGCGCCGCACCGAAACCCTTGAATGTGTTTTTCATGATGGGCTCCCGTCAGGCGGTTTGCAGTTGACTGCCGACCGGCAATTGCCGCAGCCGCTTGCCGGTGGCCGCGTAAATCGCGTTCGTCAGAGCGGGCGCGAGCGCCGCCGTACCCGGTTCGCCGATGCCGCCTGGCGCCTCGCTGCTCTTCACGATGTGCACCTCGATAGGCGGTGTTTGATCGATCCGCAGCATCCGGTAGTCGGTGAAGTTGTTCTGCTCCACGCGGCCGTTCTTGATCGTGATCTCGCTATAGAGCGCGGCCGTGATGCCGAAGATGATGCCGCCTTGCACCTGCGCTTCGATCGTGTTCGGATTCACCACCATCCCGCAATCGACCGCGCACACGACACGCTTGACAGCCACCTCACCCTGATCGACCGCGACGTCGACAACGATCGAGAAGAAGCTGCCGAACGCATGCATCACCGAGACACCGCGCCCTTGCCCCTTTGGCACCGCGCTGCCCCAGTTCGCCGCCTGCGTGGCGGTATTGAGCACGTTCAGCGCGCGCGGCGTTTTGCCCAGCAGATCCTGGCGGTATTTGACCGGATCGACTTTCGCCTGCGCGGCGAGTTCGTCGATGAAACTCTCGACCACGAAGGTGCCGCGCGTCGGTCCCACGCCGCGCCAGAATGCGGTGGGAACAGCATGCGGTTCCTGGCGCACATAGTCGACAAGCTGGTTCGGCAGGTCGTACGGCAGGTCTGCAGCCACTTCCACGGCATCGGGGTCGAGCCCATGCTGGAAGGCCGGCGGCGCAAAGCGCGCCATGATCGACGAGCCGACAATCCGATGCTGCCACGCGATTGGCTTGCCGTTCGCATCGAGCCCGGCGGAGATCTTGTCGTAGTAGTACGGCCGGTACATGTCGTGCTGGATGTCTTCTTCACGCGTCCACAGCACCTTCACCGGGGTCGACACCTGTTTGCCGATCTTGACCGCCTGCGTGACCATGTCGAACTCGAGCCGCCGGCCGAAGCCGCCGCCGAGCAGATGGTTGTGCACCACGATCTTGTCCGCGGGTAAGCCGGTGACGGCAACCGCCGCATCCACTACCCGCGTCGGCACTTGCGAGCCGAGCCAGATTTCGCAGCCGTCGGGCCGCACATGCACCGTACAGTTGATCGGTTCCATCGTGGCGTGCGCGAGGAACGGTTGCTGATACACAGCGTCGACACGTGTCTTCGCGTTTGAAAACGCGTTGTTCACGTCACCGTCTTTGCGCGCCACCGCACCGTTGCGCTGCGACGCATTGGCGAGATCGTCGACGATCTGCTTCATTCCTATCTGCGCGCCCGCGCCTTCGTTCCATGTGATATCCAGCGCCTGCAAACCGCGTTTGGCGGCCCACGTGTGATCGCCGATCACGGCGACGGCGTTATCAACTTTGACGATCTGGCGCACGCCGGGAATCTTCTTCGCGTTGGTATCGTCGACGCTGGCGAGCGTGCCGCCGAACACGGGGCAGTTCGCGATCGCCGCGTAGACCATGTCCGGCACACGCACGTCCAGGCCGAACATGGCGGTGCCGTCCACTTTCTCCGGCGAATCGAGGCGCTTCACCGCGGTGCCGATCAGCTTGAAGTCTTTCGGGTCTTTCAGCGGCACGTTCTGCGGCGCGGGCAGTTTCGCCGCGGCGTTCACCAGTTGTCCGTAACCGATGCTGCGATTGCTGGCCGCATGAATCACTTGCCCAGCTTGCGCATGACAGCTTGCCGGATCGACTTGCCATTGCTGCGCGGCAGCGCTGATCAGTATGGTGCGTGCGGTCGCGCCGGCACGGCGCATCGGTTCCCAAGCATAGCGGATCGACGTCGAACCGCCGGTGAGCTGGCCGCCGAGCAGCGGGTCCATGAAGAGTTTTTCGTTCGGCGGCGCGTGATCGAGCGTGACCGAGTCGAGCGGCACTTCGAGCTCTTCGGCGATCAGCATCGGGATCGACGTGTAGACGCCCTGTCCCATTTCGACCTTCGGAATCACCAGCGTGACTTTGCCCGCCGTGTCGATCTGGATGAAGGCGTTCGGCGCGAACACGCCGTTTTGCGGCGCCTCATCCCCATCGCCGCCGATCACCGATTTGCCGGCCTTCTGGTCCTGACTGAAGGCCGGCATGCTGAAGCCTACCAGCAAGCCGCCGCCGGCCGCGGCACCGATCGTCACGCCAAACTTCAGAAAGGTGCGGCGCGAGAGTCTCCCTGCGCCACCCTTCGACGGCTGCGCGCCGTTTTGTGCATCGAGCAATCCCTGGGACATGTCAGGCTCCCTTCGCGGCTTGCTTGATCGCCGCGCGGATGCGGTTGTATGTCCCACAGCGGCAGATGTTGCCGGCCATGGCGGCGTCGATATCCGCATCAGTCGGATTGGGATTGCTCGCGATCAGCGAAGCCGCCGACATCATCTGCCCCGACTGACAGTAGCCGCATTGCACAACATCCAGCTGACGCCACGCCTGCTGCACCTTCTGCCCGGCCGGCGTGGTGCCGACCGCTTCGATGGTGGTGATTTTCTTGTCGCCGACAGCCGCCGCCGGCAGCACGCACGAGCGCACCGCGACGCCATCGAGATGCACGGTGCACGCGCCGCATTGGGCAATGCCGCAACCGAACTTGGTGCCGGTCAAGCCGACCAGGTCACGTAAGACCCACAGCAGAGGCATGTCCGGCGGTGCGTCGACCGTATGAGTCTGGCCGTTGATGTTAAACGTTGTCATGGGCGGCTCCGAGTGGGGTTTATTGTTTATCAGGTGGCTGTTTAGACAGAGACGTCGAACCAAAACGCAAAGACTTGCCGTGTTTATTCGACAAGCCGTGCTAATACGGAATGCGGCTACAGTTCAATGCGTGCAGTAGATGATGCGTAGCGCGAGTGCGCTGGAAGGGACCTGGAAATTGTAGCCGTGGATTAAGAAGTTCGCCGACAGCGTGCCCATGTCCGCAGGGTGTCCGTATGACAAAAAAGACTCGGCCGCAGCCCTTTCCGGAAGTGAAACGATATTCAAATCAATGCGTTACCATTGTCGTATTGATTTGAGGCGGCGCGCTTCGCGTACTCGCCTCATTCTTATTGAGGCATCCTCGAGCGATTTTGTTAGCATGGATCTGGCTTCACCTGATCGCCCGGTTTGATCCGGCATGACTATCCGAAGGAGCGGCAAGATGAACGACCAGCAATGCACTCAATTCCTCTCGGAAATCCGCAGACCGCTATTGGCGCTGCATAAGGCGATTCTCGACCACGAACGCGCGACGTACGAAAAGGAATTCGGCCCCGTGACGCCGGCGGCCTTCCTGCAAGTGCTTATCAACGGCTCGGCGTTCCGCTGGCTCACGCCGCTCTCCACGGTGATTGCAAACGTCGACGAGATTCTCGACGACAAGGAAGCGGACGCCGCCGATCGGCTCGCCGCAGCGGAAGCCGTCACCGGCCTCTTTTCTCCCGAGCAACCCAACAACGCGTTCCTGCCGCGCTACTTGCCGCTCCTGCAAGCCGACCCGGCGATCCTGCACCACCACGGGCAAGTCTCGCAATTGCTGCGTAGCGCTGAAGCGAAGTAGCGGGCGGCGCGTGACTTCGCCTTGGCTTCGTTGGCGTTAGCTGGGCGTCGTCGCCGTGGTTGAACACGGCAGCACGGCGTCCAGTGATGATTGAGACTTCGGCTCCCGAATTCGCTCACCATTGCCACGCGCGCATTTCGATCGATTACGCGTCGCCCCGTCGAACACCGAATCGACGCGTCCTCTACGATTACCAGGCTTCCCGAATCCAGCCAACACAAAAACACCTTATTTCAAGGTGATTTATGCTCGTTTCGTAACAGTCTGCTCTATCTGCGTAGCTCACCGTTCAATCCGGCGACGCCGCGAGTCGCAATCTTTTGAATTTGCCTGGCTTTGCTGACTAAATCAAAGGTGAGCTTTTGCGGGAGGCTTTCCGATGATGCGACGACAAGCCGGTCAGCGCGCTTTGGCGCGCCCTGCTAAGGTAAGCAGACTTTCTCGTGATACTCATCACCATGCAAAACTGGCCGCTTCCCGAAAGCTATACGTTCCGTAATCAAACCGTGCGTTTTCGCGTGACCGGCGACGGCCCGCCGCTGGTGCTGGTTCATGGCACACCGTTTTCTTCGTATGTGTGGCATCGCATCGCCCCGCATCTCGCGCAAGTTCGCACCGTGTATTACTACGATCTGCTTGGCTATGGCCAATCCGAGCAACGCGACGCCCAGGACGTCTCGCTCGGCGTGCAGAACGTGCTGCTGGCGGAATTGCTCGCGCATTGGCAACTGACGAATCCGGACATCATCGCACACGATTTCGGCGGCGCGACTGCCTTGCGCGCGCATCTGATTGACGGGTGCGACTATCGCAGCCTCACGCTGATCGATCCGGTCGCCATCGCACCATGGGGTTCACCGTTCGTGCAGCACGTGCGCGAACACGGCGCAGCCTTCGCTGGTCTACCACCGACTATCCACGAAGCGGTGGTGAAGGCCTACGTGCGCGGCGCCATCGCTCGCGACATTCCGGACGAGGAACTCGCGCCTTATGTGACGCCGTGGCTCGGCGCAACGGGACAAGCGGCGTTCTACCGCCAGATCGCGCAAATGGATCAGCGCTACACCGACGCGGTCGAAACACGTTATTCGCAGATGCGTTGCCCGACGCAAATCCTGTGGGGCGAAGACGACCAGTGGATTCCGCTCGAACGCGGCCGGCAACTGGCGGCGGTCATACCCGAGGCGCGCTTTCAGGCAGTGCCTAAGGCCGGTCATCTGCTGCAGGAAGATGCACCCGAAGCGATCGTCGCGGCGGCGTTGCGGTGGTTCGATTGAAGGCGCAGCCGATTGCCGATCGGTTCCTTACCGAAACACGATGCTCCGGATGCATGGATGTGACAAAGCAGCGGTCCCGGCCAATGATTGACCGGGACCGCTGCTTGTATAGAGGGGACGAAAAATCTCCGGCTAGTGCCTAACCGCAGGCTTAACCGCAGGCCTAGCCACGGCCCTGCGGCAAATACGGCATCGGATCGATCGGCTTGCCGTCGCGGCGCAGCTCGAAGCCCACGGAGACGCGCGAGTTATTTTCATCGCCCATCTCGGCAATCTGCTGTCCTTGCCGCACGATGTCGCCGATTTTGACCAGCAGCTTGCGGTTATGCGAGTAGGCAGTCAAAAAGTCCTTGTTGTGCTGGACGATGATCAGACTGCCGTAGCCATTCAGACCCGTGCCGGCATACATCACCTTGCCGTCGGCCGCGGCCCGCACCGGATCGCCCGGCTTGCCGCCGATTTCGATGCCGCGCGTTTCGCCTGGCTGGAAAGCTTCGACGACGCTGCCACCCGCGGGCCATGCCAGCGACACGCCGTTCGCATGCCGGGAAGTCTCCCGCGCGACTTCGCGCACCTCGGCGGCGCTGGGTGCGGGTGATTGCGCAGGGGACTGGGCCGATGCCTGCGCGGCGAGCGGAACAGGCGGTGCGGACCCTGTGGCAGCTTTCGCAGCTGCGGCTGCCGCGTTGGCTGCCGCATTGGCCGCATTAACCGCCCGCACCGTTTCCGGCGAAGCGACGCGCAGCACCTGTCCGTGTTTCAACCGCGAGGAAGACTTGAGGCCATTCCACGCCTGCAACTGCTTGACACTGCAATGATGATGCTGCGCGATGCGCGCCAACGTGTCGCCACGCTTGACGCGATACACCAAGGGCGGCGCCTTTTTAAGCGGTGTGCCGTCGTCAGCGCTGAGCTGCGCCGACGGGCCTGCGATTGCATCGGAAGCCGGCGCTGCAGCCACTGCCGGTACACCGGACGCAGCCGATGCCGCGCCAGTTTGCGCGCCCTGCTGTCCCACATTCGCACAACCGCTGACCGCCAGCGCGACCCACACGCCAGCCAGACTGGCCATCATTGTTCTGTCGAAACGCTTTCCCAACATGTTCGACTCCTGCTTTTTTATTGGCAGGTCGAGTGCTGCCCTGTCGCGTGCGATGCGCGCATTCTGACGAAGCGCTGCTTTCTTTCGCGACACAGCGAGGCCGCCTCGTGCGGCGCCCACTCTTGCCCTGCCGTCCAACCCAATCCCTTTCGCCTTGCCGGATACTCGGACACCGGAAGCCCGGATGCCCTATAACAGGCGATCTTCAACGAAAAGGGCCAGATTGCCGATTAAAATTCACGCGGAATTGTAAAGTGCGTTTTGCAAAAAACGTCCCGCCCCACACGTTTTGATACAAACCTTACGCGCGGTGTTGCAGACACGGTTGCGTGTGCAACCAGCAAAGGCCCGTAAACGGTTGCGCCGCCGGATGATCGGACGGCAACGTTTGCTTTAACGGCAAAGCGCCGCCAAAACTTGAATTACCGGTACTCGAGACGATGAGTGAGGATGGGGAAATGCGCAGGCGAGCGGACGGACAGACGTGCGTGCGCCCGCCCGGCTCGCAGCGACCGGCTTGACCTAGCTGTAGGTATGACCTTGATACTGCACGTAGCCAACCGGGTGATGGGTGAAGTGCAGCACCGGCAGAACGGGGTTTTGGTTGTCGGCGGTGGGATAGGCGCTGGCTTCGGCGATGTATTCGCCTTGCACCTCGATCGGCTGCCCGACCTGCAGTCCGGGGATTTCCTGCGCGAGCCCTTCGCTATCACCGTAGCGCACGGCGACGAATACTTCGGTGCCGACCAGGTTCTGCGTTCCGCCTTCGAACTTCACGACCGTGTCGATCTTGATGACGAATTGCTGGTGATTGGCGGCGTGGTGAAATTCCGGACTGAGGAACACCTTGCTGATCGTGCCCTGTACGCAAGCCAGCGGCGCGCCCAGCGAATGAGGGTCACTATGATAAGGAAGAGTCTGCGTTGCGAGATTACTCATGAAGTCTCCGTGAGGGGCATCAGATTGGTCTACGGCGAAACGTAGCGCGCGCCGCCGGGCGGCAGCGGCGCGATACCGTTTGAGCAAGCCATGACGCGTGAGTTCATTAGCCACCCACGCATAAAAAAGCCGGCACCTTTGACGGCACCGGCTCTTCCTCACATAACGCCTGACGCCAAACTTGCAGCGCCCCGACGCATGGCATGTTTCATCGCAATGCTTTCACCGCATCCGCCGTCACGTCGGCAGGCTGGCCGCCATACGTCGCGCGCAGATAATTCGCGAGCTGCGCGAGTTCCGTGTCACTGAGTTGCGTGGCGAAGCCCGGCATGTCCTGCATCCGCTCGATGCCTGGGAAATCCTGCGCGCCAATGCCGTCGAGCATCGCCACGATCAGGTTGTGCGCATCGCTTTGACGCACTGTCGAATTGCCGTGCATCGGCACCGCGACGTGCGGCTTGCCCTCACCGCCCAGGCCGTGACAGCCGGCACACACCGCGAGATACACATTGCGCCCCGCCTCGAGTTGCGCGGCATCGGCGGAGACCGATTGCAACGGTTGCGGCGCCGGCGCCCGATCGCCGAGCAGGTACGTCGACATCGCACGCAGATCGTCATGCGTCATGTACTGGCTGCTCAGATGCACGACCGGATACATCTCGCCGAAGGCCGAACCTTGCGGCGCGATGCCGGTGGCGAAGAACGTCTGCAGATCAGCCGCCGTCCAGCCACGCCCCGCCAAACCATGCGGCGTGATGTCCGGTGCGGCGATCCGGCCAAGCGCCGCGCCCGTCAGCGGCTTCGCCCCATCGAGCTGACCGAACTTGCCACGCGGCGTATGGCATTCGGCGCAGTGGCCGAGCGCGCTCGCCAGATAACGGCCGCGATTCCAGTCGGCGGATTGCCCTGTCGATGCGTCCGGCAACGTGTCCTTCAGGAACACCCAGTTCCAGAAGCGCACGCCAAAACGCATGTTGAACGGGAACGACAACTCCGGTTCGTGGTTCGCGACAGCTGCCGGTTTCTGCGCCATCAGATACGCGTAGATCGCATCGCTATCCGCGCGCGACAGTTGGCGGTAGGACGTGTACGGCATGGCCGGATATAACTGCTTGGTCGGCGTGACGCCGTCGTGCAGCGCCTTGTACAGATCGTCCGCGCTCCAGTTGCCGATACCGTGGTCCTTGTCCGGCGTGATATTGGTGCCGTAGAACGTGCCGAACGGCGAGGCCAGCTTCACGCCGCCAGCGAACGGCGCGCCATCCGACGTCGTGTGGCAGGCGGCGCAGTCGGCCGCTTTGACGAGGTAACGGCCGCGCGCGAGCGGATCGGCGGCGGTGGATTGCGGGCCCATTGCGGCGGCGGCCTGCATCGCTGCGACGGAGTTGTCCTGTTTGCCGCAAGCGCTTAGCAAAGCAGCCGTGCCAAGCAACAGCAGCGCACGACGCACATTCATCGAGGGGCTCATCATGCGGCGTCCTTTACGAGGCCGGGCGTCGTCATCACAACGTCCTTCACGGCTTCGTAGTAGCGCACGTAGCCCGTGCAACGGCAGATATGGTCGTTCAGCGCTTCGGTGATGGTTTGCTCGACCTTGTCTTTGGCGATCGGCTGACGCTTCAGACGTTCGATCAGCACCGTCGCCGCATTGACGAAACCGGGCGTACAGTAGCCGCACTGAAAACTGAAGTGCTCGAGAAACTTCTGCTGGATCGGCGACAGTTCGACGACCTCGCCCGCTTCGTTGCGCTTCGCGTGGCCTTCGATCGTGCGGATGGTTTTGCCATTGAAGAAATTCGCGCCCGTAATGCAGGTGCGCACTTCTTCGCTGGTGCCGTCCGGCTTGTCGACGATCACGACGCACGCGTGGCAGATGCCCTGACCGCAACCGAGGCGCGAGCCGGTCAGGTGCAGATACTCGTGCAGGTAATCGATCATCATCAGACCGGCGGGCACGTCGGTCGGGCCGACGATCTCGCCGTTCACCTTGACCGACACCGGCAGCGTGCGGAAATGCGTCAACGGACGCTCGACCACCGTTGCGGCCGGCGCGCTGGCAGGAACGCCGGCGGACGCGGCAGCGGCAGCAGAGGCACCGGAAGAGCTGGAAGCAGCGGCGACAGTGCCTGAAGCAGCAACGGCGCTGGCCGGGTTAACGCCGCTCGCGGCGCTGGCGGGAGTTTGAGTGGGGGCCGTCATGCGAGCACCTTCTGAATATGTTGCGGGGTCACCGGCAGGTCGGTAAAGCGATGTCCGATCGCGTGCGCGATACCGTTCACGATGGCGCCGACCACCGGAATCATCACCACTTCGGCGATGCCCTTCGGCGGATCGGTATCGGTCAGCGGCGGCAGCACTTCCCCAGTCTGGGTCCAGACGGCGACGTCCGTTGCGCGCGGCAACTGGTAGCGATTGAAGTTCCACGTGCCGTTGCCGGGGCCGTCTTCATAGAGCGGCAGATACTCGTGCAATGCGTGGCCGATACCCATCGCGAGGCCGCCTTGCAGCTGGCCCGACACGAGTTGCGGCGAAAGCTGATTGCCGCATTCCATGATCGAGTGATGCGCGAGCACATTCACCTTGCCGCTCGCTTCATGTACCGACAATTCGACCAGGGTGCCGACCGCGCTGTAGTACGTGACCGCCGCGTTGTTGCGCTGAACCGGCGGATAGAACACGCGCTGACGATCAAGCACGCGGTAATGGTTCGCCGTGGTTTGCAGTTTCTTTTTATCGGCCGAAGCGTTGTCGCCATATCGAAGCGCGAGGCCATCGAGCGGCAGACGCTCGACGCTGCCGTCGATCTCGAAGTCCGACTCGGTCCATTGCCAGCGATTGAATACGTGCACCGTCGCGCCCGTTACCAGACCCAACTCGTGCGCCTTCTTCGCGAGCTGTTCGAACGGCAGCGCTTCGAGCCCCGCCGCGGACAGCTTGCCGTCGACCCAACGCGCGTCCTCGATGCGCACCACCAGCGGCGCGGCTTGGCCACCGCCACCACCCTGGCTCCAGATCGCCATCGCTGCCGGCCACAAGCCGCGCGAGAAAACGACCCGTGCTGCTTCACGCGTGCTGTGCGTGAAGTAGAACGCCGAATTCGTCGCGCTCGAAGGCGACGCATAACCCGGCGACCAGCGCGGATTCGCGGCCAGCTTGTCCTGGTCCGCTTGGGACATCATGTACGGATCGCCGCTCGTGACGACCGGCAGATCGGGCCAATCGGTGATCGCGACATGCACGTCGGTGGCCGGCATGCCGAGCCACTTCGCAACCGCGACCGCCTGCGAGGTCGACATGCCGGTGCCGATTTCGGCAGCCGTATGTTGCAGGCTGATCTTGCCGTCGGCGCTGAACTCGACCTTCGCAAACGAAGTCTCCGCGCCCGTGCCGAAGTCCTTTTGCACACAGGCAAAACCAACACCGTAACGCGTGCCCGGATGCGCCCCTTCGAACTCCGCTTTGCGCTTCGCGCGATTCACCCACAGCGGATGAACCTTCGCCTTCTGCAACACATCGTCGACACGAATCGCGCCTGCGGGCACAGCGCCCTGGGTGTTCTTCATGCCCGAACGCAGCGCGTTTTTCAGGCGGAAGTCGATCGGATCGACATTCAGCTGCGCGGCCATTTCATCGATCATCATTTCGGTCGCGGCCATGCTCTGCAGCGTGCCGTAGCCGCGTGCCGAACCGGCGTCGATCGCGCGCGAGGCGATCGCCACGGCCGAGAGATCGTTCTTCGGAAAGTAATAGATCGATTGCGCAGCCGTCGCGCCGACCATCGCCACCGACGGCGAGAAGTTGCAACGACCGCCGCCGTTCGCTTCCATCGCGGCCTTGAACGATTGCAGCAGACCCGTGTTCTTGTCGACCGCGATCCGGTAGTTCATCTTGAACGCGTGGCGTTTCAAGGACGTCTGGAACTGCTCGTAGCGATCGTTGGCGAGACGCACCGGACGGCCGTCCGCATACATCGCGCAAACGAGGCCGTAGAACGGCACGTTGAAGTGGTCCTTCGATCCATAGCCGACGGTGTAGCACGGATGAATGAACAGGTTCTTCACCGGGAACGCGCACTTCGCGACCATGCCGGCGGCGCTGTCCGCGACCTCGGACGGCGCCTGAGTCGGCACAACCATATGCAGCGATTGCGTCGCGGCGTCATACCAGCAGTTCGCGTTGTCGGGTTCGAGCGCGGCCGTGTCGATCGACTGCGTGTTGTACTCGCGCTCCATCACAAGCCAGTCCGCCGACGGATGATCCAGTTCCTGCTGGATCTCTCCGGCATGGAACATGCCCTGCTCGTCGAGCTTGCCGTGTTCGACACCGTCCGGCCACACCGGCTGGTGCTTACGCATCATGCTCGGGAACACCGGCGCGTCTTTCAGGCTGGAGAAGATATCGTCGTCATAGGGCGTCTTGCCGCCGACGCGCACGAAGCGGAACGTGCCCCACGGGTCGCGTTCGAGCGGCCCGGTTTGCGTGCCATAACGGATGATCTGATCCTGGAACTTCAGTTTGTCTTTCGCGAAGCGGAAGCGCGCGAAGTCGTGATAGATCAGGATCGCGACCGCCTGGCCGAGATACGCGGGCGTCTTGCCCGGCGGCAGCAACATGTCGTCGCCGTAGAAGGCCGGGAAGATCAGGCCGTCGCGCGTCAGATCGTCCGCCGTCACTACGCGGTCAGGCTTCAGTTCGTCGCCGAGCAGCGAGAGATCGAAGCCTTCGTAGCTGCGGTCGGCTTGCGTCGTGCGCAGGATGAAAGCGTGCGACTGCTGCTGTGGCCAGTGCGGCATGTCGGTGGCGCGGACGTCGCGCGCGAACACTTTCGAGCCGGTCACTTTGGCGATCCCGTCGATGCGGAATTTCGCCTGACCGTTGGCGGCGTCCCACTGCACCGGTGTCAGAATTTTGTCTTCGAACAACGCAGCAAATGCGCGGCTGCCCATCGGCGCGATATACACCGACACACCCGCCAACACGCTGGCCTTCAGAAAACTACGACGCGAAAGGTCGAGTTTCCCCATGGACTTCTCCTTTAGTGAACACAGCGGCAACCCGATAGCAGGACGGACGCGGAACACAGGCCGGCGCGGCCGCACACTAGATTACACGCGGCGGACCTGCGCTGAACTGCTGTTAACCACGAGGGAGGTGTTCGAACCGCGGGCGCTTACGTGCGCCCGGGCATGCCGGCGACGTGCAGCGGACATCACGTCGGCGATGTCGCAGTCGATCTGATTTACCTTGAACTGCCGTGAGTTGCCTCTTCCTGCCCTACAGAGGGCAAGGGGCCGGATTATCTCGCTGTTTAGACACGCGGTGCGTCATTTTTTGTCTTCTATCTCGGAAATAACGGATCGGGTATGGACCGCTATCAAAGCGAGTTTATAACGCTTAGCCAAGCACGCGAGATTGTGATGAAGTGTTATGGTGGCGAGGTTATAACGCAAAACTAAGCACGCAAGATCGTGATGCCCAATGCCTCGAACGGAGCGGTATGCGCCTCCGGCGTGTTCCGCTCGACGACGAGCGTGCTTGCCGCAGTCACGTCCGCAATCTTGTACGCTGAGGCCGCATTGAATTTTTCCGCCGATGCCAGCACCACCGTCTCAGCCGCATGTTCCGCGAGTGCGCGTTTAATGTAGGCCTCCTCCATATCGCCGGTGCTCAGGCCCGCTTGCGGATGTATGCCGGTCACGCCCATGAAGTAGAGGTCGGCGCGAATGTGGCTGAGTGCCTCAATAGCGGCAGCGCCCACGTTGACCATCGAATGCCGGAACAGGCGCCCGCCGATCATGATGACCTCGAGCTCAGTGTGCTCCGCCAGTTCGACGGCGATGCTCGGGCTGTGTGTGACGATCGTCGCCCGTAAGTCGCGCGGCAGGTGACGCGCCAGTTGCACGGCAGTCGTGCCGCCGTCGATGAACGCAATCTGCCCGCGCGCGATCATGCCCGCTGCCGCCCGGCCGATCGCCGCTTTCGATGCCGATTCGATGCGCTCGCGTCCGGCGAAATCCACTGCCGCCGGCGACGCCGGCAACGCACCGCCATGCACGCGCTGAAGCTGCCCCTCGGCGGCGAGTTCGCGCAAGTCGCGACGGATGGTGTCCTCGGAGACGTCGAACTCCACGCTCAGCGTTTTGGCGATCACCTGGCCATCACGCCTGAGCACCTCAAGGATCAACTGTTTTCTTTGCGATGTGAGCACGGCGACGGTCCTGAAAGCAATCTGGCGATTTGCACGAAATTTCTTGTTTTTGCACGAGACTGCACGATACCATGAATTGCATGCGGTGCAGACCGCGTTTCCCAACAGGACAGGATGCGAGCCATGAACGAAATCGCCGGGCGGGTACGGATTGTCGACGTGAAAGTGCTATCGGACGACTGGTACGTGCTGAAGAAAACCACCTTCGACTACCAACGCGCGGACGGCAGTTGGCAGCGCCAGAGCCGTGAAACCTATGATCGCGGCAACGGCGCGACGCTGCTGCTGTACGACGCGCGCCGCCGCACGGTGGTGCTGACACGGCAATTCCGTCTGCCGGCCTTCGTCAATGGCCATCACGGCATGCTGATCGAAGCGCCGGCGGGTCTGCTGGAGGCAGCCTCGCCAGAGGAACGGATTCGCGCCGAAGTCGAAGAGGAAACCGGCTATCGCGTGCATGAGGTGCGCAAGGTATTCGAAGCTTTCATGAGCCCGGGTTCGGTGACGGAAAAGCTGCACTTTTTCGTCGCGGAATACGATGCGGTGGCAAAGGTCGGCGCGGGCGGCGGGATTGCCGACGAAGGCGAAGATATCGAGGTGCTGGAACTGCCGGTGGACGAAGCACTGGCGATGGTCGAGCGCGGCGAGATCGTCGACGGGAAGACGATCATGTTGTTGCAGTACGCGAAGTTGAACCTGCTCGCCGCATAAGCGGCAGCTCGCCGGTCACTCGACCGGACCGCCGTGACAGGCATGGGCGCTTATGCGGAGTACGGCGGGCGCCCGGCTGCCGCTACGGCTGTTCTGTCCGGGGCCTGTCCGCGGGCCAAACATTTCGGACTAGTCTCACGCGATTTTAGGAAAGGGACGATATGTTGAAGAACGTCAAAAAAATATCCTTACGGGTCCTTTTGAAGGCTGCCTCGCAGTCAAAGCGTTGCAAGTCTTTAAACGGAACAATCCTTTCCGTCAGTATATTTTTTTACTTCGTCAGCTTGATCAAGCCGGCGGATGATTTGAGGTTTAAGTGGATTCTCTTAATTCAGCGAACAGATTCATGGGTGGCTTCTTTTTCGGCACCGTGGTCGCTGCAGTCGTAATGGTGTTGCTGTGCAACGCCGGTGAATTTTCGCCGTTCATAGCGAAGCTGCATGCTTTGGAACAGGTCATCCTGACCGCGCTCATTTCAATCGTCATCGTCGATGCAAAGCCATTGGCCTATAAGACCGTCTGGCGTGAACGCCGTTGCAGCTTCGTACTCGATGAAGATCTGAGCGCGACCATTCGCGGCAGAACCTTCGGCATTCCCGCCGGCGTGGTCATTGGGATTCTGATTCAGAACTACGTGATGAACTGAACCGGCCGTGCCCGCCAGAAACCCACGGCCGGCACGCCCTGCCGCCGCCCCTAGAACTTATGCCGTATCGCCGCGCGCACCACGACCTGCTTCGACGTCGATGACGGCGACTGGGTGCCGACCGTGAAGGCATCGTCCAGAATCGAATAGGTGGAGTCGCCGGTCACCTGCTGGTATTCGCCCTGGATGTAGACATCGGTGCGTTTGGACAGGTTGTAGTCTGCCATCAGGCCGAACGAATGAATCTTCGGCTTCACGCCGCCGCTCGAGGCGTCGTAAGTTTCCATCGTGTAGACGTACTGCGCGCCGACAAACAGCATCGGCGAAATCTGATATTTGCCGTTCACCTCGAAGTTCTGATACTTCAGCGAATTCAACAACACGCCCGGTGGCGCAAGCGGCATCACGCCGAGATAGCCGTTGCCGGTCGGGTCCAGGTAGTTCGAGTTGGTGTACACGAAGCCGGCTGTGGCCGGGCCGAAGGTATAAGTAATGCCGCCGCCGAACACGCGCATGCGGGCGGCGATAAAGCTGGCGTCGTTCGCGGTGATCGCGCCGTTTGAGCCGTTGCCGGGGTTGTCGGCCTGCAGATACGCCGCGGCCACCAGCAGTCCGCCATAGGTGTACTGGCCGCCGAAACTGTACGCGCGATTGTTGGCAAAGTTGGTGTCGTTGCTGAAGCTGTAGACGCCGCCGAACTGGAAGCCCGAGAGCGACGGGCTGGTGTACTTGACGCTGTTGTCGAGGCGGAATGAGTTGTCGGTGTTGTCGTTATCGTACGGATGCGAGAACAGTGAACCGGCCCAGTTGCCGTTGGCCGTCGTCGGCGCCAGAAAGTCGACCACCGAGTCGTACTGGCGGCCGAACGTCAATGTGCCGTATGGCTCCGAGCTCAAGCCGACGAACGCCTGGCGGCCGAACATCCGGCCGCCCTGGTTAAGCCGCCCGGAACTGACGTCGAAGCCGTTTTCCAGCTGGAAGATCGCCTTCAGGCCGCCACCCAGATCCTCGGCGCCCCTCAAGCCCCAGCGGCTGCCTTGCGCATCGCCGCTCGCGAGCTCATAGACATGGCCGCGGCCGACATTGTTGGTGTAGTTGATGCCTTCATCGAGCACGCCATAGAGCGACACACTCGTCTGGGCGAAAGCAGGCGGGGAGAAAATGGCAAGCGAAGCGGCGGACAAAGCGGTGGAGACAGCCAGCGCGAACACTTGCTTGTTCATGATGATCTCCCTGAGCTCGAGTAATGGGGCAACTCGATCCGACCGCTTTCTTTTTGACGCTAGTCGAGGCGTTTTTTGACCCCGACGCGCTTTAAGGAAATCCTCACACGCCGTTGCGTCGCCGTCCATCGGGTGTCGTGCGCATATCTCAAAACGTTGCGAAATCTCCACTGCGTAGGGCAGCCCCTTCTTTCGCGACGCTTATTCAGGTAAACGGCACCGCACCGCCCGGACTTAAGCCGGCTGTCGCATGGGCGGCGCCGGCCCTGCACACCCCGTAGCGGTTTTGTCATGGAAAGAAATATAATTGAAAGCTTTTGCGGCGCCGCAGCGGAACTCCGCGCCGTCAAACGGGTCATTTTTACTGGCCGCTGCAACCGCGCCTCGCATGGCCGGTTCGAGCGGCGACGCGGATGGCCGCCCCGCGGATGGCCGCCCCACGGGTCGCGCATCCGCGGGGCGGTCGTCCGCCGCAACACCCAATCCAATTTCAAAAAGCTTGGTGAGACGCCTGCCGCGCTGGACTAGCGCGCCGTCGCACGGGGCTGCTTTTGGCGCCACACAATGCAAAAGTCGCAATCCCGCTTGATCGAACTCGATTTTTTTCGCGGGCTCGTCCTCCTGATCATCGTTGTCGATCACATCGGCGGCAGCATTCTGTCGCGCGTCACGCTGCATGCGTATGCGCTGTGCGACGCGGCTGAGGTCTTCGTGTTCCTCGGTGGCTTCGCCACCGCCACCGCCTACGCAGCGCTCGCCGAACGGCGTAACGAGGCGACCGCGCGCAGCCGCTTCCTGCGGCGCTCGCTCGAAATCTATCGTGCGTTCCTCATCACGGCCGGCTTGATGTTGCTGGTCAGCGCGGTGCTGACCGCGTTCAGTATCGACGGCCCGAATCTCGCCACCACCGATCTCGACGATCTGATGGACGCCCCCGTGGCCGCCCTGCGCGACATCCTGCTTTTCCGCCGTCAGCCGTATCTCGCTTCCGTGTTGCCGATGTACGCGTTCTTCGCGCTGCTGGTGCCGATGATCCTGCCGCTCGCGCGCAGCAAGCCGTGGCTGCTGCTGGCCGGCAGTGTCGCGCTGTGGGCCGGTGCACCGGCTGTCAACGCCTACCTGCCCGCCGCGCCGGACATGCACTGGGATTTCAACCCGTTTGCCTGGCAGTTGTTGTTCGTGCTCGGCGTGCTGGCACGTTGCCAGCCGGTTTATCAGCGGATCAGTGCACACCGTCTCGGCTGGCTGGTCAGCTTGCTGGCGTTCGCCGTGGTGGCTGCCGCGGCCTACTACAAGCTGTTTATTGAACGCGAGCCGCTCGATGGCAGCTTCAAACAAAACCTCTCTTACCTGCGCGCTGTCAATTTTCTCGCGATTGCGTGGCTCGTCGCGAACCTGATCAAACTCGGCTGGGCGAGGAATCTCGCTCAATGGGCGCCGTGGGTCGGCATGATCGGCCGCAAAGGACTGCTGTGCTTCATCGCGGGCGCCGTGATTTCGCTGGTCGTCGATTCGGTGCTGTATGCCGCGACCGACGGCTATCTGAACTATCCCCTCGGACTGGTGGCGGATGCCTGTGCGGTCGGCGCGCTGTTCGCCGTCGCCAGGGCGTCGGAGCCGCTCAAGCGCTTCATGACGCATCTGTGGAGTTCGCGTCTTGGAACGTCGCCCTGAGTGAGTGGTGTGCGCATGCGTGCGCGAGCTTTCGCTGTGTCTCCGCTTGCTGTGTCTTCGCTTGCTGTTTGCTGTTTGCCGCCTGTCGCTTGCGTGCCTAACGAGTTACCGCGTTGCCGCTTACCGCCGCTGCCGCTTGCCGATTTCCACTGCCGATACTTATAGCATGACAGCCGCGCACGACCTGCGCGGCGGCCTCCTACTTTGAAATGCGTCTATTCCTACATTCCGCACTCCTCGCGCTATGCGCCGCTGTCGGTGCGTCGGCGAGCGCCAGCACCGTCATCAGCCGAAGCTTCCATTCCGAAGCGCTTGGCCGCGACTGGGCCTACACGATCTATCTGCCCACCGGCTATCGCCACGACGCCGCACGCATTCCCGTGCTCTACCTCCTGCACGGCAATAACGGCGACGCCAACGACTGGCTCACGCAGGGCCACCTGCAGACCACCGCCGACGCGCTGATCGAGCGCAAAGAAATGCCGCCGGTCGCGATCGTGATGCCGCAAGGCGGGACGGACTGGTACGTCGATCGCAAGGAGAAGATGGAGACAGCGTTCTTCGACGATCTGCTGCCCGAGATCGAAACGCACTACGCGGTCGCGACGCAGCGCGGCGGGCGGATGATCGGTGGCGTGTCGATGGGCGGGTTCGGTGCACTGCGCTACGCCATGACGCAACCCGAGCTCTTTTGCGGCGCGCTCCTGCTAAGCCCCGCGATCTATGCGAACGAGCCGCCGCTCGCCTCGGCGGCGCGCCGCGTCGGCGTGTTCGGCGACCGGCAGTTTGATCCGCACGTCTGGCATGCGCTCAACTATCCGGCGCAATGGGAGCGGTACATGAGCCGGCCGTACCGCCTGCCGATGTTCATCGCCGCCGGCGACGACGACCTCACGATCCAGGCCGATGCGTCATCGCTTTATACGCATCTTCGGCTGGCGGGGAATCCGGCGGCGCTGCGCATCATCGACGGCGGCCACACCTGGGATGTCTGGAGCGCGCTGCTGCCCGCCGCGCTGAAATATACGCTGGGCTGCGTTAAACAGTCGGCGCGCGATCAGGACAAGTGAGCCGGCGAATCAGCAGTCCTGATTGCGCCGGAAAATTGCGTGCAACTATTGCACGAGATCGGTCCACAGCACCACCAGCACAGTCATGAGCGCGGGGCCGATGAAGAGGCCGAGCAAACCGAACGTCTCCGCCCCGCCGAGAATGCCGAATAGCACCAGCAGGAAGGGCAATCGCGTCGAGTTGCCGATCAGCACCGGCCGCACGAAATGCTCGGCGACGAACACCACGACTGAGCCGAACACCGCAAGCCCGATGGCCCCGGCAACCGAGCCTTGCGAAAACAGCCACAAGGCCGCGAGGCCGAACGTAACCGGTGCGCAGAACGGCAGCATCGCGGCGATCGCCGTGATGAACGCAAGCAGCGCGACGTGCGGCAAGCCGGTCACAAAGTAGGCGACGCCCAACAACACCCCCTCGCCGAGCCCGACCACCACCAGCCCCGACACCGTGCCACGTACTGCCGCCGCCATGCGCTCGAGCAGTTGCGCACCGTCGTCGCCGAAGCCGCGTCGTGCGCCTTTCATCAGCGAGCCGGACACACGCGGCCCCGCCTGAAAGATCACGAACAGCGTGATCAGCATGAAGGCGAACACCATCACGCCGTGCGCCGCGCGCGCGCCGAAATGGCGGCCGAGGGTCATCACCGTGGTGCTGTGCAGCCCTTTCATTGCCGCCGAGTCGCGCAGCGGCTGAGCGAGATTGGCCTGCCACCAGGCTGAAATCTGTTGCACGCCGAACGGCAAGCGCTCGATGATGTCTGGCATCGGAATACCGTTTTCCTGCGCGGTGTTGAACCAGTCATTCATGTCATGGGCTTCGTGCAGCGCCTGGACAATACCGATACCGACCGGCAGCACCACCAGCAACGCGACTACGAGCGTCAGCACCGCGGCGATCAGCGTCGTACGGCCAGTGAACCAGCGGTTGCGCTCCACCTTTTTCACAAGCGGCCACAAGGCAATCGCGATGACGCCGGCCCACGCTACCACCGCGATGAAATCGCGCACGACCCACAGCGCCAGCAACACAAGTGCGATGTACAGGACGAGAGACGCCGCCTTCTGCTTTTTCAGGCAATCAGGCGG
>NZ_WOEY01000119.1 GCF_013177695.1 Paraburkholderia solitsugae | reverse complement strand
GAAGCCAGCGCCGTGCGCAGCGGCGACAAACACCGCAGCCGCGAATCCCCACCCAGCGCTGCCGTGCCCACGCCCGGCGTGCCGGCACCTGTCGAACACGAACCCGGCGTAGCCGACGCGGTGCAAACCCGTGTCGCCGATGCGGGCCATTGATTGCCATCGGCGCGCCGTTCCGCGTGCGTCGATCTGAACTTGCCGTAGCCCGAATATGAACGCTCCCACTCCCACTGGTTTTCGCTGCGGCATGGTCGCGATCGTCGGCCGCCCGAACGTCGGCAAATCCACGCTGATGAATGCGCTGGTCGGCCAGAAAGTCAGTATCACGTCGCGCAAGGCGCAGACCACGCGCCATCGCATCACCGGCATTCATACGTTTGAAGACGCGCAGTACATCTTCGTCGACACGCCGGGTTTCCAGACCAAACACAGCGGCGCGCTGAACCGTTCGCTCAACCGCGCGGTCACGTCCACGCTGAGTTCGGTCGACGCGATTCTGTTCGTGATCGAAGCCGGCCGCTTCGGCCCGGACGACCAGAAGGTGCTCGACCTGATTCCGCCGTCGGTGCCCACGCTGCTGATCGCGAACAAGCTCGATCGCGTGTCGGATAAGGACTCGCTGTATCCGTTCATGCAGCAGGTGAGTGCGCTGCGCCCGTTCAACGAGATCGTGCCGCTGTCGGCGAAAAATCCGGACGACATCAAGCGTTTGCTGGCAACGATCAAGCCGTTCCTGCCGGAAGGCGCGCCGATCTATGGCGAAGACGACCTGACCGATCGTAGCGAGCGTTTTCTTGCCGCTGAAATCCTGCGCGAAAAAGTGTTCCGCTGGACCGGCGACGAACTGCCGTACACGAGCACCGTACTGATCGACAAGTTCGAAACCGAAGGGCGTCTGCGGCGCATTTTCGCGACCATCCTGGTGGAACGCGATACGCAGAAAGCGATGATCATCGGCCAGAAGGGCGCAAAGCTGAAGCAGATCAGCACCGAAGCGCGCCTCGACATGGAAAAGCTGTTCGACGGTCCGGTGTATCTGGAAACCTTCATCAAGGTGAAGAGCGGCTGGGCTGACAACGAAGCCGGACTCCGCGCGTATGGGTACGAATGACGCGTGGATGACGCTGAATTCCGACGCTGACCCGGACGACTCGGCGCCGGCAGCGCCGGCACGCGAGCCGTCCAAACCCGCTCGCAGTACCAAAAAAACCTCATCGAGTGCCAAAGGCGCTCAGGCAGCTCAAGGCGCCGAAGGCGAGCCGCGCAAAGCACCGGCACGACGCGCGCCTCGTACCTCTGCGTCCGATTACCGGATCGCGGAGCAACCCGCTTTTGTCCTGCACAGCTACCCGTACCGTGAGACCAGTCTGATCATCGACGTGTTGTCGCGCGATCACGGCCGTCTCGCGCTTGTCGCGAAGGGGGCGAAACGTCCGCACTCCGCCTTGCGCGGCGTGCTGCAAACCTTCCAGCCGCTCGCGTTGTCATGGTCAGGCAAATCCGAAGTGCGCACGCTGACCGGCGCCGAATGGGTCGGCGGCATGTTGCCTTTAGCGGGCGACGCGCTGCTCTGCGGTTTCTATGTCAACGAATTACTGGTCAAATTCTGCGCACGCGAAGACCCGCATCCGCAACTGTTCCATCACTACGTCGTCACGATGACGCGCCTCGCGCATGACGAACCGCCCGTGCAGGTGCTACGCTCGTTCGAACGTGTACTGCTGCGGGAAACCGGTTATGCGATGGCGCTCGATCGCACCGTCGCGCGCAAAGCGGTGCAGGCCGAAGGCCGCTACGTGTTCGACCCGGAGCGCGGCGTACGCGAAGCGTCCGACGATCTGCCCGCGCAATGGCCGGTGATCGCCGGACAGACCTTGCTGGATATGGAAAAGGACGATTACCATCGAGCGCAGACTGTGGCGCAAAGCAAAACGCTGATGCGCTTTCTGCTCAACACTTACCTTGGCGGCACGCCACTCGCGACGCGCCAGATCCTGATCGACTTGCAGAACTTATGAGCTTCTTTCTTACGTCGCCGAATGTGATTGACCTGGGCGTGAACATCGATCACGTCGCCACGCTGCGCAATGCGCGCGGCACGTCTTACCCCGATCCGATCCGCGCCGCGTTGATGGCCGAAGAGGCTGGCGCCGATGTGATCACGCTTCACCTGCGTGAAGACCGCCGCCATATCGTCGATGCCGACGTGCGCAAGCTGCGGCCGCTGTTGAAAACGCGCATGAATCTGGAATGTGCGGTCACCCAGGAAATGCTCGACATCGCGTGCGAGGTGCAACCGCACGACGTTTGCCTCGTGCCGGAAAAGCGCCAGGAACTGACGACTGAAGGCGGCCTCGACGTCGCCGGCCAGTTCGAAGCCGTGCGCGCCGCATGCAAGCAACTCGCTGAAGCGAATTCGCGTGTGTCACTCTTCATCGATCCGGACGAAACGCAAATCCGCGCCGCGCACGAAGCGGGCGCGCCGGTGATCGAGCTGCACACCGGCCGCTATGCCGAAGCGCACGATCCCGCCGAGCAGCAGCGCGAATATGAGCGCGTGGTGCGTGCTGTCGAGTTCGGCGCAACGCTCGGGATCAAGGTCAATGCGGGTCATGGGCTGCACTACACCAACGTTCAGCAGATCGCCGCGATCGAAGGCATCGTCGAGCTGAATATCGGCCACGCGATCGTCGCGCATGCGATCTTCGCCGGCTGGGACAACGCTGTGCGCGAGATGAAGGCGATCATGGTCGCCGCCCGTCTCGGCGCAAGCGCTTAAAGCCGCGGCGGCGACCATGACGATCTACGGCATCGGCACGGACATCGTTCAGGTCAGCCGCGTGGCCGCAGTGATGACACGCACCAACGGCCGCTTCGCCGAGAAGGTGCTTGGCCCGGACGAGCTGCGTGTTTATCACGCGCGTCACGCGCGTTCGGCGGCGCGTGGTCTTGCGTTTCTCGCCACGCGGTTCTCGGCCAAAGAAGCGTTCTCGAAAGCGATTGGCCTCGGCATGCACTGGCCGATGACCTGGCGCGCGCTACAAACGCTCAACAAACCGAGCGGCGAGCCGATGGTGGTTGCGTCGGGCGAGCTGGCCGAATGGCTCGACGCGCGCGGCATTACGGCGCGCGTGACGATCAGCGACGAACGCGACTACGCGGTGTCGTTTGTGATCGCGGAAACCGGGGAAGTGGCGCGCGGGCCGGACGCCCCTCATGCACCCGCCAGCGACGAATAAAAATATTCTGAACGCGGCGCACGTCGGCCGTGTCTCTCTTTGCTCCAGGCTTTTTTCCAGCGGAATTCGATGAAACTCACTCCAGGACCGATGATGCTCGACGTGGTCGGCACAACGCTGAACGACGACGACAAACGCCGCCTTGCCCATCCCATGACCGGCGGCGTGATCCTGTTCGCGCGCCATTACGAGAGCCGCGCGCAATTGATCGCGCTGACCGATTCGATCCGTGCGGTTCGCGACGATCTGCTGATTGCCGTCGACCACGAAGGCGGCCGCGTGCAGCGTTTTCGCACCGACGGCTTCACGGCGCTGCCGGCAATGGGCAAGCTCGGCGCGCTGTGGGACAGTGACGTGCTGCACGCCACCAAGGTGACGACCGCGGTTGGCTATATCCTCGCGGCTGAATTACGCGCGTGCGGCATCGATATGAGTTTTACGCCGGTGCTCGATCTGAATTACGGCCAGTCTCAGGTGATCGGCGATCGCTCGTTCCACCGCGATCCGCGCGTCGTGGCTTTGCTGGCGAAGAACCTCAATCACGGCCTCGCGTTGGCGGGCATGAGCAATTGCGGCAAGCATTTTCCTGGGCACGGGTTCGCGCACGCGGACTCCCACGTTGCGATGCCGGTCGACGACCGCTCGCTCGACGAGATCCTGCGCGACGACGTGGCACCGTACGACTGGCTCGGTGTGGCGCTCGGGGCCGTGCTGCCCGCCCATGTGGTTTATCCCCAGGTCGACTCGAAGCCGGCGGGCTTCTCGCGTGTCTGGCTGCAGGACATCCTGCGGAAAAAATTGCGCTTCGAAGGCGCGGTCTTCAGCGACGATCTCTCGATGGAAGCCGCGCGTCAGGGCGGCACGCTGACAGAAGGCGCGAGCGCCGCGCTGGAGGCCGGTTGCGACATGGTGCTGATCTGCAATCAGCCGGACGAAGCGGAGAAGGTGCTGGACGCGCTGCGCTTCACGCCGTCGAAGGAGTCGCAGCAGCGGCTTAAGCGCATGCGGCCGCGCGGCAAGGCGCTGAAGTGGAGCAAGCTGGTTGCCGAGCCGCAGTATCTGCAAGCGCAGGCCTTGATGCGCAGTGCATTTGCATGAGCCACGCGGCGTGAGCGGATAAGCCGCTCACGCATTTGCATCGAAAAAAAACGGCGCCTGTCTCAGGCGCCGTTTTCTATCCAAGCTTGGCCGGCCAGCGAAACTGGCCTCACCGGGTCAGTTCAATCGCATCCGTTGCAGCTTGTTGTACAGCGTCTTCGGACTGATCCCCAGCAGCGACGCCGCGCGATGGCGCGTGCCGCCGACTGCATCCAGTGTCGCGCGGATCAGCATTTCCTCGACATCCGCGAGTGGCGTGCCGACGGCGATCTGCACGCGGCTGCCGTTCAGATCGCGCCCGTTCGCCGAACCCGCTTCATCGGCCCGCAACGATTCCAGCACGTCGCCCGACGCGTGATACGCCCGGCGCACGCGATCCTGCAATTCACGCACATTGCCTGGCCACTCGTACGAGAGGCACTCGCGCAGGAAGTTCGGCCCGACCTGCTTGGCCACTTCCGACGTACCGCGCGCGGCCGCTTCGCGATTCAGCTCGTCGACGACGGCTTGCGCGATCAACGCCGGATCGTCGCCGCGCTCGCGCAGCGGCGGCAGTGTGACAGCGGCCGCTTCGAGACGCAGCGCGAGGTCGCCGTGCAGGCTGCCGTCGGCGACCGCCGCGCGTGGCATCTTGCGCGTCGACGCGATCAGCCGGAAGTCGGTCACCACCTGATTCGTGCCGCCGACCCGCATGAAGGTCTGCGAATCGAGTGCGCGCAGCAGCGCTTCCTGCTGAGCGCGCGGCAGCTCGGCGATTTCGTCGATGAACAGCGTGCCGCCACTGGCTTGCTCGAACAGGCCCGGCTCGCGCTGGTCGGCACCACTGAACGCGCCGCGTTCGTGACCGAACAGCACGCTGTCGAGCGAGCGAAGCGCCGCGACGCTGCCCGCCGTCCGGCAATCGAACGTGACGAATGGCCCTTTGCGGCGCCGGCTCATGTCGTGCAGCGTGCGCGCGGCAATCTGCTTGCCGGTGCCAGCTTCGCCGGCAATCAGCACGGCGGCTTCGGTCGGCGCGATATGTTCGATCGTGTCGTACACATGCTGGATCGCACCGCTGCGGCCCAGTAACGAGCCGAAACGTCCGAGTTGACGCAGCAACGCACGCAGCGTCTGGACCTCTTCGGTCAGCTCGTACGGACGCGGAATCCGGGCGAGCAGACTACGCAAACGCGGGATATTGACCGGCTTGAGCAGGTAGTCCCAGATGCCGTGCCGCAAGCCCTCGATCGCGCTTTCGACCGTCGCATTGCCGGTCATCACGATCACGGGCAAGGCGCCGCCGGGGGGATGCGCGGGCAGGTGCTGCAGCAGATCGAGCCCGCTGCCGTCCGGCAGATTCAGATCGACCAGCACGACATCGGGGATAAAGCGCGTCAGCGCCGCCCGGGCCTCGGCGATGGTGGTCGCGGTGTCGACGGAGAAGCCGTCGGCGGCGAGGATGGCGGACAGGCCTGACAGGCTGTTGGGATCGTCTTCAACAATCAGGGCATGTGGCATGGCGAGCGCTATTTTTTAGATTGACGGAATACCCGGTACGCCGCGCCGATACGTTGGCGCGCGACCCGGGCGCGATGGCTGGCCGGTACTGCCGGTCGAATACCGTACCGCGCGGACAGCGCCTGCCACGGCTGCGGAGTAACCGCAGGCCAATTGGCATGGACGCAGTGCAAGTCGTAACACGACTTGCAAGCGGAGCGGGGCGATTCGACTCACGTAGTTCTGGTCCTTTTTCTTTTCAATGGATGCCCGCCTTGACGCAGGGGCACCTGTATTTCCTTCATTCGACCGGTCAGAAATCCCGGTCGCTATCCAAGCAGCGCTGTACCTCAAGTTGCGCTTGCTCGCGGGCCTTGCCGTATCTCCGGAGTTGAAGAAATAAAGTTTTGCCAACCTGTCTCAAAAAAGCACGGACTGTGCCAAAGCTAATTACTTAAGCCTATCAGTGGTTTGTTTGACGCAAGGCAGGACGCTAAGTGCAACGGACAGGCATTTTTGAGAAGCCTGCCGGTAAAGTTTTCCACAACCATACACGGCGGCGCAGAAAAGAAAAAGCGCCCAAAGTGGACGCTTTTTTTTGCCATTTTTTTATCGCTGCGCCGGACTTGCTCCAGCGCAGGATTCAGGCTGCAGGCGCTTAGGCGCGGCTGCGGTACTCATGCGTACGCGTGTCGATTTCGATCTTGTCGCCGATGTTGCAGAAAAGCGGCACTTGCAGTTCGAAACCGGTGGTCAGCTTGGCGTTCTTCAACACCTTGCCCGACGACGTATCGCCCTTGACTGCCGGTTCCGTGTAGATGATTTCACGGACCAGCGTGGTCGGCAGTTCGACCGAGATGGCTTTCTCGTTGTAGAACACGACTTCGCAAGCCATGCCGTCTTCGAGGTAATGGAGGGCGTCGCCCATCATTTCGCCTTCGACTTCGAACTGGTTGTAATCAGCGTCCATGAACACGTACATCGGGTCAGCGAAGTACGAGTACGTGACTTCCTTGCGCTCCAGCACGACGACGTCGAACTTGTCGTCTGCCTTGTACACGCTTTCCATGCCTGCGCCGGTCAGCAGGTTCTTGAACTTCATCTTCACGACGGCGGAGTTACGGCCCGACTTGTTGTATTCGGCCTTTTGCACGACCATTGCGTCGCTGCCGATCATTACGACGTTGCCGGTGCGGAGTTCCTGTGCGGTCTTCATAAAACTGTCCTGTACGAAATAAGTAGCTTCAACTTTTGCTCAACGGCATACGGCGCAAGCGGCTTCGCTGCTCCTCGCCCTACGGCACGGCGCCGCTTGGGAGCGGCAACCTGCCGGGAGCGGGGCGTGGAGCGTGGCCGGCTTGCCGCGGTGACCCGCGGCGAGGCTGCAAACCTGCAACCCCTGCAATCCGTTACCTGCTTTTTACCCTGTGCGGGCGTGATCACGAGTGGCGCCGATCGACAGGATGCGCCCCTTTTTTGACGTTGCGCCACTCGCGACCAAACTGAGAGCGGCTCATGCATCTTTCGATGCCGGGTTCGCCAGCGGTTTTGTTAAGCGTGGCGGCTAAGGTTCACCGCTGCGATCGGGCCGCGCTTGCGTCGTCGGCCGTTGGATAACCGCTTATTTTAACTGAGTTTTTGCGAACAAGGCCAGATTTCCAGCGAGGTCGCCCACCTGGGCCAGTTCGCCGGCCCATTCGGCCGCGCGCTGCTTCAGCGCCGCGCGGTGGCGCTGGAATTCCGCCCAGTCCGGCCGGTCCGCGCCGTTCCATGCATGCCAGAAGCGCGCGAGGGCGTCCCGGGCGTCGGTCGGCAGGGTGCGGGCGTAGTGGGCGAGCGCGGCGTCGAGCTTCGGCAGATGGGCCTCGTCGGCCTGGGGGTAGATGTGCCAGACAAAGGGTTTGGCGGCCCATTGGGCGCGTACGAACGAGTCTTCGCCGCGCACGAAATTGATGTCGCTGGCCCACAGCAGCGTGTCGTAGCCGGGTTGCTCCGTAAAAGTGAGTGCGTGGACGCTGAGGCTGCCGCGCTCAGCATGCGAACCGGCGGCAAACGAAGGCAGGCCAAAAAAGCGCGCGACTGCACCCGAAATGCGGCCTTCCGGTACCAGCAGAACGACCGGTTCGGTGCTGTCGCGCCATTGTTCGAGCAGGCTGTCGACGGCGGGGTTTTCGTAGGCGAACAGCGAGACAACCGTCGCCGTGGCCGGTGGCGGCGCGCGGCCGGTGCTCTTCAGCCACCACGCTTCGCGCGCCGGTTGCGATGCCTCAAAGGCCGCGCGCGCGGCGTCGAGATGCCGTTCTTTCAGCACGCCGCCGGTGCCGGGGCCGAGTCCCGGGAAAAAGAAGGTCTTGGTCAGCGGGTAGCGCGGATGCGGCGACGGCCGCAGATGGAAATCCGCGACCCAGTCTTCGGCGCTCAGATATTCGAGGTTGAGCCACACTGGCGTGCGCTCGCGCCGCGCCATCGCGGCGACGTAGATCGGCGGCAACTCGCAGGCGAATGCCTCGATCACGACGTCCGCGACGTCGAGCCTGTCGCCCGCATGGGCCGGCTCGTGCCAGTGTTCGATAACGATGCCGCCGACCGCCTGGCGCGCGCGATCCAGCGCCAGCGACGGGCACAGCTTCTGGAACGCCTGCAGGTCGTCGACGAACACACGCACCTGCCAGCCGTGCTCGCTCGCCAGTTGGCGCGCAAGGCGCCAGCACACGCCGATGTCGCCGAAATTGTCGATCACCGCGCAAAAGATATCGCAGGCGATCGCCGTGGGCGCGGCAACGGATTGTTCGGAAGAGGGCGTAGGGGAGGACATGGTGGCGTGGGTCGCGGAGTGGAACGCGTGGTGTGTGGTTGGGTTTTGCAGGGCCTTGCTGGCGGGTGACGCAATCAGGTTCAGCCGCTGGCTTGCTCCGCGCTATCGCCCCATTCACTGCAGCAGGGTTCGAACGCCCGCAGAATGCTCTAAACTGGCGATTCTAAAGCACTCATCCGCGGTTCCGCGCCTAAGTGACCACTCAGCGCGCTGCACGCAGGCAGAGGCTTCGCGACACTGTCCCAGCCAACCAATTCTGCATGACCGAACCCGAAGCAACCGACGTTTTCGAGCCGAAGAAAGTGCTCGCCCAATTGCCGCATCTGCCCGGCGTCTATCGCTATTACGATACGCAGGGCGCGGTGCTTTACGTGGGCAAGGCGCGCGATCTCAAGAAGCGTGTCTCGAGCTACTTCACGAAGACGCAACTGTCACCGCGCATCGCGATGATGGTGACGCGCATTGCGCGCATCGAGACGACCGTCACGCGCTCCGAGGCCGAGGCGCTGCTGCTCGAAAACAATCTGATCAAAGCGCTGGCGCCGCGTTACAACATCCTGTTTCGCGACGACAAGTCGTATCCGTATCTCAAGCTGACCGGCCACAGGTTTCCGCGCATGGCGTATTACCGCGGCTCGGTGGATCGCAAGAATCAGTACTTCGGTCCGTTCCCGAGTGCGTGGGCGGTGCGCGAGAGCATCCAGATCCTGCAGCGCGTCTTCCAGTTGCGCACCTGCGAAGACTCTGTGTTCAACAATCGCACGCGGCCGTGTCTGCTGCATCAGATCGGCCGCTGCACGGCGCCGTGCGTCGCGGCGATCAGTGAAGAGGATTACGCGCGCGACGTCGCCAACGCGTCGCGATTTCTGCTCGGCCGGCAGGGCGAGGTGATGAATGAGCTCGAGCAGAAAATGCACGCGTTCGCGAGCGAGCTGAAGTTCGAGCAGGCCGCAGCGGTGCGCAATCAGATGAGCTCGCTGTCGACGGTACTGCATCAGCAGGCGATCGAAGTCGGCGGCGATAGCGATGTGGATATTCTCGCGGTCGTCGCGCTCGGCGGGCGCGTGTGCGTGAATCTCGCGATGGTGCGCGGCGGACGGCATCTGGGCGACAAGGCCTATTTCCCGGCGCATGTGGAAAGTGCGCTGACGGTCGGCGAGGGCGGGCTTGAAGAGGGCGGCGACGATGAGCTGTTGGTCGATGCCGCGACCGGCGCCGGCTCTGCATCTGACGAGACCGCGAGCGGCGCGAGCGCATCGTCCGATGCCGCTGACGCGCTCGCAATCGCTGAGGAGATGCTGTCCGACGAGGAGGGTGACGAGGAAGGCGCTGCTCTCGAGACAGAGGCGGATGAGGCGGCCGAGTCTGAGATCGAGCCTTCAACGCCACACAAAGGCCGTGCAGTTGCCGGCGGCATCGAATCTGAAGTACTCGAGGCGTTCATCGCGCAGCACTACATCGGCAATCGTGTCCCGCCGGTGCTCGTGGTCAGCCACGCGCCGGCCACGCGCGAGCTCGTCGATGTGCTGATCGAGCAGGCGGGGCACAAGGTGACGGTGCTGCGCCAGCCGCAAGGTCAACGGCGCGCATGGCTCGCGATGGCCGAGCAGAACGCGCGGCTCGCGCTCGCACGCCTGCTCTCGGAACAAGGTTCGCAGCAGGCTCGTACGCGCGCGCTCACCGACACGCTCGGCATGGAGTGCGACGACCTTGCGCATCTGCGTATCGAGTGCTTTGACATCAGCCACACGATGGGTGAAGCGACGCAGGCGTCGTGCGTGGTGTATCACCATCACAAGATGCAGTCGTCCGAATACCGCCGCTACAACATCACGGGCATCACACCGGGCGACGACTACGCGGCGATGCGTCAGGTGCTCACGCGCCGCTACGAGAAGATGGTCGCGCAAGCGGCTGCGAATGCCGCCGACGAAGCTGCCGAATTGCAAACTGACGCGGCCGCGGACCCGTCGCTCGCACCGGATCACGCGGAGCCGGCTGCTGCTGGTGGCATCCTGCCGACCATCGTGTTGATCGACGGCGGCAAGGGCCAGGTCGAAATCGCGCGCCAGGTGTTCACCGAACTGGGTCTCGATACCGGCATGCTGGTCGGCGTGGCGAAGGGCGAGGGACGCAAGGTCGGTCTCGAAACCTTGATTTTCGCCGACGGCCGCGCGGCGCTCGAACTCGGCAAGGAAAGCGCGGCACTGATGCTGGTCGCGCAGATTCGCGACGAGGCGCACCGTTTCGCTATCACCGGCATGCGCGCGAAGCGCGGCAAGACCCGCCAGACCTCGCGGCTCGAAGAGCTCGAAGGGGTGGGGGCGAAGCGGCGTCAGCGGTTGTTGGCGCGCTTCGGCGGGCTGCGTGGGGTGGTCGCGGCAAGCGTCGAGGATCTGGCGAGCGTCGAAGGGATTTCGCAGGCGCTTGCCGAGCAGATCTACCGGCAGTTGCACTGATCGAGATACGCCGCGCTGCTTGGGGAGCGGCAGGGGTGCGGTAGATAAGCAGTCGACAAGCGGCGCCGAAGCGGTCGACAAGCGGCTGCAGGCGGCCGATAAGCGGTGCTCTGGCGTGGCGCGTGCCAGGCCCCGTGCGCCGCTTTGCTTGTGGCAGGTCTTGTGACACGGCACAATTGCATCTCCCTTGCCAGACGCTGCGCCTGCCCATGCCGTTTAATTTCCCGATTTTCCTGACTTGGCTGCGGATCGTCCTGATTCCGCTGGTCGTAGGCGTGTTTTATTTGCCCGACATGATGATGAGCCCGGCACACCGCAATCTGGCTGCCGCGACGATCTTCATTCTGGCGGCGCTCACCGACTGGTTCGACGGCTATCTGGCCCGCAAATGGAATCAGACTTCGGCGTTCGGCGCGTTTCTCGACCCGGTCGCCGACAAGCTGATGGTGACGGCTGCGTTGCTGGTGCTGGTGCAACTGGCACGGATCGATTCGGCGATTGCGCTGGTCATCGTCGGACGCGAGATCGCGATCTCGGCGCTGCGTGAGTGGATGGCGCAGATCGGCGCATCGAAGAGCGTCGCAGTGAATTCGCTCGGCAAGTTCAAGACCGTGTGCCAGATGGTGGCGATTCCGATGTTGCTGTTCTACGGCCCGTTGCCGTTTGGCGGCGGCGTCTCGGTCGATACGCGCGTGTGGGGCCTGTGGCTGATCTATCTGGCCGCGTTCCTGACGATCTGGTCGATGCTCTATTACATGAAACTCGCGTGGCCGCAGATTCGCGAGCGAGGTGGCGTTGCCTGATTGGAGAACGTTCGAGGTGTGCGGCCACGGCGGCGGTTGCGGGTCGAACGTCTCCGCGAATGTCTCCGAACCGTGAGTGAAATATTTTCGGTTAAAGACATTCGCAAAAGGGGTTGACACGTTTCAGTCGTTTCTCCATAATCTCGTTTCTCCGATGCACGCAGTTCGAAACGTCGGTGGCAGTAAGAGAGTAGTTGCAGTAACAAGGCAGTAGTTAGCGTGATAAAAGCAGGACAAAAGCAGCAGAATGCGGGAGTAGCTCAGTTGGTAGAGCGCAACCTTGCCAAGGTTGAGGTCGCGAGTTCGAGCCTCGTCTCCCGCTCCAATTTTTGAAGCAACGCGTTGTTTGGCGAAGTAAAAGTGCAAGGCGTTGTGAAGTAGGGCAATGCGGGAGTAGCTCAGTTGGTAGAGCGCAACCTTGCCAAGGTTGAGGTCGCGAGTTCGAGCCTCGTCTCCCGCTCCATACATAAGGGGAAGCAACGCTTCCCTTTTTGTTTGGTGGGCCAGTCCTTACGGTTGCCCACCAGACAAATCTGAGAATCTGCAGCTAGGTTCCAGTCCGCTTGCGGCGCGATAGCAAAGCGGTTATGCAGCGGCCTGCAAAGCCGTTTAGGCCGGTTCGACTCCGGCTCGCGCCTCCAGTAGTTGATGTAAAGAAAAGCCCCGACTTGTCGGGGCTTTTCTTTTTCTCGGCGGCATTGTCGCTGACACCAATCCGGCGCGTCTCGATGCGAGGAGGCGAGTTCCAGCACATCGTCCCACGCAGGGATCCGCGCGCTCAGCATGGCGAGCAGACAGTTGTGTCCGCTCGCTCATCACGACCTCAAAAAACAATCGCCGACTTGATCGATTGAACTGCCGCGCTGTTCAGAAGGTAGTAGCTATCTTGCGGCGTCCCGCCGCCGAGCGGCGCGAGCTGTAACGTCGTGCCGTCCTTGATCAGGTAGCCCGCATAGATAGCTCCGTTGTTCTGATAGTAGATGCGGTAGTCGGTCGTCGCCGAGGCCAGCGCCGTGTTGGCGACCCATGCGCGCATTCCGGCGAGCGTGACGATCTGTCCATCGCTGATCTGATAGGTCTTGCCGTCAGTCGTGCTCGCATAGGGAAAGAAATTTTCGAGCGTTGAAATCGTGGCGGAACACGGTGTCGGATTGGTCCCAGTCGTGGCGGGCGCAAGGCAGTCGTATGTGAAGGCCTCGTCGCCGACCGTGTGCCTGACGACTTTGAAGTAGGCCGCACCCGTTTGCCAGCTGGCCTGCTGGTTGTACAGCGATTGCCCGTTCAATGTATTCGTCAGAACGCCAACGGCGCTGTTCGCGAACAGTTCGGCGGGAGAGGCAGAAATCAGGCCGCTTAGCGGCACGACGGTGTAGCTGGTGCCAAGCAACGTGCGGAGCACTGTTTTACCGTCTGACGCCAGATAATCTATCTGGACATTCGTGCCCGAGTAGCTGATCTGGGCTTGCGGCGGAGACGCGGAGGAATAGACGGCGCCGTTGACGAATAAGCGTGGCGCCGCGATTGCAGGAACCTTCAGTGCGGACGACACGGACGTGTACGTTTCGGTCATCAGCTGCGACCCATTTGCAGGGCTTTGGGCGACGCTCGAGTCCTCGGTATAGAAGACACTGCTCGGGTTGACCGTCAGTGCGCCAGTCGACGACGTGCTAATCGACAGGCTTGCGCTCAGATAGTGCATACCGCCGTTTGCCGCGAGCGCGACACTTTCGTAGCTCTTTTGCGCGGCGCTCAGATTCGCCGTGCTTGCTGTCGATCCCGAACTACCTGACGAGCCGCCACCGCATGCAGACAAAACAAATGCGGCGCTCGTGGCCAGCATGAAATGTCTATTTGCCAAGCGTTTTTTATATTCTTTCATTTTTGATTTTTTGTCTTTCAATTTTATTCTAATAATTTTTAGGGGCATCGAATGAAGCATTGATCGCTAGCAGTTCGATGCCGATCATGTAAAGTATCTCACGCTGCTTCGCTTATTCGAAAACATCGTTAGACATACGATGCAATGATTCTTGATGTTTTCAGGTCGCGAAAGCACAGGGGGCAGGGCAAACCCGCTGTTAATAAAATATTCGACCAATGAAAAAAACCATAACCGTTGCTGTGCTGTGGACCATTGGATTGCCACTGCTGGTGAGCGCGCAATCGGCACCGTCGCCTGCCATTAAAGGCGGGGATTCATGGACCTACGTCGACACCTTTGAGAAAGCGCCTTCAATATGGCGCCAGACGCACGACGAAGTGACGGTCTTGCGCGCAACGCCTTCCCACATCTACTACACATCGAAGCAGTCGGGCTCGACTCAGGTGCCGAGTGAGGTGATAGCGGGCGCCGACTGGAGCCGCGAAAGGAACGTGAACGGCGCGGAGATGGTCGTCAATCGGCCGTTCGTTTTCCCACTATCGCCGGGCAAAACCTGGAACCTGGAATATACGGAACTGCATCCGAACAAGGCCTTCGCTTCACAAAAGTGGAGCAGCCAATATCGCGTGGGTGATATTGAAACCGTCGAGGTACCGGCGGGAAAATTTCAGGCGATTAAAGTCGAAGCGGAAGGCGAATGGGTTGCGCAGATCGAGCCGACGCAGACGGTCACTCAAGCTGTGCAGATGCAGCAGGGCGACACCGCCATGATCACTCACGCACAGAAAACAGGCCCCGTCCAGGTGACCGGACGCACCTATAAAGCGTTCTGGTATGTGCCTGAGATTGGCCGCTGGGTGAAGTCAGTGGAAGAATATTACGGCAGCAATGGTGTGCGAAACGAGCGCTATACGGCTGAACTGGAGTCGTACAAGAGAAGCCCGGAATGATTGGAATGCGCGCGATTAAACTGTCAGCTTTTGCTGCGTGAGAAAAAAGCCCCGAAACACCGGGGCTTTTTTTCTATTCCTTGTTGACTGCGAAACTGACCAGGCATGCGTATTCCAAACCTCGAGCGCCGCTCCTTCTACCTGCGCCTGATTTACGTGCTATGCCTCTGCGGCGCCACCTGGACACATCTGCAAGTGGCCCTGGTCCACGGACTCTGGTGGGACTACGGCGGCGCGGCGCCGCTGACGCGAATCTACTGGACGTCTCTGCTCTTCATCGATCCGCTAACCGCTCTGCTACTGCTGTTGCGTCCGGGAGCAGGGCTGATCCTCTGCGTCGCTGTCATCGTGACGGACGTGGTGCACAATTCATGGTTCGCGCTGCATCATCCGATCCGCGTGGACCTGTACCTTTCGCAGATCGTCTTTCTGCTGTTCGTCGCGTTCACGGTGCGGACCGCCTGGCGAGGGCGCGCGAGACGGCCCGCCGCGCTGCGCGCCGTCGATTGAATTGTCTGATTGCCTCTTTGCGCAATTGCCTGTCCATACGAGGCTGCATGTACCTACAACTCACCGGCACCAACGTCCGTCTGCTTGGTTCGATGCATCTGTTTCCGGCGACGAGCCGCAGAACGCCGCCATGGATCGCCGAAGCGTATGACTGGGCCGAATCGCTGGTCTTCGAATCCGATCCGCCGACGATCCTGCCGTTTCTGAAGGCTGGCCCTCAGGGCGGAGCCGATCAACTGCAGCCCTTGCTATCCGCCGATGCCTGGAATCAGCTACAAGCTGTGTGGCCCGCGGAGGGGCCGTTAGCGCCGCTCGTCGATCTGCGTCCGTGGGCCGCGCTGGTCGTTGCACCGACGCTGTTCCAGCAAGTCGTCGAAGGTGTGGAACCACGCATGCTGCGCTCGGCGCTCACGCAGGGTAAACCGTATCAGTATCTCGAGACTGCGCAGGAAGTGGCGGCGTCGCTCGAATCGATTCCGCTCGAAGCCGTCGGCACCGCGCTTCGCATGCTCATGTCCGATCTCGACGAACCGCAGCGCACGCTCGAGCGAATGCACGCTGCCTGGCTGCATGGCGATTTGCAGGCCGTGCACCAGATCGCCGTCGAGTCGCCGATGTTTAACCTGCCCGGCATCCGCCACGCCATTCTGGATGCACGGAATCGCGCGTGGGCGGCGCGTGTGACGGCGCTGCTCGGGCGGCCGGAGCGGACCCTGGTGGTGGTAGGCGCGTTGCATTTGTGCGGGCCCGGTAACTTGGTCGACTGTCTCGCGCAGCCCGTCGAGCCGGTTTTTGTAAGCAGCTAGCGGCTTTGAGGCCGGGCGGCGTAGCCTAAGGCCGCCACGCGCGGCATAATTCCGCATTGCCGCCGTCCATCAAGGCGCGCCTCCTTTGAAGGCCTTCCATGACCGAACCGCAGCAAACCGCCGCCACGCGACTGGCGCAACTCGATTGGCGCTGGAAAGCGTTCGAAGACCTCACGACCGCCGAAGTCTACGCGATGCTGGCGGCGCGCAGCGCGGTGTTCGTCGTCGAGCAGAACTGCGTGTATGGCGATATCGACGGGCTCGATTCAGATGCCTGGCATCTGTTTGCTTATGGTGCTAACGGCTCTGGTGAAAAAAGGCCGCCGCTCGCAGGCTATCTGCGTGTGTTGCTGCCTGACGCCGAAGACACCGATATCCGCATCGGCCGCGTACTGACAACAGCGGAATTCCGCGGCATCGGCCTCGGTAACGCGATGCTCGAACGCTCGCTCACGCATATCAGGGCGCAGTGGCCCGGTACGCCGATCCGTTTGCATGCGCAAGCGCATCTGCAAGGCTTCTATGGCGCATTCGGCTTTACGCCGGTGTCGGAGATTCACGAAGAGGACGGCATCCCGCACGTGTGGATGCGTTCGGCCTAAACCAGGCTGCAGCCTGGCTTGGCGCGTGCGCGCCGACCGGCTTCAAATGCCCGGACTTCAATAGATTCGACATTGTCAGCGGTGGCCGCTCGCGGACGCTGACGCGGCTGGCGTCAAGCCTTGCTTCGCCTGAACGCGCCGCTCGCCGCGCAGACGTCCGCGTGCGGACAGCCGCATCCAGTGACGCAAGGCCACCAGCGCGCCGATCACGCTCATCATCGAGCCCGGAATCCACAGCAACAGCCCGCCGATCTGCTGATCGCGCATTGGGCTCAGCCACGTGAAGGCGCGGCCGCAGATCGAATAAATCGGATAGAGCTCGTGCGGCGTAAAGAAGATAAACGCGCCGAGCATGATCTGTGGCGGAATCGCAGCGATCACCACCAGCACGCGCTTGCCGGGCGACAAACGCGCCGGCGGTGCTGGCCGCGGATCGAGCACGAGCCACCAGAACAGCAGGCCGTCGATCACCATGCTCCAGTTCATCACGCGATAGAGCCGCCAGTCGAGCATCGCCACGAAATGAATCGGCGACATCAACCAGAAGTAGATCAGCCCGACGAACAACGTGACCGCAACCACCGGATGCATCACCACGTCGAGCAGCTTGCGCACCACCGGGGTTTCCAGCGCGGGCCGCACGAAGCGTTGCCGCCAGCTGAATGGAATGCCCGCGCGCAACGCGGCGCCCGGATACGAGAGCGCGATAAAGAACGGCCCGAGGTGATGCAGCACCAGATGCTGCAAGCGATGCATGAAGAACTCATGCTCGAAGAAATAATCGAGCCGCGTATGCAGCGCGACATACAACGCGACCAGCCCGAACCAGAAGGAAATGCGCCGGGGAATCGACACCTTCGCCTTGTGCGCGCCGCGTACGAAAAGGATCGCCGGCACCAGCAAGGCGACGACGACAGTCGGCGAAAACTCCCAGGGATCGAGCCAGTAGAGCAGGTTCATCGCAGGGCGTTACTTGGTTTGGGCGGGCGACTTGACGGCGAACGGCGTATCGAGCGTCTCGCCGTCGGAGAACTTCAGCGTCAGATGCACGGTGTCGCCCGGGGCGACCTTGTGCTTCGCGTCTTCGAGCATCACGTGATAGCCGCCCGGCGCGATCGCGACCTGGCCGTGGGCGGGCACCGTCAGCTTGTCGACCATCACCATCTTTTGCGTCGAACCGTTCGACACGGTTTGATGCAGCATCGCGTCGCCGTAGTCGTTGCTGGAAATGTCGACGAGGTCGACGGGCTTGTCGCTTGCATTAACCAGCGTCACGTAGCCGGCGGCGGGCAGGTTGTTCGGCAGCCAGCGCACCCACGCGTCTTTGACGGTGATTGCGTTAGCGCCGGCGGCAAGCGCGGCCGTTGCGAAACCAAATGAGAGGGCGAGGGTACAGCTCAGTGTGGCGAACGTTTTGATCTTGATCGACATGAATGAACTCGGGAAAGGTCAGGAACGGTCATCAATGATACGGCGCAGGTCTTGCGCGATCGTATCGGGCGTATCGTGGTCGGTGGCGAGCAGGCGCGCATGGCCTTGCTGGTCGAACACATAGACGGCCGAGCTATGGGTGACTTCGTAGTTGCCGCTGGGGTCGCGCTTTTCCATCTGATAGGCGACCCGGTAACGCTTGGCGAGCGACTCGATCTGCCAGTCGGTGCCGGTCAGGCCTTCGGCGTGTTGCGAGTCGAAGGCGCCGACGTAGTCATGCAAGGCTTTGGGCGTGTCGCGCGCCGGGTCGACGGTGATGAACAGGATGCGCACTTTCTGCGCGTCCGGGCCGAGTTTGGCCAGCACTTGCATCAGGCGTCCCATTGTTTCAGGGCAGACGTCCGGACAATGCGTGTAGCCAAAGTAGACGAGCGACGTGCGGCCTTTGAACGAATCGCCAGTCACCGCGCGGCCGTCGTCGCCGGTCAGCGTGAAATCGAGATCCGGCAAGTGGCCGGTCACGTTGGTCAACTGGAACGGTTCGGTGGGATGCGTGCAGGCGGTCAACGTGGTCAGCGCGCTCACCATGAGGGTCAGCGCGACCAGGCGCCTAGGCCACCGCTGGCGTGGTGACGCGAGGTTCGGCTGCGAGTGTCGGGACGAGATGATTGGGAACAAAGCAGGGTTCAATGACTCGATTGAAGAGCGGCGCGTGACGCAGTCCGTAAGCGGACGCGGCGTCGCATGAAGCGCGCGGCCCCTCATAGTGTGCAAATATGGCCGTAACGGCGATGGTCTGCGTGGCTGCGACTGTATCGCAAAATGTCTGATGACGTCGTGGAGCGCCCGCAGGCGCGCGGTTTGCGAGGCAATTTGACGCAGGCAGATGAAAGCCAGCTGAAGCCTGATCGTTCTCTTTTTGAACGCAATCGTCAGTGGCATCGGTCGCAGCGCCCGGCCAGGCTTGTGTCCTGGCTTACTTCCTCGAAAAATTGACGGATGCGCGGTAAGATGCGCACACTTTTCCGGCCGCAGAAGGCTGAAAGGCAAAATTAACCGATGCAAGCACTTCCGACGGTTCTGTCTCCCAGCGAGACGGCATTTTTCTTCGACTTCGACGGCACGCTCGTCGAACTCGCGCCCACGCCGGACGGCGTGCTGGTGCAACCGCGCGTCATCGCGTTGTTGAGCGAGTTGCGCAGTCTCACGAACGGTGCGGTTGCGATCGTGTCGGGCCGTGGCATCGACAGCATCGACAGTTTTCTCGGCATGCCCGATTTGCCGATCGCCGGTCTGCACGGCGCCGAGCGGCGCGACGCGAACGGCGACACGCAGCGCATCGGCTTTCACGACGAGCGCCTGTTGCGCATGGAGCAGGTGCTCGCCCAGGTCGTCAACGAACATCCCGGCATGCTGCTCGAGATCAAAGGCGCGGCGCTGGCGCTGCACTACCGCAACGCGCCCGACCGCGAGCCGGTGGCGCGCGAAGCGACCGAGCGGCTGGTTGCTGATTACCCCGGCTCATATGTGTTGCAGCCGGGCAAGATGGTCTACGAAATCAAACCGAAGGACGTCGACAAGGGCCGCGCGATGCGCGCGTTCCTGGGGGAGCCGCCGTTCGTTGGCCGCAATCCGGTGTTTGCCGGCGACGATCTGACCGACGAGAAAGGCTTTGCCGTTGTCAATGAGCACGGCGGCGTGTCGATCAAGGTGGGCGCGGGCGACACGATGGCGCATACGCGCGTCGAGTCGGTAACGGCGCTGCTCGACTGGCTGGAATCGATTGTCGCGGCCGCGCGCGGGGCATGATGGTTCAGCCACATTGTTCAACGACCATGACTTACTGCATCGGGAATCGCGTTTCATGAGCCGACTGATCATCGTATCCAACCGGGTCGCACCTATTTCGGAAGGCGGTCCGGCCGCGGGCGGTCTGGCGGTCGGTGTGTACGACGCGCTGAAGGAAACCGGCGGCATGTGGTTCGGCTGGAGCGGTGACGTGCTCAGCTCGGGCCAGCCGCAGATCAAGGTCGAGGAGCGCGGGCCGGTGACCTTCGCGACCATCGCGCTGATGCGCCGCGACTACGACCAGTACTACCGCGGTTTCTCGAACGCCACGCTGTGGCCTGCGTTCCACTATCGCGCCGATCTGCTGCAGTACGACCGGCACGACTTCGAAGGCTATTGCCGCGTCAACGCGTGGCTTGCCCAGCAACTCGTGCCGCTTTTGCGCGAAGACGACGTGATCTGGGTCCACGACTATCACCTGATTCCGTTCGCCCAGGCGTTGCGCGCGGCCGGCGTGAAAAATCGCATCGGCTTCTTTCTGCATATTCCGTTTCCGGCTTCGCAGGTGTTGCTGGCCGTGCCGCCGCATCGCGAGCTGGTCGATGCGCTCTGTTCGTTCGATCTGCTCGGTTTCCAGACCGCGCCGGATTTGCGGGCGTTCTGCGACTACATCGTCAATGAGGCGAACGGCACGGTCGACGCATCGGCCAGCGGCCCGCTGACTGTCCATGCATTCGGGCGCACCTTGCGCGCGGCGGCTTATCCAATCGGCGTCTATCCGGACGAAATCGCCGAGCTCGCGAAAGCGGGCGAGCGCGGCAAGCCGGTGCGCACGATGAAGACGGCGCTGCATTCGCGCAAGCTGATCATGAGCGTGGACCGCCTCGATTATTCGAAGGGACTGGTCGAGCGCTTCCGCGCGTTCGAGCGCTTGCTGGAACACGCCACCGCGCAACGCAACAAAGTGTCGTTCCTGCAGATCGCACCGCCGACGCGCGCCGACATGCACGCCTATCAGGACATCCGGCTGCAGCTCGAAGGGGAGTCGGGGCGTATCAATGGCCGCTTTGCCGAACTCGACTGGACGCCGATCCTGTATATCCACAAGCAGTACGAGCGCTCGGTGCTAGCCGCGTTGTTTCGCACGGCGCATGTCGGCTACGTCACACCGTTGCGCGACGGCATGAACCTCGTCGCGAAGGAGTATGTGTCGGCGCAGGATCCGGAGAATCCGGGCGTGCTCGTGCTGTCACGCTTTGCCGGCGCCGCGCAGGAACTGGATGGCGCGTTGATCGTGAATCCGGTCGATATCGACGGTATGGCCGAGGCGCTGGCCAAGGCGCTGGAAATGCCGCTTGCTGAGCGTCAGGCGCGTCATCGCGACATGATGATGCAACTGCGCGAGAACAACGTGTCGGTGTGGCGCGATAACTTCATGCGTGATCTTCAGAGCGTGGCTGGCGCGAAGAGCACCCGAACGGTGAAGGTGCGCGCTGGATCGGGTAAGAAAGCCGCGCGTGAAACCCTGGCCGGATAGGCGGCCAGTCAGGCCGATTTCAACTGCCCCGGAAAACAGAAAAGCCGCTCGAAAGCGGCTTTTCTGTTTGGTGCTGAGTTTTGTGCCGCGCTTGTTGCTGAAGTAGCAGAGGGCGGCGCGTTGCTTAGACCACGTGCTGCTCGTCCATCTTCTTACCGCCGACATGCAGCGTGGTGCCCTTACCGTACTGCTTCGAGAGCAGGTCGCGATACAGGCCCGGCCGCAGGCGCAACTCTTCCGGGCTGCCGTCGTCGATGACCTTGCCGGCGCTCATCACAATGATCCGGTCGAAGTTGTTCAGCGTCGACAACCGGTGCGCGATCGCGATTACCGTGCGGCCCACCATCAGCCGGTCGAGTGCCTTCTGGATTGCTTCTTCCGATGCGCTGTCGAGTGCCGAGGTCGCTTCGTCGAGCAGCAGGATCGGCGCGTTCTTCAGGATCGCCCGCGCAATCGCGATCCGCTGGCGCTGTCCGCCGGACAGCTTGACACCGCGGTCGCCGACGATGGTGTCGTAGCCTTCCGGCATGGCTTCGATGAAGTCGCTGCAGCGGGCTTCGCGCGCGGCGGCGAGCACGTCTTCCCGGCTCGCTTCAGGGCGGCCATACGCGATGTTCTCGTACACCGAGCGATGGAACAGCGAGATATCCTGGGGCACCAGCGCAATCGTATGGCGCAGGCTGTCCTGGGTGATCGTGGCGATGTCCTGACCGTCGATCTTGATCGCACCGGCCTGTGTCTCATAGAAACGCTGCAGCAGCGCCAACACGGTGGATTTACCCGCGCCCGACTTGCCGATCAGGCCGACCCGCTGACCCGGCTCGATATGCAGGTCGAAGTGGTCGAGAATCGGCCGTCGGCGCGGGTAGGCAAACGTCACGCCTTCGAAATCGACCCGGCCGCCTTGCGGCACGAGCTCGGTGGCGCCATCGCGATCCGGCATGCCGTGCGGCTCGAGCAGGGTGCGAACGGCTTCCGCGAGCCGTGCGACGTGCTGCGTGACGTCGACCAGCGCCACGGCCAGATCGCGCGTGCCGTGCAGAATCGTGAATCCGAGCGAGCTGACCAGCACGATGTCGCCGGAGGTCGCACGGCCTTGATCCCACAGCCACAGCGCCCAGCCCAGCAGGCCCGCCGACAGCAGCGCGGTGATCACCGCATGCAACAGACGCAGCTTTTCCAGATACAGCAGGCTCTGCTGGCGCGCATCCATTTCCGCTTTGACCGTCGCGCCGAAACGCTGCTGCTCGCGGATCGTCATCCCGAAGGCGCGCACCAGGCCCATGTTGCTGATCACATCGACCAGCTCGCCGTCCACGGACGCCGCTTTGGTCGCGAAATGGTGATGCCGCGCCGAGCCACGCCCGGCAAGTTTGTAAAGCACGACCGACAGAATGGCCGAGCAGAGCATCAGGCCGCCCGCCATCAGCGGATTCACCGCGGTGATCATCACGATGGCGCCGAGCACCGCGATACACGGCGGCAATACGTTCCAGGCGGTGGTGTTCTCGGCGGTGTAGACCGCGTTCGAGGTGGCCGTGATGCGGCTCGCCAGCATGCCCGGCTGTTTCTCCGAGTAGTAAGTGGGCGAGTGGCCGCTCAAGTACTGGAACAGGTCGCGCCGCAAGTCGCCGGTCACGGCCACGAACGTATGCGCTGCGACCCAGCCGCCGACCCGCCACAGCAGGTTGTCGGCGGCGATCAGGCCGACCAGGATGGCGAACGCGCCCCACAACGGACCGGGGTGATGCCGGCCTTCGCCGAGCACGTCGATCAGGTGCTTGATCGCATATTGCGAAGCGAGCGCACAGCCCACGGCCGCAAACACGCTGCACAGGACGATCGCATGCGCGAGCGGATGGCGGCGGATAAAGCGGAAAAGAAACGCAAGCGGCCGATGCGCATAGCTCGCAAGCTTTGCGTTCTGGGCATTACGCTGGGCGATGGTTAAGTGTTCCAATTGATCGTGAGGTCGATGTGTTTCGGGTTGTGCACGCAAGGCATGGGCCACAGCAAAAGCGTTCGCCGCGAGGCCGATGCTTCGCATTGTAAACATGCAAAAGCGATTGCGCCCTGTGTATCCGGGCAATGGCGCGACTGATTTCGCGATAGAAGACCGCGACCTGGTGTTCGCTCGACCTGCCGATGGGGCGGTGGTTCACGCAGGCTACGCGATATTTCGAGATATAATTACAAATTGCATTCAACGGCGGTGCGGCATTTCTTCGATGCCTGCCGGTAAAGTTGACGCAGGAACTTACAGCTGCCGTCTTCGGGTCAGCGTTGCAAGCCAGTTGCTACTGTAGAATTGTCTTATAAAACAAGGGTTTGTAAAGTGTTTCGCCTTTGTAACAACGTAAAGACTTTGAAATGTTGTGGTGCAGCGAGATCTCCGGCACCGATAATGCATGCTCTGTTGGCCCACCGAAATATCTGACAGTTTGTCAACGTAGGTGGCCTGTGTGCGTTTACCGGCACATGCGCAGACAATGAACAGCTGATCTGGGCTCACTACCCAAGCGATCCATCGCAGGATTTCTCGAAAGAATCAGGCCCGCGCCGGCACATCCGGCCAGACTGCCCTGGCGAGCAAGCGAGTCGCTTTTACCAAACGCAGTACTTTTGCCTGATTTTTTACGAGGAGTTCTTCATTATGCGAATCGCTCAAATCGCTCCCTTGCACGAGGCGGTTCCGCCTAAGCTTTACGGTGGTACGGAACGCGTGGTGTCCTACCTGACTGAAGCGTTGGTTGAACAGGGCCATGACGTCACGCTGTTCGCGAGCGGCGATTCGCAAACCTCGGCGAAACTCGAAGCTTTCTGGCCGCAGGCGCTGCGCCTCGACCCGACCATCCGCGACGTGATGGCGCCGCACATGCTGTTGCTCGAAGAAGTGCGCCGCCGCGCGGACGAATTCGACGTGCTGCATTTCCACATCGATTACTACCCGTTCTCGCTGTTCGCCCGCCAGCCGGTGCCGTTCCTGACCACGCTGCACGGCCGTCTCGATCTGCCGGAACTGCAGCCGATCTTCAACACGTTCAGCGACGTGCCGGTGGTGTCGATTTCGGACAACCAGCGCATCCCGTTGCAACAGGCGAACTGGCTGCAAACCGTCTATCACGGTCTGCCGGAAAACGTGCTCACGCCGATCAAGGACGTCGAGCCGGGCTACCTCGCATTCCTGGGCCGCGTCTCGCCGGAGAAGGGTCTCGACCGTGCGATCCGCATCGCCGGCCAGGCAGGCATGAAGCTCAAGGTCGCCGCCAAGATCGACAAGGCCGATCGTGCCTATTACGAAGAAGTGATCAAGCCGCTGATGGCGCTCCCGCACGTCGAATACATTGGCGAAATCGGCGAAGCCGAAAAGCGTGAGTTCCTCGGCAACGCGCATGCACTGGTGTTCCCGATCGACTGGCCGGAGCCCTTCGGTCTGGTGATGATCGAAGCAATGGCTTGCGGCACGCCGGTGATCGCGTTCAACCGTGGTTCGGTGCCGGAAGTGATCGAAAACGGCGTGTCGGGTTTCGTCGTCGAAGACGAAATCAGCGCGGTCGCCGCAGTGAAGCGTCTGCACACGCTGCCGCGCACCGGAGTGCGCAAGGCATTCGAAGCGCGCTTCTCGTCGAAGGTCATGGCGAAGAACTACGTTGCCACCTACGAAGAGCTGCTGCGTCAGAAGCATCGTACGGTGCTGCGCGAAGTCAACGCCGGCTAAGCACCACGGTCGGTCGAAGCTGTCAGGCCGCCTTGCCGGAGCGCTTTTGGCGCCCTTGGCTCGGCGTCCCCGGCTCGGCGCCCCCGGCGATCCGATCAGGTGGTCCGGGTGCACCCCAACAACGCCTCGTGTGCAACTCGCCCACGGGGCGTTGTTGCATGCGCGCCGCGTTTTGGCCACGTGAGCGGCAGAAAGTACGGTTTTGAGACCGGCAAGGATGAGCCTGTCTCGGTAATATCCCTATAATGGCCCTGCCGCAAATTTGGCTGCGGCGCCGCCGACGACAGGAGGATGCCTTGGCGAGAACGAAAGAGACGCGTGCGAACGCGGCGCCCGGCGCCGGAACGATTTTCGCGTTGCGCGCCATCGGTCTCGTGCTCCTCGCTCGCTGGCTGTTTTCGATGGCGCAGATGGACCTGGGCGCATCGCTGTCGGCGATGGTGTCCTCGCCGTTTGCGTGCATCAACCTGGTGTTCCTGTTTCTGCTGATTTTCCTGCCGGGCGCGCGCGCCGTGGCCGAGCGCCCCTTACATCCGCTGCCGCAATGGCTGCGGCAGGCGCTGCGTCTGTTTGCTTTCCTCGGATTCCTCTTCGCGGTCTGGTCGGTCGGCGCGTTTGCGGCGAGCGCGGGTTGGCGGCGCGCCGCGCAGGCGGTGGCGGCCACCAACGGCTGGCTGTTGGCTGCGCCGGCGCTGTACGCGGCGGTCGTGTGGATTTGCCGGCCGCGCGCGCTGTGGCGAACCAATATCGCCGCGCGACGTTTTGCGATCGGCCGCTACGCGGTTGCGCTCGATCCGGCCACACGCACGGTGGTCGTCTGGGCCGAACGCCGCAAGGTGGGTCAGTACGACGCCCGCGAATTGTCCGTACGATGGGCGGCGGATCACGGCGTAAGCGCGACGCCAACGCCTGCCCCCGCGGTGGCGTTCGGTGTTGCTGGCGAGCCGGGTGGGCCAGCGGCACCGCTCGGCGCGGTGGGCGCGCCTGCGGTGGCTCGCGGTGGCTTCCACCGACGTCCGAAAATCGAATTGCTATGGGATTCGCCGGCTGCGGCAGGCCACAATCGGCAAACCGTGTTCCGCACCGCGCTGACTACCGAGGGCGATCGGGTCGCCGCGCGTGCGCTCGACACCTCGTTGCGGCAAGTCTGAATCGGGTGCTTTGTGCAGTTGAACATACCCGCGGCCGACGCAGGCATCGTAAAGTAAGGGGTAGCTGATAATAAGATGTGTCACCCACGCGGCACCCGGCGTTCCAGTGGGTGAGTGAGACATACATCGATCGTATTGCGTCGTTTCCAGGAGTCGCTATGCTGGTTCGCTGGTTGCTTGCCGCCATTCATCTGCTTGCTTATGGCTTTGCCCTCGCGTCGATTCTCCGGCGCACCTGGTCATTGCGGCGAGCCAGCGTGCCTGCTGCTTTACGATCCGTATTCCGCTCCGACACGCGGTGGGGCCTTTCAGCGTTGGTGCTGATCGTCACCGGTCTGATGCGCGCCTTCGGCGGTTTCGAAAAGGGCGCCGACTATTACCTCCATGAGCCGCTCTTTCACGTCAAGATGACGCTGCTCGTGCTGATACTCATCCTCGAAGTCCCGACGGTGCTCGAGCTGATGCGTTGGCGTGCCTCTATCAGAAACGGCGCCCCGCCTGATTTGCGAAAAGCGCGTAGGTATGCGCGTTTCAGCGTGATCCAGACTGTGCTGCTGGTGTTGATGGTGTTCGCGGCTAGCGGTATGGCGCGCGGAATCGGGCTACCTGCGGGGGTGGTTTAAACGCGCGTTGAGGGGGGCGGGGGCGTGCGTCACGCCAGCGGAAAACGCCGCTTACCGGCGCCTTCCGCATGACGTTTCGCACGCTTCTCCGCACTTTACTTCTCGACCAGCAAGCTTGAATCATCGAGCCGACTCGTCTTCGTGCCGTCGGTCTTGTGCATGATTTCCGAGTCGCTCAAGCCCTTGATCAACTCCAGCGCCTGACGTTCGAACAGCCGCCTGTACAGGCCGTTCTCGAGTCTGATCAACGCCTCGTGACTGCCTTCCTCGATGACCTTGCCCCTGTCCAGCACCAGCAACCGGTCCAGCGCTCGGACGGTGGACAGACGGTGCGCCACTACTAGCGTCGTGCGGCCCATCATCAGCCGCTCCATCGCGCGCTGGATCAGCACTTCGCTTTCGCTGTCGAGGCTCGAGGTCGCTTCGTCCAGAATGAGGATCGGCGCGTCCGCGAGAAACGCCCGCGCGATCGCCACGCGCTGACGTTCGCCACCGGAGAGCTTGATGCCGCGCTCGCCCACCAGCGTGTCGTAGCCTTGAGGCAGTGTCGCGATAAAGTCGTGCGCACTGGCGAGCCTCGCGGCACGTTCGATCTCGGCGCGGCTCGCACCGGGCCGGGCATAGGCGATGTTCTCCGCCAGCGAGCGGTGAAACAGCACCGGCTCCTGCTGAACGATCGCGATCTGGCTGCGCAACGACGCCTGCCGCACGCGGGCGATGTCTTGACCGTCGATCGTGATCCGGCCTTCCGAAATGTCGTACAGCCGCTGGATCAGCTTGATGAAGGTCGTCTTCCCGGAACCCGAATGCCCGACCAGCCCGACGCGTTCTCCCGGCGCGATGCGCACGGAGAAGTTGTCATAGAGCGGCGTGGCTTTCGCACCGTAGTGGAAGGTGACGTGCTCGAAGCGAATTTCGCCTTTGCCGATCTTGATCGGACCCGCGCCGGGCCGATCCTCGATGCCCAGCGGCTGGCTCTCCAGCGACACCAGTTCTTCCATGTCGTTGACCGAACGCTGCAGGTTGCGGATGTGCATGCCGACGTCGCGCAGATAGCCTTGCAGCATGAAGAACATCGTCAGTGCGAACGTGATGTCGCCGACGCTCGCTTCGCCGCGCGCCCACAACAGCAACGCGACGCCGAGAATGGCGGCCTGGATTGCCACTAGCATGCCGCCCTGCAAGCCGCCGTTGACCGTGCCGCGTATCCACGTACGGCGCGTGCGATGACGCCACTTGACGATCACACGCTCGAGCAGGGCTTCTTCGCGCGCTTCGGCGCCGAACGCTTTCACCACGCCGTTGCAGCTGACTGCGTCGGCGAGGGCGCCGCCCATACGCGTGTCCCATGAGTTAGCGAGGCGTGCGGCGGGCGCAACGAAGCCGAGCGACATGGCCACGGTCACCGCGATATACAGCACTGAACCGATACCGACGACCGCGCCCATCATCAGCCAGCGCCAGCCGAGCAGCACCGTTGCGCCGACCAGCATGACCATCGACGGGAACAGCGCGATCAGCAGCGTGTCGTTGAGCAGATCGAGCGCCCACATGCCGCGCGTGATCTTGCGCACCGTCGATCCGGCGAAGCTGTTGGCGTGCCAGTCCGTCGAAAAGCGTTGCACGCGGTGAAACGCATTCGCGGCGATCTCGCTCATCATCTTGAGCGTCAGCTTGATGATGTTGAAGAACATGCCCTGACGAAGCAACGTGGCGCCGAGCCCCAGCGCGCCTAGCACGCAGAAGGCCGTGATCGCAGCGTGCCACGCGACGGTGTCTCCGGCGGAGCCGGATGCGATCGCATCGACGAGCCGTCCGGCGAACATCGGCGTGAGTACGTCGGCCAATGCCGAGAGCAGCACCAGCGCGCTAATCGCAAAGATGCGCCAAGGCTGTTTGGCCCAGTGAAGGAAGGTGAAACCGAGGACGTCCTTGAAGGCTTGTCCACGAAAGTCGAGTTTTTTTCTAGTCCGAAGTTTGAACACCTGAACCACTGCTGAGCAAGAAGTGGCGCGCCTTTGCGCCATTTTTTGTGTCTTAAATGTTCCCATGTAAATGATGCATTTGCGACGAGATTTCATCTTGATTTACCGGGCGCGTTGTCTATTCTTTAGCCCATGTATATCGAGACCGTCCCGAACCGGAACTCTCCGCCCGCGATCCTCCTGCGTGAGGGCTACCGCGAAGGCGGCAAGGTCGTCAAACGCGCGATCGCCAATCTGTCCCACTGGGATCCGCAACTCATCGAGCCCTTGCGCATCCTGCTCAAGGGCGGCGTCGCCGTTGAGTCAGCCCGGGCGCTGATGAGCATTGAGCGCTCCCTGCCGCATGGCCATGTGGCCGCGGTGCTCGGTATCGCACGGCGCTGCGGTCTCGCGAAGCTGCTGGATCCCGCACCCGCCCCGGTGCGCTCGCTGGTGCTGGCCCTGGTGGTCGCGCGCGTGTTGGAGCCGGGCTCCAAGCTCGCCACCTGGCGCAACTTGCAGCCGGAGTCTGCAACCCATTCGCTGTCGCAGGTGCTGGGACTCGGCGCATTCGAGGCCGAGCGGCTCTACGCCGCGCTGGACTGGCTCGGTGTGGCGCAGCCGCGCATCGAGCGCAGCCTGGCGCGCCAGCATCTGGGCAACGGCGTGCTGGTGCTCTATGACCTCACCTCGACGTGGGTCACCGGCCGGCACTGCGCGCTCGCCCACTACGGCTACTCGCGCGACGGCAAACGCGACGACCCGCAGATCGTGTTCGGCTTGCTGTGCAGCGCGGATGGATGCCCGGTAGCGGTCGAGGTGTTTGCCGGCAACACCGCTGATCCGGCCACGCTGGCCGCGCAGATCGACAAGCTCAAGGAGCGCTTTGGCCTGTCACAGGTGGTGTGGGTGGGGGACCGCGGCATGGTCCCCTGCGCGCGGATCGAGCAGGTGCTGCGTCCGGCGGGCATGAGCTGGATCACCGCGCTGCGCTCGCCACAGATTGCCGAGCTGATCGAGGACCGCGGCCCCTGGCAGCCTTCGCTGTTCGACGAGCACGGCCTGATCGCACTCGACAGCGCGCGCTATCCGGGCGAGCGGCTGGTGGTCTGCCGCAACCCGGCGTTGGCCGAGGAGCGCGCCAGAAAGCGCGCCGAGCTGCTGGCGGCCACCGAAGTGGAACTGGCCGCGATCGCGCAGGCCACTGCGCGCACCCGCAATCGCTTGCACGGCCAGGACAAGATTGGCTTGCGCGTGGGTCGCGTGATCGAGCGCTACCGGATGGCCAAGCACTTCGACCTGGAGATCACCGAGACCAGCTTTACGTTCACCCGCAAGCAAGCGCAGATCGATGCCGAAGCCGCACTTGATGGACTCTATGTACTGCGCACCAACGTGCCCAGCGAACAGTTCTCCGATGCCCAGACGGTCCTGGCCTACAAGAGCCTGGCGCAGGTCGAGCGGGCCTTCCGCTCGATGAAGACTGTCGATCTGCACGTGCGTCCGATCTATCACTTCAACGAGTCGCGTGTGCGCGCGCACGTGTTTTTATGCATGCTGGCCTACTACGTCGAGTGGCATCTACGCGAAGCGCTCAAGCCCCTGCTTCATGACGATGAGGACCTCGCAACGCGGCGTGATCAGCGCACCAATCCGGTGATGCCGACGCCGCGCTCCGAAGGGGCCAACGCCAAAGCCGCGCGCCACCGTACCGACGATGCGCTACCCGTGCATAGCCTGCATACGCTGCTGCAAGACCTCGCCACCTTGACCTACAACATCACTTCCACCCCGGTCAATCCACAGGCGAAGATCGTCATCACAACCCGTCCCACACCGTTGCAGAGCAAAGCCTTTGCGCTGCTCGGCATCGACCCCGCCTGTTCCCAGTAGTCAACCCCTTCGGTTCGAAAATCTCTCAGCGCTTCAACAGGTTAGCTCGGGCGCCCAGTCAAACTTCGGTCTAGTCATTTGCCACGACCCGGTGGCGCGCGAGCGCACCGAGGTTCCAGTCAGAAGCGAAAGGAAGAGACAGTCAAGCGAGCCGCGCTGTGTTGACAGCAATGCCGGCAATGAGACTACGGACTGTCTGGAATTTGCGCGGGACGCCTGTTCAGGCAGAACTGCGTGAGCGACGACGCGACGGATTTAAGGTCGCGAAAATGGTCGTGAGGCCATCCCAGGGACGGCGATATGCACTGCGAACATGTGACGCCTCCCTGTAGTCGAATGAGGTGGAGAAATAGACGGGGCAAGTGCCCGAAAACTGACTATATCAGCAGTATTTGGCGACCGCAATCGTACGAAAGTTCGGTGTTGACTTCGACGCGGAGCATGCGCTTGAGCGTGTGGGGGTGCGTATTCACGCGCGTACGCGTGAGCGATCAATCCACCGTGCGCATGCAAATCGGAAGCAAAAACAAAAAAGCCCTCGACTTACGTTCGAGGGCTTTCTCTTGCGGTTCTTCGGAGACCCGCGAATCTGGTGGGTGGTACAGGGATTGAACCTGTGACCCCTGCCGTGTGAAGGCAGTGCTCTACCGCTGAGCTAACCACCCGAAGAGAGCCGAATTATGTCAGGGATTTTTCGACTAGTCTAGTACTTTTTAAGCGGTTTGCTCATCCGCGGCCGGTGAGGGATCAAGGCGCCACACGCTCGTACCTTTGACCGCTTTGTCGAGCCCGTCGAGCACGGCTTGATGCGCGGCGACTTCGTCGTCGCTCGCGGCAATCACGACCAGATTCAGCGAGTCGATCGCGATGCGCGGCGCGTGTGCATCGCCGCCACCGTGAGAATCGCCGAGCATGTCGATGACAAGGCTTTCCTGGCCGCGTGTCATCGCCAGATAAACCTCGGCGAGCAGTTCCGAGTCGAGCAGTGCGCCGTGCAGGGTGCGGTGCGCGTTGCTGACGCCGAAGCGGTCGCACAGCGCGTCGAGTGAATTGCGTTTGCCCGGGAACATCTGCTTGGCGCGCGCCAAGGTATCGATGATCTCGCCGCAGTAGGTTTTCACCGGCGGCAAACCCAGCAGCGCAAATTCGGCATCGAGAAAGCCGATGTCGAACGGCGCGTTGTGAATGATCAGCTCCGCGTCCTGAATGAAGTCGCGAAACTGATCGGCGATCTCGGCAAACTTCGGTTTGTCGCTCAGGAACTCGGTGGTCAGCCCGTGAACGGCCAGTGCGCCCGGATCGCTGTCGCGTTCCGGGTTGATGTAGAAATGCAGGTTGTTGCCCGTGAGCCGGCGGTTCACCATTTCGACGCAACCGAGTTCAAGGATCCGGTCGCCGGTTCGTGCATTCAGGCCGGTGGTTTCGGTATCGAGGATGAGTTGACGCATGTCGGATTAGCCTGCTCTAAAAAAATCAGCAAAAAAAGAAGGGCGCGCGCGTTGGTGCCGCTGCGGGCTTCACAGCCCGCATGACCGCACGCATCACATTGCCGCGAGTGACGCGACGCCGCGATTGGCCAGTTGATCCGCGCGTTCGTTTTCCGGGTGGCCGTTGTGACCGCGCACCCATCGCCATTCGATTTCGTGCTGCGCGACGAGCGCATCGAGCCGCTTCCAGAGGTCGGCGTTCTTCACCGGTTGCTTCGCGGCAGTGATCCAGCCTTTCTTCTTCCAGCCGTGGATCCATTCGCTGATGCCCTTCTGCACGTACTGCGAGTCGGTGTGCACGACGGCCTTGCAGGGGCGCTTGAGCGCTTCGAGCGCGGCGATCACGCCCATCAGTTCCATGCGATTGTTGGTGGTGTTGGGTTCACCGCCGAACAGTTCTTTTTCTTGGTCGGCAAAGCGCAGCAGTGCACCCCAGCCGCCGGGGCCGGGATTGCCCTTGCAGGCGCCGTCTGTGTAAATATCGATGATGTCGGAAGTCATTGAGTGTGGTTGCGTGTGTTCGGTGTGGCGGCGGGTGCGAGGCCCGCGGCGAGGACAGGTTTCTTCACTTTCAGCGGACCGACGAGGCGCATGCCGCGCACGCGCTTGATCGCCTTGATCATGTAGGTGGCGCCGAAAATCGGCCACCAGCGGTCGCCGGCGGCTTCCATGAAACCATAGCGGGACAGCCATTGATCGCTGCCGAGCGGCGGACGATAGCAGCCGAAGCGCCCGCGTTCAAGGTCGAAACCCAGCAGCTTGATCCAGTCTTTCAGGCGCGTGAAGGCGATCAGGTCGACTGCCGCGGGCACGAACGGCCGGCCAGTCATCTTGCCGACCGATTGGCGCGCGCCCCATAGCGACAACGAATTGAAGCCGAGAATGATCAGCTGGCCTTCGGGCATCAGCACGCGCTCCGCTTCGCGCAACAGCCGGTGCGGGTCGCTCGTGAATTCCAGCGTATGCGGCATCACGATCAGGTCGACGCTTTGTGCTTCGAACGGCAGGTCGAGCAGGTCGCACCAGACAGCGCTACGCCCGGCCGGTGCCGGCAAACCCGTGGGCAGACCTTGCGCGGCGCCGCCCCCCAAGCCATTCCCGGCACGCGCGAGGCCACGCGGAAAAGCGTAGGGCGCGCTCGCGCCGCTCGCTGCGTCGAGCACGAGTCCGCGGCACGGCATGCGGTTTTCGCGCAAGGCGTCGAGCTGAGGCAGGCCGAGTTGCAGCGCATGGTAACCGAACACGTCGGACACCACGCGATCGAGCTGGGTCTGTTCCCACTCGAGTACGTAGCGGCCGGGCGGTGAATCGGTCCAGGCAGGCCAGTCTATAATGGCTCGGTCAGTCATATCAAAGAATGCGTCGCCTATGAATGCGCTCGAGTACGTACCGGTCCCGGCGTTTGAAGACAATTACATCTGGGTCGTTTCCGACGGGCATCACGCGGTGGTCGTCGATCCGGGTGAGGCTGCCCCCGTGCGCGCCTATCTGGCGAAACGGGGTTGGCAGTTGAGCGCTATTTTACTCACGCACCATCACCAAGACCATGTCGGTGGGGTGGCCGATCTGCTGAACGGCCAGGCCGTTCCCGTGTATGGCCCCGCCGGTGAAGCGATCCAGCACCTCACATATCGTCTTAAAAATGGCGATCACGTGACGATTGCGGCGCCCGCGCTCGAATTCAGCGTGCTCGACGTGCCCGGTCACACGAGCGGTCATATCGCCTATTTTCAGGCGGCCGACCCGCGCGGCACGCCGCACGTGTTTTGTGGTGACACGCTGTTCGCGTGTGGTTGCGGCCGGTTGTTCGAGGGTACGCCCCCGCAGATGCTGGCGTCGCTGGATTCGCTCGCCGCGCTGCCCGGCGCGACCGAGGTTCACTGCGCGCACGAGTACACGTTGTCGAACATCCGCTTCGCGCTCGCCTGCGAGCCGGGTAACGCCGAACTGCAAGCCTGGCGTGACAAAGCGAGCGAATTGCGCGCGCGCCATGTGCCGACGCTGCCCACCACCATCGCCCACGAACGCGCGGTGAACCCATTTTTGCGCGCCGGCAGTCCTGCGATTCAAGCGACCTTGCAAGAACAGCTGCACGAAAAAGTGCCTGATCGTTTGGCGGCATTTACGCTGATGCGCGAATGGAAAAACCGCTTCCGTTGACCTGATCGGCATGAGGGTATTGCTCACGCGAAGAATCGCAAAAATACGCCAAGCCCAAGATTTCCTTGATTTTTTTCGTCATTTTCCGATTGACGTAAACGTTGCCGTTTCGTACTATCGGCTGCAAATTCCAGCCCTTGTGGAAGCCGAGACGTTCATGCGATTTATCTTTAGTGCGTTGTTGGTCCTGACACTCGCCGCTTGCGCGAGTCAGGGACCTGCGACGAATAGCTCCACCACCGCAACAAACCCCGCCAGTCAGCAAGCCGTAGCCGACGCCCTTCGCAAGACAGCCGCCGCCAAAGAGACGATCAACGTCGACCAGGGTTCGGTCGATCAACTGACGAGCGCGGACGCAGACTTGTGGGGCCGTATCCGCCGTGGTTTTCAAATGCCGGATCTGCAAAGCGACCTCGTCGACATGCAGGTCAACTGGTATGCGCAGCGCCCGGATTACGTGCAGCGCATGACCGAGCGCTCGCAGAAATATCTGTACCACATCGTCGAAGAGCTCGAGGCGCGCCATATGCCGACCGAGCTCGCGTTGCTGCCGTTCATCGAATCCGCGTACAGCCCGCAGGCGTTGTCGGTGGCGAAGGCTGCCGGCATGTGGCAGTTCATGCCGGGCACGGGACGCACCTACAACCTCAAGCAGAACATGTGGCAGGACGAGCGCCGCGACGTGCTGGCCTCGACCAGCGCCGCGCTCGACTACCTGTCGCGTCTGCATGACATGTTCGGCGACTGGCAACTGGCGCTCGCCGCCTACAACTGGGGCGAGGGCAACGTGCAGCGCGCGATTGCCCGCAACGAAGCGGCGGGGCTGCCTACCGACTACCTCAGCCTGCGCATGCCGAACGAGACGCGTAACTACGTGCCCAAGCTGCAGGCGGTGAAGAACATCGTAATGAACCCGCAGATGTACGGGCTCACGCTGCCGTCGATTCCGAACCACCCGTATTTCGTGACGGTCACGACCTCGCACGATATCGACGTGGACACGGCGGCGAAGCTCGCGAATCTCTCTCCGGATGAATTCCGCTCGCTGAACCCGTCGTTCAGAAAGCCGGTGATTCTCGGCGCCACGCAGCCGCAAATTTTGCTGCCGTTCGACAATGCGAGCGCGTTTGAACACAATCTGAAGACGTACTCCGGCTCGCTGTCGTCGTGGACCACGTACACGGTCACCGAGCGTGCAGCGCCGGCGGCGATCGCGCAAAAGATCGGTGTCGACGCTGACACGCTGATGGAAGTGAATAAGATTCCCGTCGGCATGCGGCTGAAGCCGGGCTCCACGATCGTCGTGCCGCGTGGTTCGGACGACGACGAAGACATCAGCGCCGACGTCGCCGAAAGCGCCGTGCTCGCTATGGAGCCGGACGTCCCCGATACCCGCAAGATGTTGATCCGCGTGCGCCGCAATCAATCGATGGCCGCCATCGCAGTGCGTTACGGTGTCTCGATCGGTCAGTTGAAGTCGTGGAATCGCACGCATCGCGATCAGGTTTCGCGTGGCCAGGTGATCGTGCTGCACGTGCCGGTTGGTAAGGCGATGCCGAGCGAACCGGGTCCGGAGCGCATCGCGACCGACGTGCAGGGCGGTGGTGTCGAGAAGATCGGCACCCGCGTCGCAGACACGAGGAACGATTCGCGCTACGATAAGAAGAAGGGGCGTGGCCGCACCGCCGTGGTGAAGGTCTCTGAGCCGGTGAGTAAAGCCAGCAAGCCGACAACGTCCGGTGCCAGTAAGGGCAAGATGACGAAGGTGTCGGCTTCCACGTCCAGCAAGGCGTCGAAGGCCGCGGCAGACAGCCGCCCGAAGACCGTGGCCAACGCGAAGAAGGGTAAGTAGACCAAAAAGCGGCACCCACGGTAGTGACCACATGCGTTGCGGGGGCAGCGCATGAATTGCGCTCCGATCACGCACCGTGTTATTCCGACGCCGTCACCTATGGTGACGGCGTTTTTCATTCTGCAGATCAATTCAGGCGAAATTCGCGGATTTCATTTATCTTTCGTGCTTCGGCCGTGTCGGCCGCTCATTTCAAAGCTCATGTCGTCGACCCAGTTGCGCGTTTTTCTCCTGTTTTCCGCCGGTTACTTCATTTCGTACGTGTTTCGCGGTGTCAATCTCGGCTTTGCCCCCTTCATTACGCACGATCTTGGCCTGTCGGCCACTGATCTCGGTTTGCTGACCAGTCTGTACTTCCTCGGCTTCGCTGGCGCGCAGATTCCGGCCGGCGTGCTGCTCGATCATTTCGGCGCGCGTCGCGTGACGGCGGTCACCTTGCTATTTGCCGCGCTGGGAATCTGGGTGTTCGGCGCGGCGCACAGCGTCGGCGTCATGATGATTGGGCGCCTGCTAATCGGCGTCGGTGTATCCGTCTGCCTCGGTGCCGCCTTCAAGGCGCTGGCGCAGCATTTCGCGTCGGCACGGCTACCGCTGATGAATGGACTGGTGATGGCGATCGGCGGTTTCGGCGGCGTGATGGTTGGCTCGCCGCTCACGTGGGTGCTGAGCTTCGCCAGTTGGCGTGCGGTCTGCGTGGGTCTGGGTCTGTTGACGGTGCTGGTGGCGATGGCGCAGTGGATCCTCACGCCGGACACCAAGGAAACCCATCACCAGGCCAGTCTCGGTGCCCAGTTCAAAGGCACATTGCATATCCTGAGGAGCGCGGCGTTCTGGAAGATCGCGTCGTTCTCGGTCGTCACTCAGGGCGTGTTCTACGCGATGCAATCGCTGTGGGTCGGCGCCTGGTTGCGTGATGTGCAGGGCTTCGAGCCGCGTGAAGCCGCCGCGCTGGTGTCGATTCTCGGCTTCGCGATGATGGCCGGCTGCGTGGGCTTCGGCGCGGCGGCGCGAACCCTCGAGCGGCGCGGTATCTCTCTCAACCTGTTTTGCGGCATCGGTATGACGCTGTTCGTCGTCACCCAACTGCTGATCATGTTCAGCGTGCCGCTGCCCGCGAGCCTGCTGTGGGCGGCGTACGGGGTCTTCGGCGGTACGGGTATTCTCAGTTACGCCGTGATGGCGCGGCACTTCCCGGCACAGATGATCGGCCGGGTGAATACCACGCTGACGCTGATCATCTTTCTGCTGATTTTCGGCTTTCAGATCGGCGTTGGCGCCGTGCTGTCACACTGGCCGGCCAGTGGTGGACATTATCCAGCGGCCGCGCATCTGACCGCCTGGGGCATTCTGATGGCGTTGCAAGTGTTGAGCGCGATCTGGTACGTATTGCCCGGCCGCACGCGCCTCCAGCCAGCGCACGTGCGCGCCGAACAGCAGGTTTAAGGCCGCAGCGCCTGGTTCGCGGGGTGGTGTCATATTGACCGGGTCCATCCCGATTCTGGCCCGTACAAATTTTGCCCAACGGCTTGCGGACCATGCGCAGCAAGGCTTTGCCGCATTTTGGCTCGTGCTTCGCTATGCCGGCTCCCCATCTCGGATTTGGAGGGAAGGGTAGTTTCACGCTATAATTTCAAGGTTTGAGCTTATCAACCCGCACCCTAGCGCCTACCTCTCCCATACCGTTCATCCGCCGCGCGCTTTTGACGCCCCGCACCCCAGCCGAGCCGTCCACACAATGGACCCATCGCGCCCCTTGCGACGTCGCTAGCAGTACGCGAGCGAGTCTGCGCGCGCATCCTTGCCGATGCGTTTCGCTGCGGCTCGCAGTCGGATAGACAGGTCGGCAACAGGGTGTTCCCCAAGGAGTCTCCCGTGTTGCCGTCATTTTCTCCCGCTTTGCTCGCACTCGCCGACGGCACGGTCTTTCGTGGTTACTCGATCGGCGCCCCCGGGCATACGATCGGCGAAGTCGTGTTCAACACCGCTATCACCGGTTATCAGGAAATCCTGACCGACCCGAGCTACGCGCGCCAGATCGTGACCCTCACGTATCCGCACATCGGTAATGTCGGCGTGAATGCCGAAGACGTCGAAGCCACGAAAGTCCATGCCGCCGGCCTGATCATCCGTGATCTGCCGGTTCTCGCGTCGAACTTCCGCATGGAGCGCACGCTCCCGCAATACCTGAAGGACGAAGGCGTGGTCGCCATCGCCGGCCTCGACACCCGCATGCTGACGCGCGTGCTGCGCGACAAGGGTGCGCAGAACGGCGCCATTCTGGCCGGTTCGGATGACGAAGCGAAGGCAATCGAACTCGCGCGCTCGTTCCCGGGTTTGTCGGGCATGGACCTCGCGAAGGTCGTGTCGACGAAGGAAAGCTACGAATGGACCCAGACTGAATGGCGTCTGGGCTCCGGCTACGGCACGCAGAACGCGCCGAAGTATCGTGTGGTCGCGTTCGATTACGGCGTGAAGTACAACATTCTGCGCATGCTGGCTGAGCGCGGCTGCCACGTCACCGTGCTGCCGGCGCAAGCGTCTGCTGCTGACGCGCTCGCGCTCAACCCGGACGGCGTGTTCCTGTCGAACGGCCCCGGCGATCCGGAGCCGTGCGATTACGCGATTCGCGCCACCAAAGAGCTGATCGAACGTGGTATCCCGACCTTCGGCATCTGCCTTGGCCACCAGATCATGGGCCTCGCGCTCGGCGCCAAGACCTTGAAGATGAAGACCGGCCACCACGGCGCGAACCATCCGGTCAAGGATCTCGAAGACGGCCGTGTGGTCATCACGTCGCAGAATCACGGCTTCGCGGTCGACGCCGACACGCTGCCAGCCAACGCCAAGGTCACGCACATCTCGCTGTTCGACGGCACGTTGCAGGGCTTCGCGCTGACCGACAAGCCGGCGTTCTGCTTCCAGGGCCACCCGGAAGCGTCGCCCGGTCCGAATGACATCGCCTATCTGTTCGACCGCTTCACGGCGTTGATGGACACGAAGAAGGCTGGCAAGACCGCAGCGGCCGCAGCGGCATAAGCAGCAACGTGTGAGGCGCCTCGGCGGCGCGCGGCTCGCAACGCGATTGGCGCAATAGGCGCACGCAAGGCGAGCTGCACACAACAGAGCGCGCGCAACGGTGAAACGACGCGCGCCGACGGAAAGAATTCAGGAATACATTAGCGAGAGCGTTATGCCCAAGCGGACAGACATCAAGAGCATCCTCATTATCGGCGCGGGTCCGATCATCATCGGCCAGGCGTGCGAGTTCGACTACTCGGGCGCGCAAGCATGCAAGGCGCTGCGTGAGGAAGGCTACAAGGTCATTCTCGTCAACAGCAATCCGGCGACGATCATGACCGACCCGAACACGGCCGACGTGACCTACATCGAGCCGATCACGTGGGAAGTGGTGGAGCGCATCATCGCCAAGGAGCGCCCGGACGCGATCTTGCCGACGATGGGTGGCCAGACCGCGCTGAACTGCGCGCTGGATCTCCATGCTCACGGCGTGCTGGACAAGTACAAGGTCGAGCTGATCGGCGCATCGCCGGAAGCGATCGACAAGGCGGAAGACCGCCAGAAGTTCAAAGACGCGATGACCAAGATTGGCCTCGGCTCGGCCAAATCGGGCACCGCGCATTCGATGGAAGAAGCACTGCAGGTGCAGGCCGACATCGCTGTGCAAACGGGTAGCGGTGGTTATCCGGTCGTGATCCGTCCGTCGTTCACGCTCGGCGGTTCGGGCGGCGGCATCGCCTACAACCGCGATGAATTCGAAGAGATCTGCAAGCGCGGTCTCGACCTGTCGCCCACGCGCGAGCTGCTGATCGAAGAATCGCTGCTCGGCTGGAAAGAGTACGAGATGGAAGTGGTCCGCGATAAGAAGGACAACTGCATTATCGTTTGCTCGATCGAAAACCTGGACCCGATGGGCATCCACACCGGCGACTCGATCACCGTCGCGCCGGCGCAAACGCTCACGGACAAGGAATACCAGATCCTGCGTAACGCATCGCTCGCCGTGCTGCGCGAGATCGGTGTGGATACGGGCGGTTCGAACGTGCAGTTCTCGATCAATCCGAAAGATGGCCGGATGATCGTGATCGAAATGAATCCGCGGGTTTCGCGTTCGTCGGCACTGGCCTCGAAGGCGACCGGCTTCCCGATCGCCAAGGTCGCGGCAAAGCTCGCTGTCGGCTACACGCTGGACGAGTTGAAGAACGAAATCACCGGTGGCCAAACTCCGGCTTCGTTCGAACCGACGATCGACTACGTCGTCACCAAGATCCCACGTTTCGCGTTCGAGAAATTCCGCGAAGCCGATTCGCGCCTCACCACGCAGATGAAGTCGGTCGGCGAAGTGATGGCGATTGGCCGCACCTTCCAGGAATCGTTCCAGAAGGCGCTGCGTGGTCTGGAAGTGGGCGTGGACGGTCTGGACGAAAAGACCGTCAACCGCGACGAGATCATCCGCGAGATCGGCGAAGCCGGTCCGGATCGTATCTGGTATGTCGGCGACGCGTTCCGTGTCGGCATGACGGCCGAAGAGATTTTCGAAGAGACCTCGATCGACCCGTGGTTCCTCGCGCAGATCGAACAGATCATCCTGAAGGAAAAGGCGCTGGCTGGCCGTACGCTGGCAAGCCTGTCGAAGGAAGAACTCAAGTATCTGAAGCAAAGCGGGTTCTCGGACCGCCGTCTGGCGAAGCTGCTCGGCGCGAAGCCGGCGGAAGTGCGCCAGCGCCGTATCGAGTTGAACGTGCGCCCGGTCTACAAGCGCGTCGACACCTGCGCGGCCGAGTTCGCCACGAAAACCGCCTACATGTACTCGACCTACGAGGAAGAGTGCGAAGCGAACCCGACCAACAACAAGAAGATCATGGTGCTGGGTGGTGGCCCGAACCGGATCGGCCAGGGTATCGAGTTCGACTACTGCTGCGTGCACGCCGCGCTCGCCATGCGCGAAGACGGCTACGAAACGATCATGGTCAACTGCAACCCTGAAACCGTTTCGACCGACTACGACACGTCCGATCGTCTGTACTTCGAATCGCTGACGCTCGAAGACGTGCTCGAAATCGTCGACAAGGAAAAACCGGTCGGCGTGATTGTTCAGTACGGCGGTCAAACGCCGCTGAAGCTCGCGCTCGATCTCGAAGCGAACGGTGTGCCGATCGTCGGCACGTCGCCGGACATGATCGACGCTGCGGAAGACCGCGAGCGTTTCCAGAAGCTGCTGCAGGACCTCGGCCTGCGTCAACCGCCGAACCGTACCGCACGTGCTGAAGACGAAGCCCTGAAGCTCGCCGAGGAAATCGGCTACCCGCTGGTGGTGCGTCCGTCGTACGTGCTGGGCGGCCGCGCCATGGAAATCGTCCACGAGCCGCGCGACCTTGAGCGCTACATGCGTGAGGCCGTGAAGGTGTCGAACGATTCGCCGGTGCTGCTCGACCGCTTCCTCAACGACGCGATCGAATGCGATGTGGATTGCATCTCCGATGGCGAAGCCGTGTTCATCGGCGGCGTGATGGAGCACATCGAACAGGCGGGCGTCCACTCGGGCGACTCGGCTTGCTCGCTGCCGCCGTACTCGCTGTCGAAGGAAACCATTGCTGAGTTGAAGCGCCAGACTGGCGCAATGGCGAAGGCGCTGAACGTGATCGGCCTGATGAATGTGCAGTTCGCGATCCAGCAGGTGCCGCAGGCCGATGGGTCGAAAGAGGACGTGATCTACGTGCTCGAAGTGAACCCGCGTGCATCGCGTACGGTGCCGTACGTCTCGAAGGCGACCAGCCTGCCGCTCGCCAAGATCGCCGCGCGCGCGATGGTCGGCCAGACGCTTGCGCAACAGGGCGTAACGAAGGAAATCGATCCGCCGTACTTCAGCGTGAAAGAAGCTGTGTTCCCGTTCGTCAAGTTCCCGGCAGTCGATCCGGTGCTCGGACCGGAAATGCGTTCGACCGGTGAAGTGATGGGCGTGGGCCAGACGTTTGGCGAAGCGCTGTTCAAGTCGCAACTCGCGGCGGGTTCGCGCCTGCCGGAGTCGGGCACGGTGCTGCTGACCGTGATGGACGCCGACAAGCCGAAGGCTGTCGAAGTGGCGCGCATGCTGCACGAACTCGGCTACCCGATCGTCGCGACCAAGGGTACGGCTGCCGCGATCGAAGCGGCCGGCGTGCCGGTGAAGGTCGTCAACAAGGTGAAGGACGGCCGTCCGCACATCGTCGACATGATCAAGAACGGCGAAATTGCGCTGGTCTTCACGACCGTCGACGAAACCCGCGCGGCGATTGCCGACTCGCGTTCGATCCGCATGAGCGCCCAGGCGAACAAGGTCACGTACTACACGACGATGTCCGGCGCACGGGCTGCAGTTGAAGGTTTGCGCTATTTGAAGAACCTGGAAGTCTATGATTTACAAGGCCTCCACGCTCGCCTAAACTAAGGCTTCGAATACCTGTCCAAGATGTAAGTGCCGCGGTTAAGCGGCGTTCCGCAGGTGCTGCGGGCCGGGTTTGGTCCCGCGCTCCGGCCCTTGCGGAATGCACTTAACCGCGGTGATTTTTTTTACGGCTGTTTTTTGCATAGAGTTGTTTATGAGCACTGTTCCATTGACGAAGCGCGGCGCGGAAATGTTGCGCGATGAATTGCAGCGCCTGAAATCGGTTGAGCGTCCCTCGGTGATCAATTCGATCGCGGAAGCGCGTGCCCAGGGCGATCTGTCGGAAAACGCGGAATACGACGCGGCGAAGGAAAAGCAGGGCTTCATCGAAGGCCGTATTGCCGAAATCGAATCGAAGCTGGCCGGCGCGCAAGTGATCGATCCGTCCAAGGTGGACGCGGACGGCCGTGTGGTGTTCGGCGCGACGCTCGAGCTCGAAGACCTCGATTCGGGTGCGAAGGTCAAATACCAGATCGTCGGCGACGACGAAGCGGACATCGACCACGGTCTGATCTCGATCAGCTCGCCGATCGCGCGCGCGTTGATCGGCAAGTCGGAAGGCGACGTTGCATCGGTGCAGGCGCCGGGCGGCGTGCGCGAGTACGAAATCATCGCGGTTAGCTACGTTTGAAGGCGGCCCCGGTGTCCTTGGTGCCGCATCGACTGTTCCGTCTGTTGACGGTGGTGTGGGTCGGTAGTCTGTTGACGATCGGCTATGCCGTCGCGCCGGTGTTGTTTACGTCGCTCGACCGGATGACGGCGGGCGCCGTGGCGGCGCAACTGTTTCGTATCGAGGGCGTGCTGGGCGCGGTGTGCGGCATTTTGCTGCTGGGTCTGGCGAACGTACTGGTTCGCCGCGGCAGCGACGCGTATCGTCGTTTGCGCTGGTTGATCGCCGGTATGCTGGTATGCGTGCTGGTGGGGTACTTTGCGTTGCAGCCGTTCATGAATGCACTGCGCATCGCCGCGCTGGAAGCGGGTACTGATGTCGGGCATTCGGCTTATGCGACGCGCTTTGGCATCCTGCACGGCGTGTCGAGTCTGTTCTACCTGATCGAGAGCCTGCTGGGTGTGGCGCTGGTGTGGAAACTGCCGGCGAGCGTCGGCGTCGTGACACCGGAGCAGGGCGCTCATAGCACCGCTGCGGGGAAAGTAACCGGTTGAGTGGTGCGGCTCCGGCTTGCTGAAGCGGATTTGCCTGTAGACTTAACCCAGCGGCGTGACCCAGGCGGCTTGCCCGAGCGGTTCACGCCAAGGTGCGGACACCGCCCGCACCTCTCATCATTCGCTTACTTCGACGACTGATGCGCGCGCTTCGCGCTGGTCTGGCGCTTCTTGGCGCGCTTGATGTTGCCGCCTTGCGTGACGCGTTCATTGCCGCGCACCACGACCGCTTTTGCCTTCGGCTTGCGCATCGGAATTTCGCTGGGCTTCACCACCGTGACCACGCGCGGTGCGCGGCCTTTACCCGGTTTGGCTTCGACAGCCGCTTCGCGGGCGCTCGGCAGGGCGCCGCGCTTGGCCTTCACCGCGGGTTGTGCCGCGGCTTCCGGCTTCCAGATCACCAGCAGCTTGCCGATATGCTGGATCGGCGCAGCGTTCAGCGTGTCGCAGATCTGTTCGTAGATGGCGAGGCGCTCTTCGCGTTCGTCGCCGAACACGCGGATTTTGATCAGTTGATGCGCGCCAAGGTGGACCTTGATCTCCGACAGCACAGCGTCGGTCAAGCCTTCGGCGCCGACGAGCACGACCGGTTTGAGCGCATGTGCTTGGGAGCGCAATTCGGCGCGTTGATCGGAAGAGACTTTAAGGGCTGGCATGGAAAGTGGGAGACTCGACTAAAATGGCGGCACCTGCATTTCCGAGAGATTCGGCCAATAGCGCAGGGCGGCGCGTCAGAACAACAGAATCGCGGATGACTGCCAGTTTTGGCGGTGGCCGCGCGAATTAACCGCGTATTATCCCCTAAAGCGCCACATTTCGCAGCAAGAGTTCACCTTTAATGGCAAAAAACAAGTTCAACACGGCGTGGTTGCATGATCACATCAACGACCCGTACGTCAAAATGGCGCAGCGGGAGGGCTATCGCGCCCGCGCAGCCTACAAGCTGAAGGAAATCGACGAGCAGGACAAGCTGATCCGGCCAGGCCAGGTGATTGTCGACCTCGGTTCGGTCCCGGGCAGCTGGAGTCAGTATGCCCGTAACAAACTCGCCAAGGGCTCGCAGCGCGACGCCGAGCGCGAGGGCGGCATCGACGGCACGATCATCGCACTGGACATGCTGCCGATGGAGCCGATCGCCGACGTCCATTTCATTCAGGGCGACTTCCGCGAAGACTCGGTTCTCCTCCAATTGGAAGAATTGGTCGGGGAGCGCCAGGTTGATCTTGTAATTTCGGATATGGCGCCCAACCTGTCGGGAGTGGCGGTGGCGGATGCCGCGCGAATCGAGCATCTGTGCGATATCGCGATGGAATTCTCGCAAAACCACCTGAAGCCGGATGGCGCCCTTTTAGTCAAATGTTTTCATGGCAGCGGTTACAGCCAGATTGTCGAAAAGTTCAAGCGCCAGTTCAAGGTGGTGGCGGCCCGCAAGCCGAAAGCCTCGCGGGACAAGTCGTCAGAAACATTTATTTTGGGTAAGCATCTCAAGCGGCCCGCATAGGCGCGCTGCAGGAAGGTCCCGCATCTGCCGATAAGGTGCCCATGGCGCCGGAAATTGGCGCCCCGATGGTCCGCTACGCTATTTCTGTGGTAGTGAAACCTTATGGCAGGGGTCTGCGGACTGGATTAGAATGCTTTCGTGGTGCCGCAAGGCAAATGTAGGCGCCCGTCTAAGTGAAGGAGTGGTGCTTTGAACAACAATATGTTTTCGAAAGCAGCAGTGTGGCTGGTTATCGCACTGGTGCTGTTTACGGTGTTCAAGCAGTTCGACAAGCCCCGTGTCCAGGAAGGCGTTTCCTATTCGCAGTTCATGGACGACGCGAAGAACGGCAAAGTCAAGAACGTCATTGTCCAGGGGCGGAACCTTACGGTCACTCCAGCAGACGGCCAGAAGTACCAGATCGTGTCGCCCGGCGACATCTGGATGGTCGGCGATCTGATGAAGTATGGCGTTCAGGTGAGCGGCAAGGCTGATGACGAACCGAATGCGCTGGTGTCCGCGCTGTACTACCTTGGACCGACGATCCTGATCATCGGGTTCTGGTTCTACATGATGCGACAGATGCAGGGGGGCGGGAAAGGCGGTGCGTTCTCGTTCGGTAAATCCCGTGCACGTCTGATCGACGAAAACAACAACGCAATCAATTTCACCGACGTCGCCGGTTGCGACGAAGCCAAAGAAGAAGTCTCCGAACTGGTTGACTTCCTGCGCGATCCGCAGAAATTCCAGAAACTGGGTGGGCGCATTCCGCGCGGTGTGCTGCTGGTGGGCCCGCCGGGAACCGGTAAGACGCTACTGGCGCGTGCTATCGCCGGTGAAGCGAAGGTGCCGTTCTTCAGCATCTCGGGTTCGGACTTCGTGGAAATGTTCGTCGGTGTCGGTGCGGCTCGTGTGCGCGACATGTTCGAGCAGGCCAAGAAGCACGCACCGTGTATCGTGTTCATCGACGAAATCGACGCTGTCGGCCGTCATCGTGGCGCCGGCATGGGCGGCGGTAACGACGAACGCGAACAGACCTTGAACCAGATGCTGGTCGAGATGGACGGCTTCGAAGCGAACTCGGGCGTGATCGTGATCGCTGCCACGAACCGTTCGGACGTGCTCGACAAGGCGCTGCTGCGTCCGGGCCGTTTCGACCGTCAGGTGTACGTCGGTCTGCCGGACATCCGCGGCCGCGAGCACATCATGAAGGTTCACCTGCGCAAGGTGCCGATTTCGAACGACGTCGACGCAGCGGTCATCGCACGCGGCACGCCGGGCTTTTCGGGCGCCGATCTGGCGAACCTCGTGAACGAAGCCGCGCTGTTTGCTGCGCGTCGCGGCAAGCGCATCGTCGAGATGGCGGATTTCGAAGACGCGAAGGACAAGATCTTCATGGGTCCGGAGCGCAAGTCGGCCGTGATTCGCGAAGAATCGAAGCGTGCTACGGCGTATCACGAGTCGGGTCACGCGGTCATCGCCAAGCTGTTGCCGAAGGCCGATCCGGTGCACAAGGTCACGATCATCCCGCGTGGCCGTGCGCTGGGCGTCACGTGGCAGTTGCCGGAGCATGACAACGAAACGTATTCGAAGGATTACCTGCTGGATCGGCTCGCGATCCTGTTCGGTGGCCGTGTCGCGGAAGAGTTGTTCCTGAACCTGATCAGCACCGGCGCGTCGGACGACTTCAACAAGGCAACGGCTACGGCCCGCGCCATGGTGGCTCGCTTCGGTATGACCGACGCGCTCGGACCGATGGTCTACGTCGACGACGAAAACGACGCAACGCCGTTTGGCCGTGGCTTCACGCGGACCATTTCGGAAGCGACGCAACAGAAGGTCGACGCGGAAATCCGCCGCGTGCTGGACGAGCAGTACAACCTCGCCAAGCGCCTGCTGGACGAGAACCGCGACAAGGTCGAGGCCATGACCGCCGCGCTGATGGAGTGGGAAACGATCGACGCTGATCAGATCAACGACATCATGGCAGGCCGTCCGCCGCGTTCGCCGAAGAGCTCGCCGCCGTCGGTTGGCGACGCCTCGTCGGGCGGCAGTCCGGGCACAGAGGTCAAGCCGGGCAGCGCGACCGCGCCGGCCTGATAGGCGACCAGTAGAAAGTGCGGGCCGGTGTGAGACACACCGGCCCGTTTTGCATTTATCCGTTTTACGTGATTGACCGCTACGTGTCGAAAGTCGAATTTCCTTATTTTCCCCTCCCCGAACCGCTGCAATGCGGCCGCTTCAAGCTGAGCTTTGAACGCCCGTTGGTCATGGGCATCCTGAACGTCACACCCGATTCTTTTTCCGACGGCGGTCAGTACGCGATGCGCGGCGATGCGCTGCGCCAGGCCGAGCGCATGCTGCTCGATGGCGCGGACATCATCGACATCGGCGGCGAGTCGACCCGCCCGGGTGCACCGCCCGTGCCGCTCGACGAAGAACTGGCGCGGGTGATCCCGCTGGTCGAACAACTGCGCAGCGCGAATGTGCCGCTGTCGATCGATACCTATAAGCCGGAAGTGATGCGCCACGCACTGTCCGCGGGCGCCGATCTGATTAACGATATCTGGGGTTTCCGGATGCCCGGTGCGGTCGACGCCGTCCGCGACAGCGAATGCGGTTTGTGCGTGATGCATATGTTCGGTGAGCCGCAGACCATGCAACTTCGCGAGCCCGATTATCAAGACGTGGTGAGCGAGGTGCGGCAGTTTCTCGAAGAACGCGTGGCGACCCTGAAACAGGCGGGCATCGCTCGTGCGCGCATCAGCGTGGATCCGGGCTTTGGCTTCGGCAAGGCAGTGGTCGAACACAATTACGCGCTGCTCGCGCACCTGCCGGACACGGCGCCGCAGGCCGAGCCGCCGTACCCTATTCTCGCCGGCATGTCGCGCAAGTCGATGGTCGGTGCGGTCGTCGGACGCCCGGCGCCGGAGCGCGTCGCGGGCAGCATCGCAGCAGCGGTGTGTGCCGCTGAGCGCGGCGCGGCAATTCTGCGCGTGCACGACGTCGCGCAGACAGTGGATGCATTAAAAGTATGGGCAGCCATGCGCGACGCGGCGAATCGCAGCCGCGCACGCGGTTGAACCCAAAGCCAAGGAGGAACATAAAAGATGGCACGTCGTTATTTCGGAACGGATGGGATTCGGGGCAAAGTGGGCGAGGGCCCGATTACACCGGAATTTGTATTGCGGCTCGGCTATGCCGCCGGCAAGGTGCTGGCGGGCGCGGACCGCTGGGCCAGGACGGGGGCACGGCCCACGGTGCTGATTGGTAAAGACACGCGGGTGTCGGGCTATATGCTCGAAGCGGCACTCGAAGCCGGTTTTTCGGCGGCGGGCGTCGACGTGATGCTGGCTGGCCCCATGCCTACGCCGGGCATCGCCTATCTGACGCGCGCGCTGCGGCTTGCCGCAGGCGTCGTGATCAGCGCGTCGCACAATCTGTACTATGACAACGGCATCAAATTCTTCTCCGCCGATGGCAACAAGCTGCCCGACGAAGTGGAAGCGCAGATTGAAGAACGCCTTGAACTGCCGCTCGCATGCGCGGCTTCCGAGCAACTCGGCAAGGCGCGGCGTCTTGACGACGCAGCCGGCCGCTACATCGAGTTCTGCAAGAGCACCTTCCCCGCAGCGTTTGACTTGCGCGGCCTGAAGCTGGTGGTCGACTGCGCGCACGGTGCCGCGTACGACGTCGCCCCGCACGTGTTCCATGAACTCGGCGCCGATGTCATTCCGATCGGCGTCGCGCCGAACGGTTTCAACATCAATGACGGCGTTGGCGCGACCGCTCCGGACGCGCTGGTGCGCGCGGTGCGCGCGAACCACGCGGACCTCGGCATCGCACTCGACGGCGACGCCGACCGGCTGCAGGTCGTGGATGCGGCAGGCCGCCTGTATAACGGCGACGAACTGCTGTACGTGCTGGTCAAGGACCGGATGGCGACGGACGGCAAAGTGGAAGGCGCAGTCGGCACCTTGATGACCAACATGGCGGTCGAAGTCGCGCTGCAGGAAGCCGGCGTGAAATTCGTCCGCGCGGCGGTGGGCGACCGTTACGTGCTCGAGCAGTTGCGCGAGCACGGCTGGCAACTGGGTGCAGAAGGCTCCGGCCATATTCTCTCCCTTGACCGCCATTCGACCGGCGACGGCATCGTGTCGGCCCTGCTGGTGCTGGCCGCGATGAAGCGCAGCGACGAAACGCTCGCCGAGCTGCTCGACGGCGTGACGCTGTTCCCGCAGAAGCTGATCAACGTGCGGATGCAGCCCGGCGCGGACTGGAAGGGCAGCGACGTGATCCGCCGCGCCATCAGCAAGGCCGAGGAAGCGCTGAACGGCCGCGGCCGCGTGCTCATTCGGGCCTCGGGTACCGAACCCGTTCTACGCGTGATGGTGGAGGCGGAGAATGTCGGCGATGCCGTTCAGCATGCGGAAACCATCGCTGAAGCAGTGAGGCAGGCGACCGCTTAAGCCACGCGCTTCAAAGCAGGCAAGCAGGCAAGCAGGCACGGCGGGTATGCGGGACGACGATCAGATCGTCCCGCGTGCCGTTTTCCAGACCGGCGCTCTCCGCGTCGGCTCAGCCGCTGGCCATGTCCGCCACTACCCGGCATCAAATCCCCGCCGAACCCTCCCTCCACACGCAAACGTTCGCGTCCCATTTTTATCGCCTAATCTGTAGAGCGACGCCTGCAAATCCGCTAAACGGGCAATTTGTCCGCGAAAACGCCTTTCATCTGGTAATCCTACTGTCACATCTGTTTCACGGTTAGTCACGTTACTGTCACAAAGAGACCCTAAGCTTCGCGGTGTTCGTGTTATTCGCTCACACCGCTCACACCCTTGGAGGTCTCATGAAACTGATGCAAACCGTGTTCGCTGGCGTCGCTGGCGCGCTTTTCGCGATCGCAGCGCAAGCCGCAGACATCACCGGCGCGGGCAGCACCTTCGCAGCACCGATTTACACGAAGTGGGCTGACTCCTATCAGAAGTCGGGCGGCGGCAAGGTCAACTATCAAGGTATTGGTTCGTCGGGCGGTATCAAGCAGATCGAAGCGAAGACGGTCGATTTCGCCGGCTCGGACGCTCCGCTGAAGGACGACGAACTCGCGAAGGCTGGTCTGTTTCAGTTCCCGACGGTGGTCGGCGGTGTGGTCCCGGCTATCAACGTGCCGGGCGTGAAGGCGGGTGAACTGACGCTGTCGGGCGAAGTGCTCGGCGACATCTACCTGGGCAAGATCAAGAAGTGGAATGATCCGGCAATCGCCGCACTGAACCCGAAGATCAAGCTGCCGGATACCGACATCGCCGTGGTTCGCCGCGCCGACGGTTCGGGCACCACCTTCATCTGGACGAACTACCTGTCGAAGGTCAACGCTGACTGGAAGGCGAAGGTCGGTGAAGGCGCAACGGTCAGCTGGCCGACGGGTACGGGCGGCAAGGGCAACGACGGCGTCGCAGCTTTCGTTCAACGTCTGCCGGGCGCGATCGGCTACGTGGAATGGGCCTACGCGAAGCAAAACCACATGACGTATGCCGCCATGAAGAACTCGACGGGCGCGGTGGTTGAGCCGAAGACGGAAACGTTCAAGGCAGCGGCTGCGGGTGCTGACTGGTCGAAGTCGTTCTACCAGATCCTGACGAACGAGCCGGGCAAGGACGCATGGCCGATCGTCGGCGCAACCTTCGTGCTGCTGCACACGGCACAGGACAAGCCGTCGCAAGGCGCGGAAACGCTGAAGTTCTTCGACTGGGCGTTCAAGAACGGCACCCAGGCTGCAAACGATCTGGACTACATCTCGTTGCCGGATTCGGTAACGGCGGAAATCCGTACGAAGTGGAAGTTGCAGGTGAAGGACGCTGCGGGCAAGCCGATCGCTGAGTAAGCGTTGTTGTAAGCCTCCAGCAATACATTGGCCGTCCTCATTCGAGGACGGCCAATGGCATTACCCCGGCGTTACGCCAGCATTACCCGCCGCATGACAAGTGTCATACGGCAACTGGAAACAGGTCCATCAGGCTCTCATGTCCGATATCCAATTAGCGTCTGGCGCGGCGAGGTCGACACCGCCCGGCAGCGCTTCTCAGCAGAAAGCGCCTAGCCGCGCCGGCGACGTCATTTTCGGCGGCCTTGCCCGTCTCGCCGCCATCGTCACCCTGTTGCTGCTCGGCGGCATCATCGTTTCGCTGGTCGTCGCCTCCATGCCGTCGATCAAGCAGTTCGGCCTCGCGTTTCTGTGGACCGCCGACTGGGATCCACCTAGCAAGCAATTTGGCGCGCTGGTGCCCATTTACGGCACGATCGCGACCTCGCTCATTGCACTCATCATTGCGGTGCCCGTCAGCTTCGGCATCGCGCTTTTCCTGACCGAACTCGCGCCCGCGTGGCTGCGCCGTCCGCTCGGTATCGCCATCGAACTGCTCGCCGCGATTCCGTCGATCGTCTACGGCATGTGGGGTCTGCTGGTCTTCGCGCCGATCTTTGCGACGTGGTTCGAAAAACCGCTCGGCACGCTCCTCGGCGGCATCCCTATCGTCGGCGCGCTGTTTCAGGGTGCGCCGATCGGTATCGGCATTCTGTGCGCGGGCGTGATTCTCGCGATCATGATCATTCCGTACATCGCCTCGGTGATGCGCGACGTGTTCGAAGTCACGCCGGTCCTGCTGAAGGAATCGGCGTATGGCATCGGCTGCACGACCTGGGAAGTGATGTGGAAGATCGTGCTGCCCTTCACCAAGAGCGGCGTGATCGGCGGCGTGATGCTCGGCCTCGGCCGCGCGCTCGGCGAGACGATGGCGGTCACGTTCGTGATCGGTAACACCAATCTGCTCGATAACGTCTCGCTGTTTTCGCCGGGCAACAGCATTACCTCGGCGCTCGCCAATGAATTCGCGGAAGCGGATCCGGGCCTGCATACGTCGGCGCTGATGGAACTCGGGTTGATTCTGTTTGTGATTACCTTCGTGGTACTGGCAATTTCGAAGTTCATGCTGCTTCGCCTCGAAAAAGGGGAGGGCGCGAAATGAGCCAGCCCAACTTGAATATGCCGGGTTCGCACGACGCCGCCGCGCTCGAAGTGATGCGCGTGCGTCTGCAAGGCCGCCGCCGCGCGAAGAATGCGGTTGCGCTGACCATGTCGCTCGCGGCCATGGCCTTCGGTCTGCTGTGGCTGGTGTGGATTCTCTACACGACGCTGCACCTCGGCATCGGCGGCCTGTCGGTCGAATTGTTCACGCAATCCACGCCGCCGCCGAACACCGATGGCGGCGGTCTCGCCAACGCGATCGTCGGCAGTGTGATGCTGGTTGCACTTGCAACCTTCGTCGGCACGCCGATCGGCATTCTGGCGGGAGTGTATCTCGCCGAGTACGGTCAGAAGGGCTGGCTCGCCAGTCTCACGCGTTTCATTAACGACATCCTGTTGTCGGCACCGTCGATCGTAGTCGGTCTGTTCGTCTACGCGCTGGTCGTGGCGAAGATGGGCCACTTCAGCGGTTGGGCCGGCGTGTTCGCGCTCGCGCTGCTGCAGATTCCGATCGTGATCCGCACCACCGAGAACATGCTGAAACTGGTGCCGAATGCGCTGCGTGAAGCCGCTTTCGCACTCGGCACGCCGAAGTGGAAGATGGTACTGTCGATCACGCTGAAGGCTTCGATCGCCGGTATCGTTACAGGCGTGCTGCTCGGCGTCGCGCGTATTGCCGGTGAAACGGCGCCGCTGCTGTTCACCGCGTTGTCGAACCAGTTCTTCTCGATGGACATGAACCAGCCGGTGGCGAACCTGCCGGTCACGATCTACAAGTTCGCGATGAGCCCGTTTGCGCAGTGGCAATCGCTCGCGTGGGCCGGTGTCTTCCTGATCACGCTCGCGGTGCTGGGATTGAACATCCTCGCGCGCACGATCTTTTCGAATAAGTAAGGGCGGAGTGTAATCCGATGAATATGGCAGAAACTCAACTCAATCCGACCGCCCGTCCGACGGCGCCCGCTGGCTTCGATCCCGCCCAAAGCGGCCAGGCTCATGCCCCGTCGAGCCCGAAGATCGAGATCAACGACCTGAACTTCTTCTACGGCAAGTATCACGCGCTGAAGAACATCAACCTGCGGATTCCCGAAGGCAAGGTGACCGCGTTCATCGGCCCGTCGGGGTGTGGCAAGTCCACCTTGCTGCGCACACTCAACAAGATGTACGCGCTCTATCCGGAACAACGCGCCGAAGGCGAGATCCTGATGGACGGCGAAAACCTGCTGACCTCCAAGCGCGATATTTCGCTGCTGCGCGCGCGGATCGGGATGGTGTTCCAGAAGCCGACGCCGTTTCCCATGTCGATCTACGACAACATCGCGTTCGGTGTGAAGATGTTCGAAACGCTGCCGCGCTCGGAAATGGACGACCGCGTGGAATGGGCGCTGACCAAGGCCGCGCTGTGGAACGAAGTGAAGGACAAACTGGGCCAGAGCGGCTACGGTTTGTCCGGCGGCCAGCAACAGCGTCTGTGTATCGCACGCGGTATCGCGATCCGTCCCGAAGTGCTGCTGCTCGACGAGCCGTGTTCCGCGCTCGACCCGATTTCCACGGGCCGTATCGAAGAACTGATCGCCGAATTGAAGAGCGATTACACGGTGGTGATCGTCACTCACAACATGCAACAGGCCGCGCGCTGTTCGGACTACACTGCCTATATGTACCTCGGTGAATTGATCGAATTCGGTGACACGGAAAAGATCTTTATCAAGCCGGTCCGCAAGGAAACCGAGGACTACATCACTGGCCGCTTCGGCTAAGCCGCCGCGCAAAATAACGGAGTACGACATGTCCGATAAACATCTGTCCAGCCAGTTCGACGCCGACCTGAACCTCGTTTCTTCGAAGGTGCTCGAAATGGGCGGCCTGGTCGAGTCGCAGATCGTCAACGCGATGATCGCGCTCAACAACTTCGACCTCGACGTATGCGAGCAGGTGATCGCCGCTGAAGACCGTCTGAACACGATGGAAGTCGAAATCGACGAAGAGTGCAGCAACATCATCGCGCGCCGTCAGCCGGCCGCGCGCGACTTGCGCCTCCTGATCGCGATTTCGAAGACCATCACGAATCTCGAGCGCGCCGGCGACGAAGCCGAAAAAATCGCCAAGCGCACCAAGCGTCTGATGGAAGACGGCGCGTCGCGCAGCATCAATATCGCCGAGATCAAATTGTCGGGCGAAATGGCGGTGTCGATTCTGCGCCGCGCGCTGGACGCATTTGCGCGTCTCGACACGGTCGCCGCCGCGCAGATCATGCGCGACGATAAAGCGATCGACGAGGAATTCCGCGCCTTCGTGCGCAAACTGATTTCGTACATGACTGAAGATCCGCGTTCGATTTCGGTGGGCCTGGATTTCCTGTTCATCGCCAAGGCGATCGAACGGATCGGCGACCACGCGAAGAACATCGCTGAATTCATCATCTACATCGTCAAGGGCACCGACGTGCGGCACAAGTCGCGCGACGCGCTCGAACGCGAAGCACTCAGTTAATCCAGAGATAAGGACCAGAGGTGCCGATGCCCAGCAGCATTCTCGTCATTGAAGATGAGCCCGCCATTTCCGAACTGATTTCGGTCAATCTTCAACACGCCGGTCACTGCCCGATTCGCGCGTACAACGCGGAGCAGGCGCAGAACCTGATCAGCGACGTATTGCCCGACCTCGTGCTGCTCGACTGGATGTTGCCGGGCAAGTCGGGCATCGCGTTCGCTCGCGATCTGCGCAACAACGAGCGCACCAAGCATATTCCGATCATCATGCTGACCGCGCGTGGCGACGAACAGGACAAGGTGCTCGGTCTGGAAATCGGCGCCGACGACTACGTCACCAAACCGTTCTCGCCGAAAGAACTGATGGCGCGTATCAAGGCGGTGTTGCGCCGCCGCGCGCCGCAGCTGACCGAAGATCTGGTCGCGATCAACGGCCTGAAGCTCGACCCGGCAACACATCGGGTGGCCGCGCACGCCGAAGGCAGTGAGATCAAGCTCGATCTCGGCCCGACCGAATTCCGTCTGCTGCACTTCTTCATGACGCACCCGGAGCGCGTGCACAGCCGCACGCAACTGCTCGATCAGGTGTGGGGCGATCACGTGTTCGTCGAAGAGCGCACGGTCGACGTGCACATCAAGCGTCTGCGCGCGGCGCTCAAGCCGGCCGGATGCGATGCTATGATTGAGACGGTACGCGGCAGCGGCTACCGGCTCGCGAAGAGTGCCTGACTTTTTGCGGTAGCGCGAGTGGCGTTGTCTAAGCCACCACGCGCGTCATGGATGTCACGTACGCCACATCGGTTACGTTAGGCGCCGCGGTTTTCAGATCCCGGCGTGTACGGTTTTCTCTTCGATCGCTAGAACATGAACATCATCTGGGCGCGCTCCATCGTGTCGGTCGTGCTGCTGGCTGTTCTGTGCGTGGTGGTCGGCGCACTCGTGAACGTCAAGGCAGGGCTGATCCTCGCGATCGTCATGCTGGTCGCGCAGAGCCTCTTCAGCACCTTTCACAAACAACGTCTGTGGCATTTGCTCGACGCACCAGTCTACGGCGAAGTGCCGAGCGCACCCGGCATCTGGGGCGAAATCTATTACCGTCTGCATAAGCTCGCGAAACGCTGGCATGCGCAGGTGCGCCAGGTCGAGCAGCAGCATTCGCGTTTCATCCAGGCGATCCAGGCTTCGCCGAACGGCGTGGCGATGCTCGACGATCACGATCAGATCGAGTGGTGCAACGCGATCTCCGAACTCCATTTCGGGCTCGATGCGAAACGCGATCTGCGCCAGCACATCACGCATCTGGTGCGTCAGCCGGATTTCGTGCGTTATCTGAATTCGCATCGCTACGAAGAGATGCTGATCATGCGCGGCATGGGCGAAAAGCGCCAGAACGTGCTGTCGGTGCAAGTATTTCCGTACGGCGAAAATCGCAAGCTGGTGCTGTCGCAGGACATCACCGAGCTGGAGCGTACCGATGCGATGCGGCGCGACTTCGTCGCCAATGTCTCGCATGAACTGAAGACGCCGCTGACCGTGCTCTCCGGTTTCCTGGAGACGATGCGGGAACTGCCGTTAGGCGAAGCCGAGCGTGCGCGCTACCTCGAACTGATGGAGCAACAGGCTTCGCGCATGCGTCATATCGTCAACGACTTGCTGGTGCTCGCGAAGCTCGAAGGCGACAACAAGCCGCCGAGCGATCAGATGATCGATATGCGCGCGGTGCTGCGGCATCTGAAGGACGACGCGGAAAACCTGTCGAGCGACCATCACAAGATTGCGTTCGATGCCGACGAAGGGCTCACGGTAACTGGCGTCGAAACGGAAATTCTCAGTGCGTTGGGCAATCTCGTGACCAATGCGATCCGCTATACGCCGGACGGCGGTGCGATCAGGGTGAGCTGGCACGCGAGCGGTGGCAGCGCGACGTTTTCTGTTACCGACAGCGGTCTTGGCATTCCGGCTGCGGACATTCCGCGGCTCACCGAGCGCTTCTATCGCGTCGATCGCAGCCGCTCTCGCGATACAGGGGGGACGGGCCTCGGCCTCGCCATCGTCAAGCACGTCCTGCAACGGCACGATGCGCAGCTCGACGTGAAGAGCGAAGAGGGACGTGGCAGCACCTTCACCGTGCGCTTCCCGGTGTATCGCACGGCGCGTCGGCAACCGGCACCGGTCTGAGAACGTTGGCCTGAAAAAAGAAGCCCGCCTGAAACGAAACAAGGCGGGCTTTTTTCATGCGCACCGCTGGTTCAGCAGCGCGCAATCACGATCAGGTCATCACGAATTTACGAACAGAATTTCCCCAGCAGACTCATCTGCGCATTGCGCGAGGATTTGCCCGGCCGGCGGCGCCGATAGTGGCCGTCGCTCTGCATCAGCCACGCGGACTGATTGTCGCCGAGAAAGGCCGACAGCCCTTCAGCAATCACGCGCCGCTTCAAACGACGGTTGTTGACCGGAAACGCCACCTCCACACGCCGGAAGAAGTTACGGTCCATCCAGTCGGCGCTCGACAGATACACCTGCTCCTTGCCGCCGTCGTAGAAGTAGAAGATGCGATGATGCTCGAGGAAGCGCCCGACGATCGAGCGCACCGTGATGTTCTCCGACAAGCCCGGCACACCCGGCTGCAACGAACACACGCCCCGCACGATCAGATCGATCTTCACGCCCGCCTGTGACGCTTCGTACAGCTCGGCAATCACGGTCGGTTCGAGCAGCGCGTTCATCTTCGCGACGATGCGCGCTTTCTTGCCGGCGCGCGCATGCTCGGCTTCCGCACGAATCGCTTCGACCAGTTTCGGATGCAGCGTGAACGGCGACTGCCACAACTCGTGCAGCGACAGTTCACCACCGATGCCGGTCAGTTGCTGAAACACGTGGTGCACGTCTTCGCAGATCTTCTGATCCGAGGTCATCAGCGCGAAGTCGGTATAAAGACGCGCGGTGCGCGGGTGATAGTTGCCGGTGCCCAGGTGCACGTAACGCTTGAGCGTGGTCTTGCCGCCCGACGACACACGCCGCACGATCAGCATCATCTTCGCGTGGCATTTGTGGCCCACCACGCCGTACACGACGTGCGCACCCACCGCTTCAAGCTGCGACGCCCAGTTGATGTTGGTTTCCTCGTCGAAGCGCGCGAGCAGTTCGACCACTACCGTCACTTCCTTGCCGTTGCGCGCCGCCTGCATCAGCGCGTCCATCAGCGGCGAGTCGGTGCCGGTGCGATAGATGGTCTGCTTGATGGCCATCACGTTCGGGTCTTTGGCTGCCTGCAGCAGCAGCTCGAGCACCGGTTGAAAGCTCTCATAAGGATGATGCAGCAGCACGTCGCCCTGATCGATCACGTCGAACATGCTGGTGCTGTTGGCGATTTGCGGCGGGATCGCCGGAATATGCGGCACGAATTTCAGGTCAGGCCTGTCGACCATCTCCGGCAATTGCATCAACCGCACCAGATTGACGGGGCCGTCGGCGAAATAGCAATCCTTGGTGGTAAGGCCGCTTTCGTCGAGCAGGCGCCGCACGACATGCGAGGGCGTCTCCGCCGATACTTCGAGCCGCACCGCATTGCCCAGATGCCGTGCCGGCAGTTCGCCCTGCAGCGCGACACGCAGATTGGTGATTTCGTCTTCGTCGACGAACAGTTCGCTATTGCGTGTGATGCGAAACTGGTTGCAGGTGCGCACCACCAGATTCGGGAACAGCTCACCGACAAAGCGCTGCAGCAACGAGCTCAGCAACACGAAACCATGCGGATAACCCGACAGTTCCTGCGGCATGCGTACTAGCCGGGGCAAGGCGCGCGGCGCCTGCACGATGCCCATCATCGCCTGACGGCCGAACGCATCCTTGCCTTCGAGTTCGACGACGAAGTTCAGGCTCTTGTTGAGCACGCGTGGAAACGGGTGAGCCGGATCGAGGCCGATCGGCGTGAGCACCGGCAGCAGTTCGTCGAAGAAGTAATTGCGCGCCCATTCGGTCTGCGCTTCGTTCCACGCTTCCGTGCCGTGAAAATAGATGCCTTCCGCTTCGAGCGCGGTGAGCACCGTGTCGTGCAGCATGGTGTACTGGCGATGCACGAGCCTCTGCGCGCGCTCCACCACGAGGTCGTACACGTGCTGCAGCGACATGCCGTCCGGCGACAGCGCGCCCGGGTTGTCGCGCATCTGTTCCTGCAGTCCGGCCATGCGGACTTCGAAGAATTCGTCGAGGTTGCTACTGGTGATGCAGATGAAACGCAGGCGTTCGAGCAAAGGGACGGCAGGGTCGGCAGCTTGTGCCAACACACGCTCGTTGAAACCTAGAATGCCCAGCTCGCGATTCAATAAGGGGTAGCGGATGGACATCGGCAGCGAGAATGGAATTTCAGGAAGGGGCGGACAAAGACGCTCGGAAATTCTCACAGTATGATGACGTTGTTATGACACTTTCGAAGTTATAAATTCTACGCTGGAATCGATGCGTGTCGTAATTATGACGCAGTGCATATGGGACCATGGCGGACACCCTTCACTGCGAGGTGACATCGTGAGGTCCGGTACGCTTAGAATGGCGTCTTTGAACAGCGCGGCTGGTCATAAGGCGCCCAAGGCACCGAGTGGACATCCGGCACCTTTTGCATCCAACGCCGCCGCGCACGCGCGCATGGAGTTCGCTTACTCGATGGTCAATACTCCACAACTCCTCGCTGCCGTCGACCTCGGCTCGAACAGCTTCCGACTGATCGTGGGCCGGGTCGAGGAAACCGACGCGGGCAGCCAGATCTATCAGGTCGACGCGTTGCGTGAACCGGTGCGCCTTGCCGCTGGTCTGTCGCGCGACAAGATGCTCGATCGTGCCTCGCAAGTGCGCGGCTGGGATGCGCTCAAGCGCTTCGGCGAGCGGCTGCGCGACTTTCATCCCGATCATGTTCGCGCCGTTGCCACCAACACGCTGCGTATCGCCAAGAATGCAGGCGAGTTTCTCGGCGAGGCGCAAGCCGCGCTCGGCTTCCCGATTGAGGTGATCGCCGGGCGCGAAGAAGCGCGTCTGATCTACGCAGGGGCAGCACACTCCGTGCCCGCGAGTGCGGGCAAGCGCCTCGTGGTGGATATCGGCGGTGGCTCGACGGAGTTCATCATCGGTTCGCACTACACGCCGATCAAGATGGAGAGCCTGTATATCGGCTGCGTGAGCCATAGCCGTGCGTTCTTCCCGGCAGGCAATGTCGACGAATACACGATGCGTCAGGCCGAACTCGCCGCAAGCCGCGAAATTCAGATCATTTCCGCCGAGTATAAGAAAACCGGCTGGGAGCAGGCCATTGGCTCATCCGGTACCGCACGGGCGCTTGCCGAACTGGTCGAGGCGAACGGCTTCAACGATCCGGGCGTGACGCACGGCATCTCGCGTGGCGGCCTCGAACGGCTCAAGCGCGCGCTGATCAAGGCGGAGAACGTCAATCGTCTGAAGCTGGTCGCGTTGAAGAGCGATCGCGTTCCGGTGCTGGCCGGTGGCCTGTCGATCATGATCGCGGTGTTCGACGAGCTTGGCGTGGATTACGTCGATACAACAGACGGCGCGCTGCGCCTCGGCGTCCTGTACGACCTGCTGGGCCGTGCGCAGCACGAGGATATGCGCACCGTGACGGCGGAAGGCTTCATGCGCCGCTATGGCGTGGACCGTGCGCAGGCCGGGCGTATCGGCGAACTCGCGATACGTTTTTACGACCAGTTCGCCGAGCCGGATGAGGAGCGCCGCGTCGAGAACCGCATGTTCCTCAGCTGGGCTGCGGCCTTGCACGAAATCGGGCTGTCGATTTCCCATAGCGCCTATCACAAGCACTCGGCCTATATCGCCAGCAATGCCGACATGCCGGGATTTTCGCGCACCGACCAGGCGCGGCTCGCCGCGCTGGTGCTTGGCCACGCGGGGAAACTCGGCAAACTGTCGCAAACGCGCGAAGTGGAATGGCCGCTGTTGTTCTGTCTGCGGCTCGCGGCGCTGCTGTGCCGCCGGCGTGCCGATGTCGGCTTGCCGGGTATCGCGGTCGCGCAGGCCAATGGCGGGTATGAGGTGCGTCTGCCGAACGAGTGGGTGGCTAAGAATCCGCTGACGGATTACAGCCTGACCCAGGAGGCTGCGGAGTGGGAGAAGGTTGGCATCCCGTATCGTGTGGTCTACACGGACGATTGAGAGGCCTGCGTTGTAAATAAAAACCCGGCGGCATGCAGCCGGGTTTTTTTATGCACATCGTTATCGGTTGAGCTGGCCCGGTGGTGTGCGCGCTGCTCAGCGCGGCGATGCGTCGCCGAGGAAGTGTCGCGCATAACGTGCATTGATATCCGTCAGACGCAACAGCGTCAGAAAGTCCGCCGTGTTGAAGTCAGGGTCCCAGGCCGGCGCGCCACAAATCTTGGCGCCGAGACGCAGATAGCCTTTCACCAGCGGCGGCGGCACAACGTCGGCGCCGGTTTGCAATTCGTCGACTGGAAGCGGCGTGTGCGGGAACGCGCGATATTCCGGTGCTGTCAGCGCGTTGTCGCGCAGCGAGCAGTAAAGATTCGCCGCGTAGTGGCCCCCGTCGACCATCGCGACGCTCGCGCAGCCGAGCATCGTCTCGTAGCCGTTGTGCTTCATGTACGCGGCGAGCCCTGCCCACAGCGACATGATCACCGAGCCGCTGCGATAGTCCGGGTGCACGCACGAACGGCCCACTTCGACCATTTTCGCGCGCAGGTGCGTGAGACGCGACACGTCGAACTCGCTTTCGGCATACAGGCGTCCGATGCGGGCGGCCTGATGCGGCGGCAGCGCGCGATAGGTGCCGACCACCTTCAGCGTATCGAGATCGCGCACCAGCAGGTGATCGCAGTATGAATCGAACGAATCGACATCGAGGCCGGCCGGACCCGTCAGACGCGCGCCCATTTCATCGGCGAATACACGGTAGCGCAGACGCTGGGCCTCGCGCAGGTCCTCGTCGGTGCGCGCCCACGTGACTTGCAGGCGATGTTGGGCGGTGACCGTCTCTTCGGCGCGCGGCAGACGACGCGTTTCGAAGATCGAGGCCAGGGGCAGGGTGGGCGTCGGCAGTTCTCGCATGTGGCGTCCTGGTCGAAAAAAGGGAGATTTCTTTTTTCGCCAATGTAGTAACGCCTGGTGACGCTCGCATGGCAATGCCATGACGATTGGATGACTGCCCGTAAGCTGCATACGCGCGGCTTGTAATGTCGGGCGTGGCGCGCGCGAGTGTTGTATCTGCGCGACCGGCTCAGATTAGATCAGATCGGGGCTCATTGCCGCGCGCAGGACAGCTTGATCTTCGCCGTCGCGTTCACGGCTTTCGATCCACCATAGGCCGGCTTTCTTCAGCGGCCAACTTGCTTCGCTGTTGCCGAGCAGACGTGCCGCAACGTGGCCGAGCGTCGGTTGATGGCCAACGATCACGACGGTCGGTGCGATGCCTTTTGACCAGCCGGCGGCATTGAGCACATCGTCCGCGCTGGCGTTAGGCGCGAGTTCGCGCACCACGCGATACTGGTCGCTCAAGGTTTCGGCGGTCTGGATAGTGCGCACCGCGGGACTCGCGAGGACCACTGCGTCGTCGGGCAGGCGGGTGCGCAGCCACTTGGCGACGTTTTGCGCCTGTTTGCGGCCTCGCGTGGTGAGCGCGCGGGCGAGGTCGCTGGCGGCGAAATCTTCGGCTTCGGCGTGACGCCAGAGGATCAGATTCATGCGTGTCTCCTTGACTCTCGTTGCGGCGTAGAGGGCAACGCCGGTTTTCAATCACTGTCGCATGCGGGCTCGTGAGGCCGCAAGGCGTTGGTTCGGGCGGACCGTATAAGCGCGGGCGTATGCCGGCGTGTATCCAGCCGGATGGGTCGGCGGCAAGGTCGAGGTGCAGGGTATCCAACGTGCATGCAACGCTCGTTAAGCCTGCATGTAATTCGCATGAAACCTATCGAACCCATCAACCATGAGTCCGGGTTCGCACGCGCCCATCAACGCTTGATGCCCAGAAAGCAAAAACCCGCGAAGCCGAAGGCGACGCGGGTTTCGTATTGCTTTTCGTGGTCGGAGCGAAAGGATTCGAACCTTCGACCCTCTGATCCCAAATCAGATGCGCTACCAGGCTGCGCTACGCTCCGACGAATCCGAGATTCTACGTGGCATTAGGTGCCAGAGTCAACCACGAATTGCGTCGGGGTGAAAAAAGATCAGCGGAAAGGAAAAGTTGCGTGTCAGTGCGTGCTCGTCGTGCTTGTCTGTTGGGCGTTGGCGAGATTGAACCCGGCACGCCACAACAGCGCCGCGGCCTGCATCATTGCGCGGCGGTCGTTGGCGGCGAGATCGTCGCGGCGATCAAGATAATCGGCAAGCGCGAGAATCGCACTGTCGATCGTTAGCGCGTCGCCTTCGTGCAGCGCGACGTGCCGGATTTCCCAATCTTCTCCAGGCTGCTTGCTTCGTCCCGACTCATAGCGGCGTATTCCTTGCGCTGCATTGTTGATGTTGTTCGAGTGTGCGAGCGCAGCGTATCAACCGTTTAATCGTTCGGAATGTGCGCAAGCGCACAAGCGGCGGGTTTGTCCCTTCAATGCCGGCGACGCATCCAGTTCGGCATGTGCTGGTGTGTGACCCAGTGATGCAGCATGCCTTCGCCGTCGTGTTCGCGCCTGTAGGTCCTCGATTCGAAAATCGACAGGGCGAGCAGCACGAGCAGACCTACGGCAAGTCCGATCAGACCCGCGATCGATTCAGCGTCCATGGCAGTCTCCTATGACACGCAACTGTGCCTTTATTTTAGTTCACGCGTCACAAAATGGGAGGCGGGGGATGGGAGGCCGGGAACGGCTTGGCGCGACGCCGTCGAATTCGAATTACAGGTAGACTCTCGGCGCTTCGTTGCCGTTATTTTCATTCTGTTTCGAGAGTCTATGAACCGCGTTTTGTTGATTGCGTTGATGCTGGCTGCCGGACTCGCCGGCTGTGCCGACGATCCTTCCGGGCATCACGGCGGTCCGCCGCCGAAAGATCCCGTCGACTACCACGGTGTCCCGACCGACGACCGGCCGCCTGTCATGGCGCCGACGCCGGCCTCGCCCTGAGCGCCTTGACCCTACCTGCGGCTGCGCAAGCCGTGCACGTGCCCTGATACAGAAACATGCGGCGCGTGCATGCCGGGTGCCGAAGCCAAAGCTAGGCGGCCACGCCGGCCATGCCTCGTACGACGCCTGGCAAAAAGCGCGCGAGCGTAACGCCGCGCGCGGCCATGAAGATCAGCATCGCGACCCACAAACCGTGATTGCCGTACAGCCCGAGCAAGGCCCACGAGGCCGCCACGAACACCGCGAACGACACCACCATCGACATCATCAACTCGCGCGTGCGAGTCGCCCCGATGAACACGCCGTCGAGCAGAAAGCCCCACACGGAAATCACCGGCGAGAGCGCGGCCCATGGCAGATACGTTTCGGCCGTGGCGCGCACCGCGGCCTGATCGGTCAGACCTTTGATGATCCATGAGCCCGCGCCCCAGTACACCAGCGAGAATCCCAGCGCGCCGAGTACGGACCACAGCGCCGTGACCTTGATGGCCTGCGCGAACGCGTGCCGGTCGCGCGCGCCGATCGCCGCCCCAACCAGCGCTTCGGCAGCATGCGCGAAACCGTCGAGTCCGTAAGCCATAAAGGTCTGAAAATTGAGCAGCAACGCGTTGGCGGCGAGTGTGGCGTCACCTTGCCTCGCGCCAAGATGCGCGAACCAGCCGAACGACGACAGCAGGCAGAGCGTGCGCACGAAGATATCGCGATTCAGCACCACCAGACGCTTGAGCGCGGTTGCGTCGAAGAGGGTGGCGCGCTTCAGCGCAGGCAAACCGCGCGGCCTGCCGTGCCACAACAACGCGGCGCCGAGCACGAAGCCGAGCGCGTCGGCCGTGGCTGTGGCCGCGCCAATGCCGGCCACGCCCCAATCGAATACGTACACATACAACAGCACCGCCGCGATGTTCACGCTGTTGATGAACACTTGCGAGAACAGCGCGAGCCGCACATTCTGCGTACCAAGCAGCCAGCCCAGCACCACATAATTGCCGAGCGCGAGCGGCGCGGCCCAGATGCGTGCGTGGCAGTAGATCTGCGCATGGCGCTGCACCGCGTCGCTGCCGCCGATCGCGCCCAACGCGTAGCCGATCAGCGGCACTTGCAGCAGAAGCACCGCTGCGCCGATCGCCGCCGCGAGCAACAGCGCGCGTACGACGTTGTTGCGCAATTCGGCGTGATCCCCCGCGCCGTGCGCTTGCGCGACGAGGCCCGTGGTGCCCATGCGCAGGAAGCCGAAGCCCCAGAACACGAAATTGAAGAACAGGCCGCCGAGCGCCACGCCACCGAGATAGGACGCGCCGTCCAGATGGCCGGCGCGTCCTATCTCGG